>NZ_CP081964.1:659155-1318310 GCF_019844075.1 Curtobacterium sp. TC1
GTCTACGCAGCATCTGCGCAGGTCTTCGTCTCCACGGAGACGTCCGGCAGCGCGAGCGACCTGGCGCAGGGCAACACGTTCACCCAGCAGCGCGTGCTGACGTACTCGAACCTGGTGTCGACGCCCATCGTCCTGTTGCCGGTCATCTCGTCGCTCAAGCTCGACATGAACGCCGACCAGCTCGCGACCATGGTGTCGGCGACGGCGCCGACGAGCACCACCCTCATCTCCATCTCGGTGGAGGGCACCGATCCGGTGCAGGCCGCGAACATCGCGAACGCGACCTCGCAGAGCCTGACCAACGTCGTTCAGGACATCGAGGCCACCGACGCGAGCGGCAAGAGCACGGTCAAGCTCACCCGCGTCAAGCAGGCGGACGTCCCGAGCACCCCGGTCAGTCCGAACGTGCCCGTCAACGTCGCACTCGGCCTGCTCGTCGGGCTCGCACTCGGCATCGGGATCGCCGTGCTGCGCGAGACCCTGGACAACCGTGTCCGCACCGAGCTCGACGTCGAGAAGATCAGCGACAAGCCGGTCATCGGCGGGATCGCCTACGACGCCAAGGCCGCCGAGCGTCCGCTCATCGTGCAGGTCGACCCCCGCAGCCCCCGTGCCGAGTCCTTCCGGACGCTCCGCACGAACCTCCAGTTCCTCGACATCGGCACGGGCGCTCGGACCTTCGTCATGACGTCGTCGATGCAGTCCGAAGGCAAGAGCACGACCGTGGCGAACCTCGCGATCGCCCTGGACAGCGCCGGCTTCCGGGTCATCCTGATCGACGCCGATCTGCGCCGCCCCCGCGTCGCCGAGTACATGGACGTCGAGGGCAACGCCGGCCTCACCGACGTGCTCATCGGTCGTGCCGACCTCGAGGACGTCGCACACCCGTGGGGGCGCGGCAAGCTCGTGGTCCTGCCCGCCGGACCGATCCCGCCGAACCCGTCGGAACTCCTCGGCTCGCGCGCCATGCAGGACCTGATCGAACGCCTCGAGCAGCAGTTCGACTACGTGCTGTTCGACGCGCCGCCGCTGCTCCCGGTGACCGACGCGGCGATCCTGGCGAAGAAGGCATCGGGCGCGATCATCGCGGTCGCCTCGGGCCACACCCACAAGGGGCAACTGGCGGCAGCCATCGCATCGCTCGAGAACGTCGGCGCCCCGATCTCCGGCTTCGTCATCACCAAGATGCCCGTCAAGGGTCCCGGCGCCTACGGGTACGGCCGGTACGGGTACGGCTACGGCTACGGCCAGGACGACGGCGCCACCGCATCGGTGACGCCGCCGAAGCAACCCGGCAAGAAGCTCGGCGTGCTCCGTCGCGCCGGACGCTGAACGGAGCCGCGACCATGAAGACCCGCCGGGGGACCCGAAGCCTCGGCCGCGCGCTGCCCCGAACCACACTCATCGTGGTGGCGGCAGTCGTGGTGGTGCTGGTCGCGATCGACGTCGTGCTCGTCTCCCTCGCCCTGGGGCGCACCGCGCCGGAGCAGAACGGGCCAGCGGGCCCGATCCCCACGTTCACGAGCACACCCGACACGACCGAGACGCCGCGCGCGAGCGCGTCTTCTGACGCAGACTCCGCAGCCACCGCTCAGCGGGGGCGGCGTCTGTTGGCAGCCGTGGACGACCGGGAGGCATGGCGTGCGTCCGGCGGGTCGTGCGGCGGCCCCCGGCCGGTGCTGGAACACACCGTGGACGGCGGGTCGACGTGGGTCCCGGTGGGACTCGGGACGGATGTCGGATCGCTCATGGCGATCCGGGCCTCCAGTGCGGAGCTCTCGATCCTGGCGGGCGTCGGTGATGACTGCACCACGACGGCGCGGACCAGCACCGATGCGGGCGTGACGTGGAACGCTGGGACACCCGGCGCCGCAGGCGCCGGGATCAGCACCGACGGTGTGGTGCTCGCGAGCGGGACGATCCAGGCCCCGTGCGCGGACCCGATCGAGGCGTTCCAGGGGGAGCGGACGTCGGTCGTGATCTGCGACGGACAGCTCGAGTGGCGGGCCGGCACGGACGCCTGGGTGGACGTACCGATGGGCGGCGTGCGCTCGATCGCGGTCGACGGTGGCGAGTACACCCTGGCCCGCGTGGACGTGGCGTCCTGCTCCGGCGTGCAACTCGTGACCATGCCCGCGGCGGACGTGACCCCCAGCACCGCGGTTTCGCCGGTGGGCTGCGCCGAGGGTGCCGACTCCGACGGCACCGTCACGATCGACCGCGCCGGACAGGACGTGTGGCTGTGGGACGGCGAGACGGTCAGGGTCTCGAGTGACGGCGGTGCGTCGTGGTGATGCGACCATGACGGCGGACGCGCTCCGCGCACCGAGCGTGGTCGGGGCCGGTGACGAGTGGAGCCGCTCGTACTCGCGCCGGGTGCTCATCACGGATCTGCTGGCGCTGATCTGGGTGGTCTTCGGCGTGCAGATCGCCTGGCTGGGGATCGAGTCGAACCTCGCCACCAACACCGCGGACCTCCGGCTCAGCTACTCGGCCATCTCGATCGTCGTGATCGTGGTGTGGATGAGCGCGCTCGCCCTGTACGACACCCGCGGTGCGCGAGTCATCGGCGTCGGGAGCACGGAGTACCGCCTGGTCGCGGACTCCAGCGTGCGGGTGTTCGGACTGCTCGCGATCGCGGCGTTCCTGCTGCACGTCGATCTCGCCCGCGGGTACGTGCTCATCGCCTTCCCGATCGGGATCCTGGTGCTGCTGTTGTCCCGGTGGATGTGGCGGCAGTGGTTGGTCGCCCAGCGTCAGCAGGGTGGGTTCTCGGCGACGGTGCTGCTGGTCGGGTCACCGGCGAGTGTGCTGCACATCGGCCGAGAACTCGCTCGTTCACCCGAAGCCGGGTACCGCGTGGTGGGTGCCGTCGTGTCGACCAACCAACGCGGGCCGTTGTCGGGCTCGACGATCCGGAGCCACGGCGGGTTCAATGACGTCGGCTCGGCACTGCGCGAGACCGGTGCCGACACCGTCGTGATCACGAGCTCCGACGACCTGCCGCCGGAGCGGGTCCGCGAACTCAGCTGGTCGCTCGAGCCCGGCCGGCAGCACCTGGTCGTCGCACCGAGCCTGACCGACATCGGAGGTCCGCGCATCCACACGCGGCCCGTGCAGGGGCTCCCGCTCATCCACGTCGAGACGCCGACGTACTCTGGGCGCAAGCTCTACACGAAGCGTGCCTTCGACCTGGTCGGTGCAGCGCTGCTCGTCATCGTCCTGTCGCCGCTGCTGCTCGTGCTGACCGCGCTGGTGAAGACCACCACTCCGGGTCCGGTCTTCTTCCGCCAGGAGCGAGTCGGCCTGAACGGCGGTACCTTCCGGATGATCAAGTTCCGATCGATGGTCGTCGATGCCGAAGATCGCCTGCAGGAGCTCAGCGCCCTGGACCGGGCGGAGGGGAACGACGTCCTGTTCAAGATGCGGAACGACCCACGCGTCACCCGGGTCGGTGGATTCATGCGGCGGTACAGCCTCGACGAGGTGCCGCAGCTGTTCAACGTCCTCGCCGGCAGCATGTCGCTCGTCGGTCCACGTCCTCCGCTCGCCCGCGAGGTCCTGCGCTACGACACGCACGTCCACCGTCGGTTCCTGGTGAAGCCGGGCATGACCGGTCTGTGGCAGGTCAGCGGTCGGTCCGACCTGTCGTGGGAGGATTCGGTGCGGTTGGACCTGTACTACGTGGAAAACTGGTCGATCCTCGGGGACCTCGTGGTGCTGTGGCGGACGCTCAAGGCGATCTCGGCGAGCCGAGGTGCGTACTAGATGGGCTCCGGAGGACGACTAGGCGCGGACGATGCGTCTAACCGAAGCCGCCGCGACGCCATCCTCGCCGTTCCCCGGGTCCGCACTGCCGGCGTGCCGTTGGTGGCGCGACCTGCACCGGAGGTCATCGATGGTCTCCGTCGGTGTGCTTCCGGTTTGCGGGGCCCCGGAATCCCGGTCCACTTCGTCAACGCTTACACGGTGTCGCTGACCTCCGACGCCCGCTACCTCGCGCTTTTCCAGTCGGGGGGACTGAACATCGCCGACGGGACCCCACTCGCTTGGATCGCCCGTCGCAGAGCGCCTGACGTCGCACACCTGCGTGGGCCGGACGCGTTCCGCGAGTTGCTCGCGTCCGATCCGAGGCACGGTCTGCGGCACTTCCTCCTGGGCGGAACCGAGGAATCTCTCGAACGGCTCAGACTCGCCGTGGCACGCGACTACCCCGACACGACGGTCGTCGGATCATTCAGTCCGCCGTTCCGGCCCCTGAGGCAGGCGGATCACGACGAGATCGACGTCCTGATCAAGGACGCTGGCGCGAACGTGGTCTGGGTCGGCATCGGGACCCCGAAGCAGGACTACGAGACGGTCCGCCTCGCGAAGGTGCACCCCGCGGTCGTTCTCGCCGTCGGCGCGGCGTTCAACTTCGTTTCCGGCGAGGTCGTCGAGGCACCGCTCCTGTGGCGTCGGACCGGACTCGAGTGGCTCTACCGGCTGGCTCGCGAGCCCCGGCGTCTCTGGGGACGGTACGTCTTCGGCAACATCACCTTCCTGTTCCTCGTGGGGAGGCGACTGCGTGGTTGAGCACACCGTGGTCGACGTGATCGTGATCAGCCAGGTGCCGCCGCCCGTGCACGGTTCGACGGTCATGACCAGGACCTTCCTGGAGATGCTGCGCACGACCGGACGACGGAGCCAACTCGTGGACCGGCGCTTCAGCAAGTCCGTCGACGAGATCGGCACGGCCAGTTTTCGGAAGGTACTCGGCGCGTTCTCGCTCCTGGGTCGACTGTGGCTGGCCCTTCGCCGCAGCCCGAGCGCTGACGTCGTGTTCTTCACCACGAACCGGCCACCGTCGTTCTGGGTCGACGTCGCCATGAGCGTCGTGCTCCGAGCGTTGCGCCGTCGCTACATCGCCTACGTCCACACATCTGGGTACGCGGACCTAGCCGGTGCGGGCACGGCACAGCGCCGCGGCGTGAGGCTGCTGCTCGGGGGAGCCGCATCGGTCGTCGTGCTCGGCACTTCGATGCGTGCGGACGTCCAGCGGTTCAGCAGCACGGTCCGCACCATCCCGAACACCGTGGCCGAGTCGATGCCGCCTGAGGTTCCAGCGGCGGCCGCTCCGTCGATCGTGTTCGTCTCGAACCTGATCCCGGGCAAGGGCGCGGACGAATTCATGCGCATCGCCAACCGGTGTCTCCGGGACGTACCCGCTGCACGTGCGGTCGTCGTGGGCCGTGCGCCGACCACCGAGTACGAGGACGAGTTGCGGGCCATTTTGGATTCCGACGTCCGAACTCGCGTCTTGTTCGCCGGCCCTCTGTTCGACGCTGATCGCGATGCCGTCGTCGCGTCGGCGTCCGTGCTCGTGTTCCCGAGCAGCTACCGGTACGAGGCCCAACCGCTGACCGTGTTGGAAGCGCTCCGGCTGGGTGTCCCCGTCGTGGCCTACGCAGTGGGGGGACTGGGAGATGTCATCGACGACGACGTCAACGGTTACCTCGTGGAGACGCGAGATCGGGAGGCTGCGGCCGATCGATGCCGCTCGATCATGACGTCGCCGGACCTCCGGACGCGACTGGGAGCCGGTGCTCGGGCAGTGTCCGAGGAACGTTTCGCTCCCGCTCGGTACGCCGCTGCTTGGTCCGACCTCCTCGAAGGACGTGACTGACGTGGCGGGTCGGCGCTTCGCGATCGTGCAGGAGTACGTGCCCGCGTACCGGGTGCCCCTGTTCACCCAGCTGGCTGCGGCGGTGGCGGCCGACGGCGACGAGCTGCTGGTCTATGCAGGCGACCCTGCCGGTGCGTTGGCGGAACGGCGGGACGGCGTCCAGAGCAGCCCCTGGCTCCGGACCATCCGGCAGCGTGAGTTCACGATTTTCGGCCGACGACTGGTACTGCGAGCGTTGCCCCGAGCTGTCTGGAGCGCCGATCTGATCGTGGTGGAGCAAGCACGTCGCAACACGGACGTCCCGTTCCTCCTGGCCTGGCCCCGAACCGCGCGGAAGACAGCGTTGTGGGGACACGGCGCTGATGTCGTCAAGATCCCTTCGCATCTCGAGCGGCGCTACAGCCGCCTGCTGCTCCGGCGCGCCGCGTGGCTCTTCGCCTACACGCAGGCAGGAGCGGACCGGGCTGTGGACGCCGGGATCAACCGTCAGCGGACAACCGTCCTCTGGAACAGCATCGATACCCGAAGACTCCGCCAGGATCTCGATGCGGTGGGACCAGGTCGAGCAGGCGTGTCACCGCGGGCTGCCTTCATCGGAGGCCTCGATTCCAGCAAACGGATCGAGGATCTCATATCCATCGGAGAGGCTGCACACGGACTCGATCCTGGATTCCGCCTCGTCATCGGCGGGGACGGGGAACTCCGCGGCATCGTCGAGGCGGCTGCGGAACGGTTCTCCTGGATCGACCACCGTGGCTCCGTGGCCGGGACTGACAAGGCCGCACTGTTGCAGGAGAGCGATCTGCTCCTGATACCCGGTCGTGTCGGTCTCGCTGCCATCGACAGCCTGGCGGCGGGACGGCCGATCGTGACGCTCTCGACGTCCCTCCACGGGCCCGAGTTCGAGTACCTTGAGCCGGGAGTCACGTGCGTCGTCACCGACGGTGTCCACGATGCAGCGCGGGCCCTGGTCGGGCTCTTCCACGATCGGCCCGCACTCGACGCGATGCAAGCACGGTGCCGGGAAGCTTCCCAGAACTACTCCATCGAGAACACGGTGCGCCGGTTCCGCGATGGATTGAACGCAGCGATCGAGGATGACCATGAATGAGTTGCACGTGATCGTGGCGAGCCACAACCGCGCCGCCACCACGCGTCGCGCCCTGTCATCGCTCGACGTCGCGGCTGCGGAAGCGGACCTGTCCTACGACGTGACCTTGTTCGACGACGGCTCGACCGATGAGACCGTCGCCGAGGCCACTGCCGCTGTCAAGAACCTCACGGTCCTCCGCGGAGACGGGTCAGCGTTCTGGGCACGTTCGATGGCCGCGGCCGAAGATGAGGTCCTCTCCCGTGATGACGTGCAGGACGGCGATTGGTTGCTGTGGTTCAACGACGACGTCGTCCTTACACCGTCCGGACTCAGGAACATGGTCGCGGCAGCATCCGCCTTGCCTGCCGGCGTCCTCGTGGGCAGCACCGTCGATGGTGTCTCGGGTCTGCTGACCTACGGCGGCCTGCGTAGGAGCGGGGTCCACCCGCTCGCCTTCGACCTCGTCGAACCACCGGCTGCTCCCGATGAGGGAGCGAAGGTGGACGCCTTCAACGGGAACGTGGTGCTGATGCCGGTGCACGTTGCTCGAACGGTCGGCGCGATCGACGGTGCCTTCAGTCATGCGTTCGCAGATGTCGACTACGGATCACGAGCGGTTGCGAAGGGTGTTCCGATCATCGTTGCCGGGGGCGTGGTCGGCTTCTGCAGCAGGAACCCGACCGTCTTGCACAGCTCCGCGGTCACTGCCTGGCGTGCGTACACCGGGCGCAAGGGGGCCGGTAATCCACGCGCCCTCCGCCGGTACCTCCGTCGACACAGCCCTCGCTCCTGGTGGTTCTTCTTCGCGTCGTCGTACGGTCTGTGGTGGATGCGCACCATCAGGCGCTCCCTGCGACCGAGGAGGGTGAGACCTTGACCACGCTGCTCTTCCTGGTCGTTGCGGTCATCCTCCTTTCCATCGCTGTCGGCCTCGTCCGGATGCACCCGCGGATCGTCTACTGGGTGGTCTCCCTCTACGCGGTCACCGCCTGGGAATACCCCAACTTCGGGACCATCGGGACGTTCGGGGGAACGACCATCACGCTCGGGGACGGACTGGCTGTCGCCCTGGTGGTCGCAGGGGTCCTCGACGCGCGCACGGCGCTCCGGCGTTTCCGGCCCCCTGCGCTCATCGCGGGAGCGCTGGTCATCGTGCTCCTCGCAGCTGCTCTCGCCCGGGGGATCGAGGAGTATGGTCTCGGCGCAGCAGTGAACGAATCCCGTGCCTTCCTCTACGTCCTCGGGATCCTCCTCTGGGCCGTCACCCGCCCATGGCCAACCGGCGAGATCGCGTACGCGCAGAAGTTCTTCGTGGTCGTACAAGGCGTCGGGTTGTGTGTCGTGGCCACCTACCACGTCATCCGCTACGGACTCGGGGGGACTGCCGACTTCGTCCTGGTCAACGGCGAACTCAACCAGACCGGTCGTCCGCTGGTCTCCGGACAGGCGCTGCTCCTCACGCTCTGCGCGATCCTGGCGTTGCGCGTATGGCATCAGGGAGGGCAGACCCGTTACCTGACACTCTCGGGTCTCTTCGTCGTGTTCGTGCTCATCAGCCAGCAGCGCACGGTCTGGGCGACCGCGATCGTGCTCGCGTTGCTGCTCCTGGCGCGTGGGCCCCGGAGCCTCCGGACCAAGCTGGTCGCGCTCGTCGGCGTGTGCCTCGTCGGAGGGGTCCTCGTCGTGGCCGCGCACTCGTCGATGAGCAGCGTCATCGACGAGTTCGCCGGTTCGGCGTCGAACACGGGGACGTACTCCGCGCGCCTGACGAGCTGGCTGGGGTTGATCGCCGAATCGGTCCAGGAAGGCCCGTTGACCGTGCTGTTCGGAGCCCCGTTCGGTCACGGGTATGCGAGGTTCGAAGGCGTCGGGAGGTGGGTCGTCTTCGCGCCGCACAACTGGTACGTGACGGTGTACCTCAGGGAAGGTCTGGTCGGGCTCGGCGCCATGTTGGTCATCTTCCTGCCCCGGGTGGTTGCGGGCCTCCGTTCGCAACGCGATGTGTTCCTCGAGTGCATCCTGGTGTGCTTCCTCCTGTACGGGTGGACCTACTCGTGGCAGTGGTGGACCTGTCTGCCCCTGGCACTCGCCTTCCTCGACCGCGCCTTCCCCGCACTGGCCGAGCCGGTCTCCGTTCCGGCGACCGCTTCCCGCCGGTTGCAGGAGATTCGTTAGTGGACGGGCTACGGGTACTGCACCTGCTCGGTGAGCTCAGACCGAGTGGCATGGAGCGGATGCTCGTGTCCGGGGCCCCCGGCTTCGCTGCCCTGGCCGTGCAGGGCCACGTCCTCGGCGTGGGGACCGACCACCCGTTCGCCGAGGAGATCAGGCGCGCCGGGTACTCCGTCACGACCACCGATCACCCCGCACACACCTCACCCGGGCGCCGGGTCCTGCGTCAGGTCGTCTCGGCATTCCGTCCCGATGTCATCCACATCCACACGGAACGGCGGTACTTGCAAACGGTCTTCTCCGTTCGCAAGGTCGACCGACGCGTGCCCGTCGTACGCACCATCCACAACGTGTTCGACGCGCACGGCCGATGGTTCGCGAGTCGGCTCCTGCAGGCGCTGATCGGCGACCGCGCACTGAGCGCGTTGATCGTCCCGAGCCCGGACGTCGCGCGCAATGAGAAGCGGTTCGGCCGGGATCCGCAGGTGATCTTCAACTGGGTGGAGGACCGCTTCTTCGAACTCGCCGGGAGCCGTTCCGGAGCCGGTCCGGACACGACGGGGCCGGTCGTGCTGGTCGGGAACTGCTCGCGCATCAAGAGCCATGGAGTCGCCCTCGAAGCGGCTCTGCTCGGGAATCTGCGCGTCGCCCACATCGGTTCCGAGGAGCATGCCGAACCCGCGGAGCGAGCGATCCTGGACCGACTCCAGCGCAACGGCCTCCTGGTCGCCCGTGGAGTTGCCGATCCGGCGGATGCGCTCCTTGCTGGAAGGGTGTTCGCCATGCCGAGTCGCCACGAAGGGATGCCCGTCGCCCTGGCCGAGGCGCTCGTCGTCGGGATGCCGGCGGTGGTGGCGGATGTTCCTGGGCTGCGCTGGGCGACCGGTGAGCCAGGTGTTGTGGCCCTTGCGAGCCGGGACCCGGCTGTATGGCTCGATGCGTTGCGTGGCGTCGCTGTCAGCGTGAGCGCTCCGACCATCGACTTCCGGGCGCGCAGAGGCACCGCCGAGTACGCAGCGGTGTACCGCGCTGCGGTGGAACGACGATGAGGGGCCAGCGCGTGATCCGACGAGTTCTGGGAATGATCCGGCGGCGTCGCTGGCTTCGAACGCTGCCGCCGACGGTCACGTGGAGCGAGACCGCGACGCTCGGCGAGCGGGTCAGGATCTGGGCGCCCAGATCACTCACGATCGGTGATGACGTCCACATCGGCTCCGATGTCCGGATCGAAGTGGACGGCTCCATCGGAGACCACGTCCTCATCGCGAACCGGGCTGCGATCGTGGGGCGACGCGACCATGACATGACCGTCGCGGGGGTGCCGATCACCGAGAGCCCGTGGGTGGGCAATGACAGTTCGCTCAGCCAACCCACGACGATCGGGAGCGACGTCTGGGTGGGGTTCGGCGCCATCATCCTGTCCGGCGTTTCCGTCGGCGACACCGCTGTGATCGCGGCCGGTTCCGTGGTGACCCGAGATGTGCCGCCGAACGCCATCGTCGCTGGAAACCCGGCGAAGAGGATCGGACAGCGCTTCGATGAAGCGGTCTTGGCGGAGCACTGGGCGGCGCTGCGCCGCGCGGGCATCCGACTGAGCGGCCCCACGAGGGGCGAGGCCGAGGATGGTTGAGCGTGCTCCGCGGGTCTTCTACGTCCCGAACGAGTTCGGTGGATTCCTGCAGCTCGGCTTCCGCGATCCGCTCCAGGCGCTCGCGAAGACCGGTGCGATCGCAGCCCTCGAGGCGTTCAGTGTCCTGAACGCCATCCGGAGCGGAGAAGATCCAGAGCGCTCTCGCGACGAGCTCGTCCGTCGCGTGCGGGAGTTCCGTCCGGACATCCTCTTGATGCAGCACCTTGGCCACACTGGTCTGCGTCGGCATCACTTCGCGGCGCTCCGAGAAGCGTGCGTGTCGGACTTCATCTACCACGAAGCCGACCCGTACTCGCGGTTCCTGCATCCTCTTCCGCCCGAGGCCCGGAACGCGGGGCGCGCAGCCGATGTCGTCTTCACCGTGGGCAAGGGCGTCTTCAGGGACAACTTCCGACGAGCCGGGAGCCGCGACGTCCGCTGGGTTCCGTCTGCGTACGAACCGGGGCGATCCGAGAACTTCGATCGCGCGATCCGGACGGACCGCCCGTACGACGTGGTCATCGTGGCGAACAAGAACCGTCCCCGACTGCGTGGGCTGCCGAACTGGCGCGATCGCATCCGGTTCGTCGAGCTCATGCAGGAGCACTTCGGAGGCCGCCTCGCCGTCTTCGGACGGGGATGGGATGGTCCCACTGCGAAGGGGCCTGTGCCCTTCGAGGAGCAGGACAGCGCCATCACATCGGGATGGATCAGTGCGAACTGGGACCACTTCGCGGACGAAGACTCCTACTTCTCGAATCGCCTGCCGATCTCGCTGGCCGCCGGATCGATCCACGCAACGACCGAACACGTCGGCTACGACGGGGTGTTCGGGCCCGCGACCGGGAAGTTCCTGCTCCGCGGTTCGGGTCCGGAGGCGCTCGTAGAGGAGATCGACCGTGTGCTCGCGAACACGTCCGTCGACGAGCGGCTCGCTGCCATCACGGCTGGACGCCGGTTCGCGGCCGAGCACTTCCGTCAGGATGACCTCATGGTGCACATGGTGAACTGGCGCACGCAGTGGATCGATCCGGTGGCCGCGCGGTCCGTGTGGCCACCGCACGGGGGCGGGCACCGATGACCCTGGCGCCGCTCCGGACCCTCCCGCTCCGCGCTTCCCTCCGGCTCGAGCGGGAGCAGAACGCCCGTGACCTCCGGCGCGGGCCACAACAGCAGGCATCGGACACGTGGCTTCCGCCGGAGACGCTCGCGGGCCTGCGGGTGCGGATCGACCCGTACCCAGACCTCGGCCATCAGCTGTCCACCTGGATCGCGGGGTACCTGTGGGCCCGGGACCTCGGCGTCCCGTTCTTCGGTGGCGACGTGTCGAAGGACACGAAGGGACTCCTCGACCTCTCGGTGCTGACCTCGGAACCGCCCGCCGGACCCACAACGGAGCGGCGCCTCGCAGCGACGGGGTTTGAGAACGAGACGTGGTCGCTTCCGGCGCTGCAGCAGTCGGTGACCCGTGCGTCGACCAGATCTGCGCGGCCCTGGACCGGGCGGATGGCGCTCGACCAGCGGCGATGGGATCAGACCCCGATCGCGGAACCGCTGCGCCGGGCGGTACTCGCCGGCTACCTCGGAGCAGACCTGCTGCAGGCCGAAGCCGACGCGCAATACGTCGCCATCCATGCGCGGCGTGGAGACATCGGTCCGATGACGCACCCGGACCGTTGGATCGACGTGGCCTTCTACGAGCGCCTGATCGCGGAGATCCGGACCGTGCCGCAGTTCCGGATCGCGCCCATCAGGCTCTACACGTCCGGAGACGCAGCTGATCTCCGTGGCTTGGAGCAGCTCGGAGTGGTCATCAAGGACACCGGCGGCCGCGATCGCGACTTCGTCGAGATCGCGGCCGCGCGACTCGTCGTGGCCGCGCCGAGCTCCTTCGGGTTCCTGGCCGCCCTCGTCTCGCGATCTCCGGTCGTCGCGAGAGTCCCTTGGTGGCACCACGTTCCCGACACTGGTCGGTGGCTTGCCTACCAGGCGAGTCGTGGACTCGACACCGGGCGGCTGGAGCAGCTCGCCGCCGGAAGTCCTTCGTGACCTCGAACGGCCGTCGGCTCGTCGCAGGCGCATCGTGGGTCTACGGGCTCCAGCTCCTGACCATCGTCGTCCAACTCGGGTACGCGGCTCTGACCTCTCGGCTCGCTGACCCTGCGGTCTTCGGCGCCTACAGCGTCGCGCTCTCGATCGCAGCCCTCGTCAACTTGCTGGGTTCCGGCGGGTTGTCCCAAACTGCCGCGCGAGCTCCGAACGCGGATCGAGCGTCGACGCGCCCCCTGGCCACGTACGCCCTGCTCCTCGGCGGGGGAGCCGCGGTGTTCACCCTGCTCACAGCAGGACTGTGGAGTGCCGTCTGGGCCGCCCCTCAGGCCGCCGGTGCCGTCCGTCTGCTCGCGCTGAGCGCAGCCGTCATGCCGTTCCTCAGTTTGAGCACCGGCCTCCTGCGTCGCCAGGGCATGTTCCGGGAGATGGCGATCGCGACGTTCGGGGCGAACGTGGCTGGCATGGTCCTCGGTCTCGTCGCCGTGTTGATCTTCCGCAGCCCGGAGTCGCTTGCCGTCTCCGCGATCGTCGGGCAGTGGGGGACCCTAGCGTGGGCCGCGAGTCGCCTGCGTGGGGGACTCGTTCCGGGACGCTTGGCGCTCCGCTCTGACAACGTCCGCTTCAGCACGAAGCTGGTGGCCGTCTCGGTGTTCCAGTACATCTCGGGGAACGCACCGCGATGGAGTGTCAGCCACTTCATCGGTGCGGGGGTGCTCGGGGCCTGGAACCGCGCCGATGTCCTCTCCACCGTTCCGTTCGCCCAACTGCAGAACGCGCTGCTGCAGGTGATCTACCCGGAGTTCCGCCGTTACCCGGTCGGGACAAGCGAGGCACGATCGGCTTGGCTTGACATGCTCAGCCTCATCGCCTGGTTGACGCTCCCGCTCGGAGCGGTGATCGCCGGCGTCGGCCCGCAACTCGTGCACATTGCGCTGGGGCCGGGGTGGGGACTCGCCGCTCAGATACTCCCGCTCCTCGCGCTGCTCGGAGCTGTCCAGCCGTTGATGGTGCTCTTGGCGGGGGCGCTCGAGTCGGCGTCGCTCTTCCGTGCGATCTGGGCCGCCGAGGCCGTGGCGTTTCTCGTGAGCGCGATCGGAGTCGTCATGGTCGCCACTCGGCATGACTACGTGTTCGCTCTGCTGGCCCTCATCGGCGCGACGGTCGGTCGGCACTTCGTGCACATCGCACAAGCCCGGCGGGTGGGAGCGGTCCGCCTGTCCGAACTCGTCAGGGGCTACGCGCAACCAGTCGTCTTCGCGGTCGTGCTCTACGGCTCGCTGCTGGCGCTCGCCGCCGGGGGGGCGTCGGTCGCGAGCCTCCCAGCAGGGATCATCGGCCTGGTAGCCCTCGTCACGTGGGTCCTCGTCGCACGAAGCGCGTTGCCACCGCTCAAGATCCTCCGTCGTCGTGGGATCCTCGGACAGCGAGCTGGCGAAGCGTGACCACCTACACCGTCGCAGGCCTGCTATCCGGCAGCAGAGACGCCTATGCTCGTCACATCACGACGGAAGGTCGGCGGTGAAACCGGTATTCCTCGTCTACACGTTCCAAGACGCCGAACACTTGGGCGAACTCGTGAACGCGCTCGGCCCACACCGAGTCTTCGTCCATGTGGATGCCAAGGTGGACATCGGAGATTTCGAGGCGGCCCTGGAACGCACTGGAAACGCTGTCCTCCTCGATGACCGTGTGCAGGTCAACTGGGGCGGCTACTCGCAAGTCCGCGCGATCCGGGCGCTCGTGCAGAAGGCACTCGAGTTCGCTGACGATGACGACTACCTCGTGCTGCTCTCCGGGTCGGACTACCCGCTGCGGCCGGTCGATGAGTTGCTCAAGCACCTCCGGTCCCATCCCGGGCGGCAGTACCTGCGTGCGTTCGAGATATCGAGCAGCGAGCAGAAGTACCGTCGCCAGGTCGACCGCCGACACCATCGGGACTTGTCGTTCCTGTCCAAACGGACTGGGAACAGGATGCTCCGAAGAGTCCGCAACGGCGTGATCAAGGTGCTCGACGGGCCGCTGAGCCTGCGGCACGCACCGGTGCCTCCTGGTGGGATGAAGATCGGACACGGTGGGACGCACTTCGCGGTGACCGCGGCGTGCATGCGTGCCATGGAAGCGATCGTGACTCCCGAGGTCGAGCGCTACTTCGAGGCGGTCTTCTGTCCGGAGGAGAAGTTCTACCACTCGTTGATCATGCGCACGCGGTTCTCCACCGCAACCCCCGCCGGAGGATTCGAGCCGTACGTCGGACCTGGCAACTGGCGGTACGCCAACCTCCACCTGATCGATCCGACGCTCGTCAGGGTGTTCACGATCGATGATTGGCCGGAGATCGTTGCCAGCCCGCAGTTCTTCATCCGGAAGGTCGTCTCCGGCCCGAGTACGAGTCTCCGGACGCAACTGAACGTCGAGCGGCTTCGCCCGGCACCACTGAAGTAGAGCAGACGAGAAAAGGGAAACGTTGCAGAAGAAGGCCCTGATCACCGGCATCACCGGGCAGGACGGCTCGTACCTCGCAGAGCTGCTGCTCCGCAAGGGGTACGAGGTCCACGGCCTGATCCGTCGCGCCTCGACGTTCAACACGTCGCGGATCGACCACCTCTACGTCGACCCGCACGAGTCGGGCGCGAAGCTGTTCCTGCACTACGGGGACCTCGGCGACGGTGCACGACTCGTCAGCCTCCTCAGCGAGCTGAAGCCGGACGAGGTCTACAACCTCGCGGCGCAATCACACGTGCGGGTGTCGTTCGACGAGCCGGAACACACCGGTGACGTGACGGGTGTGGGCACGATGCGCATGCTCGAAGCGGTCCGGGTCTCCGGCATCCACACGCGCTTCTACCAGGCGTCCTCCTCCGAGATGTTCGGGGCGACCCCGCCGCCGCAGAACGAGGAGACGCCGTTCTGGCCGCGTTCTCCGTACGGTGCAGCGAAGGTCTACAGCTACTGGGTGACCAGGAACTACCGCGAGGCGTACGGCATGTTCGCGGTGAACGGCATCCTGTTCAACCACGAGTCGCCGCGACGTGGTGAGACGTTCGTCACCCGGAAGATCACCCGTGCGGTCGCGCGGATCAAGGCCGGCCTCGAGGACCACGTGTACCTCGGCAACCTCGACTCCGTCCGCGACTGGGGGTACGCCGCCGAGTACGTCGAGGGCATGTGGCGGATGCTGCAGGTCGACGAGCCGGACGACTTCGTCCTGGCGACCGGCGGTGACTTCACGGTCAAGGACTTCCTGACGACCGCGTTCTCCCACGCAGGCCTGAACTGGGAAGACCACGTGCGCTTCGACGAGCGGTACCTGCGACCGAGCGAGGTGGATGCGCTGGTCGGTGACGCGTCGAAGGCCAAGGAGAAGCTCGGCTGGGAGGCGACGGTCGACACCGCCGAACTGGCGAGGATCATGGTGGACGCGGACATCGCCGCCCTCGAGCACGAGGGCAGCCCGTGGATCGACACCGTCCGACTCGAGAGCTGGGGATCCTGATGACCACGACCGACTTCACTCCCGGTCCGATCGACCGGGCGGACCGCGTCTACGTCGCGGGACACCGCGGTTTGGTGGGCTCGGCGGTCTGGCGCAAGCTCGAGTCGGAGGGCTTCACCGACATGGTCGGGCGGAGCTCCTCCGAGCTGGACCTGAAGGACCGCGGCGCCGTGTTCGCCTTCTTCGCCGAGCAGCAGCCGAAGCACGTCGTGCTGGCGGCAGCCAAGGTCGGCGGGATCATGGCGAACAACACCTACCCGCACGACTTCCTGAGCGAGAACCTGCAGATCCAGGTCAACGTGATGGACGCGGCTGTGGAGCACGGCGTCGAGCGGCTCGTCTTCCTCGGGTCGTCGTGCATCTACCCGAAGATGGCCGAACAGCCGATCCACGAGGACGCGCTCCTCACCGGGCACCTCGAGCCCACCAACGACGCGTACGCGATCGCCAAGATCGCTGGCATCCTGCAGGTGCAGGCCGTCCGGCGGCAATTCGGGCGCCCGTGGATCTCGGCCATGCCGACGAACCTCTACGGCCCGGGCGACAACTTCTCGCCCACCGGTTCGCACGTCCTGCCGGCTCTCATCCGCCGGTACGACGAAGCGGCACGAACGGGTGCGGCGCGCGTCGAGAACTGGGGGACGGGCTCGCCCCGTCGGGAGTTCCTGCACGTCGACGACATGGCGGCGGCGGTCTTCCACCTGATGGAGCACTACGACGGTCCGGACCAGGTCAACGTCGGGACCGGGTCCGACGTCACCATCAAGGAGATCGCCGAGACGATCGGCAGGATCGTCGGCTTCGAAGGCGAGACGGTCTGGGACACCACCAAACCGGACGGCACGCCGCAGAAGCTGCTCGACGTGTCGAAGCTCGCCGACGCCGGCTGGACGGCGCAGATCGGGCTCGAGGACGGTCTGCGGAGCACCATCGACTGGTACCGCGAACACGTGGACACCGTGCGTCAGTGACGTGGGCTGGACACGGGGAACCGTAGGATCGCGTCATGTCCGACCTGCCCGAGTCGGGACGCACTGCAGCACACCGGGGATCCAGGGCCCGGATCGTCTTGTGGATCGTCCTCGCCCTCGTCCTGCTGCTCATCCTCGCCGTCGCCTGGGTGGGAGTGCGTGGTGCGCTCGCGAAGGGACACCTCGAACGAGCGGTCGGTGACGTCGACACACTGCGCTCCCAACTCACCGGTGGCGACACCGCCGCCGCGCAGAAGACCGCGAAGCACCTGGAGCGTGAAGCGGGGGCAGCTCGTTCGTTGACGGGTGATCCGATCTGGGGGGCCTCGCAGAACGTCCCGTTCTTCGGGGCCAACCTGCGTGCAGTCCGCCAGGTCTCCGTCGTCGTGGACGATGTTGCCCGGAACGCGGTGACCCCGGTCGCCGACGTCATCGGCGGTCTCGGAACCGACTCGTTCGCGCCGAAGAACGGCAAGGTCGACCTGCAGCCGATCGTGGACGCGCAGCCGGCCGTCGCGAAGGCGACGACGACCCTGGCACGGGCGGACCGCGATGCGGACGCGATCGACACGAGTGACACGTTGTCCCCGGTGACGACCGCGGTTGCCGAGCTACGGAACGCGTTGTCGTCCGCTTCTGCGCAGGTGACCACCGCGAACCGGGTCGTGCAGCTCGCGCCGGCGATGCTGGGCAACGACGGTGAACGGAACTACCTGCTGTTGTTCCAGAACAACGCCGAGTTGCGCGCGGGTGGCGGGATCCCGGGAGCCGTGGCGCTCCTCCAGACCGATGACGGTGCCATTCACCTGCAGAACCAGACGTCCGGTGGCTCGTTCGGTCCGTACGCGCAGCCGATCCTGCCGCTGACCCCGGACACGACTGGTCTGTACGGCAGCATCACCGGGAAGTACATGCAGGACGTCACCCTGACCCCGCGTTTCGACGTCTCGGCGAAGCTCGCTCGGGCCATGTGGAAGCAGAAGTTCGGCGAACAGGTCGACGGCGTGCTGGCGATGGACCCGGTGACGCTGAGCTACATCCTCGAGGCCACCGGCCCGGTGAAACTGCCGACCGGAGACACCTTGACGTCGGACAACGCGGTCAAGCTCCTACTGAGCGACGTGTACGCGAGGTACCCGGACCCGGTCGTGCAGGACGCCTTCTTCGCCTCCGCCGCCAGCGCGGTGTTCGACAAGGTCGCGAGTGGTGAC
Source organism: Curtobacterium sp. TC1 (assembly GCF_019844075.1). NCBI lineage: Bacteria > Bacillati > Actinomycetota > Actinomycetes > Micrococcales > Microbacteriaceae > Curtobacterium > Curtobacterium sp. TC1. The sequence continues at coordinate 677,443 of NZ_CP081964.1, forward strand.
TTCGACCCCCAGCAGTTCGTCTCCGCCCTGAGTCAGAGCACCGGCGAGGACCGACTGCGCCTGTGGAGCGCGGACCGGGCCGAGCAGCGCCGCATCAGCGGCACCGCTGTGGCCGGCGAACTCCCGACCGAGTCGGCGTCGTCACGAGAGTTCGCGGTGTACCTGAACGACGGCACCGGCTCGAAGATGGACTACTACCTCGAGAAGACCGTGTCAGTCGGCAGCTCAGTGTGCCGGAAAGACGGTCGTCCCACGTCGGTCGTCGAGGTCACCATCAAGAACACTGCACCCGCCGACGCCGCGACGAGCTTGCCCGAGTACGTCACGGGTGGCGGCGACTTCGGTGTGGAGCCGGGCAAGATCAAGACCCTGATCGCGACCTACGCGCCCGAGGGCGCGATCTTCCTCGGCGCAACCAAGGACGGCACGACGACCGCGGTGCAGACGGCGACGGATGGCGGACACCCCGTGGCGCAGTTGCAGACGCTGCTCGCACCGGGCCAGAGCCTGACCTACCGCGTTGCCTTCCTCGGCAAGAGCAAGTACGCGAAAGCCCCCGTGCAGGCGAGCTCCACCCCGGGTGTCCGCCAGTCCGAGGCCAAGCCGATCGCGTTCGAGTGTGACCAGCCTCTCGCCGCCGGGTGAGCCCGCCGTCCCGTTAACGCGGATCGGGCGCCCCCACTCCGGGGGTGATCGATCGCGGCTGTCCGACGTCACAGGCTGGTGATGCGGTGGCCAGGATTCGTGGGGGTGCGGCTGAATATTCGCCTGACCTGGGATTTCCTCGTCGGATTCAGCCCGATGGCATCATGACGGCGACTCGGTCGCGTGCTCGTCCGGAATGAACACATGACGACCAATGACCGAAATTCACGCCATCTGGTACCGAGCTGTGAAACTCCGGTAGATTGAGACAACTTCGCCATCACAACCGCCAGTTTCTTGGCCGGGGACAACCACGGGCGGATCAGCGGGCTCTGGGTGTCAGGGTCTGGATTTTCAGATCTTTAGGGGAACCACATGAAGAAGCTCATCGCTGCGGTGGTGCTGGCTGGGGCCGCACTGCTCGCCACGCCGACCGTCGCCAACGCCGCCGGTTACACGCCTGACTCCGACGTCTCCGTCTCCGGCACCGCCGTTGCCGGTGGTACCGCCTCCGTGAACTTCACCGAGGGTGCGTTCCAGGACAACGAGACCGTCAACGTCCAGGTCACCGGTGCCGGTGCGGTCACGCTCGGCGCGCTGCCGACCACGACCGTCTCGAAGACCTACACCGCTGCCTCCGACGGTTCACTCGCCGTCAAGGTCACCTTCCCGAAGGGCGCTTCGGGTACCTACAACCTGACCGCCACCGGCGCGACCTCGGGTGTCGTCGGCTTCGCCGCCTTCACCGTCGCCCCGGCTGACGCTGCTGCTGCTGTCCCCGCTGCGGGTGCTGGCTCCGGCACCGACGGCACCCTCGCCTTCACCGGTTCGACCGTGTCCGCCCTGGCCCTCTGGGTCGCCGGTGGCGCAGTCGTCCTCGGTGGTGGACTGCTGCTGGTCCGCGGCTCGGTCCGTCGCCAGCGCGAGTCCGTCTGAGTCTCGAGCTACTGAACGAAGCCCTCGGAGCGCATTGCTCCGGGGGCTTCGTCGTGTCCGCGCGTCAGTGACGCCGGCGGTGTGCCGCCCACGCGAGCGCCAGGACGCCCAGGACGGCTCCAAGGACCGCGCCCAGGCCGTTCGCCAGCACGTCGGCCACTGATGCGGTGCGAGCGGGCAGGAAGAGCGCCTGGCCGGTCTCGATGCCGACGCTGACGACCAGGCCCGCAGCCGCACCGGCCCACCACCACCGAGCGCCCGCGACCAGGACCACGAGCAGGCCCAACGGGACGAAGAAGACCACGTTCGACAACGACTCGACCGTGCCGTAGCCGAACCCGTCGGGGGCCCCGTGGCGATGAGCGATCGCGATCACCCGGTCGAGCGTCGGACCCGCTGCCGCGTCGACGGGTGAACCCCAGAACCCGACGAGCACCACCGCGACGCCGTAGGCGGCGGCGAGCCACGTCGCGACCCGGCGGCTGCGTCCGGTGGCCGGGGCGCGCCCTGGATCGCGGGGACTGTCGGAGGTCACCCGACCGACGGTAGTGAGTCGGGCCTCCCGGATGGGTGTCTCCGTCATTCCGTGACGCATCTCGGAGGTCCGGAAAACGAGTACCCCGATTCGACGCGTGTACCCCGGAAAGACGTCACACCACCCCGGAAATCCGGGGGACCTCGATCAGTCGCATTGACGGAACCCGTGAATCGGCGGGCCTCGCTGGCGGTTCGGGTCGTGGTTCTCGTAGCGTTCTGGTGTCAGCAGATGTACCCCGGATCGTGAAGGAGAGCGACATGACCACCATCGTCAACAACCAGACGCAGGCCGAGGTCACCCTCGACACCGACACGGTCGACACCATCGCGATCCTCGAAGCCGCCGCAGCGACGTCGACCCGTCCGACCCGCGCCAAGGTCACCTGGGTGCAGGAAGACCAGGGCGAGTGGATCGCCGGCTACGGCGGGTACTTCGGCGGCAGCGTCGACAAGCGTGACGGCCGGTTCGTCGCCTCGGACACCTTCGGCCTCGTCGTCGGTGAGTTCGCCACGCTCGAAGAAGCGCAGACCAAGCTCGAGGACCAGCTCCACGTGATGCTCCCGTCGGTCATCCGACCGGTCGAGTAGGCGCCACCGCACCGCCGGCGCCGTCAGCGCCCGCACCACCCAGCACCATCGGCGTCCGCGACGCCCGCAGCACCAGTACGCAGCACAGCCCGAAGGAGCACCACCATGAGCATGACCACCGATCACCCCCAGCAGGCCGAAGTGACGCTGGACACCCGGACGATCGAGGTCATCGCCGAGATCGAGGCGCAGGTCGTCGCCGACACGGCGCCCGAGCGCGTCCGCATCAGCTGGGCGCAGCCCGACACCGGCCTCTGGGTCGCCAACTACGGCGGGTACTACGGCGGCACCGTCGACCGCCAGGGCACGCACTTCTTCGTCGCCGACACGTTCGGCGAGTACGTGGGGGACTTCCGGTCCCTCGACGAGGCGAAGACGCGCCTCGCCGAGCGGCTGCACGTGCTGCTGCCGGACGTGATCCGGCAGGCTGTCTGACGCGCTGAGCCCCGCGAACCCCGAAACCCCACCGGATCCGGTGGGGTTTTCGTGTGCCCCGAGCGGGTGACGCGGGTCTGAGGGGCTGCTACCCCCACAACGAGTGGTCCCCCCTATTGGGGACCCGTCCCGTCCCCATTTCGGTATCGAGACCTGCCAGTATCGACCCGGCGCCACCGCCCGTCCTCCCTGAACCGACGGCCGTGGATCAGGCGCTCGCATCGTCTCGACCCGAAAGTGATCATGCTGCCTGCTTCCCAGGGCACCGCTGTGCCTCGACGCCGCTTCGGCGTCCGAACCGTCGCCATGTTCGGCGCCGCGCTGCTCGTCGGCGCCGGGCTCTCGACCACCACTGCGGTCATCGCGGCTGAGCCGGCCTCGGCCGTCACCGCGATCTCGAACGGTGCACTGGTGTGCGACCAGAACACGCTCTACGCCATCGACAGCACGGGCAAGGTCGTCGCGGTGGACATCACCACGGGGGACTCCAAGGGCACGACCGCCGACGTCACGAACCTCGGTACCGGCGCGAACAACGGTCTCGGTATCTCGCGTGAGGGCCTGTCGATGTTCGCCGCGTCGAACAACGTCAGCGCCACGCTCCGGCAGTTCAACCCGAAGGACGGGACCGCGTCGGACCCGATCACGACGGACCAGAAGCGCGTCGTGATCCGCGGTGCGGTGAACCCGAAGAACGGCATCTACTACTACGGCGACAACGCCGGGTGGCTCGGCGCCTACGACCCGGCCACGAGCACGTACCTCGGCCAGGTCGGTCAGATCAACGGCCTGAAGTCCGGCAACGGTGACTTCGCGTTCAGCTCGCGCGGCCTGTTCTTCGTCGTCGCGGCCGACACGGTCTACCGCGTCAACACCGACGAGGTCCCGAGCGCCCCGGGCAACACCGCCATGTCGACCTCCGCGATCGCGACCCTGCCGGCGGGCACCAGCAGCCCGGGCATCGCGTTCTCGTCCGACGGCTACCTGTACGTGTCGAACACCGTGACGGCGAACAACGTGTCCACGACCACGATCTACCAGCTCGACCCCACCTCGGGTGCGCAGGTCCGCAGCTTCCCGATCGTCGGCAACTACGCCGCCACCGACCTGGCCAGCTGCAACTACGCCGACACCGTCACCGGTGAGGCCAGCGTCGACAAGCGCTGGAACGCGGTCGACCAGTTCGGCCTCGCCATCTCCGGCGGCGGCATCGACCCCACGAAGCCCGGCACCTCGGCGACGACGACCGGCAAGGACACCGGCACCCAGTCGCAGCGCGCCGGCGCCGTCCTGAGCACGCCGAACAAGGACTACACGGTCACGCAGACCGCCTCGGGCACCACCGACCTGGCGAACTACAGCACGTCGTGGGTGGCACGGAACCAGACGACCGGCGCGCTGGTCGCCGACGGCAAGGGGAACACCGGCACCTTCACGTTCCCCGCCGCCACGACCGCCGACGGCACCGACGTCATGGTCACCTTCACCAACACGCTCAAGGCCACCCACGTGACCACGACCTCGGACACCGGCAACACGCCGAACGGCACGAAGCTCACCGTGCCCGCGAAGGGCGTCTTGGCGAACGACAGCGGCACCGGACTGTCCGTCGTGTCGAACACGACACCGGCCCACGGCGCGGCGACGGTGAACCCCGACGGCTCGTACACGTACACCCCGGCCGACGGCTTCTCCGGCACGGACACCTTCCAGTACACGGCGAAGGACTCGTCCGGCCAGACGTCGACCAGCACCGTGACGATCACCGTCGCCCCGGCGGGCACCGACGACGCGTTCAGCGTGCACGCCGGCCAGACCGCGACTGCGGACGCCAAGACGGGTCTGCTCGCGAACGACCACGGCACCGGCCTGACGGTCACGGACAACACGAAGCCCGCCCATGGCGACCTGACCGTCGAGCAGGACGGTTCGTACTCGTACACCCCGACTGCCGGGTACTCCGGCCCGGACTCCTTCACCTACACGGCGAAGGACGGCGACGGCGCGACGATCACCGGCACGGTCACCATCACGGTGCTGCCGACGGCGGTCGCCGACACCGTCACCGCGACGGCAGGCTCGCCGATCAGCGGAAGCGGCAGCGGCAGCGGAAGCGGCACCGGCACCCCCGGCACCGGCACCCCCGGCACCGCCCCCGGCCTGCTCGCCAACGACCTCGGCTCGGACCTGACCGTGACGGGCAGCACCAAGCCCGCCCACGGTGACGTCGTCGTCGCGAAGGACGGCAGCTACACGTACACCCCGACCACCGGGTACTCCGGCCCGGACTCCTTCACGTACACGGTCACCGACGGCAACGGGGGGACCGACACCGTCACCGTGACCGTGCAGGTCGCCCCGCTGGCGAAGGACGACACCGTCCGCGTCGCCGCCGGCACCACCTACACCGCCGGCACCCGCGCCACCGGCGTCCTGGGCAACGACCTCGGCACCGGCCTGACCGTCTCGTCGAACACGAAGCCCGCCCACGGCGAGCTCACCCTCGACACGGCGACCGGGGCCATCACCTACACGCCGACCGACGGCTTCTCGGGCACGGACTCGTTCCGGTACACCGCGACGGACACCGCCGGTGCGCCGACGTCCGCGACGGTGTCCATCACGGTCAACCCGACGATCGCGAACGACGCCACGACGACCGACGCCGGCACCCCGGTGAACGTCGACGTGCAGCACAACGACCGCGGCTCGGACCTGGTCACCACGATCGTCACCGGCCCCTCGAACGGCACCGGCGTGGTGGCCGAGGACGGCACCGTCGACTACACGCCGACGGCTGGCTTCTCGGGCACCGACTCGTTCACCTACACGGTGACCGACGGCGCGGAGGTCACCACCGGCCCGGCGACGGTCACCGTCACGGTCAAGCCGGTCGCGAACGGCGACACCGTGTCGACGAAGTCCGGCGAGGCGACGACCATCGCACCCGCGACGCTGACGGGGAACGACGCGGGCACCGGCCTGACCGTCACCGACGCGGCCGCCGTGCCGGACGCCGACGGCACCACGCACGGCGACGTCACGATCGACCCGGCCACGGGCACGATCACGTACACGCCGAAGCCCGGGTTCTCCGGCACCGACACCGTCACCTACACGGTGCGGGACGACTCCGGCCAGACCACGACCGGCACGATCACCGTCGTCGTCGGCCCGATGGCCACCCCGGACACCGCGACCGCCACCGCCGGCACCACGCTGACCGTGGGCGGGGACGGCGACGACCGCAAGGGCGTGCTCGCCAACGACGCGGGCACGAAGCTCACCGCCACGGTCGACCTCGAGCCCGGGCACGGTGACCTCGAGCTTGCGGCGGACGGGTCGTACACGTACACCCCGAAGGACGGCTTCTCGGGCACGGACACCTTCACCTACACGGCGAAGGACCCCTCCGGCGGGACGGCCACGGGTGTGGTGACCATCACGGTCACGCCCGGCACCGAGCCGGACGAGATCACGGTCAAGGCAGGCGGCAGCACGACGGTCACCTCGGCCGACCTGACCGGCAACGACCACGGCACCGGCCTGTCCGTGCTCGACATCCCCGTCGGCACGAGCGGCGCGAACGGCACCGCGGTCCGGAACGACGACGGCACCGTCACGTACACGCCGAAGCCGGGCTTCTCCGGGACCGACGAGTTCACGTACACGGTCACGGACCGCAACGGCCTCACGAACACCGGCACCGTCTCCGTCCGGGTCACCCCCGTCACGGCGGGCGGCTCGACCACCGCCGACGCCGACGGTTCCATCACCGTGCCGGCCGACAAGGGCGTGCTCGACGGCGCGACCGGCACCGACCTGCAGGTCACGGACAACACCGAGCCGTCGCACGGAGACGTCGTCGTCGACAAGGACGGCGGCTACACCTACACGCCGAAGCCCGGGTACTCCGGTCCGGACTCGTTCGACTACACCGTCACCGACGGCGCCGGCGGCACCACCACCGGCACCGTGACGATCGTCGTCGCCCCGAAGGCCGTCGCCGACACCGCGACCACCACCGCTTCGATCCCGGTCGACGTCGCGGTCACGGGCAACGACTCCGGCACGAAGCTCGCCGTCACCGCGGTGACCGAGCCCGGGCACGGCGCCGCGGCGATCACCGGGACCGGCACCGTCACCTACACGACGGCCGACGGCTTCTCCGGCACGGACACCTTCACCTACACGGTGACCGACCCGACCGGCGGCACCGCGAAGGCGACCGTCACCGTGACGGTCGCACCCGTCGCGGTCGCAGACGCCCTGCACACCACCGCCGGCACGGCACTGCCGATCACCGGGACCACCTTGACGGGCAACGACCACGGCACCACGCTCACGGTCACCGGCCACGGTCCCGCCGCGCACGGCGTCGTGACCGCAGGCGCCGAGCCCGGCTCGCTCGTCTACACACCGAAGAAGGGCTTCTCCGGTACGGACACCTTCACCTACACCGTCACCGACGGCGCCGGGCAGACCACGACGGCGACCGTGACGGTCCTCGTCGGCGTCGCCGCCGTCGACCAGTGGCACACCATGCCGACCAACCAGGTGATGCGCACGTCGTCGTCGAACGGCGTCCTCGTCGGTGACTCCGGTTCCGGCCTGTGGGCATCGATGGAGACGAAGCCGCAGCACGGGCGACTCGCGCTGGCGAAGAACGGCTCGTACGTCTACACGCCGCCGGCGGACTGGTCCGGCCGTGACTGGTTCACCTACGCGGCGAACGACGCCGAGGGGCACACCGCGCTCGCGCTCGTCGTGATCGACGTCACCCCGACGGCAGCGGACGACAAGGCAGCCACGAAGGCCGGCAAGTCGATCACCGTCGCCGGCCCCGGCGTGCTCGGCAACGACCACGGCACCGACCTGACGGTCGTGACCTCCGGCACGGCGAAGCACGGCACGGTCTCGATCGCCGCGGACGGCACGTTCGTCTACACCCCGGCGAAGGGCTTCTCCGGCACCGACACCGTGACCTACCGGGCGCAGGACGCCTCGGGTCAGCGGGTCGACGCCACCGTCACCGTCACCGTCGGCATCGACGCGACGAAGGACGCCGGTCACACCATCGCCGGCACCCCGGTCACGCGTGACGCCGCTCACGGTCTGCTCGCGAACGACCAGGGTACCGGCCTCACCGCCGCCCTGGACCGCAAGCCGGCCCACGGCACGGTGACGGTCCAGCGCACCGGTGCGTACGTCTACACCCCGGCCGCCGGCTTCACCGGCACGGACACCTTCACCTACACGGTGACGGACGCCTCGGGGCAGACCACCACCGCCACCGCGAGGATGACGGTCGTCGCCGCCGCGGTCGCGACGGACGACTCCGCCACCGGGACCGTCGGGCACCAGGTCACGATCGACCCGCTCGACAACGACTCCGCCTCGGGCGGCGCCACCTTCGAGACGGGCACCGTGCACCTGATCGATCCCGAGTCCGGCAAGCAGTCCGACCGCGTGGTCGTCAGCCACGAGGGCACCTGGACCGTCCGCGACGGCAAGGTCGTCTTCACCCCGGCGGAGGGCCACACCGGCACCACCTTCATCGGGTACACGGTGACGGACAGCAACGGCCAGACGGTGACGGCGACCATCACGGTCACCTACCCGACCGGCATCGCGGCAGCGGTCCACACCGCGGAGCTCGCCTTCACCGGCGCGACCGGCCTCGTCGGCCTCGGCCTCGCGGCGATCGCACTGCTCCTGACCGGCGTGCTGCTCGTGACGCGTCGCCGCATCGCGGCGGGCATCGCAGCCGCCCCGGGGATCCGACGCAGCGCGCGTCCGTGACCACAGCGGTCGACCGGGAGGCCCGGATCACGTCAGCCGACAGGCGCACGTGATCCGGGCCTCCCGTCTTCCTGCCGCGGTCACCGCGTCAGGACCGCGGCCACCTCGGGGATGCGCGCGACGTAGCCGCTGACGAGGTCACGGGCGACGCTGACGCTGTCCACCAGGGGGTGCAGCGCGAACGCCTTCAGTGCCTCGTCCTTCGAGCCCGTGAGTGCGGCGGCGATCGTGTGCCGCTCCACCGCCTTCACCTGGGACATGAGCCCGATCTGGTGCAGGTCCGGCTGGTCGGTGCTCATCGGGTGGACGCCGTTCGCGTCGACCATCGTCGGGACCTCGACCACCGCATCGCGGGGGAGCCCGGTGATCGTGCCGTTGTTCCGCACGTTGAGGATCATCGTCTGGCGCTCGTTGCGGCTGATCGCGGCCATCACGCCGAGGGCCACACCCGCGTAGCCCTGGTGCGACGGGTCGGTCTCGCGCTCCTTGGAGTCGACCGGTTCGTCCTGCGTGCCGCCCTTGGCCTCGGCCATGTACGACGCGCTGCGACGCTCGACGGTCTCACGCCAGAGCTCGGCGACGCCGTCCCCGGCAGCGGTCGCCCGGTCGTAGAACGCCGACTGGCTCTCGGCGAGGAAGTCGCCGCGGGTCTTGCCGGAGCCGACGATCGACCGCACGGCGTCGCGGTTGAAGTAGTAGTAGTACAGGTACTCGTTCGGGATCGCGCCGAGGGAGCGGATCCAGTCGAGCCCGAAGACGTGGCCCTCCTCCATCGCCCCGAGTCGCTCGTCGTCGGCCATCAGCTCCGGCAGGACGTCGCGGCCGTCGTACATGACGCGGCGCATCCAGCCGAGGTGGTTCAAGCCGACGTAGTCCATCTGGACGCGGGTGTGGTCGAGTCCCAGCATGCCGGCCACCCGGCGCCCGAGGCCGGACGGGGTGTCGCAGATGCCGAGCACGCGGTCGCCGAGGACGGTCTGCATCGCCTCGGTGATGATGCCCGCCGGGTTCGTGAAGTTCATCACGTAGGCGTTCGGGGCGAGGTCGCGGATGACCTTCGCCGCCTCGACCATCACCGGCACCGTGCGGATGGCGTAGGCGAGACCGCCGGGGCCGGTGGTCTCCTGGCCGAGCACGTTCAGGTCGAGCGCGACGTGCTCGTCGCACCGCCGGCCCTCGAGACCGCCGACGCGCAGGGCGGCGAACACGAAGTCGCTGCCCTCCACCGCACGGTGCAGGTCGGTGGTGGGTCGGAGGACGGGAGCGTCCTCGAACCCGGCAGCGAGTTCGGTGAGGATCGCGACCATGGCGTGCAGGCGGACCTCGTCGACGTCGTACAGGGCGACCTCGGTGACGCGGGGCGAGCCGGCGTCCCGCAAGAGGGCCTGGTAGACGTAGGGCGTGCGGAACCCGCCGCCTCCGAGGATGCAGAGCTTCATGTGGTGATGACCTCTCCGCCGGCGTTCCGGCTGTGTGCGAGTGTTTCGTCGGGAGCGCCGGTCGTGGTGATCAGCGTGTCGACGTCGGCGAGGGAGCAGAGCCGCAGGGCTCCGGTCCCCGGGAACTTCCGTTCGGACGCGAGCAGGACGACCCGGTCGGCAGCCGCGATCATCGACTGCTTGATGGGCGCCTCGACGGCCATGTTGTCGACGACGTGGCCGTTCGCGCGGACGCCGGTGCACGACAGGAACAGCACGTCGGCGCTGACGTGCTCGAGTGCGGCCTCGGCGAGGGAGCCCACGAGGGTCCGGTAGTTGCGGCGGACGACGCCGCCGAGCAGGACGAGCCGCACCGCCTCGTCGTCGCGGAGGACGTCGAAGACCGCGAGGTTGGTCGTGATGACGGTGATGTCGCGACCTCGGAGGAGCTCGGCGATCTGCGGCGTCGTGGTCCCGATGTCCAGGATGACCACCTGGCCGTCGGTGACCATCGCGGCGGCGGCCTCGGCCATGCGGCGCTTGAGGTCGAGGTCACCGGCTTCTTCGAAGGGTGTCTCGATGGCCTCGCCGTCGTCGTCTTCCTGCGCGGTCGCGCGGGGCGCGAGGACCGCGCCGCCCCAGGTCCGGACCAGCTCGCCGTTGCGGTCGAGCATCTCGAGGTCGCGACGGATCGTGGCGGGGCTCACCGACAGGGCGTCGGCCAGCTCCTGCACCGAGGCGGCTCCGTCGACCAGGAGTGCCTTGATGATGCGGTTCTGCCGCTCTCGCAAGATCATGCTCCGACCATATCGCAAGACACGCAAACTCACGCAGAGTTGCGCAGTTGGTTTCTTATTTCGATCAGACTTAACAAATCTGGTGCAATCAAGTAACGTCCTCGCAACACCAATCGCGCAGGCTTGAGCATCACCAACGGATCCGTCCAGGTGGGTCGTCCTGCACACCGGTGATCCGCAACGATGAGGAGAAGCCGTGCACCAGGCGAGCCCGACCCCCGCCCCAGGCATCCTGCTGTTCGCCGGCGACGTCTTCTGCGACCTGGTGTTCGCCGGGGTCACAGCTCCCCGACTCGGCGCCGAGGTGTACGCCGACGCCTTCACCGTCACGCCCGGTGGCGTCGCGAACCGCGCCGTGGCAGCAGCACGGGCCGGGGCGCCGACGGCGCTCCTGAGTCGACTCGGTGACGACGTGCTCGGCCGCCACGTGCACCAGATCCTGACGGCGGAACCCCTGCTCGACACCGATCTGCTCGAGCTGGTCGCCGGGCACCAGAGCCCCGTGTCCGTCGCCCTCACCGGCCCGGACGACCGGAGCTTCATCACCTACGAAGAGCCACTCGGCCCCCTCCCGGCACCGGACGGCATCGGTCCGGTCGCGGCGACGCACGTCGGGATCGCACGGCCCCTGCCCGCATGGGTCGCAGGGTTGCGCGCCGCCGGTACGACGGTCGTCGGTGGCGTCGGCTGGGACCACACCGGCGAGTGGTCCGGAGGAGTCCTCGACCGGCTCGCCGAGGTCGACGTCTTCGTCCCGAACGACGTCGAGGCGATGCGCTACACCCGGACCGAATCGGCGTTGGACGCCGCGAAGGCCCTCGGCGAACACGTCCCGCTCGCCGTCGTCACCCGCGGCGGCGCCGGCGTCGTCGCGGTGGACTCGGCGAACGGCGTGGTCGTCGAGGCGGCGACCATCCCGGTGGACGTCGTCGACCCGACCGGTGCCGGCGACGTCTTCGTGGCGACGTTCATGGCCGGTGCGCACCACGGCTGGCCACTCGAGACCCGGCTGCGGTTCGCAGCCGCCAGCGCCGCGTTCGCCGTCACCGGGCTCGGCGGCGCAGCCAGTGCACCGCGTCCCGAGCAGCTCCGGGCCTTCCTCCGGAGCGCCGACCCGTCCGGCGACTGGTCGTTCCTCCTCCCCTGATCCCGAGCACCACCCACCCACTCGCAGAACTGGACCACCATGAAGCACTTCAGCAAGACGACGATGCTCATCGGCGTCGCTGCCGCGATCACCCTCGGCCTGACCGCGTGCACCCCGGGCGGCTCCGCAGCACCCGCAGCGTCCCAGAGCCTCGGCCCGGTGTCGAAGGACCTCGGATCGGGCAAGACGACGCTCACGGTCTGGGACCAGAACACCGACACCGGGATCAACGACGCGCAGGAGGTGCTCAACGACGAGTTCGAGAAGGCGCACCCCGACATCACGATCAAGCGCGTCTCGCGGTCGTTCGCCGACCTGAAGACGACGCTGAAGCTCGCGTTGTCCGGCGACAACCCGCCGGACGTCGTCCAGGCGAACCAGGGCTACCCCGACATGGGCGCCTTCGTGAAGGCCGGCTTCCTGCGCCCGGTCGACGACTACGCGAAGCTCTACGGCTGGGACGACTACTACCCGTCCGGGCTGCTCAAGCTCAACTCGTTCTCACCCGACGGCACGACCTGGCAGGGCGACGACCTGTACGGCGTCTCGCAGACCGGCGAACTCGTCGGCGTCTACTACAACAAGGCGGTGCTGCAGCGCGCCGGGATCGACTCCCCGCCGACCACCGTGGCCGAACTGACCGCGGACATGGCGAAGGTCAAGTCCGCCGGCGCCCTGCCGCTCAGCTACGGCGACGTGGAGAAGAGCCCCGGCATCCACCTGTACGGGCTGGTGCTCTCCGCGCTCGCCGGACACGACGCCGTGAACGACCTCGTCGCCGGCAAGTCCGGCAGCTGGACCGGAGACGACGAGGTGGCGGCGGCGAAGACCATCACCGGCTGGGTCGACAAGGGCTACGTCACCGAAGGAGCCAACGGGGTCTCCCGCGACGACGCCGTCAGCACGTTCGGCAAGGGCGGCTCCGCGTTCCTGATCACCGGTACCTGGTACCAGGCGACCCTCGAAGCAGCCAGCAGCGCGAACGACATCGGCTTCACGGCGCTCACCCCGGCGGGCGCCTCCACACCGGTGACGATGGGCGGTGAGGGGCTGGCCTGGGCCATCACCTCGAAGACCGAGAACGCGAACGCCGCCGCTGCCTACATCGACTTCATCACCAACGCGAAGGCCGCCTCGACCCTCGTCGACAAGGGCAACCTGCCGACCGTGGTGCCGGACGACGACACCCCCGCCGCCGGCACCATCGCGGGCGACATCACGAGCAACTACAAGACGATCTCGAGCTCGAACGACATCACGCCGTACCTCGACTACGCCACGCCCACGTTCTACGACACCATCACGTCCGGAATGCAAGACCTCGTCGCGGGCAAGGCCACCCCGGAGCAGTTCACGAAGACGCTCCAGGACGACTACACCGGCTTCGTGAAGAAGTGACCGCGAGCACCGGGGTGACCAGGCCCAGCGGCGTCCGCAAGCGGCGACGGAACCTCGTCGCGTACCTCTACATCCTGCCGGCGTTCGTCGTGTTCGCGGTGTTCCTCGGGGTCCCGTTCCTGCAGAGCATCCAGTACTCGTTCTACGACTGGGACGGCCTGTCCGCGGCGACGTGGGCGGGGTTCTCGAACTACGTCGGCGTCGTCACCGACGCGCAGCTCCGTGCGTCGTTCGGGCACGCGCTGGTGCTCATGGTCTTCTACGCCGCGATCCCCGTCGCGGTGGCGCTGTTCCTGACCGCACTGATCTCGCGGGCGAACGGCCTGCCCGGGATGTCGTTCTTCCGGACGGTCCTGTTCCTGCCCCAGGTGATCGCGTCGGTCGTCGTCGCCACGATCTGGGTGTCGATCTACTCCGCCGGCGGTCTGCTCAACGACGGCCTCCGGCTGATCGGACTCGGACAGTTCGCGCAGGTCTGGCTCGGCGGCTACGACACGGCGCTCCCGGCTATCGGGTTCGTCGGCACCTGGCTGAACGTCGGACTGTGCCTGGTGCTGTTCCTGTCCGGCGTCGGCAACATCCACCCGAGCCTGTTCGAAGCCGCTCGCATCGACGGTGCCGGTTCGGCGCGGGAGTTCTTCTCGATCACGCTCCCGTCGCTCCGCGGCCAGATCGCGGCTGCACTCACCCTGACCGTGGTCTCCGCACTGAAGACCTTCGACCTGGTCTACGTCACCACGAGCGGCGGCCCGGGGAACTCGACGTCCGTCCCGGCGTTCGAGGCGTACAACCGGGCGTTCCAGACGGGCCAGGTCGGGTCCGCTGCGGCCGTGGCGGTGTCGCTGACCATCGTGATCATGATCGTGACCGCCCTGATCAGCCGCCTCCAACCGAAGGACGTCGCATGAGGCTCTCCGTCCGCGAGAAGACGGTCAACTACGTCATCCTGTCGCTGTTCGCACTCTTCGCGATCATCCCCCTGATCGGCGTCCTGCTGTCCTCGGTCACCCCGTCGGCACAGAACTCCGGCGGGTTCAGCGTGCCGAGCACCCTCGACCTCGGCAACTTCGGCGCCGCGTGGAACCAGGGGCACTTCGCGTCCTACATGCTCTCGAGCGTGTTGGTGACGGTGTCGGTCGTCGTGCTCACGACCGTCCTCGCCGTCTTCGCCGGGTTCGCGTTCGCCCGACTCGACTTCGTCGGCTCGAACGTCATCTTCTTCCTGATGCTCGCCGGTCTGATGCTGCCCGCCGAGGCGTTCATCATCCCGCTGTACTTCAACCTGCGGAGTGTGGGCCTCACTGACACCTACACGAGCCTGATCCTGCCCCAGACCGCGCAGTCGCTCGCGTTCGGCATCTTCTGGATGCGCAGCCAGTTCCGCAGCTTCCCCGGCGAGGTCATCGAAGCGGCCCGGCTCGACGGAGCGCGCGACGTGCGGTTGTTGTGGACCGTGATGGTTCCGGCGGCCATCGCACCGATCATGACGATGGCACTGCTCATCACGATGTGGACCTGGAACGAGTTCCTGCTGCCGCTCGTCCTGATCACCAGCGAGGACCACCGCACCGCGCCGCTCGGGCTCGCCTTC
The DNA here is from genome assembly GCF_019844075.1 of Curtobacterium sp. TC1. Lineage (NCBI taxonomy): Bacteria > Bacillati > Actinomycetota > Actinomycetes > Micrococcales > Microbacteriaceae > Curtobacterium > Curtobacterium sp. TC1. The sequence goes on from NZ_CP081964.1 coordinate 692,737, forward strand.
TTCAAGGGCGCTCACCTGACCGACTACTCCCTGCTGTCAGCGGCGGGGGTGATCGTCGCGCTCCCGATCGTCGTCCTGTACTTCTTCCTGCAGAAGCGGTTCATCTCCGGGATGCTCGGCGGGTTCGCCGACCGCTGACGACGGCGGACGATCCCGCGCGTCCTACGCCACGGGCTCGATGAGGTGCGGGCCGTCGTTCCTCACGCTGTTCACGGTGCGAGCGACCTCGTACTGCTGCAGACCGGCAGCGACCGCCAGCGACTCGTGGTCGAGGAGCGCCAGCAGGTCGTCGGTGCCGAGGCCCCCGGCGTCGCCGCGCAGCCAGTCGTCGTAGCCGTCGGGCGTCAGGAACGCCGGCATCCGGTCGTGCACCTCGCCCGGGGCCACGTGGGCGTCGCGCGTGATGATCGCCAGCGACAGCCGCCGCTTGTCCGGGTCGCCCTCGGGCTTCGTGGGGTCGGGCCAGGCGCTCACGACCCCGGCCATCGCCAGGGCGCCACCGGGTTCGTGGACGAAGTGGGGTTCCTTGCCGTCCTCGCGCACGACCCACTCGTAGTAGCCCTGCGCGGGCACGATGCACCGGTTCGTCGCGAACGCCCGCTTGAACATGCCGCTCGTCGCGACCGTCTCGATGCGGGCGTTGATCGGCTTCGGGCGTTGCTTCTGGAAGTCCTTCGCCCAGCTCGGCACGAAGCCCCAGCTGATCTGCGGCAGCTCCCGTTCGCCGTGCCGCTGCCGGACGGCGTACACGGGGTCGGTCGGGGCGACGTTCCAGCTCGGGGCGAGGCCGGCGTGCACCTCGCCGGTGTCCTCGTCGACGTGCTCGGTCCGGGCCGCGAGCTCACCCATGAGCTCGGGCAACAGATCAGCCGTGGTGTCGGAGACGACGAACCTTCCACACATGCGCCCAGTGTGCTCCGTGCCCCCGACAGTCGCGCGGCCGGTGGCAGCGGGCAGTCGCCGGCGCCTCGAGTGAGCAGAAGACGACGAGTGCTGTGCGGTGACCCGACGTCTTCTGCTCACTCGGCGGGGCCGGCGGCGACCCGGGCGCGCTCGGCGCGGCCGAGGCGGACGACGTACTCCGGCAGCACGAGGACGTAGAGCGCGACGGACGCCACGGGCCACCAGGGCACGACCTCGAGCAACGGGCCGGCACCGAGGGTGGCGACCCCGGCCCCCAGCAGCGGGGTGACCCGCGCGAGCGTGCCGATCAGGCCGCGGCGGAGCAAGACCGTGTCGGTGCGGACGGCCTCGCGGTCTTCTGCACGGACAGGGCGTGGCCGTCGCAGCAGGTAGGGCTGCACCGACCACCGCACCGAGTTCTGCCACGAAGCCCGCACCTGCCGCCCGTTGATCGTCGCCGAGGGGTCCGGCGGGCGCCGCGTCGGGAAGCACGCGAACGTGAGCAGGCCCACGCCGGCCGCCAGCAGCACGATGGCCGCCACGCTGCGGAGCGGAGGCTGTGCCGTCCAGCCGAGCCGGGCCTCCAGGACGAGCATGCCGACCAACACGACCGCGGCCGCTGCACCGGACCACGCTGCTGCGCGGCGGACACGACGTGGGTCCAGCACGTCGTCGACGTGCCGGAAGAAGATCCGCCAACCGAGTGCGAACACGGCTCAGTCGCCCGGCAGCGAGAGCTTGCTGTCCTTCGGGGTGCCGGGCCGCCCGCGAGCGGGCGGAGTCGGCGGGACGGGCGGGAGCGCCTCGGCCTCGGCACGCAGCTGCTCCTGACGGCCGAGGGTGCGGATGCCCCCGATGGCGGTGACGGCACCGCTCGCCGGGATGAGGATCCAGACCGCGGAGAGACCGACGATGTCGTCGTTCGTCGAGATCGTGAACACGTTGAGGAGCACGGTCGCGAGGAACGCGAGTGCCCACCCTCCCAGCAGCAGGTACCCGCGGAACGCCGCCCGGACCAGCAGGTCGCGGGTCTCGGGCATGCCGTGCAGGACGGCCTCACGGTGCTTCGGGTCGACCGCGGGAGGGTTGCGGCGGTAGTAGCGGGCGATCGCCTCTTGGGTACGCCAGCCGATGCCCGGGATCGGCGGGACGTTCCAGCCCTTCGGCCCGACCGGTACGAAGCACGCGCCGATGAGTCCGATGCCGGAGGCGAGCAGCACCGCCACGACGATCGCAGCGGCGACGGGGACGGAGCCGTCGTCGAAGATCAGTCCGAGGACGACGAGTCCCGCCAGTGCGACGACGGCCACGATCCCGCCGACGAGCACGATGCGACGGCGGCGCTGCACGCTGACGAGAGCGGGCAGCCGCTCCCGGTACACCTGCCACCCGATCCCGAACACGTCTCATGTCTACTCGCGCGCGACGCGGAGCGGCTCGGCCGGTCGGTACTCCGTGAGCAGAAATGGTCGAGTGCGCCCGCGCGACCCGACCATTTCTGCTCATGAAGTGCGCGGCACCCGCCGCGGACACGCCCGGCGGCACGGTCGCGCGCGGGCGCCCGGTCCCGGTACCCCGGGCACGTGCAGCACACGTCCAGGTGAGCGCGATGACCTCGGCTCCATGAGTCTCGACATCGTCTACACCGCAGCCGCCCACGCCACCGGAGGCGGCCGCGACGGGCACGTCCGCAGTGAGGACGACCGGCTCGACCTGGACACCCGCCCGCCGAAGGAGATGGGTGGCAGCGGCGAGGGCACCAACCCCGAGCAGCTGTTCGCCGCCGGGTACGCCGCGTGCTTCCTCGGCGCGCTGCACGCCGCGGGCAAGGAGCTCGACCTCGACACCACCGGCGCCGAGGTCTCCGCCGAGGTCGGCATCGGCGGCACCGGTAACGGCGCCTTCGGCCTGGCGGTCGAACTCGACGTGTACGCACCGGCCGCCCCGCAGGAGCAGCGCCAGCGCCTGGCCGAGCGCGCGCACGAGATCTGCCCGTACTCGAACGCCACCCGCGGCAACATCACCGTCACGCTGTCGATCGTCGACTAGCGTTCCGGCGTGGTCACCGACGAGACGCGCTGCCCCTGCCTGAGCGGCAATCCCTACGGCGAGTGCTGCGGCCCCCTGCACCGCGGTGCGGCCGCGCCGACCGCGGAGCGCCTGATGCGCTCCCGCTTCAGCGCGTTCGCACTGGGCCTGCCCGAGTACCTGCTGCTCACCTGGCACCCGCGCACCCGTCCGGCGGCCCTCGAGTTGGACGCGTCCCAGCGCTGGACCCGGTTGGACATCCTGACGACGACCTCGGGAGGCCCGTTCGACTCCCGGGGCACGGTCGCGTTCCGCGCGTGGTGGCGTTCCGACGACGACCGCGGGACGCTCGAGGAGACGAGCGAGTTCGTCCGCGAGCAGGGACGATGGTTCTACGTGAACGGGGTCGTCGCCTGACCGTCCACGCCACGCCCCGAGCCCATCGAAAGTCGACGACGAACGTCAGATACGACCGGTAGAGTTTCACGACCGACGCTCGCTTGTAAAACCCGTTGGTGGAGGGATGGCTGTCTTGGTACTTCATCGACCGCTCCCGGTTTCGCCGATCGAGTCAGGGCTCTGATGGCCGTGAATGCGCTCGCGGGGCTGATGATCCCGGTGGCGCTGATCGGTGCGGTGTTCCTGTCGCTCGGTGCGCAGTTCCAGAGCCGCGGGGTGCAGCGGGTCGAGGCGCGTCTGGGTCGGCAGTCGAAGGGGCTGAGTGTCTGGCACGTGGTCGGGCTCGTCTCGAGCGGCTACTGGGCTCTCGGCACGCTCATGCTCGGCATCGCCGTGGTGCTCCAACTCATCACCATCACATTCGCCCCCCTGATCGTCGTGCAGCCGTTGGGTGCCGTGGCGCTGGTCATCACGACGTGGTTCTCGTCGCGGTCGTCGGGTGTGCCGCTCGGTCGTCGCGCGCGTCGGGCCGTGTGGACGTGCATCATCGGTGTCGGCATCTTCGTCGGGATCGCGGCGTTCGTCGGGTACGAGAGCGCGATTACCCGTCAGCAGCTCTTCATCGTGCTGGCGATCCTGACCGTCGTCCTGGTGCTCGTGCTGGTGTCGTTCCGGCTGGTCGCGAAGCACCGCAGTGCGCTCTACTACGTCGTCGGGGCGGGGGTGCTCTACGGCTTCGTGGCGACGTTGGCGAAGGTCGTGCTGAACCGGTTCGTGAACGGCACGTTCGACTGGTTGACGGTGCTCGCGATCGTCGGGGTGGTCGTGGCGGCATCGCTCGGCGGGTACTTCGTGCAGAACGCGTACTCGAGCGGCTCGGCCGACCTGGTGATCGCGGGGTTGACGGTCATCGACCCGATCGTCGCGGTCGGGATCGGCGTCATCGTGCTCGGCGAGGCCTCGGGGGCGCCGTGGTTCGCGGAGGTGGGGTTCGTGGTCGCCGCCGGTATCGCCATCACCGGGGTGTTCCTGCTCGCCAAGCACCACCCGCAGACCTGGGCCTGACGCCGGCCGGCGCGGGGCCGGAGCGCGATGGCCGTCCACTCGGCAGTGTGCCAGATGCAGCTTCTCTTGGGGGCGCATACCCGCAGGCCCGAAGACTTCCATTTCAATGTAGAAGCTAATATGCTGACGAGCATGTTCATCAAACAAGTGAAAGCCCCCGTACCCTCGCAATGGCAGCCGTAGGCGCTGCGGTCCTCGTAGGAGTGCTCCTACCGAGTGCGGCGTCCGCCAGCACGGATGCAGTCGGCATCACGCAGGGGGGGTCCGCATCCATCAATGGCTCCGAGCAGATCACGATCGACGAGACCGCTGGGCTATCGCCGTTCGCTGAGGCGAACGTAGGCGGGGGCAAGTGGCAATACGGTATCGGCGGCGGCTACTCGTATTCGTACTATTACCACAAGACTGCAGAGCACCGGTCCACGGCATGTTCGCGAACCGCGTGTGCCAAGACCGGCTGGGCCGGCGGTGGCGTCACAACGCACGCGAAGGCGTTGAAGACCGCAAGTGGGAACACGGCCTATTGGGACAAGAAGTAGTCCTCAAGAATTTCGCGCGGCGGAAGGGCCACAGTCCTCCGCCGCGCGCTCTCAAGGAGACTCGGTTGAGACGTAGGTCCTGGTTCGCCGCGTTTGGTGTTGTCCTTGCGGCCGCATCGGCGGTTCTTGTCGGATACAGCCTGACGGCGAGTCTCGACACGCAGTTTCTTGCGTCCACTCGGTCCGGGTTCATCATTACGGACACGCCCGATGACGCCGGTACATGGCGGTCGCTTCAGCACCATGCGTCGACGAATGGCGAAAACATCTACCGCTTCGAAGTCGATCCGACTTCATCGGAGAACGTTCGATCCGTCAAACCGATCATCGGCAACAGGCCGGCGTTTGACCGAGTATTCCCCGATCGACGGTACGCCGGGTTTACCTCGACCACAGTCACTCAACTTCATCACCCCGGGGGCACAGCCCGCGGAGAGTATCTCAGCACGCTGACCCCCAAGGCCGCTGACCGCGTCGTTTCCGCGCTTCGAGCATCCGGCGCCACCGTGCAGGTCGAGTCAACCGGGTGGCCTGCCCTCCTTCGATACATCTGGATGACTTCGGCGCTCCCGGCCACTGCAGCTCTGGTGGCGCTTGCGTCCTGGTTGTTTGGATACGCTCACGCGACGTCCCGGATCAGGCCGCTCGCCTTGGCCCGCACCTTCGGCAGGCGCTGCCCTCGGTTCACCGACGCCGTCAAGCTCGGCGTGACAGTGGCACTCGCGTCAGCGGCCACGGTCGCAGGTACCGCTGCAGTGCTCCACGTCGGTACCGGTGCACAACAACTTCAGACCTTCATCGGCGTCTCTGCGGTTGCGTGTGTCTTGTTCGGAGCGACGTTCGTTGGTGGAACAGTCGCGGGATCTGCCTCGACGCCCTCCACGAGGTATCTTCCTACCTACTCGCGGTGGAGGCCCTGGCGACGGACCTACCTGGCCTCGTCATTGTCGATGGTTGCGGCAATTGCAATCGTCAGTGTCCTCCTCGATAGCCTTATCGGCGGAGTCGTCGCAAGCAACTCGCTCGATCGTTCCCGCTCGGATCGAGCGCAATGCAGTTCGTGCGTGGTGACGATCTTTGGCTCAACGACCCGGGGGAGCGACTTCGATGCGGTCGAAGCCGATTATGCGCACGCGGCTCGGCAGCTAGAACGAGATGGGGTCTCGATCCTCGCGTGGAAGGCGGGTGGTACTTCCGGACACGAGTACTCTCCATCGAGTGTCTCAAATAATGCGATCGTCGTGAATCAAGAGTTTCTCCGCCGCGATCGGGTCGGGTTTCGCGATCCTTTCTCTGGTCATGTCAGGCCCGGCGAGTGGGGTCTACTCATCCCAGACTCCTTGGAAGCGAAGACGTCGTTGATTCAACGCGCGTGGCTGGACTGGTTGTCGTTCCAGTCCTCCGTCCAGCCTGGTCTTTCGCGCCCCAATCCGACACCTGTGACGAGCCGATACCGAGCGCGAGAAGTTTTCACGTACGGATCACTCGGTGATCGGTCTGCTCTGTACTCGGACGCACCGATCATCGTCGTTGTTCCCGCAGCTGCACGGCTGCTGCCGGACAGCATGTACCTGGCCGCTGGTTCCTCCGGCGAGCTCATCTTCGGTTCCGCTGAAGGAACCCGTCGGGTGATGGAAGGTTCGGGTGTGATCACGAGTCTTTATGTTCTCGACGCCCTCGCGGATCAGATCGAACGCGGCGACGATCAAGCGCGAACGCAATTGACGACGATCTCAGCGGGCGTGATTCTCGGGATACTGGTACTCGGGTTGGTGCAGGCGTTGCGATGGCGTAGTTACACGTCTCTTCATCGCGACCGCCTCCTGTTGGAAATCGCCCAGGGTAGTCACCCGCTACGCGCCTCATCACTGTGGTGGGCAGGGCAACTTGCCATCGGGTTCAGTGCTGGCGTCCTGCTCTGGATCACGGCACAAGCGGGGCTGCAGGCAACGGACGTCACCAACGCTACTTTCATCGGTGGCCCGATCTTCGTGACTACTGTCGCCGCCGGGGTCGCGTTGGTCGGTTTCACGAGGCATTTCTCGAGGAAGCAAGTGAGGGCATATGCCTACTGAGGCGCAAGAAGGTCTGGGCGTAATGCTCCGCGACCTCACCCACATCGTGGCGGGGCGGTCGCTGATCCGGGATCTGCACGCGAACGCCAATGCCAGAGCTCTGACCGCCGTCGTCGGTCCGTCGGGATCGGGCAAGTCGACTCTCCTCCGTGTCGTCGGTGGACTCGAACGCCCAACCCGGGGGCTTGTGCAGGTCGGGGACTTGACAGTCAGCGCTCTTGGAGCCGGGGCCCAGCGAAAGTACCTACGGGAGCAGGTCGGATTCGTGTTTCAAGATGGAGGACTCGTCGAGCATTGGAGTGCGCGCAAGAACATCTCGATCGCGTTGAAGGCTCTCCCCTCCTCTCCGGCGAGTGACCAGCTCGGAATCGAAGACGCCGCCGACGCCGTCGGCATCGGCCGGGTCCTCGACGAGCCCGCTTATTCTTTGAGCGGCGGGGAAAGGATTCGGGTGGCGTTCGCTCGCCTGCTCGTGCGTAAGCCTGCACTCGTGCTCGCGGATGAGCCATCGGCTGCCTTGGACGCCGAGAACGCTAATATAATTCACGTTCTCTTGCGCTCCCTCGCAGATGCGGGCTCCACCGTCCTGACGGCTACGCACGATCGCGACCTGATCGGACGGTGTGACGCGACTATCGGCCTCTGACGACTCGTGGTTCGCGAGGGGTATCCGTTGACGGATGGACAGCGAGTCCGGGTCTTGGGTTGGACTCAGGTGGTGATGACGGCGGGCAGGCCGACGGCGGTGCGCATCGCACGGCGAACGGCGGCCTCGTCGGGGAGGAGTTCGTCCTCATCGCCGGTCAGGAAGAAACGGATCTGCCCGATGGCCTGCTCGGTGAGCATATCGAGGCCGTTCAGCACCCGGCCGCCGGCATCGGCCCAGCGCGACGCGACGGCGGTCGGCCACGGTTCGTAGGCGACGTCGAACAGCACGGCGTCCGACCCCGACGGCACCAGCTCGAGCGGGTCGGCCGCGCCGCCGGGCAGCGTCGACAGGACGAACCCGTGGCGGGTTCCGGGCAGGTCGGTGAGGGGCAGGACCTCGAGCGAGACGCCGAGCCGCACGGCCAGCTCCACGAGCGCGCCGGCCTTCCCGGTGTCGCGCAGGAACACCCGCACGAGCGACGCCCCGAGCCGCACCGCCGCCGTGAGGGCGCTCGCCGCGGTCGCCCCGCCACCGAGGATCGTCGCCTCGCCGGGCAGGTGTCCGAGGGCCTCGACCGGGCGGACGAGCCCCTGGACGTCGGTGTTGGTGCCCGCGCGGACGACGGCGGACCCCTCGCGTCGGAACGCGACCGTGTTCGCGACCCCGAGCTCGTCGACGAGCGGGGTCGTGCGGTCCAGGAGCGGCAGCACCTCGCGCTTGAGCGGCATCGTGAGACTCAGCCCGCGCCACTCGGGACCCAGCCCCGCGACGAACGCGTCGAGCCCGCCGGACGCGACCTCGTGCCTCCCGTACGACCACCCCAGCCCGAGTGCGGCGTAGGCCGCTTCGTGGAGCGTGGGGGAGAGCGAATGCGCGATGGGGGAGCCGAGCACCGCGAGGCGCGTGCGGTCTGGATCTGGGGCGGCCACGATCACCCAGCCTATCCAGCCGGTTTCCTCCTCGCCCCGTTAGGTTAGGCTACCCTTCGTGATCCGCTCATCCCTTCGTCTCCGACGTGTCCTCGCCGCTGCGGGTGCCGTCGTCGCAGCCTCCCTCGTCCTCGCCGGCTGTGCCTCCGGCTCCGGTTCGTCCGAGTCGTCCTCGGCATCGTCGTCCGACGGTGCCTTCCCGGTGTCCATCACCACGGCACTCGGCACCACGACGATCGACTCGCAGCCCAAGCGCGTCGTCGCACTCGGCTGGGGCGACGCCGAGACGGCCCTCGAACTCGGCGTGCAGCCGGTCGGTGCGAGCGACTGGCTCGCCTTCGGTGGCGACGGTGTCGGCCCGTGGCTGAAGGACGCGTACACGAAGTCGCCGAAGATCATCCAGACGCTCGAGCCCAGCTACGAGGACATCCTCAAGCTGAACCCGGACCTGATCCTCGACGTGAAGTCGTCGGGCGACAAGGACCGCTACGACAAGCTGTCCGCGATCGCGCCGACCGTCGCGATCCCGAAGGGCGGCGAGAACTACCTCGCCTCGACCGAGCAGCAGACCACGATGATCGCGAAGGCGCTCGGCAAGGAGTCCGAGGGCAAGAAGCTGCTCTCCGACCTCGACGACGCCTACGCCGCGGCTCGCAAGGCCCACCCGGACTTCGAGGGCAAGTCCGCCGTCGTCGGCGCGTACAGCTCCGAGGGCTTCGGCGCGTACGCCTCCACCGACAGCCGCTCGTCGTTCATGAAGAACCTCGGGTTCACGATCCCGTCGGCCATCGACAAGGAGGCCGGCAAGGCGTTCTCCGTCACGCTGTCCGACGAGAACCTCGACCTGCTCGACGCCGACCTGACCCTGGTGCTGCCGATCTACGTCGACGCGTCGAAGGCCGAGTCGGACCCGCTGTTCCAGAAGGTGCCGTCGGTTGAGGCCGGCCACTACATCGTGTTCGACGACAAGGACGTGTCGTCGGCGTTCTCGATGGGCACGACCGCTGCGATCGAGTGGGCGCTCGACAAGCTGCCCGCGCAGTTCGAGGACAAGCTCGGCTAGCCCTGGACTGACCTGTTCTCCACCGCGAACGCGACAGGGTGCCGCCGGTGTTCGGCGGCGCCCTGTCGCTTTTGCGTGGTGTTCGGGGCTGACGGTGTGGTCGAGACGGCTCAGACGGGGAAGCTCGAGCCGAGCAGCGCGAAGAGCAGCGCGATCAGCGGGAGCGTGCCCTGCTTGAACGCCGAGTTGAGGTACTTGCGGCCGGAGCCGACCAGGATCACCGCGGCGCCGAGCATGCTCGCGGTCGAGAACACGACGAGGGTCCAGCCGGTCGCGGTGTTGCCCGCCAGCACCAGCACGACACCGAGGATCGCCCCGATCGCCAGGAACAGGTTGTAGAACCCCTGGTTGAACGCGAGGGAGCGGGTCGCGTCGGCCTCGGTCTCGGTCGCGATGCCGAACACCTTGCGGGCGCGTGGACTCGTCCAGATGATGGATTCGAGGAACCAGATGTACACGTGGACGAGGCCAGCGAGGACCGCACACACGCCCGAGATCACGAGCAAGACCGACATGTGCTCATTCTCGCAGGCGTCGGCAGGGTTCGGCTGCGCGTCCGCCAGTAGGCTCGGGGCATGAGCGACGACGTCACCCCGCCCGAGCCCGAAGCGACGGCCGTCGCCGAACTCCGGAGCATCCGGCAGAGCATCGACAACATCGACGCCGCCGTCATCCACATGCTCGCCGAGCGCTTCAAGTACACGCAGCGGGTGGGGCACCTGAAGGCCGAATCGGGCATGCCCGCCGCGGACCCGGACCGCGAACAGGTCCAGGTCGCTCGGCTCCGGAGCCTCGCCGCCGAGGCGCACCTCGACCCCGCCTTCGCCGAGAAGTTCCTCAACTTCATCGTCGCCGAGGTCATCCACCACCACGAGCGCATCGCCGGACGCGACGAATGAGCGTCGACCTGCCGACCCTGCTCGTCGGTTCCTACACGGCGACCGGTGGCGGGAACGCGACCGGTATCTCCCTGGTCGACGGTGGCGCTGCCCGCGCGGGCGCGGGCGCTCGTACCGTCGCGGTGCTCGACGACCCCTCGTTCCTCGCCGTTTCGGGCGACCGTGTCTACGCCGTGTCCGAGACGAACGAGGGCGGCGTCTCGGCCTTCCGGCTGCAGACCGGCGCGCTCGAACACCTGTGGGACGCCTCCGCCGGCGGTGACGCCCCGTGCCACGTGCGGGTCGACCCGTCCGGGGCGCTCGTCGTCAGCAACTACGTCTCCGGTACGGTGACCGCCATCTCGCTCGCGGCGGCCGAGTCGTTCTCCGCCTCGGTGCTCGCGAGCGACGGCGTCGTCCTGCCCGCCGACGGCGTGCACGGACGGACCGACCGGCTCGCCGTCCCCGCCTCCGCGATCGCGGTCGCGACGCTCCCCGCCGGCACCGGCCCGGTGCAGGACCGGCAGGACGCGCCGCACGCCCACCAGTCCGTGGCGACGCCGGACGGCACCGTGCTCGTCGCGGACCTCGGCGGCGACGCGCTGCACGAGTTCCGCGTGACCGTGTCGGCCGACGGCGTCCCCTCGATCGAGGCGTTGCGCGTGCACCACGTGGCGGCCGGTGTCGGTCCGCGGCACCTGGCCTGGTACGCAGGCGACCTGTTCGTCGCCGGTGAGCTCGACGGCGCGATCCACCGACTCCGCCGCGACGAGTCCGGCTCGCTCGTGACGATCGCCTCGACCCCGACGTTCGACGGTGCGGTCGGGGAGTCGCTCCTCAGTCACATCGAGGTCGACGACGCCGGAATCGTGACCGTCGCCGTCCGTGGCCGCGACCTGATCGTGGTGCTCGACGCTGCCGACGACGGGCTCGCGCTCGTCGGGTCCGCGTCGTGCGGGGGTGCCTGGCCGCGGCACTTCGCCCGGGTGCCCGGGTACGTGCTCGTCGCCAACGAACGGTCGGACGCCATCGCCGTGCTGCCCGTCGGTACGGACGGCGTGCCGGGCGAGGCCGTGGAGCAGATCGCCGTCGGCACCCCGACGTGCATCGTCCCGCTCTGACCATGACCGAGGTCGACCCGTACACCCTGGTCGTCGGGGCACCGCCGCTGGCGGACTACCTGCGGCTGCGTCAGGACTCCGGACTCTCGCCGAAGGACGCCGAGCAGGGCGCCGGGGCGATCACCGGCAGCTGGTCGGCGTGCCACGTCGTGGACGCCGGCGGCACACCGGTGGCGATGGGCCGGACGATCGGCGACGGCGGGTGGTCCTTCCACATCGCCGACATCGCCACCGATCCCGACCACCAGCGCCGTGGGCTCGGACGCCGTGTGGTCGAGTGGCTGGTCGAGGACGTCCGCGACCGAGCTCCCGCTGGGGCCTCCGTCACGCTCGTCGGGGATCCGCCCGGTCAGCGGCTGTACCGGTCGCTCGGGTTCGACGACGTCGCGCCGAGTCTCGGCATGGCACTCCGACTGGACTGACGGGGACGGGTCGCTAGCGTTCGATCAGGTTCTCGAACGGGCGACCCTCGGCCAGTGCGGCGACCTGTCGGCGCATCAGCTCGATCGACCGCGGGATGCTCAGGTCGGTGTTGCCTCCGACGTGCGGCGTCAGCACCGTGTTCGGGGTCGTCCACAGCGGGTGGCCGTCCGTCAGGGGCTCCGGGTCGGTGACGTCGAGTGCCGCGAAGAGCCGCTCGGACTGCAGCTCCGCCACGAGTGCATCGGTGTCGACGACCTTGCCGCGGGCGACGTTCACCACCAGGGCACCGTCGGGGAGGGCAGCGAGCAGCTCGGCATCGACCAGTCGTTCGGTCTCGTCCGTCAGCGGCGCGATGAGCACCAGGACGTCCGTCGTCGGTGCCAGCTCCAGCAGCTCACCGAACGCGTGCACGTGGCGGCCGTCCTGCTCGCGAGCGGTGCGCGCCACGACCGTGACCTCGGTGCGGAACGCCTCGAAGCGGGTGGCGATCGCAGACCCGATCGCGCCGTACCCGACGACCGTGACCCGGCGGTCGGCCAGCGAGCGGGTCTCCCGGGCGTCCCAGACGCCGTTCGCGCGGTCGGCCTGGAACGCCGAGATCTCCCGCAGCGATGTCAGCGCCAACCCGACGGCGAGCTCGGCGGTCTCGTCGTCGTGGATGCCCCGACCGTTCGCCAGCTGGGCGTGACCGGGCACGTGCGGCACCGCGTGCTCGTAGCCGGCGCTCGGCAGCTGCAGGAGCTCGAGCGCCGGCAGGTCGTGCACGAACTGCCAGCGGTGCCGTCCACCGAAGTAGAACGGCAGGAACGTGATGGCGACGTCGTCCGGGCGACCGTACGGCGCCTCGACGTCCCACACGTCCAGCTCGATGCCGTCCGGCACGGGGCCGAACCGGTCGACGAGTTCCGCGAAGGGCAGGGTGACGATGGGCACGCGGTGTCCGCCGGGCCTAGGAGTCCGTGCGCGGCGAGAAGGCACCGTCGGAGTCGAGCGGCCCGCGGCCGACGTACCCCTCGGTGACGTCCTCGACGATCACGTCGCCGAAGCGGGCCGGCAGCGTCGCGTTGTGCGTGCCGCGCAGCTCGTCCAGCGTCGCCGTGAACGCACCCTGGACCTCGAGCGCGTTCGACGTGGCGTCGGTCACGCCGATGCGCAGGACCGGGAAGCCCCGGCCGTCGCAGAGGCCCTGGAAGCGGACGTCGTCCTCGCGTCGGACGGTCACGATGACGCGACCGGTCGACTCGGAGAACAGCGCGGTGGCCGTGTCGACGCCGTCGCGCGACTCGAGCTCGTCGAGCACCACGCGGGCGCCGAGACCGAAGCGGAGCACCGACTCGGCGAGCGACTGGCCGAGGCCACCGTCCGCCAGGTCGTGCGCGCTCGTCAGCAGCTGCTCGCCGCTCGCGGCGAAGAGCAGCTCGGCGAGCTCCTTCTCGCGCCCGAGGTCCACTGCCGGCGGGCGACCGCCGAGGTGTCCGTGCACCGTGCCGGCCCAGGCCGATCCGTCGAGCTCGAGGCTCGTCGTGCCGAGCAGGTAGATGTTGTGGCCGTCGTCCTGCCAGCCCGACGGGACGCGCTTGGCGACGTCGTCGATGACACCGAGCACGCCGACGACCGGGGTCGGGTGGATCGGGGTGGTGCCGGTCTGGTTGTAGAACGACACGTTGCCGCCGGTGACCGGGATGCCGAGCTCCATGCAGCCGTCGGCCAGGCCCTCGACCGCCTCGGAGAACTGCCACATGACCTCGGGGTTCTCGGGGGAGCCGAAGTTCAGGCAGTCGGTGACCGCGGCGGGGACGGCACCGGTGACGGCGACGTTGCGGTACGCCTCGGCCAGGGCCAGGCGCGCACCCTGCTTCGGGTCGAGCTGGCAGTAGCGGCCGTTGGCGTCGGTCGCGATCGCGACACCGAGCCCGGTCTCCTCGTCGACGCGGATCATGCCGCCGTCGTCGGGGAAGGAGAGCGCGGTGTTGCCGAGCACGTAGGTGTCGTACTGGTTCGTGACCCAGTTCTTCGACGACAGGTTCGGCGAACCGAGCAGGCTGAGGAACTGCGCCTTGAGCGCGGGGCCGTCTGCCGGCCGGTCGAGCGAGGCAGCGGTGTCGGCCTGCAGCGCGTCGATCCAGGTCGGGTAGGCGACCGGGCGGTCGTAGACCGGGCCGTCGACGGCGACGGTGCGCGGGTCGACGTTCACGATCTCCTGCCCCTGCCAGTCGATGACGAGACGGCCGGTGCCGGTGACCTCGCCCAGGACGCTGGTCTCGACCTCCCACTTGCCGACGACGCTCAGGAACTCGTCGAGCTTGTCGGGGCGGACGACCGCCATCATGCGCTCCTGGCTCTCCGACATCAGGATCTCTTCGGCAGTGAGCGTGGGGTCGCGCAGCAGGACGTCGTCGAGCGAGATGTGCATGCCGCCGTCGCCGTTGCTCGCGAGCTCGGACGTGGCGCAGGAGATGCCCGCGGCGCCGAGGTCCTGGATGCCCTCGACCAGTTCCTTCTGGAACAGCTCGAGGCAGCACTCGATCAGGACCTTCTCGGCGAAGGGGTCACCGACCTGGACGGCGGGACGCTTGGTCGGGCCGCCCTCGGTGAAGGTGTCCGACGCCAGGATCGATGCGCCGCCGATGCCGTCGCCACCGGTGCGGGCACCGAACAGCACGACCTTGTTGCCGGCGCCGGACGCGTTCGCCAGGTGCAGGTCCTCGTGTCGCAGGACACCGACCGCCAGGGCGTTGACCAGCGGGTTGCCCTGGTACACCGGGTCGAAGTACGTCTCGCCGCCGATGTTCGGCAGGCCGAGGCAGTTGCCGTAGAACGAGATGCCGCCGACGACGCCGTGCACGACGCGGGCGGTGTCCTCGTGGTCGATCGCACCGAAGCGGAGCTGGTCCATCACGGCGACCGGGCGTGCACCCATCGAGATGATGTCGCGGACGATGCCGCCGACACCGGTCGCGGCGCCCTGGTACGGCTCGACGTAGGACGGGTGGTTGTGCGACTCGACCTTGAAGGTCACCGCCCAGCCGTTGCCGACGTCGACGACACCGGCGTTCTCGCCCATGCCGACCATCAGGTTCTTCGTCATCTCCGGCGTGACCTTCTTGCCGAACTGACGGAGGTAGTTCTTCGAGGACTTGTAGGAGCAGTGCTCGGACCACATGACGGAGTACATCGCCAGCTCGCCCGAGGTGGGGCGGCGGCCGAGGATCTCCTTGATGCGGGCGTACTCGTCCGGCTTCAGCCCGAGCGCGTCGTACGGCTGGTCCTTGTCGGGAGTGGCCGCGGCATCCTGCACGGTGTCGGGCTTCGGGCGCACGTAAGTCGTCACGGTGTTGTCGTTCCCTGTCACTGGAGTCGCGGTCGTCACTTGACGAGCGTCGACTCGATCACGGAGGTGAAGAAGGTGAGGCCGTCCGTGCCGGAGGCCATGGCAGCGGCGGTGTCCGGACCGAAGCCGGGCTCGGTCGCGTGCTCGGGGTGCGGCATCAGGCCCACGACGTTGCCGCGCTCGTTCGAGACGCCGGCGATGTCGTCGATCGACCCGTTCGGGTTCACGCCGACGTAGCGGAACACGACCTGGCCGTTGTCCTCGATGCGCTTGATCTCGTCGGCGTCGGCGACGAACCGGCCGTCGGCGTTCTTGAGCGGGATCGTGATCTCCTGCTGCGCGGTGAACCCCGAGGTCCAGGCGGTCGAGGTCGTCTCGACGCGGAGCTTCTGGTCGCGGCGGATGAACTGCTGGTGCGCGTTGCGGGTGTGGGCCCCGGGGACCAGACGGGCCTCGGCCAGCATCTGGAAGCCGTTGCAGATGCCGAGCACGGGCATGCCCTTGCCGGCGGCGTCGATGACCTCGGCCATGATCGGCGCCTTCGCGGCGATCGCACCGGCGCGCAGGTAGTCGCCGTACGAGAACCCGCCGGGCAGCACGATCGCGTCGACGCCCTGCAGGTCGTGGTCGCCGTGCCAGAGCGCGACGGGGTCGGCGCCGGCGAGACGGACCGCGCGCTGGGCGTCGCGGTCGTCGAGCGAGCCGGGGAAGGTGATGACGCCGATGCGCATCCGGGTCACTGGCCTTCGACGGTCACGGAGACGACGTCCTCGATGACCGCGTTCGAGAAGACGTCGGCGGCGATGTCGCGGACCTCGGCCAGCTTGGCGTCGTCGACGGGGCCGTCGACGGTCACCTCGAAACGCTTGCCGATGCGGACGTTGGTCAGGTCGGCCTTGCCCAGGCGTGCGAGGGCGTTGCCCACCGCCTTGCCCTGGGGGTCGAGGATCTCAGCCTTGGGCATGACCTCGACGACGATCGTTGGCACGTGTTCTCTCCAGCACTTCAGGGGTGGGGGGACGCGACCAGTCTACGGGGCGCGCGCGACACGCCGGGACGGATCCCGGCCTCCTGTGGAGGGCGAGCTGTGTGTTTGCTCACATGTGTTCCACTCCGTATATTCGACGTCGAATAGTCCAGTCCGAAGACGGCCGCATCGATCAGCCAGGAGGCACGGATGGCATCGCTCACACCGCTCGCGTTCGCCGCGCTCGACCTGCTGAACGAGGCGCCGATGCACCCGTACGAGATGTTCCAGACGATGCTCCACCGGCAGGAGGAGCGGAACGTCAAGGTCCGCCCGGGCACCCTCTACCACCAGGTCGGCCGCCTCGCCGAACTCGGGTTCGCCCAGGTCGTGGGCACCGACCGCGACGGCAACCGTCCGGAGCGCACCACCTACACGATCACCGACGCCGGCCGCGCAGCGCTCGCCGACGGTCTCCGCCGCATGGTGGCCGAGCCCGCCGACGAGTACCCGGAGTTCCACCTGGCGCTCTCCGTCCTCGAGAACCTGCCGCAGGCCGAGGCGGTCGATGCCGTCCGGGCACGGATCGTCGCGCTCGAACGGGAGCGCGACGACTACGACGAGGCGCTCAAGCGCGTGCACGCCAAGCAGCTCACCGAGCGCTACTGGCTCGACGTGTCGTACGTCCGTGCGATGCTCGCCGCGCAGATCGAGTGGCTCAGTACCACCGTCGACCGCATCGCCAGCGGCGACCTCCCCTGGGACGGCCCGGCCGTCCCCGCAGACACTGACTTCCCCACGAACAGCAAGGACACCACTCGATGACCACCGTCACGCCTCCGCGGACGACCGAGAAGAAGCCGTGGCCCGCCCTCTGGGCGCTCGTCGTCGGCTTCTTCATGATCCTCGTCGACTCGACCATCGTGTCGGTCGCCACCCCCACCATCGCGCAGAAGCTCGACGCGGACATCAACGCCGTGATCTGGGTGACGAGCGCGTACCTGCTCGCCTACGCCGTGCCGCTGCTCATCACGGGCCGGCTCGGTGACCGCTTCGGCCCGAAGGTCATGTACCAGATCGGCCTCGTGGTCTTCACGCTCGCCAGCCTGTGGTGCGGCCTGGCCGGCTCGATCGAGGTGCTCATCGTCGCCCGCGTCGTGCAGGGCCTCGGCGCCGCGATGATGAGCCCGCAGACGATGTCCGTCATCACGCGCATCTTCCCGCCGCAGAAGCGCGGCGCGGCGATGGGCCTCTGGGGCGCCGTCGCCGGTGTCGCCTCGCTCGTCGGCCCGATCGTCGGCGGCCTGCTCGTCGACGGCTTCGGCTGGGAGTGGATCTTCTTCGTGAACGTCCCCGTGGGCGTCGTCGCGTTCGTCCTGGCGCAGCGCTTCGTGCCGTCGTTCGACCGCCACGGCCACCGCTTCGACTACCTCGGGATCTTCCTGTCCGCGGTCGGGCTGTTCCTGCTCGTCTTCGGCATCCAAGAGGGCGAAACCTACGACTGGGGCATCATCGCCGGCCCGATCTCGGTGTGGGGCCTGATCATCGCCGGCCTGGTCGTCCTCGCCGGGTTCGTGGTCTGGCAGGGAACGCAGAAGGGCGAGCCGCTGCTGCCCCTCGGCCTGTTCAAGGACCGCAACTTCACGCTCGCGAACGTCGCCATCACGGCCGTCGGTGTCGCGATCGCCTCGTTCGCCCTGCCGATCATGCTCTGGGCGCAGGACGTCCTGCGCTTCTCGCCGACCCAGGCTGCGCTGCTCCTCGTGCCGCAGGCCGTGCTGTCCGCCGGCCTCGCCCCGCTCGTCGGCAAGAACCTCAACCGCTGGAACCCGCGCTGGGTCGCCGCGTTCGGGCTCGCCTGCTTCTCGGCCGGGCTGTTCTGGTTCGGCGCGCTGCTGTCGTCGAGCGCTGACTGGGGATGGGTGCTCCTGCCGAGCGCGCTCCTCGGCATCGCGAACGCCTGCATGTGGGGCCCGCTGTCCGTCTCGGCGACGCGCAACCTGCCGCCGAAGCTGGCCGGTGCCGGCTCGGGCGTCTACAACACCACGCGGCAGATCGGTGCGGTCCTCGGGTCGGCCGGCATCGCCGCGCTGATGGAGGCCCGGATCAGCGCGAACTTCCCGTCCTCGACCGGCGGGGTGTCCGCCGGCGGAGCCGAGCAGCAGGTCGGCGCACTGCCGGGTGCACTGCTCGAGCCCTTCTCGCGGGCCATGGGTGAGTCGCTGTTCCTGCCGGCGATCGTGCTCCTCGCGGCGATCGTGGCGGCGCTGTTCCTGGCGAAGCCGAAGCAGACCGTCGCCTGGCAGCAGACCGGTGGCGTGACCACCCAGCCCGGCGCCGAGGGCTCTGCGCCGACCGAGGGCGACGCGAAGCCGACCGAGCACGGCGCGCACGCTGCGGCCGCTGCTCCGGCGACGCCCGAGGCCGAGCTCGCCGCCATCGACCACCACGGCAAGCACGCCGACGCCTGACCCGCGCCGACCACACGGGCCCCGGGCTGCTCACACGAGCGGCCCGGGGCCCGCGTGCGTCCGGGGCCCAGGGTCCGGGGCCCGGGCACAGTCGTTGCGGCCGCGGGGGTGCGACACCGTCGACGTCGTACGACAACGGTTCTGTCGCAGTCCCGCGTCTGCAACGGTTGCGGCCGCGGGCTTGCGACACCCTCGACGTCGTGCGACATCGAGGGTGTCGTTCCGGGTCAGCGCCGTCGCCGCCCGCCCCGCGCTCACCCGCGGCGCTGCAAGTGCGCCCGCGTGAGTTCGTCGATCTGCTCGTCGGTCAGGGCGTCGACCGCGTGGGCCTCGCGGCGATCGGTCCGCTGCCACCGGATGAACAGCGAGATGAGCACGGGGATGTCCGCCACCTCGGCGATGAACCACAGCAGGTCGCCCGCCAGGTGCTGATCGCGCAGCGGGGACGGGAACCACGGCTGCCCGACCGCCTGCACCACCGAGCCGTCGAGTACGCGGTTCGTGATCCGCAGCACGATGCCCGGCACCGCGTCGATCATCAGCTCGACGAACGCGAGCAGGAACTCCGCGGTGACGAACGTCGACGACCGCAGCACCCCGGGCTCGGACAGCGGGGCGAGCAGTCCGAAGCCGAGCGCCGGCACCGTCACCGTGATGACGACGGCCCAGACGGACGATCCCCGCAGGGTCGCCGCGAACGGTGTCAGCAACAGGCCGAACAGGACGAGGGCGACCAGCGGCGCGACGATCGCGTTGCCGAGCAGACGCACTGGACGTGACCCCATGGCGGCGTCTGCGGCGTGCGCGAGGCGATCCGGGCCTCCCGTCCGGAGCAACGACACGGGCGCACCGAGCGCGGCGAAGGTGGGGACCGCGAAGAAGAGCAGGGCGGACCGCAGGACGAACGCCCACCGCAGCTGCTGGTCGTACACGCCGACGATGCCGAACTGCAGGATCCCGAACACCACCAGCGCCGCGACGAAGGCGAGGGTGCGCCACCAGGGCCAGCGCGCGCCGCGGCGGGCAGCACCGACGACCCACCAGCCGTACGCGACCGCGGCGACGACGATCATCACCGCTGACAGGGGATCGAACCGCCAGGTGCTCCAGAACTCGGGTGTCGACGGCGTCGGGTGCCTCCTGCGGATCGGCCTCGTGCCATCCTCTGCCCGGCGTGTGTGCCGGCGCAGACCCGAGCGGCCCCGATCGGTGAGAACCGGTTCAGATCCGGGTGCCGCCCCGGGCCGGCGTGGTCCGCGAGAGCAACCACACCCCGATCGGCACCGCGACGGCGCCGATGACCGCGACCCCGAACGACAGGTGCAGCTGCATCACGAGGAACGCCGGACCGATCGTGCAGATCGCCGCGACGGCGACGACGGGCCACGACGGACGGTCGGCCGAGGGCAGCAGGCGGGGGAGCGGGCGGTCGAACCAGCGCAGCGCTCGAGCGACCCCGAGCGCGACGGCGAGCACCACGACCAGTGCGACGACACGGGACGCCCACCACGGACCGGAGCCCGGCGTCGGGAACGGCACCCCGACCAGCAGGGCGACCCCGTTCAGCGCGATGAAGAGCGGCAGGTGCCACAGGTAGATGGTCATGCCGTCCCGACCGAGCACGAACACGGCGCCGAGCGCGGCCCTGGTGCGCATCAGGCGGGTGAGCGGGGCGTGCACGAGCTGGACCAGGCAGGCCTGTGCGATCGCGAGGAACGCCAGCGGGAGCATCGGCGGGTTGAGGTCCTGCAGCATGTCCGGTGCCCACAGCCCGACCGAGGTCATCGGGACGAGCAGGGCGTAGGCGACGACCGCCACCGCGAGCAGGAGCGCCTTCGACCGCCGCGCGAACCAGCCGTCGGCCCAGAGGAACCCGAGCTGCTGGGCGAAGAGCCACACCGGTCCGAGGTTGAGCAGTCCGACCTCGGCGACCCCGGTGGCCAGGCGGATCGCGTCGACCGCTCCGGCGAGCAGCAGCAGGACGCCGAGGGTGGCCCACGGTGCCCGCTCGTGCAGGCGCATCATCAGCGGCACGCAGCACTGCGTGATGCCGTACGCGGCGAGGAACCAGAGCGGCGAACCGATGCCGAACGCGACCTCGGCGAGGAGGTCCGGCGGGGTGCCGGCAGCCGTCGCCACCCCGAGCCCGAGTGCGAGGAACACGAACAGCGGGACCGCCGGCCGGAACAGGCGCACCAGCCGGGTGGCCAGGTAGTCGCGCGCGGGGCTCGGTGCACCGCGGGCGACGGTGCTGCGCCAGCCGGTCGCGCTCGCGAAGCCGCCGACCACGAAGAAGAGGGGCATCACCTGCCCGACCCAGGTGGCGGCGACGTACCACGGGAGCTCCTGCAGGGGGCTCGTCACCCGGACCCCCTGGTCGTCGGCGGCGACGCCGACCATGGTGACGTGCACGATGACGACGAGGACGACGCAGGCCGTCCGGATGAGGTCGACGACCAGGTCCCGCTTCGCGATGATCCCCCGGACGTCCGGTGCGCTGTTCGCCTGTTCAGGCAGACCGTGGCTCGTGGACATGTCCGGACGCTAGCGTGCCGAACGGTCGGTCCAGGGTCGTCCCAGCTGATCGCGACCGGATCGTGACACTTCGTATTCCGGCAGCGGCATGCGCCATCGCGCCGACCGTTGGCAGAAGCTCGTGTACAGTGGCCACGTTGTCTTGATTCCTGCAAAAGAAAGGCTCAGCATGGACGCCGACGCCGATCTGCTCCGCACCTCGGGCCTCCGGGTCACGACGCCGCGACTCGCGGTGTTGCGGGCCACCGAATCGATGCCGCACGCCACCGCCGACGACATCGTCACGGCACTCACTGCGGAACTCCCGACGACCAGCCACCAAGCCGTCTACGGGGTCCTCGCCGCGCTCACCGGTGTCGGGCTCGTCCGACGCATCGAGCCGGCCGGCAGCCCCGCGCGCTACGAGCGACGGACCGGGGACAACCACCACCACATCGTCTGCACGCTGTGCGGCGCGATCGAGGACGTCGACTGCGCCGTCGGACACTCGCCCTGCCTCACCCCGTCGGACGCACACGGCTTCGCCGTCACCACCGCCGAGGTCACCTACTGGGGCATCTGCGAGCGCTGCGCCGCGGCCGAGCGCGACGACGCGGGCGCAGAGGCGCCCGACGCAGCCGCAGGCGCCCCCGACGCCCCGCGCGTCCCCTGAACCACCCGAGCACCCCTGACCGAACCAACCGTTCCACCCAAGGAGGAACCGTGTCCGACCAGAACACGACCGGCACCCCGTCCGGCACCCCCACCACCACGACCAACTCCGGCGCTCCCGTCTCGAGCGACGAGCACTCGATGGGCGTCGGGGCCGACGGCCCCCTCGCGCTGCACGACCACTACCTGGTCGAGAAGCTCGCCCAGTTCAACCGCGAGCGCGTGCCGGAGCGCGTCGTCCACGCGAAGGGCGGCGGAGCGTTCGGTACCTTCACCGTCACGCAGGACATCAGCAAGTACACCCGCGCCGCGTTCCTGCAGCCGGGCCAGCAGACCGAGATGCTCACGCGCTTCTCGTCCGTCGCCGGCGAGCAGGGTTCGCCCGACACCTGGCGTGACCCCCGTGGGTTCGCGCTGAAGTTCTACACGTCCGAGGGCAACTACGACCTCGTCGGCAACAACACCCCCGTCTTCTTCATCCGCGACGGCATCAAGTTCCCCGACTTCATCCGTTCGCAGAAGCGCCTGCCCGGCTCGCACCTGCGCGACCACGACATGCAGTGGGACTTCTGGACCCTGTCGCCCGAGTCGGCGCACCAGGTCACCTGGCTCATGGGCGACCGTGGCCTGCCGGCGAGCTGGCGCGAGATGGACGGCTTCGGTTCGCACACCTACCAGTGGATCAACGCCGAGGGCGAGCGCTTCTGGGTGAAGTACCACTTCCTGACCGAGCAGGGCCACAAGACCCTGACGCAGGAGGACGCCGACCGCATCGCCGGTGAGGACGCGGACTTCCACATCCGTGACCTGCACGCCGCGATCGAGCGTGGCGACTTCCCGCGCTGGACGCTCAAGGTGCAGATCATGCCCTACGCGGACGCCGAGTCGTACCGGTTCAACCCGTTCGACCTGACGAAGGTGTGGCCGCACGCGGACTACCCGCTCATCGAGGTCGGCACGATGGAGCTCAACCGCAACCCGGAGAACTACTTCGCGCAGATCGAGCAGGCGACGTTCGCGCCGTCGAACTTCGTGCCCGGCATCGCGGCGAGCCCCGACAAGATGCTCCTGGCGCGCATCTTCAGCTACGCGGACGCCCACCGCTACCGCGTCGGCACGAACCACGCGCAGCTGCCGGTGAACGCCCCGAAGAACGAGGTGCACTCGTACTCGAAGGACGGCGCCATGCGCTTCGACTTCCAGAAGTCCGAGGTGCCGGTGTACGCCCCGAACTCGCTCGGTGGCGCGCACGCCGACCCGACCGCGACCGACGACGTGCCCGGTTGGGAGTCGGGCGGCGCGCTGCAGCGTTCCGCGGCGACCCTCCACCCGGAGGACGACGACTTCGGACAGGCCGGCACGATGGTCCGCGAGGTCCTCGACGACGCCGCCCGTGAGCGCCTGGTCGGCAACATCGCCGGTCACGTCTCGAAGGTGACGCGTGACGACCTGCGCGAGCGTGTCTTCGCGTACTGGACGAACGTCGACGCCGACCTCGGTGCGCGCGTGCGCGCCGCGGTCGTGCCGAGCGCGCCGGGTTCGAACGAGGACCCGGAGACGGTGGCCGTCGAGGCGTGAGCCCAGACCGCAACGAGCGGACGGGAGGCCCGGTACCAGCTGGTACCGGGCCTCCCGTCCGTTGGTCTGAAGCGGTTCTAGACCTGCTGGCCGTTCAGCCAGATCGGTCCTGCTGGCCAGTCCTCGAGCTGTGCTGCCACCGGCAGCACCATCCAGCCGCCCTGGTCGGTCATCGGCAGGCCGGCGCCCTCGGCCGTGAAGGCCGTGTAGTCGGCGACCACGTCGTCGAAGTGGTGCCAGCCGAGGTTCGCGTAGAAGGGGATGCGGTTCTCGCCCGCGCCGAGGAATCCGTACGGCACCGCCAGGCCCTCGAGCACCGCGTGTGCCCGCTCCATGAGTTCGCGGCCCTTGCCCGTTCCCTGCAGTCGGGGCGACACGGCGACGAGACCGGTGTCGCCGACGAGCACGTCCTGGCCGCCGACCGTGATGAACATGCGGCGGATCCCGACGTGCGCCAGGACGACGCCGTCCTGGTCGCGGGCGAGGACCCGGCGCTCGGGCTGCATGCCGGACCAGCTGCGGCCGCCCACGTACCAGTGGGACCAGTCCGGGAACGCCTGCCCCAGCAGCGCTGCGATCGCTTCGTGGTCGGGGAGTGAGAGGGAGCTCTCCTCGAGCACCTCCCACCGGATGTCATCAGTCACGCGTCCATCCTGCCCGGATGTGGTGGAGGTCGTTGCGTCCGCTTGGTCCGGCAAAGCGACAGATCGCCGCGAACCGTTCGCGGCGATCTGTCGCTTTGGCGGGCGCCTCGCGCCGGGATTGCGCGGATCTGTCGCTCTGGTGCAGCCGACGGACCCATTTGGTTGACGCGTCAACCAAATGGGCGCACACTGGTGCCATGCACACGCAGGATCTCCTCGCCGCCGACACCGGGATGGGCGCCGTCACCCTCCGCGTCGCGAACCTCGACCGGATGATCGGCTACTACCGCGACGCCGTCCAGCTCGCGCTGCTCTCGAACGAGGGCGGCGTCGCCGTGCTGGGGCGACCGGGCGCCGGTGGTCTGGCGATCCCGATCGTGATCCTCGAGCACGCGCCGTCGATGCAGCACGCGGGCCCCCACGACGCCGGCCTGTTCCACACCGCGATCCTGTTCGACACCCGGGCAGACCTGGCCGCGGCGCTGTACTCGGTCGCGACGAAGTTCCCGCAGACCTTCACCGGCAGCGCCGACCACCTGGTGAGCAACGCGTTCTACTTCACCGATCCCGAGGGCAACGGCGTCGAGCTGTACTGGGACCGCGACCGCACCGAGTGGTCGTGGACCCACGGCATGGTCGACATGGACACGAAGTACGTCGACCCGAACGCGTTCCTGCAGGAGCACCTGACGCAGGACGCCCTGGACACCGCCGCGGCACGCCCCGGCAAGGTCGGCCACGTGCACCTGTCGGTCGGCGACGTCGCCAGCGCGAAGGCGTTCTACGTCGACAAGCTCGGCTTCGCGACGACGGCCGGGTGGGGTGAGGCCCTGTTCGTCAGCGCCGGCGGGTACCACCACCACATGGCGATGAACACCTGGAACTCCCGCGGGGCCGGGCGCCGCCAGCTCGCCCTCGGGCTCGGACTCGTGCGGATCGAGGTGCCGGGGGCCGACGACCTCGGCGCCCTCGTGTCGCGCATGCACGACACCGGGGTGCAGACCGCCGACGACGGCCGGACGGTCGCGTTCGAGGACCCGTGGGCGAACCGCATCGAGGTGACCGCGCCCGGTCGCGGCTGAGCCCGCGGGGCGGCCGAGACTCGGGCTGAGCGACACTCCTCGCCCCCGCGGCCCCGAGAAGTGTCGCTGACCCCGAGTCTCGGCACTCCCACCCGCGGCCGCCGCCGGTCACGCGCGGTTCGAGATCCCGCCGTCGGACGTCAGCAGCTGCCCGTTCACCCAGGCGCCCTGCTCCGAGCAGAGGAACCCGACGAGCGCCGCGGTGTCCGACGGGCGTCCGAGCCGGCCGAGCGGCGTCCCCTCGACCGCCCAGCGCTTGACGTCGTCGGACATCCACCCGGTGTCGTTCGGACCGGGGTTCACGACGTTCGCGCTGACGCCCAGGCTGCCGAGCTCCTTCGCGGCGCCGAACACGATGCGGTCGAGCGCACCCTTCGAAGCCCCGTACGGCAGGTTGTACGCGATGTGGTCGCTCGTCAGTGCGACGATCCGCCGACGGTCGCGTGGTGCGGCGTCGCCGGCGCGCTCGAGTGCGGCCGCGTACGCCTGCACGAGCAGGAACGGCGCGCGGGCGTTGACGGCGAAGTGCCGGTCCCACGACTCGACGGTCGTGGTCCGGAAGTCCGAGTCCACCGATTCGCAGTGCGACATCACCAGCGCGGTGACGGGTGCGCCCGCCTCCGTCTCGGCACGGCCGACCAGCGCGGCAGCCTGTTCCGGGTCCTCCAGGTCGACCGGGAGGCGCGTCACGCGTGCGCCCACCGACTCGCACTCCTGCACGACGGACTCGACTCCGTCGGGATCCGCCCCACCGCTCACGCGGTCGTCGTACGGGCCCCACCACGAGATGGCCAGGTCCCAGCCGTCGGTCGCCAGCCGGGTGGCGAGCGCCGCGCCGATGCCGGCTCTGCGGCCCACGCCGGTCACCAGGGCGAGTGGTCGTGCGGACGTCATGCGGGCCTCCTCTTCGGTGCTCCGTCGCACCGATCGCCACCCAGTCTGCCGGAACCGGGCACGCTCGTGGCCATCGCACTCGGCGTCCTGTCGGCGAGGAGCGGCACGCGAGGGCCAAGATGGACGGATGCCACGCACACGACCACCGCTCGGACGCGGACGCGGACCCCGCGGCGGTCGTCCGGACCCGCGCGACCTGCCGATCGAGCACGTCCGCGACCGGATGTCGTCCTACATCTACGGCAACATCACGGTGCTCGCCGCCGCGATCGCCGTCGACCCGGCCGCCATCCACCACGGTTCGGCGAGCTGGGCCGTCCTGGCGACCGCGGTCCTGACCTACCTGGCGCACGTGCTCGCGCACCTGGTGGCACACGGGCTCGGCGGCGACGAGTCCGAGACCGACGACGCGCGGCGCGAATCGGTCGTGACGATCATGCGGAACGCGAACCCCATCGCGACGTCCGGGCTCATCCCCGCGGTGCTGTACGCGGTGGCGTGGGCCGGGTGGATCCCGGCGGGGTGGGCGCAGACGGCCGCCCTGGTCATCCTGGTCGTGCGCATCGGGATGGTCGGCGTCTTCATGCAGCGGTTCAGTGGCAAGCGCCCCACGTTCCTCGGGCTCTGGGGCGGCATCGTGCTGGCCGCCGTGGCGTTCGTGATCGGTCTCGTGAAGGTGGTGTTGACGCATTGAGTGCCGCCGAGTCCGAGCCGAAGCCGAAGCGGGCCGGCTGGAGGTTCGTCCGCGACCTCGTGGTCATCGTCGTCGTGGCGCTGCTGGCGTCGTTCCTGGTGAAGACCTACCTGGTCCGGTCCTTCTACATCCCCTCCGCGTCGATGGAGAACACGCTGCTGGTCGGCGACCGCGTGCTCGTCAACGAACTCGTCCCCGGCGCCGTCCCGCTGCAGCGCGGTGACGTCGTCGTGTTCCAGGACCCGGGCGGCTGGCTCGGCACCGGGCAGGGCGACGACCTGATCAAGCGCGTGATCGGCCTGCCCGGCGACACCGTCTCGTGCTGCGGCACCGGTGGTCACCTGTCGGTGAACGGCCACCCGGTCGACGAACCGTACGTGGTGCCCGAGATCGGGTCGGACCGGGTCTCCGGCACCGACTTCGACATCACCGTGCCGAAGGGGCGCATCTGGGTGATGGGCGACAACCGGTACAACTCGGCCGACTCCCGTGTGCACGGCACCGTCCCGGTCGACGACGTGGTCGGTCGTGCGTTCATCACCACGTGGCCGGTGTCGCGGTGGACGGTGCTCTCGCGGTACGCCGACGAGTGGGACCAGGTGCCGGACCCGTCCTGAGCGGTCCTGAGCGGTCCGGGCGGTCGTTGCCCGCCCCGGCCGTCCGGTGCGGTAGCGTTCCGGTTCCCGGGCCGGACCGTCCGGCGCGGGGCGGGGGGAGGCACTGTTCCGATGGACGCTGTGCCCGACGACGCTGCGCCGATGGACGCTGAGCCCATGGACGCTGTGCCGATGGACTACGTGACCGGGGGTGACGCGGACCTGTCGATCCGGCGCATCGGGACGCACGGACACCGGTCCGGCACGATCGGACCCCGTCCGGACCACGTGGTCTTCTGGCTCGCCGACGGCCGTGCCCGTCTGACCGCGGACGACGGCTCGTGCTGGGACGTCGGCGTCGAACGCCCGATGATGCTCTCCGCGTCGGTGGCGTACGGCTTCGACACCGACGCGACGGCGATGACCCTGCTGCACCTGGCGCCGGCCCTGCTCGGCGACCGCGACGGCGTGGCCGAGTTCCGCCAGCCGGACGCCGCCGACCCCCGGATCGAGCCGCTCCGGGCACTGCTCCGCGACGTCACCGATCGGGTGCTCGACCCGGCGCTGCCGGCCGGCGAGCGGGCCGCGGTGAACCGGCGCATCGCCACCGTCGTGCTGTCCACGTTCGCGCCGTCGCGGTCGGACGTCGAGCACCGGATGCGCCGCGCGATCCGCTTCGTGCACGACCAGGCCGGCCGGCCGCTCTCGGTGGGCGACATCGCGGCCTCGTGCGGCCTGACCGAGCGCGGCGTGCAGGCCCTCTTCCGCCGGCGTCTCGCAGTGACGCCGATGCAGTACCTGCGCGAGGTCCGACTCGACCGGGTCCACCTCGAGCTCGGGCGCTCACGCTCCGGAGTCCTGCTGGTGGGCGACGTCGCCCGTCGCTGGCAGTTCACGCACCTCGGACGCTTCGCCGCGCACTACCGCGCACGCTTCGGCGAGCAGCCGCACGAGACGATCGCGCGGGGTCCCGGCGCGGTCTGAGGCGACGGGCGCTCAGCAGCCCGTCGTCGTCAGCGTGACCGTCGCGACGGCGTCGTTCGTCACCGTCGTCGTCTGCGGGCACAGCTCGCCAGCACGCACCGTGACCTTGCCGAGCGGGACGCCCGCGAAGTCCGCGGTGCCGCCGGGGAACACCCGCTGGTGCTCCGACAGCTTGCCCGTCGACGCGAAGACCTTCACCTCGTACGGGTGGTCGGCGGCGTTGTCCGACACTGTGACCGAGACCTGGCCGGTGGAGTCGTGGGCGCCGCACCCCGCGAGCGTCAGCAGGGCCGCCGCAGCGAGGGCGACGGTGGGCAGGACGGGGCGGGACACGCGTCCAGGGTAGTCCGGCGCCGGATCGGTCCGGGCCGGGGACGACCGTCGCGTGCACTCGGCGTGCCTGCCCCGTGGACTGGGGTGGTGCGTCCTCCGTAGTGGGGACAGGCCCTGTCCGGTTGGCGCGTTAGCGTGGGTGCATGCACCCGGAGACCGCGACGACCGTCCCAGTCACCAGCGCGACCGACGCCGTGCGCCGAGCAGCACTGCTCGCCGCGCTCGACGTGGTCGAGGGCGGTGCCGAGGAACGGTTCGACCGGATCACCCGCATCGCGCGTGAGGCCCTCGGCGTGTCCGGCTCGTTCCTGAACCTGGCGGGCGACACCTCGCTGACGATCAAGTCCCAGCAGAGCGACGCCCACTTCGGACCGGACATCCCGCTGCAGGACACCTTCTGCGGGCGGACGCTGGGGGAGCGCGGCCCCGTGCTGGTACCCGACGCGCGCACCGACGCCCGATACTCCGACATGCCGATGGTCGTCGGCGACCCGAACGTCCGCTTCTACGCGGGCGTGCCCCTGCGGCTCGGCGACGACGACGTCAAGGTCGGGACCCTCTGCCTCATCGACCCCGAACCGCGGACCCTCGACGCCGACGAGCTCGCCCTGCTCCAGGAGCTGGGCGTCTGGGCCGAGCGGGAACTGGCCGCCGGTGCCGACGAGGACCGCCTGCGCTCGGTGCTCGCGGGGCTCGAACCCGGCACGGTCGACGTGCCCGGCTACCGCATCGCGGGCCTGTCCGTTCCGCACGGCGTCGTCTCCGGCGACTTCCACGACTGGCACCGTTCCGGCGACGACGCGGTGCACCTGACGGTGGCCGACGTCATGGGCAAGGGCATGTCGGCCGGGCTGCTCGCCGCGAACATCCGCGGCGCCCTGCTCGCCCGCGGCGACGTGGCACCCGACGTCGCCGTCGCCGAGCTCGAGGCGCAGGTCGCACCCGACCTCAGCCGCGCCGAGTCCTTCGCGACGCTGTTCCACGGCCGGCTCACCCCCTCGACCGGTCGGATCGACTTCACCGACGCCGGACACGGGCTCGTCCTGCAGCTCCGCGACGACGGCGCCGAGCGGATCCTGCGGTCGTCGGACCTGCCGATCGGGCTGCACCCGGCGGGCATCGAACGTGCCTCGGGATCGCTCGTCATGCGGCCGGGTGACGTGGTCATCGTGGTCAGCGACGGCGCGCTCGAGCTGTGGGACTCCACGCTCGCGTCGCTGTCGCAGCTCGGGGCGCTCTACCGCGGGTCGCCCGACATCGCGACGTTCCTGCAGCGGGTGCGGTCGCGTGCGGTCGACCACGACCCGGGCGACGACCTGACCGTCGTCGTGGTCGCGCGCGACCTCTGACGACGGGCCGTGGGCGGCGGTCGGCAGGCGGTCGCCGTCGGTCGTCCGGCTCGCTAGGCGCCGAGGCGCTCGATGAGCTCGGCGTAGCGCGCGGCCGTGCGGGACACGATCTCCTCGGGCAGCACCGGCGGCGTGCCCTGGCGGTCCCAGTGGGCGCTGAGCCAGTCGCGCACGATCTGCTTGTCGAAGGAATCCGTGCGACCGTCGGCGCGGGCGTCCCAGTACCGGCTCGAGTCGCTCGTCAGGACCTCGTCCGCGATCCGGATCCGGCCGTCGGCGTCCTGCCCGAACTCGAACTTGGTGTCCGCGATCACGACGTCGCGCTCGAGGGCGATCGCCGCCGCCTCGGTGTACACGTGCAGCGACAGGTCACGCAGCGTCGCCGCGACGTCCGCACCGACCAGGTCCACGGTCTGCTCGTACGAGATGTTCTCGTCGTGCTCGCCCTGGGGTGCCTTGTAGGCGGGCGTGTAGATCGGCTCGGGCAGCCGGTCGCCGTTCGACAGCCCCTGGGGCAGGGCGACGCCGCAGACGCTGCCGGTCTGCTGGTACTCGGCCCAGCCGCTGCCGACCAGGTACCCGCGCACGACGCACTCGACGGGGAACATCTCGAGCGGCATGACGTGCATCGACCGCGACTCGACCTCCGCCGGCACGGGGGTGCCGCCGGACGACGGGCCGATGATGTGGTTCGGCACGTCGCTCAGCTGCGTGAACCAGAACCGCGACAGGCGGGTGAGCAGCTCGCCCTTGCCCGGGATCGGCGGCTCGAGCGCGAAGTCGTACGCGCTGACCCGGTCGGACGCCACGAGCAGCAGCTCGGACGCGCTCCGGATGTCGGGGGTGCCGGTCGGCACGTACAGCTCGCGGACCTTGCCCGACGAGACGTGGTCCCAGCCGGCGATCACGGGCGCGCCGCTCATCGGGTGACCTTCGCGGCGATGTCGGTGCGGTACTGCGCGCCCTGCAGGGTGATGTCGCCGAGTCCCGCGTACGCGCGCTCCCGCGCCTGCGCGAAGTCGGAGCCGACCGCGACGACGCTGAGCACGCGGCCGCCGGTGGCGACGAGGGTGTCGTCGAGCACCCCGGTGGCGGCGTGGGCGACGGAGACGCCGTCGCGGGCGTTCGCGGCGTCGATGCCGGCGATGGGCCGGCCGGTCTGCGGGTTCTCCGGGTAGCCCTCGCTCGCCAGCACCACGGTCACGGCGGCTTCGTCGCGGAACTCCGGCGCCGGGGTGCTCCCGAGTCGACCGGTCGCGGCGGCGAGCAGCAGTCCGCTCAGCGGCGTCGCCAGGCGGGGGAGGACCACCTGGGTCTCCGGGTCGCCGAAGCGTGCGTTGAACTCGATGACCCGGACGCCCTGCTCCGTGACGATGAGGCCGCAGTAGAGCAGGCCGACGAACGGCGTGCCCTCGTGCTCGAGGCGACGGACGGTGGGCAGCGCGACCAGCTCGGTGACCTCGTCGACGAAGGCCTGTTCGGACGCCCAACGATCCGCCAGCCACGGCAGCGGCGAGTAGGCGCCCATGCCGCCGGTGTTCGGTCCGAGGTCGCCGTCGGCCAGGCGCTTGTAGTCCTGCGCGGGGCTGAGCGGCCGGACGTCGTGCCCGTCGCTCAGGAAGAACAGCGAGACCTCTTCGCCGTCGAGGAACTCCTCGACCACGACGTGCCCGTGCTGCAGCCAGTAGGTGGCGTGGTCGATCGCGGCCTGGCGGTCCTCGGTGACGAGGACGCCCTTGCCGGCGGCGAGACCGTCGGCCTTCACGACGTACGGTGCGCCGAGTTCGTCGATCGCCGCGACGGCTTCCGCTGCCGTGCCGGCGTACACCGGGCGACCCGTCGGCACGTTCGCCTCGGACATGATCCGCTTGGCGAAGGCCTTCGAGCCCTCGAGCTGCGCGGCGGCCTTGCCGGGCCCGAAGACCGGGATGCCCCGGGTGCGGACCGGGTCGGCCACGCCGGCGATGAGCGGTGCCTCCGGTCCGACGACGACCAGTTCGACACCGTTCTCGATCGCGTACTCGGCGACGAGGGCACCGTTCGTGGGGTCGAGGGAGACGGTCTCGACGTCGGCGGCGATGCCGGCGTTGCCGGGAGCGGCCGTGATGACGTGACCTGCCCGTTCAGCGAGGAGGGCCGTGATGATCGCGTGCTCGCGGGCACCGGAACCGAGGACGAGGATTCGCACCCGATCACCCTACCGAGGAGGACTCGCCCCCCGCGAGGCGACGGCTAGCCTGTGGAGATGCCACCCAGGAGGATCGAGGACGCCGCCGGCCGCGCCGCACTGACCGCGGTGCAGCAGGGCGACACGGCCAGGGCGACCATCGCGACCGCCGTCCGGTGGACGCTGCAGCGCCTCGCCGACGACGTGCCGGGCAACAGCGTCGAGGTCCGGGTACCGCCGTTCGCCGCGGTCCAGGCCGTCCCCGGCCCCCGACACACCCGTGGCACGCCGCCGAACGTGGTGGAGACCGACGCCACGACGTGGCTCGCGCTCGCCACCGCGGAGCTGACCTGGGACGAGGCGGTCGCACAGTCGCGCGTCAGTGCATCCGGGTCGCGCGCGGACCTGACGGCGTTCCTGCCGGTGCGCGTCGCGCTCTAGTCGCGTCGACCACGGACCCGCTGGAAGCGACGGAGCCGAGTACCTAGGCGGACGAACCGAATTAGGTAGTCCCTACCGATGCGGCCGCATGAACCACGTACCTAGGCTTGAAGTCGCCGGGATTCGGACCCGACCCGAACGGGTCCGAACCCGGCGACAGGGACCAAGGTACGCGAAGTTCCACACAACGTGTCAACCGGCGCGGCGCGTCGTGCTGCAATGCGCAACGTTCTTGCGTCACGGGTGGACTCAGACGAGACCGGCGAGCTCCGACCGCGCGTGCACGTCCCACTTCGCGAACACCCGCGACAGGTGGGCGTCGATGGTCCGGGTGGAGAGCCCGAGCTCCTCGCCGATGAGCCGGTTGCTCAACCCCCGCGCCGCGAGCTCGGCGACCTGGTACTCGCGGTTCGTGAGCGGTGGTTTCGGCCGACCCGCCGTGACCGCCATGCCGTGCGACGCGAGCACCCGCTCCGCCGCGATCATCCGCGTGCGGTCACGTGCGGTCAGGGCGTCGGTGTACTCGACGATCGCCGCGGCGAGCGGGCCGTCGACCCGGGCTGCCGCCTCGCGCATCCGACCGAGCGACGTGCCGGTGTCCCGCCCGTTCAGCATGTCCATCGCGTAGTGCAGCGTCTGCGCGTACATGACGTGCGTCCACGCGCCGCTCGCCGTGGCGCGGTCGATGATGTCGTCGGCGTGGCGGAGGGCCGCGGGGTTGCCGAGCACCGCCTCGGTCCAGGCGATGGTCATCGCGACCTGCTCCCCGGTGATCCGCATCGCCCGCTGCGGGGTGGCCCGCGCACGGTCGAGGGCACGCGTCGCATCCTCGGCCCGGCCGGCGTAGGCGTACGCCATCGCGAGCCGCGCCCACGGGTAGGCCGCGAAGCCGCCGTGGTCCGCGACGTCGTAGCGTTCGCAGGCGGCCGAGAACGCCGCGATCGCGTCGTCCCAGCGCCGTTGCCCGATGGCGAGGTTGCCGTCCCCGATGAGCTCGAGGGTGAAGTCGTACTTCAGGTACGGGTTGGAGCGCCGGACCGGCACCTCGGTGAGCAGATCGGCGAGGTCGCCCCGCCAGACCTGCACCTGGTGCAGCACGGACACGATCTCACCGACGCTCCAGGGGGCGTCCTCGAGGTGTTCGACCGCGGTGGCCAGGGCGCGGCGGCCGAGGGCCGAGGCGTCGTCGAGCCGGCCGGCCGTCGCGAGCGCCATGATCGCGCAGGGGGCGACGCAGAGGAACGCGAACGGGATGGTCGGGGCGTGCACGATGCCGCTGCGTTCGAGCTCGGCCCGGACCTCGTCGAAGCGGCCGCCCCAGCCGAGGTGCGCGAGCCGCAGCAGGCGGAGCCGTTCGACCGCTTCGCCGGACACCAGGCGGCTGGCGGCGTCGGTGAGCGCCACGGCGGCCAGCACGTCGTCGTCGTGGAACTGCCGGATGTTGGCGAGGATCTCGCAGGCCTCGACCACGAACGCGTCGTCCACCGTGGCGTGGTCCGCACGGACGACGGCCCAGGCCGCCTCGGCGTCGGCGCGACCGGCCTCGCGCCCGTCGCTGTACGAGTACGCCAGTGACCGCAGGCAGCGCGCGGCGACCTGCTCGTCCGGGTGCAGGGTCCGCCGGAGTGCGGCGGAGGTCAGGGCGATCGCGCTCTCGTGCTCCTGCAGCCGCACCGCGACCTGCGCCGCGTCGAGCAGCTGCTCGACCGGGGGCACGACACCGCAGTCGAGGGCCCAGAGCGCCGACCGCAACCGTGCGGCGGGCGGAGCGCCCTCGGGACTGTCGGCGCGGAAGGCGTTCGCGCGGGCGAACAGCGCCGTGCGCCGTGCCACCGGGACCAGGGCGCGGATGACCTCGCCGACGAGCGGGTGCTGCGGACGGGCCACCGCGGCGCCGTCGTCGAGCGAGTCGATCCGGACCAGACCGAGTGCGACCACGCGGTCGACGTCGCCGCCGCTGACCAGACCGAGCAGCCGCGCGAGCGGGATCGGGTCGGCGAGTGCCACGATGTCGACGACGTCGCGCAGGTCCTCCGGCAGCGCGCCGAGCTCGGTCCGGTACATGTCGGCGAGGCTGTTCGACGCGGTCACCCGCCCCCGCCAGTACCACCCGGACGCCGTGTGCTCGAGGGCGCCGGAGGTCAGGGCGGCCCGGACGACCTCGCGC
This sequence comes from Curtobacterium sp. TC1, assembly GCF_019844075.1. Lineage (NCBI taxonomy): Bacteria > Bacillati > Actinomycetota > Actinomycetes > Micrococcales > Microbacteriaceae > Curtobacterium > Curtobacterium sp. TC1. The sequence continues at coordinate 727,693 of NZ_CP081964.1, forward strand.
AGGTAGAGCGGGTTGCCGGCGGTCGCGCGGTGCACCCGCTCGGCCGACGCGTTCTCGAGCTGCGAGCCGAGCGCCTCGGCCACCAGGGCCGACGTCTCGCGCAGGCTGAGCGGCTCGAGGTCGATGCGCTCGAGCAGGTCGTCCTGCCACAGGGCGCGGAGCGGTTCCGACAGCGCGGTGAAGTCGCGGCAGGTCAGGACGAGCCGAACGCCCTGGTGTCGGACGAGCCACGCCACGTACCGGGCGGAGATCGCGTCGAGGTGGTCGGCGTCGTCGACGCGCAACAGGACGTCACGGTCCGCGAGGTCGGCGATCGCCCGGAGACGCTGCTCGGCCCCGGAGTCGTCGGACAGCTCGGACAGGGTCGCCGGCAGCTCGCCGAAGCGGTCCGAGATCGCCCCGAAGGGCATCGACCGCCCGGTGGCGACGGCGGTGATGGGCACCACGACCGTGCGGCCGGAGCCGTCCCGTCCGGCGACGCGGTCGGTGACGCGGGCCGCGACGGTGCTCTTGCCGAGACCGGGAGCGCCGACGAGCGCGACGCTCCACCGGTGCTCCGCGACGACGGACACGGCACGGTCCTCCTCGCGACGCTGCATCACGGGCCAGGTCAGGCGCGCGGGGATGCCCGGGGTGCGACCTCGCCCCCGTACGGTCCGTTCTCGCATCCGCGTCACCTCCTCGCCTGTGGGATACCAACCGGTACGGACCATCCTCTCCCGGAACTGACCGTGCGCACAGGCCGGGGGACGTCCCACAGTGGGGGACAATGGGTGGGTGAGCAACACCGATCGACCCGACGACCAGCCGGTCCCGGCCCCCGCGCTGAACGCCGTCTCCACCTCCGACGAGGTCACGATCCGTCGTGCCCCGAAGTTCGGGGTGTTCATCGTCGGCGGCGCGGTGCTCGGGTTCATCGCGACCCTGGTCGTCGTCTCGCTCACCATGAACCTCGGTGGCCAGCAGGAAGAGTCGAGCTTCGGCAGCCTCGTGGGCTACTTCAGCCTGTGGGGCGTCACGATCGGCGCCTTCGTCGGCGCGGTCGTCGCCGTCGTGTTCGACCGGGTCTTCGCCCGGCGAGCGGCCCGCCTGACGGCGGAGCGCGTCGAGGTCGAGCTGCCGCCCGAGACGGTCGACGGCGAGATCGACGAGCACGGCGACCAGCGGCCGTAGTCGCACCCACCTGACGGACGGGAGGCCCGTGGCGACACCGCCACGGGCCTCCCGTCCGTCTGGTGGTCGCGATCGCGACCCCCACTCAGCTGAGCTGGTTCGCCTCGACCCAGGACAGGTACTCCGGGCTCACGGTGCCCGTGACGTACTCGCCCGTGAAGCAGCTCATCTCGAGGTCGGTCACGTCGGAGCCCTCGATGATGGCGTCCCGCATGTCGCCGATCTCCTGGTAGATCAGGTGGTCGCTGCCGAGCACCTTGTTGATCTCCGGGATCTTCCGGTCGTGCGCGATGAGCTCGTCGCGCGTCGGCATGTTGATGCCGTAGACGTGCGGGAACCGGACCGGGGGAGCGGCGCTCGTGAAGGTGACCTCGTTCGCACCGGCGGCGCGGGCCATCTCCACGATCTCCTTGCTCGTCGTGCCACGCACGATCGAGTCGTCGACGATCAGGATGTTCTTGCCCTTGAACTCCGACGACATCGCGTTGAGCTTCTGCCGGACGGACCGCTTGCGTTCCGCCTGGCCCGGCATGATGAACGTCCGGCCGACGTAGCGGTTCTTGTAGAACCCCTCGCGGTACTCGATGCCGAGCTTCCGTGCGACCTGCATGGCCGCGGGGCGCGACGAGTCCGGGATCGGCATCACGACGTCGATGTCGCCGGTCGGCGCGTACTGCTCGATGGTGTCCGCCAGCCGGTTGCCGAGGCGCAGGCGGGCGTCGTACACCGAGATGCCGTTCATGACGGAGTCGGGACGCGCCAGGTACACGTACTCGAACGAGCACGGCACGAGCCGCGGGTTCTTCGCGCACTGCCGGGCGTGCATCTGCCCGTTCATCTCGATGAAGATCGCCTCACCCGGGGCGACGTCGCGGACGATCTCGTAGCCGCCGGACTCGAGCACCAGCGACTCGCTCGCGACGACCCACTCGGGTTGGCCGGCCTCGTCGAACTTGTGCCCGAGGATGAGCGGCCGGATGCCGAACGGGTCGCGGAAGGCCAGGAGCCCGTGGCCGGCGATCGTCGCGATCGTGGCGTACGAGCCCTCGACGCGCTCGTGCACGCGCTCGACGGCGTCGAAGACCTGCCCGGCGTCGAGGTCCGTGCCGCGGACCTGCCCCTGCAGCTCGTGCGCCAGCACGTTCACCAGGAGCTCGGTGTCGCTCGTCGTGTTCAGGTGCCGACGGTCGATGTCGAACAGCTCGCGAGTGAGTTCTCGCGTGTTGGTGAGGTTGCCGTTGTGCACGAGGACGATGCCGTACGGCGCGTTCACGTAGAACGGCTGCGCTTCTTCCTCGTTGCTCGCCGCGCCCTTCGTGGCGTAGCGCACGTGACCGAGGCCCATGGTGCCGAGGAGCGCGCGCATGTCACGGGTGCGGAACGCTTCCCGCACGTGACCGCGGGTCTTGTGCATGTGGTGCACGTGACCCTCGACCGTGGCGATGCCCGTCGAGTCCTGCCCGCGGTGCTGCAGGAGGAGCAGTGCGTCGTAGATGGATTGGTTGGCGGGGCCCTGTGCAACGAGGCCGACGATGCCGCACATTCGCGGGTGTGCTCCAGACCGTAGAATCGGGGGGTACCGAACAAGTCTGCCATGTCACCGCGAAGGACTCCGCATGCCCAACCCGTACGCCGAAGCCGGAGTGGACACCGCCGCCGGTGACCTCGCCGTCGAACTCATGAAGTCCGCCGTCGCGGCGACCCACAACAGCCACGTGCTGGGCGGCGTCGGTGGCTTCGCCGGACTCTACGACGTGTCCTTCCTGAAGGACTTCGCACACCCGTTGCTCGCGACCTCGACCGACGGCGTCGGCACCAAGGTCGCCATCGCGCAGGCGATCGACAAGCACGACACCATCGGGCAGGACCTGGTCGGCATGGTCGTCGACGACATCGTCGTGGTCGGCGCGAAGCCGTTGTTCATGACCGACTACATCGCCTGCGGGCGTGTCGTCCCGAACCGCATCGCGGACATCGTCGCCGGCATCGCCCGCGGCTGCTCGGCGACGGGCACCGCACTGGTCGGTGGCGAGACCGCCGAGCACCCGGGGTTGCTCGGTCCGGACGACTACGACGTGGCCGGCGCCGCGACGGGCGTCGTCGAGGCCGGTTCGCAGCTCGGCGCCCACCTGGTGCAGGACGGCGACGTCGTGCTCGCGATCGAGTCGTCCGGGCTGCACTCGAACGGGTACTCGCTCGTCCGGCACATCCTCGCGTCGCGCGGGGTCGGGTACACAGACCAGCTACCCGAGTTCGGCGGCGTGTCCGTCGGCGAAGCACTGCTCGAGCCCACCCGCCTGTACACGACGCCGCTGCTGGAGCTGCTCGAGCAGCACCCGGGCGCCGTGCACTCCCTGTCGCACGTGACCGGTGGTGGCATCGCCGCGAACCTGGCGCGCGTCCTGCCCGTCGGCTCCTGGATCGAGGTCGACCGCTCGAGCTGGCAGCCGCTCCCCGTCTTCCGGGTGCTCGCCGACATGGCAGGGACGCCGATCGAGGACACCGAGGGCACCTGGAACCTGGGCATCGGCATGTTCGCCGTGGTGTCCGCCAGCGCCGCGGTGGACGTCATCGAGTCGCTCGGCGTGGCAGGGATGCCCGCCTGGCCCGTCGGCACGATCGCCACGTCGGCCCGCGACCTGTCCGGCTTCGAGCAGGGGGCCAAGGGTGTCGACGGTGGCGCGGTGCGGCTCGTCGGGAGCTACGCAGCCTGACCCGGGCCGGTCGCGGTCGCACGGGCTGCCGCTCGGACGTGGTCCGGACAGCAGCCCGTGCGACCGCGACGCCCGGCTGGCGGGACGTCACGCGACCTCGGCAGCCGACTGTCCGGGCACGCAGAAACGCCGCGCTGCCCGAAGGTGCGCGGCGTGACGGCGATGCAGGTCAGGCGGACTTGTTCTGGTCCGCTTCGGTCTCGAACTCGTCCGCGTCGTCTGCCGCCTCGGGACCGTACTGGTCCGCCCAGCGGTCGACGAGATCGTCATCGGAGTGTTGTCCGGCGGAGAGCTCCTGCTCGAGTGCACCGTAGTTCGTCTGCGGGCTGAAGTACTTCAGCTCGCGGGCAACCTTGGTGTGCTTCGCCTTTTGACGGCCGCGCCCCATGCGTGACCCCCTCGTTCGGCTCTGGTCCGGTCCTGGCGAATGACGGAAGATCACTCGGGGAACCAGACGGTTCGTGGTTTGAAATCTGCCGATCACTCTACCATGTACCTCGATCTGGACGTCGCCGCGACGGCTCCGCGCACAGGAGAATCGAAGTGATGACCGAACCCCTCGAGAACCCAGTCGACCAGCACGCCCGTGTGGTCGTGATCGGTGCGGGGCAGGCTGGGCTGTCCGTGGGATACCACCTGCGCCGCCTGGGGCTCGTGCCGGGCACCGACCTCGTGCTGCTCGACCGCGCCCCGAGCACGGGTGGTGCCTGGCAGTTCCGGTGGGAGGCCCTGCGGCTCGGCGCGGCGCACCGCGTGCACGACCTGCCCGGGATGCGGGCCATGGGGCTGCAGTTCGACGACGCCGATCGGTCACGACCCGCCCGGGATGTCGTGGGGGAGTACTACCGGCGGTTCGAGCAGCACTACGACCTGCGGGTCCGACGTCCGGTCTCGGTCTCGTCGGTCTCCCGGCTCGACGGCGACACGGCAGCTGGCGGCCTCTGCGTCACGACGCGGTCCGCCGACGGCACGGAGACCCGGATCCGCGCTGACGTCGTGGTGAACGCGTCGGGGACCTGGGGCACCCCGTTCGTGCCGTGGTACCCGGGCCGCGGCGTGTTCCGCGGACGACAACTCGACACCACCGACTACCGGAGCGCTGCGGAGTTCGCGCGGCAGGACGTCGTCGTGGTCGGCGGCGGGACGAGTGCCATCGGCTTCCTGCTCGAGCTCGACGGTGTCGCCCGGTCCACCCACTGGTTCACGCGGCGGCCGGTGGTGTGGGCGGACACCGCGTCGCTCGACCTCGAGTCCGCGGTCGCGGCCGTCGACGAGCAGGACCGGGCCGCCCGTGCCGGCGAGGTGCTGCCGAGCATCGTCAGCGGCACCGGTGTCCCGGTCTCGCGGCGGATCCGGGCGGGCATCGACCGCGGGGTCCTGCGCGACCAGCCGATGTTCACCCGGATGGACGAGACCGGCGTGGTCACGGCCGACGGCACGCACGTGCACGCCGACGCGGTGCTCTGGGCGACCGGGTTCCGGGCCGATCTGCGGCACCTCGCGCCGTTGCACCTGCGGACCGCGGCCGGCGGGGTCGTCGTGGTGGACGGGCGATCGGTCGACGAGCCGCGCCTGTTCCTGGCCGGGTACGGGCCGCAGGCGTCGACGATCGGTGCGAACCGGGCCGGACGGCTCATCGCCCGCCAGGTGATGGACGTGCTCGCCGCCGCGTGAGCCGCTCCGGACTGCGCACGGTGCGAGGTCCGTCGGGCGGTGCGGGGTCGGCGGACGGCGCACGGTGCGAGGTTCGTCGGGCGGTGCGGGGTTGGCGGACTGCGCACGGTGCGAGGTTCGTCGGGCGGTGCGAGGTTGCCAGCTCGGTGCGAGGCTCTGACGGCGCACCGAGCGGTCAACCTCGCACGGGCCCACGAAGCACGCACCGTGCGCAGCGCGACGAGGCGGCCGCAGGCAGCACCGGCGCAGCGCAGGTCAGGCGGGCAGGGGCTCCTGCACGCCACGACGTCGGCGGGACGCCGCCAGGAACACGGCGTCGAGCGAGAACCGCCCCGGACCGGTCAGGGCCACGGCGAGGGACGCGACCGCCAGGACGAGCACGTACTCGAAGCCGCCGTCCTGCGAGTAGAAGCCGGACGAGGCATGCGCGAGCCGCCCCGCGACGACCATGTCGACGGCGAGCAGGACACCCACGACGCGGGTCGCGACGCCGAACACGAGCAGCACGCCGCCGACCAGTTCGAGTCCGGCCACCAAGGGCGCGGCGAGGTCGGCGAGCGGGACGCCCATGCCGGAGAAGCCCTGGGCGACGTTCGGGATGCCCTGGGCGAACTTCTGCGCGCCGTGGGCGATGAACACCACCCCGAGGACGATGCGGAGCGCGGTCAGGCCGATGGAGGTCGATGTCGTTCGCATGGCCACGAAGGTATCCGGTGACACGTCATCGAAGCCCCTCGTCCGGGGGTCTACCCGGACATCACCAGAACACGCCCAGGCTGGGGTCCGCCGAAGGGCGGACCCCCACTCAGGAACCCGACGAGTCCGTGCCGCGTCCGGTCTGCTGCTGCAGGCGGTCGATGTGCTCCGAGGCCTCGGCCTTCGTGAGGTCGGCGGAGAGTTCCTCACCGGCTTCGCGGGCCAGGGTGTCGAGGTAGCTGCGCTGCGGTCCGGTCATCGGCTCGTCACCGGTGACCCACTGCTCGGGGTCCTTGCTCGCGTCGGTCGACGGGTCCGGACGGGCGCCGCCGAGGGTCTCTTCTGCATCACTCATGCCACGGACGCTACGCCGCACCCCCGACGTACCGCGCAGCCGCCTGTCCCCCGTCAGGCCGGGGTGGCCGTGTAGCGCACCAGGTCCGGGCCGACCGCACTCGTGGCCATCGGCACCGCCCGGCCGTCGCGCCGGATCCAGATCGTCGCGGCCTGCTCGTCGATCCGCTCGACCTCGTGCAGCGAGCCGTCGAGCAGCACCGTCGCGGACACCACGACCCGGCCGCTGGACGGCCGCGGAGGCAGCCCGGGGACGTCGTCGTACGCCGCGTACTCGCCGGGCTGCAGGAACGGGGACACCGGTGCGGTCACGACCTCGAAGCCCTCGTCGACCTCGGAGACCGCCACGAGCCGCACCGCCTGGTCCGTCGGCAGCGGGACGTCGACCACCCAGGGCGCGTCGGAACCGGCCAGTGCGCGGAAGGCGGGCCGACCGTCGGGGGCGAGCCGTGCCTCCAGGCCGTCGATCCGGACCCGTCCGCGACCGCGCGAATCGGCGAACAGGCCGGGCTCGATGCCGGACTGCCGTGCCTCGAGGCGCGTGATGACCACGCGGTCCGGGCGGTACCAGTCGCGCAGCGTCGACGGGTCCACCCAGCCGACGCTGGGGACGCCGCGCGCCAGCGCTGCCGACTCGTCGGCAGCGCGCTCGTCGAGCGCACCCATGGGGTGTTCGCCGCGCACCGCGACGAGTCCCTCGTGGGGGCTGCCCGCGGCGGGCTCGTGGTCCAGCACCTCGACGCGCTTCGACACCTTGCCGCCGTGGCCGTCGAACGTCGCGAACGTCCTTAGGTCCGTGATCGTCATGACGTCAGATGCTACGACTCGTCGCCCCGGCGCGGCGAGGTCGGCACGAGCGCGTGCAACTCACCCGTGCAGAGCGCGGGGTCGACGCCCTCGGCGGGACCCGCCGGACGAGTGGCCCGTCGCGGCTGCGGACCGTTCCGCGGCTGCAGGCTGTTCCGCTTCGCCGACCGAGCCAGGCGGTCGTCGGCCGAGCCGTCGACCGGTGCCGCGGCCGAGCCCGCTCCGGACCGGCGGAGCGGTGGGCGCACCGGTTCGCCACGACGCTCCTGGCCGGGCAGCGGACGCGATCGGCGGCCGTAGAGCAGTTCCGACGAGTCGAGCAGCCACGGCACGAGCGCAACGGTGACGCCGTGCACGAGCAGGAGCTTCTTGCGGATGCGCCGGCCGCGGTGGTTGTGGAGCAGACCCTCCCACCAGTGCCCGACGATGAAGATCGGGGTGTAGACGGTCACGACCTCGGAGCCGTGCTCGAGCCGGTGCGCCTTGATGTACTTGATGAGCGGCATCGAGATGTCGCGGTAGGGACTCGGCACGATGGTCAGCGGCATCCGGATGCCGTACTCGGCCCACTGGTCGCGCAGGTGCTGGGCGTCGGCGTCGTCGATCGCGACGTGGACCGCCTCGCAGCTGGCGTGCTCGGCCGCGATCGCGTAGTCGATGGCCTTCAGCACGGGCTTCTGCAGCTTGTTCACCAGCACGACCGCGTGGTCGCCGGTCGCGCCGAACTCGGTCTCGACGTCGGCCTCGATCTCGTGCGAGACGTCGCGGTAGTACCGGTTCACACCGAGCATGAGCACGTACAGGATCGGCATGATCAGGAAGACGAGCCAGGCGCCGTGCGTGAACTTGGTGATCGTGACGATGACCAGGACGACGAGGGTGAAGGTGGCGCCGATCGCGTTGATGGTGCGCGAGCGCAGCACCTGCGCGCGGTTGACGGACGGGTCCTCGGTACCGCTCCGGTCCGCCCGCAGCAGGCGCGTCCAGTGCACGACCATGCCCGTCTGACCGAGCGTGAACGACACGAAGACGCCGATGATGTACAGCTGGATGAGGCTCGTGACGTTCGCCCGGTAGACCACGAGCAGCGCTGCGGCGACGAGCGCCAGCACGATGACGCCGTTCGAGTAGATGAGCCGGTCGCCGCGGGTGGACAGGGCCTTCGGGGCGTACGAGTCGCGGGCCAGGATCGAGCCGAGCAGCGGGAAGCCGTTGAAGGCCGTGTTCGCGGCCAGGAGCAGGACCGCGGCGGTCGTCGCCTGGATGACGAAGAACAGCACCGAGTTGTCGCCGAACGTCGCCGCCGCGATCTGGGCGATGAGGGACCGCTGCGGCGTCGAGGCGCAGTCGGCGAAACCCTGCAGGTCGCAGGCGCGTTCGGCGTAGTGCACGCGGGACACGAGCGCGAGGGTGATGAGCCCGATGAACAGGACGATCGCGATGCCGCCCATCGCCACCAGGGTCGCCTGCGCGTTCTTGATCTTCGGGCGCCGGAAGGCCTGCACGCCGTTCGCGATGGCCTCGACGCCCGTGAGCGCCGAGCAGCCGGAGGCGAAGGCCCGGAGGAGCAGCAGGATGAACGCCGCCTGGGTGGTGTGCTCCACGTTGTCGACGGTGTAGCCGGCGGACTCGGCGACCGGGGCGTGCCCGGTGGCGACCCGGACCAGGCCGGTGACGACCATCACGAAGACGGACGCCACGAACAGGTAGGTGGGGACGGCGAAGGCCTTGCTCGACTCCCGCACCCCACGCAGGTTCGTGGCGGCGAGGAGCACGACGAACACGAGCGCGAGTTCGACGCGGACGTCGTTCAGCATCGGCAGTGCCGAGATGATGTTGTCCACGCCGGACGCCACCGACACCGCGACCGTCATCACGTAGTCGACGAGCAGCGCGCTCGCGACGACCAGGCCGGCCTTCTCGCCGAGGTTCCGGTGCGCCACCTCGTAGTCGCCACCACCCGACGGGTACGCCTTGATGAGCTGCCGGTACGACGCGACGACCACCACGAGCAGCAGCACGACGAGCGCGGCCACCCACGGTGCGAACGTCAGGAACGACATGCCGCCGAGCAGCAGGATCATCAGGAGTTCCTGCGGCGCGTACGCGACGGAGGACAGCGGGTCACTCGCGAAGATCGGCAGGGCCAGGTGCTTCGGGAGGAGCTGTCCTTCGAGCTTCTCGGAGGGGAGGGGATCCCCGATCAGTCGCGCTTTCAGCGACCGGACCTCGTTCGTCACGAGCGGCAAACCTACTCAGTTCCGGGCGGGAGTCAACACGGGTGTCCGAGCAGTCATTCCCGGTCGGGCGCACGTCGTCCGCTCCGACTCCGGGCGGCCCCTTGCGGTTGACGCCGCGTCAACCTCTACGGTGTGGTGCATGAGGGATCCGTCAGACAACGCCGCCGCAGCTGCGAAAGCGCCCCACGGCATCGCCGACGTTGCGCGATCCGCCGGGGTCTCGAGCCGCACGCTCCGCCACTACGACGCCATCGGACTGCTGCCGGCCACCGCCGTCGGCGACGGCGGACTCCGCCGCTACGACGACCGGGCACTCGTCCGGCTGCAGCGCATCCTGCTGCTGCGTGGCACGGGCCTCGGGCTGTCCGAGATCGGCCGGCGGCTCGACGCCGAGCCGGACGACGCGTCGGCACTCGCCGCGCACGTCGTCGGCCTCGAGCGCGAGCGGGACCGGCTCGCCCGGCAGCTGGCAGCCGTCCGCACCACCATCGCCCGCACCGAGCACGGTGAGCGTCTGGCGGTGGTGGACGCGTTGGACGGGTTCGCTCCCGTGCCGTGACGGAACCAGGTTCCGGTCACGGCACCACGGATCGGCGTGGTGCGGTGTCCGGAACCTGGTTCCGAGGGCGGGTGGCGCGACGGGCGGCCGGGAGGCACTGGTCGCGACCGCCTGTCGGCCGCGGGCCGTCAGAGCGACTTGCGCAGGGCCTCCAGGCCGTCACGCAGACGCGTCACGGTGTCCGCACGGAGCGTGCCGCGGGTCGCGCGCCGACGCAGGTCCGCGCGGACCTGCTGCCGGAACGACGACAGTGCCATCTCGAGCTCGCGCAGGGCGCGGGCGCTCTCGGAGGGGACCGAGACGGGGTCCTCGTGGGAGCCGGTACCGGGGCTCTCCGCCGAGGCGGCGAGGTCGGCACGGAGCGAGCGCATCGCCTCACCGACCGAGGCGCGGACGCCGTCGGCCAGGGACTTCACCGAGTCGGCGACCCCGGACTCGACCGCGGCGATCTCGTCGGCACGCGCCGCGAGTTCGGTGCGACCGGCCTCGGTGATCGCGTAGACGGTCTTGCGGCCGTCGGCGGTCTTCGAGACGAGGCCCTCTTCCTCGAGCTTCGCGAGGCGCGGGTACACGGTGCCGGCGCTCGGTACGTAGGTGCCGCCGAACCGGTCGCCGAGGGCCTGGATGAGCTCGTAGCCGTGCATCGGGTGGTCCGCCAGCAGCACGAGCAGGTACAGGCGGAGGTGGCCGTGGGCGAAGACGGGACTCATGCGGGCACCTCGCCGTCGTTGGTCGGTGTGGTGTCGGCGGCGGGAGCAGTACCGGAAACCCCGCCGGGCACCTCGCCGTCGTTGGTCGGGACCGTCGGGGGTGCCGGGGGCGCGGTCGGCTCGGCGGCGACCGGCGGGGCGTGCAGCACCGCGATGTCGCCGGACACCGAGTTCACCCGCAGGTCCAGCCACTGGCCGGACAGCTCGCCGCCCTGCTTGACGTACGAGCCGCGCACGCCGCGGATCTCGGAGTCGTCGAACTGCAGCTTGCCCGTGGCCGTGCTGACGGTGCACTGGTAGGCGACGCCGTCCTCGAGTCGGACGCTCACGCCGCCGGAGACCGTGTTGACGCGCGCCGACTCCGGCACGCCGTGCAGGTCGAGCACGACGTCGGCCGAGACACCGTCCGCCTGGAACCGGGGGATCTCACCCGTGGCCACGACGTCACCCGAGACGGTGTGGACCGTCAGGGCGCCGTCGAGCTCGCGGATGGTCGTCGCGCCCGAGACGGCGTTGACCGTCACGTCGCCGGCGACACCGTCGACGACGAGGTCGCCGGACACCGTGTTGAGCATCGCGCCGCGGTTCGTGCCGGACAGCAGGGCGCCCGCCGAGACGACGCCCAGGGTGACCGAGGCGTCGCGGGGGACCAGGATGCTGACGTCCGCGAGCGCCTTGCCGCGGAACGACTTGAGGAACCCGATGGGGTCGTCCCACCGGATCTGCGGGTGGTCGACGGTGAGCGTGTCGCCGTCGACCTCGATCTTCAGCTGCTTGCCGGACACGCTGTGGACCTCGACCCGTGCGGTGGGTTCGTCGTGTGCGACGACGTCCACTTGACCACCGACGAGTCCGACACGGAGTGTGCGGACGATGCCGGTGTCGATGACCTTGGGCTCGTCGACGAGCCACTTCTCCTGCGCCATGGTGCTTCCTCCAACTCGCGATGTATCGCGTCTGTGGAGGTCACGTTATATCGCGACTCGCGACTCCGCAAGGGGTTCGCGGACGACCCTGCGCTCAGGGCTCCACGGGAACCGCCGGAAGAACGGCATGAGCGGCTGCACCATCGGGCCGATCGCGAAGGCGGCGATGACGGTGCCGGCCCCGACGTTCCCGCCGAGGATCCACCCGACGATGACGACCGACACCTCCACCAGGGTGCGCGCGAGCCAGAGCGGCCAGCCGAGGCGCTCGTGCAGCCCGACCATCAGGCCGTCACGGGCCCCGGTGCCGAACCCCGCGCCGATGTAGAACGCCGTCGCGATCGCGAGCAGCACCAGGCCCCCGGCGAACAGGGCGATCCGGGCGAACAGGCCGGACGGCTCCGGCACGAGCCAGAGCACCAGGTCGGCGCTCGGCCCGATCGCCAGCGCGTTCAACAGGGTGCCGATGCCCGGCTTCTGGCGCAGCGGGATCCAGAACAGCAGGATCACGCCGCTCGACACGACGGTGATGACGCCGAACGACCACGGCACCACGTTCTCGAGGCCCTGCGTCAGCACGGTCCACGACGACACCCCGACGACCGCTCGGACCTGCAGTGCGGTGGAGGCGCCGTAGAGGAACAGGCCGACGACGAGCTGGACGAAGCGGAACGTGAGGGCGGTGTTGCGGGGCATGGGTTCATCGTCCGCTCCGATTGGACTGCTGGTCGAGAGCCAATCGCGCTACCGTGGACTCATGACCCCCGTGCTGTTGAGTGCCCGTGCCGCTGCCCTGCTGCTCACCGACTGGCGTGACGGCACCGATGCACCGGCCTACGAGGCACTGTCCGACGCCATCCGTGTCCTCGTCATCGACGGCCGGGTCGCGCAGGGCGTGCGGCTCCCGGCGGAGCGCGGGCTCGCCGCCGCCCTCGGTGTCTCCCGCACCACCGTGGCGAACGCGTACGCACGACTGCGGTCCGACGGGTTCGTCGTGTCGGTCCGCGGCTCCGGCAGCGTGGTCCACCTGCCGGCGTCGCTGATCGGCCGTCCGGACCCGGAACGGCTCGGCGGCGTGGTCGACGACGAGCTGCTCGACCTGCGCAAGGCCGCGATGCACTCGGCCCCCGGGGTCGCCGAAGCGGTCGAGCGGGCGGTGCGGCATGTGCCGGCGGCGCTCGCCGGCATCGGCTACGACACCGTCGGCGACCCCGGGCTCAGAGCCGCGATCGCCGACCGGTACACCGAGCGCGGGTTGCCGACCGACCCGTCCCAGGTGATCGTGACGATCGGCGCGCAGCACGCCATCGCCCTGCTCGCCCGGGTGCTCGTCCGCCGCGGTGACGCCGTGCTCGTCGAGTCGCCGACGTACCCGCACGCGCACGAGGCGTTCCGCGAGGCCGGCGGCCGGCTCGTCGGCGTCCCCGTCGACGCGCGGACCGGGTGGGACGCCGCCGCGCTCGAGACGACGCTGCGGCGCACCGAACCGGCCGTCGCCTACGTCATGCCCGAGCTGCACAACCCGACCGGCGCGACCATGTCCGCGTCGACCCGTGCGCTGCTGCTGTCGGTCGCGGCGTCGGTCGGCACGACGGTGATCGCCGACGAGACGATGGGCGAGCTCCGCATCGAGGGAGCGCCGTCGCTGCCGCTGGCAGCAGCCGACCCGTCCGGAGCATCGGTCGTGATGATCGGGTCGGCCGACAAGGTCTTCTGGGGCGGCCTGCGGATCGGCTGGATCCGCGCCGCACCGGCGCTCCTGCAGCGGCTGCTCGCCGCCCGCCCGACGGGCGACCTCGGCACGCCCGTGCTCGACCAGCTGGTCGCGCGCGAGCTGGTCCCACGCACGGCGGTCGTCCTGGAGGCGCGGCGCAAGTCCCTCAGACAGGGTCGCGACGAGGTCGTGGGCGCGCTCAGGGCGCGGCTGCCGGAGTGGGACGTCCCGTCGCCGGCGGGCGGGTTGACGACGTGGGTGGGCCTCGGGCGGCCGGTGTCGAGTGCGCTCGTGCTGGCCGCGCGGTCCGAGGGCGTGGTGCTGGCCTCGGGCGGGGTGTTCGGGCCGGACGGCGGGTTCGAGCGGTTCCTGCGGGTGCCGTTCACGATGGCGCCGGCGGACCGGGGTCGTCTGGTGGACGTGCTCGAACGGGCGTGGGCACGGATCGGTGGGGAGTCCGCCGAGGTGCGGGGCTCGCTCGCCGCGGTGGTGTGACGCCAACACGTCATCCTCTGGGGTGAAGATGCACCCGCCATGTCGCTCCCCGGGGTGATGTGGCCCGGGGCGGCTGCCGCGATGCTGATGCCATGAACGCGACCCTGTCCGCCGGTCCTCCGGCCGCTGCTGCGTCCCCGACGTCATCCTCGTCGGCACCCTGCCCCGCGGTGCCCGCCGCGGTGCGCGTCACGATGGCGCTGAGCGGTGCGCTGCTCGCCGGCGTGCTCACCTCGTTCGGGCAGGCCGTGCCGGCGCTGTCGTCCGTCGCGAACTCTGCCGGCCCCTGGTTCCTGGTCGCCGTGGCGCTCTGCATCGGCGCCGGGGTCCGAGCCGGCCGGTTCGCCCTGCCGCTCGCGATGGCCCTCGGTGTCGTGCTCCTCGAACTCATGCACGTCGGGTACTGGGCCACGACGAACCTGCGCGGGTACCCCGACTTCCTGTCGCTGACGAACCCGTGGGTCTTGCTCGGCATCCCGGCCGGGTTGCTCGCCGGAGCGGTCGCGGTGTTCGTCCGGTCCCGTGACGCCCGCTGGCGTGCCGGCGCGTTCGGGGTCACCGCTGCGATCCTGATCGGCGAGGGGGTCCGCGCACTGCTGCAGGTGGTGGCCACCACCGGCCCGGTCACGTGGGTGGTCGAGATCGTCGTCGGTGTCCTGCTCCTGGCCGTCGGCGTGGGCACCGCACGCTCGTCCGTCGGCCGTGTGGTCGGACTGGGTACGGGAGTCGTCGGCACCGTCGGCGTGCTCGGGGCGTACCTGCTGCTGGGCGGCTGATCCGACGGCCTGATGCGGGCGCGCACGGGCTGCGGCTGCGAGGATCGATGACGTGCACCTCCTCTCGGTCTTCAGCCTCCGCAACCGGGCCCTCATCGCGCTCGTCACCGTCGTCGTCGCGATCTTCGGCGGCATCGCGCTGTCGAACCTCAAGCAGGAGCTGATCCCGAGCGTCGAGTTCCCCCAGGTCGCGATCGTCAGCGCCTACCCCGGTGCCACGCCCGAGGTCGTGTCGAACGACGTCTCGACGAAGATCGAGCAGGCGATCCAGGTCGTACCGGACCTCGAGTCCACCAGCGCGACCTCGTCCACCGGACAGAGCGTGGTGTCGGCGTCGTTCCAGTACGGATCGAACCTGGCCAGCGCCGAGGACAAGATCCAGACCGCGGTGAACGCGCTGTCGCTGCCCGACTCGGTGCAGACGCAGATCGTCACCGGGTCCTTCGACGACCTGCCGGTGCTGCAGGTCGCGGTCTCGGCGTCCGGCAACCAGGAGCAGCTCGTCGACCGGCTGCAGGCCTCGGCGATCCCCGACCTCGAGAAGCTCGACGGCGTGCGGCAGGCGGACGTCTTCGGCAACCCGGGCCGTCGCGTCGTCATCACGCCCGACCAGGACGAGCTCGCCGCCCGTGGCCTCACCCAGACGGCGATCTCGGACGCGCTCGACGACAACGGCACCCTGATCCCCGGCGGCACGATCACCGAGGACGGCTCGACGCTGTCGGTGCAGACGGGCGAGCGGATCGCCTCGCTCGAGGACATCCGAGCACTGCCGCTGACGAGCTCGTCGAGCTCGTCGAGTTCGTCGGGTTCGGACGGGTCCGTGTCGGGCGCCGCTGGCGGCGACGGGACCGCATCGTCCGGTGACGGCACGGCTGCGGGTGCCACCGGCACGGGTGCGACCGCCGCTGCTCCCACCGGCGACGCTGCGACGGACACGTCCACGACCGCCGCCACGCCGACCGACACCACGCTGGGTGACGTCGCGAAGGTCGCCATCACCGAGTCGCCGCGCACCTCCATCAGCCGCGTGGACGGGCAGCAGGCGCTGACGATCTCGATCACGAAGACGCAGGAGGCGAACACCGTCGACGTCTCGAACACCGTGCGCGACGCCCTGCCCGGCATCGAGGACAAGATCGAGGGCGACCCCAGCTTCACCGTCGTCTTCGACCAGGCCCCCTACATCCAGCAGTCCATCGACTCCCTGGCCGAGGAGGGCCTGCTCGGGCTCGCCTTCGCGGTGATCGTCATCCTGGTGTTCCTGCTGTCGTGGCGCTCCACGCTCGTCACCGCGATCTCCATCCCGACGTCGGTGCTGCTCGCCGCGATCGGCATGCGCGCCGCCGGGTACACGCTCAACATCATCACGCTGGCGGCCCTCACGATCGCGATCGGCCGCGTGGTCGACGACTCCATCGTCGTCATCGAGAACATCAAGCGGCACATGCAGCCGGGCGTCGACCGCGGCCAGGCCGTGCGGGACGCCGTGCGCGAGGTCGCCGGTGCGGTGACCGCCTCGACCCTGACCACCGTCGCCGTGTTCCTGCCGGTGGCCTTCGTCGCCGAACTCGTGGGGGAGTTGTTCCGGCCGTTCGCCGTGACGGTCACCCTGGCGCTCGTCGCGTCGCTGTTCGTCTCGCTCACGATCGTCCCGGTGCTGGCGTACTGGTGGCTGCGCCCGCCGAAGGCGAAGCCGGGCGACGCGACGACGGCAGCGGAAGCGCGCACGGACGCGGAAGCGGCACCGTCGGCGGTCGATGCCGAGCGCGAGCACGAGGGCGTCCGCTCGGAGGGTGTGCTCGCCTCGGCGGCGGATCTGCACGACGCCGGCCGGGTGGACCGTCTGCGCCGCGTCTACCTGCCGGTGCTCCGGTGGGTCGTCCGGAAGCCGGTCGTCGTCATCCTGCTCGCCGTGATCGTGCTCGGCGGAACGGCCGCCACGCTGCCGTTCGTCACCACGAACTACCTCGGCGACTCGGGGCAGAACACGTTCACGGTCACGCAGGACCTGAAGGCCGGTTCGAGCCTCGCCGTCCAGTCCGATTCCGCACGCAAGGTCGAGCGGGCACTGCAGGACGTCGACGGCGTCGAGACCGTGCAGACCACCATCGGCACGAGCGGCCAGTCGATCCAGGCGGCGTTCGGCGGGGGTGGCAGCGCCTCGGTGCAGTACGCCGTGACGACCGACGCCGAGGCCGACCAGCCGACGATCCAGGCCGACGCCCGGAAGTCGATCGGGGCGATCAAGGACGTCGGCGAGGTCACCATCGCGTCCTCCGGCGGCGGGTTCGGTGGCAGCAGCGACATCGAGGTCGACGTCACCGCGCCGACCCAGTCGCAGCTCGAGACGGCATCGCGCCAGGTGCTGAAGACCATGCAGTCGGTCCCGGACACGACGGGCGCCACGAGCAACCTGTCCGCCGCGGAACCGTTCCTCGCCGTCCGGGTCGACCGGCAGAAGGCCGCGTCGCTGGGCCTCACCGAGACCCAGGTGGGTGGCCTCGTCGCCGCCGCCGTCTCACCGCGGGACACCGGCAGCATCGAGATCGACGACGCGACGCTCGACGTCTACATCGCCGACCCCGAGCCGCCGACGACCATCGCCGCACTCCGTGCCCTCGACGTCCCGACGAGCACCGGCACCGTCCCGCTGTCCGACGTCGCCACGGTCGAGGAGTCGGAGGGCCCGACCACCGTCACCACGACGAACGCGGCCCGCACCGCCACGATCACCGTGACGCCCGACGCCACCAACCTCGGTGCCGCCGTGCAGTCCGTCACGACCGCCGTCGACGAGCTCGACCTGCCGAAGGGTGCGACCGCCTCCATCGGTGGCGTCGCCGCCAGCCAGTCGTCGGCGTTCTCGCAGCTCGGGCTCGCGGTGCTGGTCGCCGTGCTGATCGTCTACGTGATCATGGTCGCGACGTTCCGGAGCCTGCTCCAGCCGCTGCTGCTGCTCGTGTCGGTGCCGTTCGCGGCGACGGGCGCGATCCTGCTGCAGATCGCGTCCGGCGTCCCGATCGGCGTCGCGTCGCTGATCGGTCTGCTCATGCTCGTCGGCATCGTCGTGACGAACGCGATCGTGCTCATCGACCTCGTCAACCAGTACCGACGGCGCGGGTTGCGGGTGCGCGAGGCGTTGATCGAGGGCGCCACGCGACGCCTCCGTCCGATCCTGATGACGGCGATGGCGACGATCTTCGCGCTGCTGCCGATGGCGATCGGCCTGACCGGCAAGTCCGGGTTCATCTCGCAGCCGCTGGCACTGGTCGTGATCGGCGGCCTGGTGTCCTCGACACTGCTGACGCTCGTGGTGCTGCCGGCGCTGTACTTCGTGGTCGAGCGGGCCCGGGAGCGGCGGGCCGACCGGCGTGCGGCTGCGGCGGCCGCGGCGGACTAGCGGCGATCCGGGCTAGCGGCGGTACTCGGCGTCGACGGCCGCGATGGCGGCGGTCGTGAGCGGCACCGGGACCGTGGCCGGCACGACGGGCGCAGCGGCCCGGTGGTCGGCACGCTCCTCGCGCTCGACGGCCCGGAACCACGACACGAGCACGCAGGTGAGCGTGACCAGGAAGACGACCCCGGCACCCTGCGCGAACACGGCCATCTGCCCGGTCGCGGCCGCGTACCCACCGAAGGCCATGGTGGCGGCGAACGACAGCCCGAGCAGCAACTCCGCAGCGGTCTGCAGCGCGGAACGGTCCCAACGGGTCGCAGCGGCGCGGGCAGGGCGGGTCGAGGTGTCGGTCACCCCCGAAGTCTGCGGCGTGGCGCCGATCGGCAGTAGTCCCGACTCCGGGTGCCACCCACCCGGGGCACGCGGCGGTCGCGGTCGCGTCAGCCGAGCTGGGTCCGCAGGAACGTCGCGACGCGTCGGCTCATCGCCTCGTCGAGCTGGGCGATCGAGTGGGCCGTGCCCTCGACCTGCACGAACGTCACCGGCACGTCGTGCGACCGGAGCGTGGCCGCGAACTCCTGCGACTCCCACAGCGGGATGAACTCGTCCGTCGAGTGCCCGATGAAGAACGGTGCCGTGTCCGAGGTCACGTGGTACTCCGGCGACGCACGGGTGGCCGCCGGACACTTCGCGTAGGTCCGGCAGCCGAGGTAGAGCAACTGCTTCCGCTGGAAGGACGCCGACACGCCGTCGGCCCGGGTCGAGCGTGACGTCAGGTTCGTGGGGCCGCTCAGGTCGACGACCGCACGGATCCGGTCGCCCTCGGCGTACGCGGCGGACTCGTGGTCGGTCACCGCGAGCATCGCCGCGAGGTTGCCGCCCGCGCTCCCGCCGAACACCCCGACCCGCTGGGAGTCGACGTCGTAGGTCTCGAGCGTCGCGGGACGGAACACGTAGTCGAGCGCGCGGCGGACGTCGTCGAGGCCGGCCGGGAACGGATCGGTGGGGGCGAGCCGGTAGTCCACGTTGAACGTCACGAAGCCCTCGGACGCCAGGTACTTGCACACCGACCGGTAGGCGGCCGTGGCCTTGTCGCCGTGCGACCAGCTGCCGCCGTGGATCATCAGCACGGCCGGCCGACCGGTGGCGGCCGCAGCTGCTGCCGGATCGGCCGTCGCGGTGGCGGACGGCGTCGCCGTCGGGGTCGCGGTCGTCTCCGGGGCGCTGTCGGCCGGCAGGCAGACGTCGAGTCGCTGCAACGGGGCCGTGCCGTACGGCACGTCGGCGACCACGTCGATGCCGTGGTACTCCAGCGACAGCGGGTAGATGACGCTGTCCGCGGTGACCGTCGCGTTCTCGTCGCCGACGGGGTCCGTGCTGCAGGACGCGACCGCGCCGAGCGCCACGACCGCGGCGACGAGCGCGAGCACTGTGCGGCGGCCGGACTTCATCGGTTCCACGGTAGCCGCACCCGGAGCCGCCCACGTCACCCCAGCGGAGGAACCCAGCGGAGGACCCATGCCAGTGCCAGGATGAGAGCAGGGGGCATCCGCCGCCCGGACCGCAGGAGGACCCGTGAGCCGTCGCAAGGCCTGGAACGCCGATCCCGAACCGCTGCTCCGCGTCGAACCGGGCTTCCGCCTGGACCAGGTCGACCCGGACGCGACGCCGGGCTTCCCCGGCCGCAAGATCGACGGGCTCGAAGCGCTCGCCGCGGGGGCCTCCCGTCTCGCCGCCCTGCAGGAGCGGCTGTACGCGGCGTCGACCGCCGGCGACCAGCGCCGGGTGCTGCTCGTGCTGCAGGCGATGGACACCGCTGGCAAGGGCGGCATCGTCTCGCACGTCGTCGGTGCGGTCGACCCCAACGGCGTGCGCTACGCGGGCTTCAAGGCCCCGACGGCCGAGGAGCGCGAGCACGACTTCCTCTGGCGCATCGAGCGGCAGCTCCCGAGCGCCGGGCAGCTCGGCGTGTTCGACCGCTCGCACTACGAGGACGTCCTCATCCAGCGCATCCGGGCCTTCGCGGCGCCGGACGAGATCGAGCGACGCTACGGCGCGATCACCGACTTCGAGGACCGTCTCACCGCCGAGGGCACCACGATCGTCAAGGTGATGCTGCACATCTCGAAGGACGAACAGCGCGAACGCCTCGGCGAGCGACTGGACCGCCCCGACAAGCACTGGAAGTTCAACCCGGCCGACATCGACGAGCGCCTGCTGTGGGACCGCTACCAGGACGCCTACCAGATCGTGTTCGACCGGACCTCGACCCCGCAGGCGCCCTGGTACGTCGTGCCGGCGAACCGCAAGTGGTACGCCCGCTTGGCGGTGCAGCAGCTCCTGCTGCGTGCGCTCGAGGACATGCAGCTCTCGTGGCCGAAGGCGGACTTCGACGTAGCCGAGCAACGACAGCGGCTCGCCGAGTCCTGACGCCGGCGACGCGACCCCCGGACGTCGCCCGATCAGGGGTTGTGCGTCAGGAACAGCACCCAGATCGCCACGGGCTGCGCGATCACGCAGCACGCGAGGACGATCCACCGGCGACCAGGGGTGCGGTGGAGCGCGGGGATCCCGAGCAGGGGTGATGCCGGCAGGAGCAACCGGAACGTGCTCTGCTGCGGCAGGAACGTCGCGAACAGGTACAGCAGGTAGGACACCGATCCGAGCAGCGGGACCGACCCGATCTGACGGGTCGACCGCGACGACGACCACCATCCGACGACCACGACGGCGACGAGCACTCCGACGACACCGATGGGGCCTGCGAACCGCGCGGCCTGCAGGAACCACGGGGTCAGCGGCGCGAAGTGGTCCACGCTGAGGTGGAGCCGCCACCATGCGAGCTCCGTCTGCAGGTACGCGTCCGGGACACCGGTGGCGACGGCTGCGACGACAGGCCAGGCCAGTCCGGCGGTGGCCGTGACGAGCCCGGTGACGACGATCGCGACGCGCTCCCGCACGGTCACCGGGTCGCGTTCCACGAGGCGGATGACACCGTGCACCGCGAGGGCGAGCGGGATCGCGAGCGCGCCCGGTCGGGTGAAGGCGAGGACCGTGACGATCGGCAGGATCGTCCAGTACCGCCGTCGTTGCATCGCGATCAGCGCGGCGAACCCGAGCAGCAGGCCGAGTGATTCGGCGTAGGCGATCTGCAGGACGAACGCGAGCGGCCCGAACGCGAAGAACACGGCCGACCACAGTGCTGTGCTCCGGCCGACGTGGGGGCGGAGCAGGACCATGAGGGCGACCGTGGCAGCCCCGCCGAACGTGGTCGCGAGCAGCACCGCGACGACCGCCGGGTCTGCGCCGGTCAGGCTCACCGCGGCGACGATCGCGGGGAACACGGGCAGGAACGCCCACGCGTTCTGCTGCACCGTGCCCGCGCTGTCGGTCGGCAAGGTGCTCGGGTACCCCTGGCGGGCGATCTCCAGGAAGTACTGGCCGTCCCACGCGGCGGAGCGCTCGAAGAAGCCCTTCCAACCGGATGGGTCGCCGAACCCGACAGGATCGGTGGACGCGAAACCGACTAGGAACGTGACGGTCGTCACCACTCGGGCGATCCCGTACAGGCCGAGGAGGACGAGCCAGTCGGGAAGTGGGCGAGTTGCCGTTCGCATGCGAGCCTCCGGAGTGTCATGCAGTATCCATCATGTTACTGTGCATGCTCGACCATCACCTCGACAGGGAAATCCATGACGCATCGCAGTGACCGTGAGGGAACCCTCGTCGTCATCCCCACCTACAACGAGCGCGACAACCTCGAGTCGGTCATCGCCCGCGTCCACGCGGCCCGTCCTGAGGTGCAGGTGCTGGTCGTCGACGACGGCAGTCCGGACGGCACCGGCGCCATCGCGGATCGGCTCGCCCGAGGAGACGATCGCGTGCACGTGCTGCACCGCACCGAGAAGGCGGGACTCGGTGCCGCGTACCTCGCCGGGTTCGCCTGGGGGCTCTGCCGCGGTCACGCCGTGCTGGTCGAGATGGACGCCGACGGCTCGCACCGCCCCGAGGAACTCGGCAGACTCCTCGATCGCTGCGCTTCGGGCGCCGACCTCGTGATCGGCTCTCGCTGGGTGCCCGGCGGCTCCGTCGTGAACTGGCCGTGGTACCGCATCGCGCTCTCCCGAGGCGGTTCGCTCTACAGTCGCATCATGCTCGGTGTCCGGGTCCGCGACCTCACCGGTGGGTACCGTGCCGTCCGAGCCGACCTGATCCGCACGCTCGTCGCCGAGGACATCGCGTCGACCGGGTACTGCTTCCAGGTCGACGTGGCCCGACGTGCTCTTCGTGCCGGCGCTGTCGTCGCGGAGGTCCCCGTCACCTTCGTCGAACGCGAGCGGGGAGCGTCGAAGATGAGCAGCGCGATCGTCGTCGAGGCGCTGGTCCGCGTGACCGGGTGGGGACTGCAACGGGCGTTCCGGCGCGGTTCGCGGTGAGGCGCTCGGCGCACAGCGGGTTCGCGCACCACAGACCGGTCAGGAGGCACGGATCGCCTGCTCCGGCCTGCGTCCGTCCGCATCGGGGCTGGTATCAGAGCGCGGGGTCGCGTAGACTCGCTCGGTCGGCCTTCGACGCCGTGACATCGTGATCACGGACTTCTTGTTGGGTGTGTGTTGCTCGAGGGCTGGAATCACGTCGAATCGCGACGGGATGAACCCCCTCTCCGCAAGCAGCCCCCGCCGATGTCGCTGTCGGGCGCTGCGGTTCGTTGCGCACCCGAGAAAGCAGACATGGCCCCGTACAACAAGGGCGCGGACAACCGCGCCTCCGACCGTCCCCGCCACCCGAACGGCACCCCCGCCGCACGCAGCAGCAAGCACCGCGGGTTCCGCGCTGCCGAGCCGACCGCGCCGCGTCAGAAGCAGCGCTGGGACGCCGAGGAGCGTCGCGGCCGTTCGGCGCAGGGTGAGCGCCCCGCCCGCCCGAACTGGGAGCCCCGCGACAGCGGTGGCCAGCGCCGCCCCGAGCGCGACGACCGTGGTGGTCGTGGCTTCAACCGTGACGACCGTGCCCCGCGTCGTTTTGACCGCGATGACCGCGCGCCTCGCCGCTTCGACCGCGACGACCGTGCGCCGCGTCGAGACAACGATGACCGCCCGCGTCGCAGCTTCGACCGCGATGACCGCGCTCCCCGCACCTTCAACCGCGACGACCGCGCTCCCCGTCGCTTCGACCGCGATGACCGTGCGCCCCGTCGTTTCGACCGCGATGACCGTGCGCCCCGTCGTGACAACGACGACCGACCGCGTCGTTTCGATCGCGATGACCGTGCGCCGCGCAGCTTCAACCGCGATGACCGTGCGCCCCGTCGCGACCAGGACGACCGTCCCCGTCGCTTCGACCGCGACGACCGAGCGCCCCGTCGTGACAACGACGACCGCCCGCGTCGTGGCTTCGACCGCGACGACCGCGCTCCGCGCAAGTTCGACCGCGATGACCGCGCTCCGCGCAAGTTCGACCGCGATGACCGCAGCGACCGTGCCCCGCGCCGCTCGTTCGACGAGCCCGAGCGCGGCAAGTTCGTCCCCGCCGACGACGTCAAGCTCGCCAAGCTCCAGGCCGAGTCCACCGTGGCGTCCGACGTCGAGGGCGTGACCTTCGGCGACCTCGGCATCGGCGGCAACATCTCCCGCGCCCTGCAGGAGCTCGGCGCCAGCAGCCCGTTCCCGATCCAGGCGGCGACGATCCCCGACGTGATCGCCGGCAAGGACGTCCTCGGTCGTGGCCGCACGGGCTCCGGCAAGACCATCGCGTTCGGCGCCCCGCTCGTCGAGAAGCTCATGGAGCACGGCGGCGGCACGAAGCGCAAGATGGGCCGCGCCCCGCGTGCGCTCATCCTCGCGCCGACCCGCGAGCTCGCCCTGCAGATCGACCGCACGGTGCAGCCGATCGCCCGCTCGGTCGGGCTTTTCACCACGCAGATCTACGGCGGTGTCCCGTACGGCCGTCAGGAGGGCGCGCTCGAGCGCGGCGTCGACATCATCGTCGGCACCCCCGGTCGTGTGCAGGACCTCATGAACAAGGGGAAGCTCGACCTCAGCGAGGTCGTCATCTCCGTGCTCGACGAGGCCGACCACATGTGCGACCTCGGGTTCCTCGAGCCGGTGCAGGAGATCCTCTCCGCCACGGCCGAGGTCACCCCGCAGGGCAACCGTGCGCAGAAGCTGCTGTTCAGCGCGACGCTCGACACCCAGGTCGCGGCGCTCGTCGAGCAGTTCCTGCACGAGCCGAGCGTGCACGAGGTCGCGGGTGAGGACCAGGCGTCCTCGACCATCGACCACCGCGTCCTCGTGGTCGAGCAGCGCGAGAAGGACCGTGTCCTCGAGGAGCTCGTCGCCGGCGACGGCAAGACGATCGTCTTCGCTCGGACCCGCGCCTACGCCGAGCGTCTCGCCGACCAGTTCGAGGACGCCGGCATCCGTGCCACGTCGCTCCACGGCGACCTGAACCAGTCGCGCCGCACCCGCAACCTGCAGCTCCTGACGAGTGGCCGGGTGAACGTCCTCGTCGCCACCGACGTCGCCGCCCGTGGCATCCACGTCGACGACGTGTCGCTCGTCGTGCAGGCGGACGCCCCGGACGACTACAAGGCGTACATGCACCGCTCCGGCCGCACGGGTCGTGCGGGCAAGGAGGGCACCGTCGTGACGATCGTCCCGCGTGGCCGCATCCGCAAGATCGAGGGCATCCTCGAGCGTGCCGAGATCGAGGCGGACCTCGTGCAGGCCGCACCCGGTGACGGCATCGTCAGCGAGCTCGCCGCGCGGTAGACGCGACCCCAGGACGGACGGGAGGCCCGTGGCATGCGTGCCACGGGCCTCCCGTCCGTCACATGGTGAGCAGCATGGTCGGGTCCCGAAGTCGGACCCGACCATTTCTGCTCACGAAGCGCCCGCGTGACCGCGCTCAGCGGTTGAAGAACAGCAACCCGCGCACGAAGCCGGCCTGACCGGCGTGCTGCGTGCAGTCGTCGAGGATGCTCACGAGCCGGGCGCCGGCGGTGACGGGCGGGTCCCACGCGTCGTCGACCACGGGGTCGAGGTCGTCCGGACCGAGCGTGCCGAGGTACGCGACGGTGCGGTCGTGGACCGCGCGCAGGTACCCGGTGAGCAGCGCAGCAGAGGCGCGCACGCGACCGACGTCGTCGCGGGACATGCCGTAGCCCAGGGCCTCGGCCGGGAACGGCAGGCCGAACCGCTCGTACCAGCCGTCCGCGGTCCACACCTGCGCGGTGCCCGCCAGGTCGGCGATCTGGACGTCCTGCCCGCGGGCGGTGTGCCACGCGAGCCACGCCAGGGTGTTCGCCCCGGCGGCGGGACGCGCTGCGAGCTGGTCCTCGGACAGGCCGTCGACGGCGCGTTCGACGGTCTCGGGCACGCGGGAGAACGCTTCGATCAGGACTTCGGACGGTGTCATGCGCACCACGCTACGCGCGCGCCACGACACACGGGGTCACGCAGATCGTCCGGCGGAACGGGCCGCGGTCTCCGCACGTGAGTGGCGGTCCAGGGCGTCGCCGAGCCCGGTGAACGCTGCGGCGAGCCGGACCCGGTCGGCGGGGGCGACGACCTCGCGGAAGGCGTCCGAGTAGACGGCGCCGATCTGTCGGGCGACCTCGGCGCCCGAGGCGGTGAGGTGCAGCAGCACACTGCGACGGTCCTGCGGGTTCGGGCGGCGTTCGAGGTGCCCGCGCTGCTCGAGGCGGTCGACGAGCGAGGTCATGGCACCGGTGGTGAGCTCGAGGTACTCGCCGGCCTGCTTCGGGGTGACCCCGTCGCCGTCGGCCGCTGCGAGGAAGAACACGAACCGGGTGTCCGTGGCGTTCAGCCCGCGCACGACGCTCTCGTGGTGCAGGACACGGGCGTGCTGCGTCTGGAGCATGCGGAAGGCGGTGAGGAGCTGCGCCAGGTCGGTGTCCGCGTCCACGATGTCGGGCAGCGAGACGGTCGGGGACACGGGCGCGGGCGGCAGGGCGTCGGGCAGGACGGGCTGGGTGGTGTCCGTCATGGGCAGCTCTTCTCGGCAGGAGGTGGATGACTCAGTCAACAAGTATCTCACTCGTCAAGACACCCCCAGCACGGGGGTAGTGCCTTCCCTTGTGAGTTGCTCGGCGGAAAAGTAGCTTGATCGTCGTAGCAACCACCCCGGCTCCGACGCGACCAACCACCGCGACCACGGCGCCACCGTTTCCGGATCAGGAGCTCTCGCAATGTCTCGTGTCACCCCTCGCGCCGCCCGTCTCGCGGCCTGGATCGCCATCCCCGCCGCCCTCGTCGCCTCGGGTGTCGTCGTCTCGACCGCGTCCTACTCGGCGTTCTCGGCGACCACCGTCAACCCGACGAGCAACTGGACCGCCGGCAGCGTCGCCCTCTCCGACGACGACAACAACACCGCGCTCTTCACCGCGACCGCCCTGAAGCCCGGTTCGACCGGTGCGAACTGCATCACGGTCACCTCGACGGGCTCGCTGCCCTCGACCGTCAAGCTGTACGGCACCGCCGCCAGCACGACGAAGGACCTCGCCGCGAACATCAGCCTGACCGTCGAGCAGGGCACCGGCGGCGGCTTCGGCTCCTGCACGGGCTTCACGCCGCTCGCCACCGGCGGCACGATCACGGCTGCGAACACCACGCTGGCGTCCTTCGGGTCAGCGGCGACCAACTTCGCCACCGGCGTCGGCTCGTGGGCCCCGACCGGCACCGCGTCCGAATCGCGCGTCTACCGCTTCTCCTACAAGGTCTCGGACACCGCCCCGAACACGGCCCAGGGCGGCACCGCGGCGCTCGGCTTCACCTGGGAAGCCCAGAACAGCTGACCCGGGGAGCACTCCCCACCCGGTGACCGGGGCTGCGCCCGAGCCAGCCCCGGCCGCCACCCCCGAGAACGCGCCCCCGGTCGAAGGCAGTCATGAGCAGCATCGCAGTGCACGGTGGTCCCGCACCGCACGCCGTGCTCCGTGACGTCGTCGACTGGGGGCGCGTCGTCGTCGGCACGGTCGCACGCGGTGTGGTCGCCACCCTCCTCGGCCTGGCCCTCTGGGCGGCCGCGCCCGCCGTGATCGGTTGGCAGCCCACCACGGTGATGACCGGGTCCATGGAGCCGCGCCTCACCCCCGGTGACGTCGTCGTGTCACGGCCGGTCGCGTCCGGCGAGGTCCAGGCCGGCAAGATCCTGCTCGCCGACGACCCCGACCAGTCCGGTCACCTGCGCATGCACCGGTACGTCGAGGACGGCCCGGGCGGCACCCTCGTCACGAAGGGCGACGCGAACCCGCAGCCGGACTCGACGCCGCTCGAGCGCTCGGCCGTGCACGGGGTCGCGTTCCTGCGCATCCCGTTCGTCGGGGCGCCGGTCCTGTGGCTCCGACAGGGGGAGTGGACGAAGGTCGTCGTGCTCGCGCTCGGCCTGACGGCGCTGCTCGCGCTCTGCACGGTCGACGGGTCGTTCCGCCGCCTCACGGCGGTCGACGACGAGCGCGACGACGACGGCGGCGGCTCGGACGGGGGCGACGACGCCCACGGGTCGAGCGTCGGCCCGTCGGACGGTGCCGGTGCCGGCCGGGAGGCGCGGGACGACGCCGCCACGCGCCTGGCGTCCGGCACGGCGACCGTCGTCACCCGTCGCTCGCTGCGGGTGCACGAGCGTCGCGTCCAGCGGCTGCGCCGCTTCGGCGGCGCCGCGGCGGTCCTCGTCATCGCGGGCAGCGTCGGGGTGCTCGTACCGGCGCAGGCGGTGGCCGTGCCGTGGTCGCGGACGACGGTGAACCCGGGTTCGACCTTCACGGCGGGCACGGCGACCGGTGTGCCCACGCTGACCTGCACCGCGGCGTCGTCGAACACCGTGACGATCGCCTGGACGTACACGGACCCGACGGTGCCGTACTCCTTCGACCTGGTGAACGGGACGGCCCAGCTCGCCACCGCCACGACCGCCGGGCAACGTTCGCTCGTCTACGGCGGTGCCGGCCTGCTCGACCTCGGCACGACGTACACGCTGAACCTCCGCACGAACCTCGGCAACGGGTGGACCGCCACCAGCACGCCGACCGTCAAGGTCAAGGTCGTGTCGGTCCTCGGTCTGGCCTCGGCGAGCTGCGTGCCCTGAGTCCTCCCCAGGCGGCGGTTCTCCCCAGGCGGCGCGCGGCCGTCCGGCGATGTCCCCGGCCGGCGTTACCGTGTCCGCATGCGCATCCTGCACACCGGCGACTGGCACCTCGGCCGCACGCTGCTCGGTGCCGACCTCCTCGAGCACCAGGCGGCGTTCCTCGACTGGCTCGTCGACCTCGTGCAGGACCGCTCCGTCGACCTCGTCGTGATCGCCGGAGACGTGTACGACCGGGCGATCCCGCCGATCGACGCCGTCCGCATGCTGTCCCGGGTGCTCGAACGCCTGGCGCAGACGGCGACCGTGGTGCTCACGCCGGGCAACCACGACTCCGCCGCACGCCTGGGGTTCGGCGCCGGTGTGATGGACCGCCGGGTGCGCATCCTCGCCGAACCCGCCCGGATCGCCGACCCGGTGCTCGTCGACGACGCCGACGGCCCGGTGGCGGTCTACGGCATCCCCTACCTGCACCCGGACCTGACCCGGTACGCACTGGCCGACGTGCCGGACGAACCCCTCGCACGGTCGCACCACGCGGTCGTGCGCGCCGCCACCGAACGCATCCGTTCCGACCTCTCACTGCGGGGGAGCACCCGCAGCGTCGTCGTCGCGCACGCCTTCGTCGGCGGGGCCGACCCGAGCGACAGCGAGCAGGACATCCGCGTCGGCGGTGTCGACCGGGTGGCCGAATCGGTCTTCGACGGGTTCGACTACGTCGCCCTCGGGCACCTGCACGGTCCGCAGCGCGTCGGCGACGGCGGCCGGATCCGGTACGCCGGCTCACCGCTGGCGTTCTCGTTCGGCGAGCGGCACCAGCAGAAGTCGGTGACCCTCGTCGAACTCGACGCCGGCGGCGCCGTCAGCACCGAGCTCGTGCCGGCCCCGGTGCCGCGACGCCTGGTCGACGTCCGCGGCAGCATCGACGACGTCGAGTCCGGCGTCTTCCGCGCCGACGCCGATGCGTGGGTCCGGGTGGCCGTGACCGACACGGTGCACCCCGAGCGCATGTACGCCCGGGTCAAGGACCACTTCCCGCACGCGTTGGCGATCACGCACGAGCCCGCCGACCGTGGCCCGGCGACAGCCGCCCGCGCGGTCACGGCGACGTCCGACCCGGTCGAGGTCGCAGCCGACTTCGTGGCCTTCGCCACCGGTGCCGCGCCCGACGACGACGAGCACGCCGTCCTGACCGAGGCGTACGAGGCCGCGGTGCTGGCGCTGCAGCGCGAGGGGGACCGCTGATGTACCTGCACCGACTCGAACTCCGTGCCATCGGGCCCTACCCCGACCTGGTGTCCATCGACTTCGCAGCGCTCGCGGCCTCCGGGGTGTTCCTGCTCGAAGGGCCGACCGGTTCCGGCAAGTCGACGATCATCGACGCCGTCGTGTTCGCCCTGTACGGCGGGCTCGCCGGGTCCGACGCCAGCTCCGACCGCCTGCACAGCCAGCACGCCGACCCCGCCGTGGAGCCCTTCGTCGAGCTCGTCTTCGAGACCGGCGCCGGGACCTACCGGGTCCGCCGCACCCCGCAGTACGACCGACCGAAGCAGCGGGGGACCGGCACCGTCAAGCAGCAGGCGTCCGTGCAGCTCTTCCGCCTGGCGAGCCCGTCCGACGTCGCCGGTGAACCCATGTCGTCGCGCATCCCCGAGGTCGGCGTCGAGATCGGCCGCATCATCGGGCTGGACCGCGCGCAGTTCCTGCAGACCGTGGTGCTGCCCCAGGGCGAGTTCGCACGGTTCCTGCGTTCCCCTGGTGAAGACCGCCGCAAGCTCCTGCAGTCCCTGTTCGGCACGCAGGTCTACGACCGCACCGCCGACGAACTCGCCGCGCGGCGCCGCGCCGTGCAGGCCGAGGTCGACGGCGCCGACGACCGTGTCCGCGACGCCCTGAACCGCTTCGCCCAGGCCGCTGGCCTCGACGGCGCCGACGAGGTCAGCGTGCCGTCGACCGTCGCGTCGATCCGCGCGGCGGCCGACGCCGCTGTGGCCGTCCGTGCTGCGGCGGCCTCGGCGGCGACGGCGGCGGCCGAGCACGAACAGGTGGTCACGGCGCGTGCGACCGCCCTCGAACGACGTGCGGGGCTGCTCGCGCGGCAGACCGCGCTCGACGACGACGCCCCGGCCGTCGACGACGCCCGGGCGACCGTGGCCCTCGGCGAACGCGCCGCACGGGTCGCCGCCGTGGCCGACGGACTCGACGCCGCGGTCCTGCGGGCGGAGGAGACCACCGCGGCGGCCCGGGCGGTGCGCGATCGCCACGGGGTCGCCGAGGCCCCCGACGTCGTCGTGGGCCGGCGCGATGCCCTGGCCGACGACCTGTCCGCTGCGCGCCACCTCGTCGCGGTCGAGGACGGCGCCGCTGCTCGACGGTCCGCCATCGCCGAGGCCGTCGCGACCGCCGAGCAGCTCGCCGGGCAGCTGGTCGCGCTCGACGCCGCGCTCGACGCCCGACCGGCCGAACGGGCCCGCATCGTCGAGGCCGCACGCACCGCGGCCCGGACCGCGGCCGACGCGGACGCGGCAGCGCACGAGGTCACCCGCGTCCGATCCCTCCGGTCCGAGCTGGTGGCGCGCGACCACGCGGCGCAGCGCGTCACCGCGGCCGAGCGGACCGTCACCGCGGCACGACGATCGGCGACCGAGGCCCTCGCCGCCGAGCGTGCGCTCCGTGAACGCCGGATCGCCGGCCTCGCCGGAGAACTCGGCGCAGCGCTCACCACCGGGGACCCCTGTCCGGTCTGCGGGTCGACGGAACACCCGTCGGTGGCCACCCCGCAGGACGACCACCCGACCACCGAAGCCGTCGACGCCGCGGGCGACGCCACCCGGCGTGCGGACCAGCGCCTCGCCGAGGCCGCGTCGGACCTGGCGGTCGAACGCGCCGAGCACCAGCGGCTGGTCGACGTCGTCGGCACGGTCGACACCGCAGCGCTCGACGCGCTGACCGAGGCCGCCGACGCCCGGGTCCGGGCCGCGCACGCCGCCGCCGCCCTCGTCCTGCAGCACGAGCGGCAGCGGGCGGAGCACGACACCGAGACCGGTCGGCTCCAGCGGGAGCGGAACGACCTCGACGCGCGTCGCACCGTCCTGACCTCGACCGCGCAGGCCGACGCCGAGCGACTCGACACCGACCTCGGCACCGTGGCCGCGGCACGCGAACGGCTCGGCGCGCTCCTCGACGACCGCCCCACGACGCTCCGGGCGGCCGTCGAGCTGCTCGACGAGCGACTCGAGGCGTACCGCGCGGTCGTGCAGGCCGATGAACGGGTGGCCACTGCGACCCGTGCCCGCGACGACCGTCGTGCCGAGGTCGCCCGGGTCCTCGACGACCAGGGCTTCGCCGACGTCGCCGCAGCGCGGGCCGGACGGCTCGACCCCGGCGACACCGCACGGTTGCGGGCGCGGATCAGCGCGGCCGAGGCCGAGCGTGCCGTCGTGGTGGCCGGTCTCGCCGAGCCGTCCGTGGTGGCCGCGGCGGACGACTCTGCGGAACGGCTCGACCTCGACGGCGCCCGCGTCGCTCGTGAACGGACTGCCGCCGAACTCGAGCAGGCCACCGGGGCGGCTGCCTCCGCCGCCGACCGGGCCGACGCGGTCGACCGGTGCGCGACCGAGGTGACCCGTGCGATCCGCGCCCGTGACGAGACGTCGGCGCGCAGCCGCGCCGTGGTGCGGCTCGCCGACATCGCGAACGGCGTCACCGCGGCGAACCCGACCGGCATCACCCTGGGCACCTACGTGCTCATGCGTCGGTTCGAGGACGTCGTCGCCGCGGCCAACGACCGACTCCGGGGGATGCTCGCGGGCCGGTTCACGCTCGAGACCTCGGACGAACGCGAGTCGGGATCACGGGCACGCCGGACCGGACTGGCACTCGCCGTGCACGACCACACCACCGACACCGTGCGGGACCCCCGCAGCCTGTCCGGCGGTGAGACGTTCACGGTCTCGCTGTGCCTGGCGCTCGGCCTGGCCGACGTCGTGCAGGCCGAGGCCGGCGGGGTCTCACTCGGCACGCTCTTCGTCGACGAGGGGTTCGGCACGCTCGACCCGGAGACCCTCGACGACGTCATCGGGCAGTTGTCCCGGTTGACCGCGGGCGGACGCCAGGTCGGCATCGTCAGCCACGTCGAGGAACTCAAGCAGCGGATCCCGGAGCGGATCGCCGTGCGGCGCACCGCTGCCGGCGGCTCGCACGTGACGACGACCGTCTGACGCCGCCAGCCGTCACCGCCGTGGCTGACCGCTACGGGGTCGGCGTCGACTCCACGGTGCCGTCGGGTGGCGGCAGGATGTCCGCGGCGATCCACGGGAACACCCACTGGAACAGCACGAACACGATCGCCGCGAGCAGCACGAGCAGCTCGAGCACCTTCAGGACGGTGGGTCCGGGCAGCAGCCGCCACACCAGGGGGAAGATCACTTGGCGGTCTCCGAGAGTTCCTTCGGGGTGCCCTCGGACGCGGGCATCCAGTAGTCGAGCTTCGCGTGCGTGACGAACCGTTCGGCCGCCGACCACATCGGGTGGCACGCGGTGAGGGTCAGCCAGCGGTCCGACGGCGAGGGGTCGACCCCGGGCTTGTTCGGCACCGGCGCGATCGTCTCGATGTGGTCCGGTGTGACGATCTGGCTGTCGGTGACCTTGTAGACGTACCAGACGTCGAACTTCGTCTTCGCGTCGGTGACCCGCACGACGACGGAGTCGTCCTTCTTGAGTTCGGCGATCTGGTTGAGCGGCTTGCCGTAGGTCACGCGGTGCCCGGCGACGGCGAAGTTGCCGGGGGCTCCGGGCATCGCGGTGTCCTGGTAGTGCCCGAGCCCGATGGTGTTGAGGACCTTCTCACGGTCGGTCCCCTCGCCGATCGGCCGGTTGTAGTCCTTGCCGAAGCGGGGGATCTGCATCGTGCCGAACACGTCGGAGAGATCCGGCGGCTCCGCCAGCACGGGTGCGGTCCCACGGTGCTCGGTGCCGGCCTTGTCCGGGGTCTTCAGCTGGTCGAGCCCCTCGACGAGCTTCGACTGCTCGTTGACCGCCACGACGTCCGTCCACCAGGCGGTCCAGACCACGTACAGGCCGGTGCCGGCACCCGCGATGATGAGCAGTTCGGCGATGAGCGAGACGATCGCTCCGCCGACCGTCTGCCGTCGCCGGGGGGAGCGGCGCCCGGACCGTCTGCCGCCGTCGTCGTCCCGCGCACTGCGGCGCGACGGGATGGTGTCGTGTGCGGTCACGGGGCTCCTGATCGGCTGGTCGGTCGGACAGGTCTATCAGATCACGACGACGGTCCGGTGAGGACGTTCTCCACACCGAAGTAACGTGGGGGGATGGAGTACCGGATCCGCCCGTTCCGCGCCGACGACACCGAAGCGGTCGTCGCCCTCTGGGAATCGTGCGGTCTCGTCCGCCCGTGGAACGACCCGCGCCGCGACATCGCGCGCAAGGCCACGGTCCAGCCCGAGCTCTTCCTGGTCGCCGAGGGCGAGACCGGCGGGGTCGTCGCCGCGGGGATGGCCGGTTTCGACGGGCACCGCGGCTGGGTGAACTACCTCGCCGTGCAGCCGGACCTGCAGGGGTCCGGTCTCGGCCGGACGCTGATGGCCGAGTTCGAGCGGCTCCTCACCGACCTCGGCTGCCCGAAGGTGAACCTGCAGATCCGTGCGGGCAACGAGCGGGTGCTCGGCTTCTACGAATCCCTCGGGTACTCCGACGACCGCACCGTGTCGCTCGGCAAGCGACTCATCCCCGACGTCTGAGCGTTCCGGTCACGCCAGGGCCAGGCCCACCGACGCGGTGAACGCGAGCGCGATGCCGACCCACTGCGGCGCGGTCAGCCGCTCGTGCAGCACGACCCCGGCCAGCACGACCGTGCCGATCGGGTAGAGCGCGTTGAGCACGCTCACGACGGGCAGGGCGCCCGGGTCGTCGCTCGCGTGCAGCCCCGCCTGGATGCACACGTTCGCCAGGGCGTCGAAGACGCCGCAGGCCGCGACCGTCAGCAGCAGTCGCGGCGGCCACCAGCGCCCTGGAGGCACGGCAGACCCCGCGACGTCGGCCGACGCTGCGGGGTCTGCCGCGCCTCCAGACCGCGCCCCGCGCCCGGCACGCACCGTCACCACGAGCGCCGCTGCGCCCAGCAGCACCGTCTGCAGCACCCGCGCGACCACGAGCGGGTGGATGCCCGCGCCGGGCGGTGTCATGTCGTAGGCGAGCACGATGCCGCCGAACCCGCACCCGGCCACCGCGGCGGCGACGACCCCGCGCACGGTGAGGCGTGCACCCGAGGTGTCCCGCACCGCGGCGACGAGCACCACCGCGACGACGGCCACGACCACCGCGGCGACGGCCAGTGGTGACAGGACGGTCCCGCGGGCGACGGCCACCACGACCGGGACGACGGCGGCGAACACGGCGGTCAGAGGTGACAGCACGCTCATCGGGCCGATCGCCAACGCGGCGTAGAGCAACAGGACCCCGACGCCGCCGGACAGTCCGGCGACGGCACCCCAGAGGGTGCCCGCCCACGACGCCGAGCCACCGAGCACGGCCAGGCCGAGCAGGAGCGGTGCGATCCCGATCGCCGCGGCGACGGCGGTGACCGTCACCGGGCGGATGCGCCGCGACGCGAGCCCGCCGAGGAAGTCGGCGAAGCCGTAGACGACGGCTCCGGACAGGCCGAACAGCACGGTGAGCACGGGTCCCATCCTGCCCGGCCCGGTAGCCTGCGTGGCGTGAGCGTTCCCTACCACCGCCTGCCCCGTGTCGACGCACGATGGAGGTGGTGGCGCCCGCTGGTCGCCCTCGCGTTCCTGGCGGGCTGGTACGTCGCGTCGCAGGTGCTCATCACCGTCGCCTACTTCATCCCGGTCGCTGCGGTTGGGGGCGAGTCCGGTCTGTACGACCTGCTCGAGGACCTGCAGCGCGGCGCGCTCGACCCGACGGATCCGCTGGTCCTGTCGCTGACCCTGGTGTCGTTGGTCATCCTGCTGCCCGGCGTCCTGCTGGCCGTCAAGGTCGCGCGCCTCGGGCCCGGCAGCATCCTCACCTCGACGCGGTTCCGGGTCCGGTGGGCCTGGACGGCGTGGTGTCTGCTGCCGACGCTGGTCATCGCGGCGGTCATGTTCGTGGTGCAGACCGGCCTGTTCTGGGACGGCGGGATGATCACGACCGACGGCGGCTTCGCGTGGAACCACGCCGCGATCGGGCAGTCGACGGTGTCGCTCGGCACCCTCACGCTCACGATCGTCCTGGTCGTGCTGCTCGTGCCGTTCCAGGGCGCGGCCGAGGAGTTCGTCTTCCGTGGCTTCCTCATGCAGACGATCGCCTCGTGGATCCCGCGGCGCACCGGCACGGTCATCGCCGTCGCGGTGTCGACCGTCGTCTTCGCGGTGCTGCACATCCCGAACGGCTACAACGTCTGGGGCATCCTCGACGTCGGGTCGTTCGGCCTGATCGCGGCGATCATCGTGCTCCGGACCGGGGGGCTCGAGGCCACCGTCCTGCAGCACGCCTTCAACAACATCATGATCTTCGTGCTGCAGGCGCCCGGGTGGTCGAGGATCGACCTGGCCTCCTCGGACGCGAACGGCACGCTCGGCGGCTGGCTCGTCACCCTCGGCACGTCGCTCGCGTTCTGGGGCATGGTCGAACTCCTGGCGTGGTGGCGGAAGCTCGATCGCACCTTCGCCGGACACGAGGCACCGCGGTTCCGCGGGACGCCGCCGGTCTGGGCGGGCGGCAAGCGCTGGCTCGGCCCGGCGGGCACGGGTTGGGCCGTCGCGCCGGCTCGTGCCGACGACGTCGACGCAACCGCTGTGGGCCGTGCCACTGTGGACAGTGCCGTGGGTGTCGCCGGTCGCCCGTAGGCTCGTGGCATGAGCACCACGCCCGCGCCCGCCGCCGTGTCTGCTTCGCGAGCCGCAGCGCTCGACGTCCTGCACCGCGTGTGGGGCTACGACGACTTCCGCGGCGAGCAGGCGGCGATCATCGACCAGGTGGTCGCCGGCGGCGACGCCCTCGTGCTCATGCCCACCGGTGGCGGCAAGTCGCTCTGCTACCAGGTGCCCGCGCTGGTGCGCGACGGCGTCGGGGTCGTGGTGTCGCCGCTCATCGCCCTCATGCAGGACCAGGTCGACGCCCTCGCGGCGAACGGGGTCCGCGCCGCCTTCCTCAACTCGACGCAGGGGCCCGACGAACGGTCCCGGGTCGAGCGCGCGGTCGTCCAGGGCGAGGTCGACATGCTCTACCTCGCACCCGAGCGGCTCCGGCTCGAGTCCACCCGTGCGCTCCTCGACCGGGCGCGGGTCTCGCTGTTCGCCATCGACGAGGCGCACTGCGTCGCGCAGTGGGGCCACGACTTCCGGCCGGACTACCTCGAGCTGAGCATCCTGCACGAGCGCTGGCCGACCGTGCCCCGGATCGCCCTCACCGCCACGGCGACCCCGCAGACCCACAAGGAGATCTCGGCGCGGCTCGGCCTCGACGACGCCGCGCACTTCGTCGCCGACTTCGACCGCCCGAACATCCAGTACCGCATCGAACCGAAGACCGGTGCGCTGCAGCAGCTCCTCACCTTCATCCGCACCGAGCACAGCGGCGACTCGGGCATCGTCTACTGCCTGTCGCGCAAGTCGGTCGAGCGGACCGCCACCGCCCTGGCCGAACAGGGCATCCAGGCGCTGCCCTACCACGCGGGCCTCGACGCCCGGGTGCGGGCGCGCAACCAGTCGACCTTCCTGCGCGAGGACGGCATCGTCATGGTCGCGACGATCGCGTTCGGCATGGGCATCGACAAGCCCGACGTGCGGTTCGTGGCGCACCTCGACCTGCCGAAGTCGGTCGAGGGGTACTACCAGGAGACCGGTCGCGCCGGGCGCGACGGCCTGCCTTCGACCGCGTGGCTGGCGTACGGCCTGAACGACGTCGTGCAGCAACGACGGATGATCGACCAGTCCGAGGGCGACGCCGCACACCGTCGGCAGCTCAGCGCCCACCTCGACGCCATGCTCAGCCTGTGCGAGACGATCGAGTGCCGGCGAGTGCGACTGCTCGCGTACTTCGGGCAGGAGTCCACGGCCTGTGGCAACTGCGACACGTGCATCGCCCCACCCGAGTCGTGGGACGGCACCGTACCCGCGCAGAAGCTGCTGTCCACGGTCGTCCGGCTCGAGCGTGAGCGCGGCCAGCGGTACGGTGTCGCCCACCTCGTCGACATCCTGGTCGGCAAGCAGTCGCCCCGCGTCCAGGAGCTGCAGCACGAGTCCCTGGCGACCTTCGGTATCGGCTCCGACCTGTCCGACGGCGAGTGGCGGGCGGTGGCCCGACAGCTGCTCGCGCAGGGCTACGCCGCGGTGTCGGGCGACGGCTTCGGCACGGTCGTCCTCAGTCCGACGAGCGCCGAGGTCCTGACCGGCAAGGTCCAGGTCCGGATGCGTCGTGACCCGGTGAAGGCACCGCGGGCGAGCCGGTCATCCCGCCGGACCGTCGTCACCGACATGCCCCAGCAGGCGGTCGGACTGTTCGAGGCCCTCCGGGTCTGGCGTGCCGCGCAGGCGCGCGAGCAGGGCGTTCCGGCGTACGTCGTGTTCAACGACGCGACGCTCCGGGGCATCGCGGCGGTGCGCCCGGCAGACGTCGACCAGCTCGCCGAGATCTCCGGGGTCGGTGCCGCGAAGCTCGAGCGGTACGGCCGTGCGGTGCTCGACGTCGTGGCGTCCGAGGCCGACTGACGCCATCACCGAGCATGCATGCCGCAGCGGGCATGGAGCGCCGCCCGGCGTGATTACACTCGGGAGTCCGCCGTCACGACGAGGAGGCCCGGTGCCCGGTTCGACCAAGTTCGCCACCGTGCTGAGCCGCGCAGTGGTGACCCCGCTCGCGCGGATGCTCTGGCGACCGAAGATCATCGGACGCCGCAACGTGCCGAAGCGCGGACCGGTCATCCTCGCGAGCAACCACCGCTCCTTCATCGACTCCCCGGCGATCACGCTGATGGCCCCGCGCAAGGTCGCCTTCCTCGCGAAGCAGGAGTACTTCACCGGGACGGGGTTCCGCGGGGCGGTGTCCCGGGCGTTCTTCGGCGGCATCGGTGCGATCGGCGTCGAACGTGGTGCGGGGGCCGCGGCGCAGCAGGCGCTCGACCTGGGGCTCGCGCGGTTGCACGAGGGCGAGGCCTTCGCGATCTACCCCGAGGGCACCCGGTCCCTGGACGGACGGATCTACAAGGGCCGCACAGGCGTGGCCTGGCTGGCCCTGACGAGCGGCGCCCCCGTGGTGCCCGTGGCGCTCACGGGTACGCAGGACGTGCAGCCCGTCGGCTCGAAGCTGCCGAAGCTCGCGAAGGTGACGATCGAGTTCGGCAAGCCGATCGACCTGTCGTCCTTCGGTGAGGCGTCGTCCGGACGCGCACGCCGGCACGCGACCGATGCGGTGATGGCGGCGATCCAGGAGCTCAGCGGGCAGGAGCCGGCGAACACCTACAACAACCCGCCCGCAACGATCGTCGAACGGGTCCGGCGTGTGCTCCAGCCGGACGACCCGACCGCGGCGGCCGTCGACCCAGACTGAACTGGATCCATCCGGTCACTATTGCACATCTGAAATATCAATGGTTGAATGAAGGACGTGCCGCACGGCACGGTTCCCCGGCGGGTCGCCCGACAACGGCCCGCAACCCACGACTCAGATCGGACGGTCAGCAGCATGTCCTCCACCCCGCTCTTCGACTCCATCGCCCAGCGGCACGACCAGCCCGAGTCGCCCGCCCCTGCCCAGGCCCCGACTCCGGCCGCGGCACGAGCAGCTCTGGCCCCTGCGCCGACCTCGCCCATGACCGCGCCCGTCCGCGCCGGTGACTCGACCCTCGTGCCAGCGGCCCTCGTCGCCGCGATCGACGACATCACCGTCCGTGTCACCCCGTCCGTGGTCACCGAGCTCCGCGTGCACCCCGAGCAGCTCGTCCTGGTCGAGACGGTCGCCGATGCCATCACCCGAGCGGTCGTCGACGCCGTCGCGACCGAACTCGACCGGATCGCCCGCGACGGCGTCGTCCGCGTCTGAGCCGGGCGGTCCCCGAGCGATGACGACGTCCCCCGACGGCCTCCCGCTGCGCCCGCGCGGTGCCGACCGGCGGGCCGCGAACCGCTCCACCACCCGCCGATCCGAACCGGCCGTGCGCCGCCGTGCTCGACACGACCCACGCCCGGACTCCCCCAGAGCCGCCGGGGTGACGGTGTCCCCTCCCGTCGCCCCGGCTTCCACCTCCTTCTTCCGCAGTTCGATCCGACACACCCTGCCGGCGACCGCCACCGCCGCGGTGACGTGTCTCTTCGTCGCCGTCGGCTCCCCGCAGACCGCGATCGCATCGGAGCCGGCGGCGCGGGCCCCGGCGACCGCGGTGCAGCAGTTCGTCGCGGACGGGTCCGCCCAGCTCTCCGTCGACCGCGACGGCTTCTCGGTCGGCCAGGTCGCCGCCGCGCAGGTCCGAGCCGCGTCCGTCGGGGCAGCCGCCGGGGTCGCCCGCCCCACCGTCGGCGCGGTCCCGGCTGCCGGCGGCTTCGGCTCACGGTGGGTGACCGGGTGTGCGGCCTGCTCGACGAACCACCAGGGGGTCGACTTCTCGGCGCCCATCGGGACCACCGTCGTCGCCACGATGCCCGGAACCGTCATCTCGGCCGGCGCGCTCGGGGGGTACGGCAACCAGGTCCTGCTCCAGCACGCTGACGGTGTCCAGACCCGCTACGGGCACCTGTCGGCGATCGGCGTGCAGCCCGGCCAGGCGATCGCGGTCGGCCAGCCGATCGGCGCAGTCGGCAACACGGGTGTCTCGACGGGTGCGCACCTGCACTTCGAGGTCATCGTCGGCGGTGTCCCGATCGACCCTGCCGTGTGGCTGCAGGCGCGCGGGGTGCTCTGAGCGCGGACGCGTACCGTCGGCGGCGCCGGGGCAGCGCGCCGCGGCAGGACGGAGACGCACGTGCGAGTGACGGTGTTGGGGACCGGGGCGATGGGTGCCGGCGTGGCGGGGTCGCTGCTGCGCGAGGGCCACCAGGTCACGGTCTGGAACCGGAGTGCCGACAAGGCCGCTCCCCTCGGTCAGCGTGGTGCGACGGTCGCCACGGATCCGAGCGCCGCCGTCGAGCACGCCGAGGTCGTCCTCCTGACCCTCTTCGACACCGACGCCGTGGTCGACGTGCTCGAACAGGCCGCCGGTGACGCGCCGACCGACGCCGTGTGGGTGCAGGCGTCCACGATCGGTGTCGACGGTACCGCCACCGTCGTGCAGCTCGCCGCGGAGTCCGGCATCACCCTGGTCGAGGCGATGATGCTCGGCACCAAGGCACCCGCGGAGCAGGGGAAGCTCACCATGCTGGCGGCGGGCCCCGCTGCCGACGTCGACCGCGTCGTCCCCGTGCTCGACGCGATGGGTGCGAAGACCGTCCGCGCCGGCGAGCGGGTCGGCGACGGGACCGCGCTCAAGCTCGCGGCCAACGCCTGGATCGCGTCCATCACCGCGGCCACGGGGCAGTCGCTCGCCCTCGCAGCGGCGCTCGGGCTCGACCCGCAGCTGTTCCTCGACGCGATCGACGGCAGCGCGAGCGACTCGGCCTACGCGCACACCAAGGGTGCGTCGATCATCGCGGGGGAGTTCCCGGCGCAGTTCGCACTCGACGGTCTGCGGAAGGACATCGGGCTCATCGCCGATGCCGCGCGGGCGAACGGGGTGTCCACGACGCTCCTCGACGCCCTGGGGCGCGTCTACGCCGACGCCAGTGCGGCCGGCCACGGCGGCGACGACATCGCGGCGGTCGGCACCGCCTTCTGACGCCGCGTCAGTCGCGGCGGAAGAGCCGGCGGAGCCGCTTCGTGAGCCGGCCGACGGCCTCGTCGTTCATGGTGTTCGCCACGTCGAAGGCCTCACGCGTCGGATCGGCCCCGCTCTGGATGCGCCGGAGTGCGGCGTCGGCGCGGGCCCGGGAGTCGAGTTCGGCGAACGGCATGTCGTCCTCGGGGTCGTGCGTGCCGCGAGGGTCCATGGGCAGCAGGCTACGCGCGACGAGCCGTGCGGCCCCCGGCGTCGACGTCGTCGACCACGCGGACCATCTCGTCGAGGAAGTCCACCACCACCGCCATCTCGTCGGTCGGCAGGTGCTCGGTCACCTCGAGCGCGCGGGCGTCGAGCTCCTCGATGACCCGCAGGGCGTGGCGCATCGAGGTCCCCGTCGCGGTGAGGATCACGCCGCGGCGGTCGATCGGGTCCTGGTGTCGCTCGACGTGACCGCTCCGGACGAGTCGGTCGACGAGTGCCGAGGTCGATGCCGCCGTGATCTCGAGCCGTTCGGCCAGGTCCTTGGCGTTGACGGTCCGGCCGTCTTGCTCGGCGTCGATGAGGATCCGCAGCGCGAGCAGTGCGTTCTCGCCGATGCCCAGGGCCTCGCGGGCACGACGCTGCGCGGCGCTCTCGGCGGTGCGGTACCGACGCAGGGCGTTCAGGACGTCGACGGCGGTGACCGGGGAGTCCTCGTACCAGAACCCCGCGGTGCTGGTCAGGACCTCGGACGTCATCCTGCAATGCTAGACGCTCTAGTTAGATTGTCTAGCGAGAGGCCGTGATCGCAGCCGAGACCCCGGTGCGGGCGCGGACATCGGACACCGCAACACCCGTGACGCGGTTCCGAAACACTCCCGCAACGCCCGCTCGTTAGGTTCTGGGGATGCAGGAGCAGCCGTGCTGAGCCGACTCGCGGGGAACGTCTTCCACGTGGGGAGCGCGGTCGAGCGCACCGACGTGGTCGCCCGCCTGCTCGACGTCTACGTCGCACGCCGCGAACCCGCCACCGTCGAGGAGGACCGGGCCGTCGCTGCCGATCTCCGCGCGGTCGTGGGCACCGCCGGGCCGGCGAACGACACCGACCGGGCCGCGACGATCGACGCACTGGCGCTGGACCGGCACGAGCCGGCGTCCATCGCCGCCGCGGTCGCCGTCGCGCGTGACCACGCCCGTCGGGCTCGCGAGGTCGTCTCGAGCGAGCTCTGGGACTGCCTCGACGTGACCCGTTCGCGCATGCCGCGCAAGATCGCTCCGGGCCGGGCGCACGAGTTCCTCGGTTGGGCACGGGAACGCAGCGCCCTCGCCATCGGCGTGGTCGAGGGGGATGCCAGTCGCGACGAGGTCTGGGAGTTCTTCACCCTCGGCCGCTCCCTGACCCGGGTCGCCTCGACCGCCAGGCTGCTCGCGTCGGGGCTGCTCGAACCGGACTCGGTCACCTCGTGGACGGCGGCGCTCCGGGCGTGCGGCGCGGGCGAGGCCTTCCTGCGTGGCCGGGACCACCACCCGGTACCGGACGACGCCGCGGCGTTCCTGCTGCTGGACGAGCACAGTCCGCGGTCGCTCCGCTTCACGGTCCGACGGGCCGCCGAGTGCCTGGCCGACGTGGCACCGTCCTGCGTGGCCGACGAGGTCGCGGCGTTCTCCGCCGCCCGCGACCGGCTCGAGGCCGTCCCGGCGGACTCGGTCCTCGGCGTCGTGGGCGACGCCGGCCACCGACTCGCGGCTGCCGCGGACCGCGTCGCCGCGGTGCTCGACGAGCGCGTCTTCGCGGTGACCCAACCCGCGCACTGATCGCGGCCATGGCCGGCACCGGCGACGGACGGGAGGGCCGTGGCGGCGTCGACCCGTGCCTCCCGTCCGCCCCGCGAGAGCGTCAGACGGCGCTGGAGCGGTCGGCGACCGCCTCTTCGCGTTCGAGCTCCTGGCGGAGCGCCGCGCGCGAGGCGCGTGTGTCCGCCACCGGGATCGCGTGCGTGACCGCGAGGTGCAGGCGGGTGTCAGCGTCGTACCGGAGTCGCAGGCGCTGGAACCGGACGAGCCAGACGATCGCGATGGCGAGTGCGACGAAGCCGGACGCCGCCCCGACCGCGATGGCCCAGCGAGGACCCCACGCATCGGCGATGGCGCCGACGATCGGGGCGCCGATCGGGGTTCCGCCGGCGAAGATCGCCATGTAGAGCGCCATCACGCGGCCGCGCATCGCGGGTGTCGTGGTGGTCTGGACCAGGGCGTTCGCGGTGGTCATGAAGGTCAGTGCCGCGAGTCCGACGAAGACCAGGACGAACGCGAAGGTCCAGTACGTGGGTGCGAGGGCGGCGGCGGTGCAGGCGAGGCCGAAGCCGCCGGCGGCGAGGACCAGGGTGCGCATCCGCGGCTTGTCCCGGCGGGCGGACATCAGGGCGCCGAACACCGACCCGATCGCCATCACCGAGTTGAGCAGACCGAACTCGCCGGCGCCCTGGTGGAACTCGACGCGGGCCATCGTCGAGGTGAAGATCGGGAAGTTCACGCCGAACGTGCCGACCACGAAGATCATGCAGAGCACGACGATGATGTCCGGCCGGGTCCGCACGTACCGGAAGCCGGCGACGATCTGCCCCTTGCCGCGGCCGGCGTGCACGCGCTCGGCCAGCTGTGCGGGGTCGACGAACCGCAGGGCGATGAGGACCGCCAGGAACGATCCGGCGTTGATGACGAACACCCACCCCGACCCGATGGCGGCGATGAGCACGCCGGCGACCGCGGGACCGATCAGGCGCGCGGCGTTGAACGAGGCGGAGTTGAGCGCCACCGCGTTGGCGACGTTCTCGCCCTGCACCACGTCGGAGACGAATGCCTGGCGGATCGGGGTGTCGAACGCGGCGACGATGCCGAGCGCGAGCGCGAAGCCGTACAACGCGAGCAGCGTCGCGGTGTGCGTGAGGACCATGACGCCGAGTCCGAGCCCCAACAGGCCCATCAGCGCCTGCGTGAGCATGAGCATCTTGCGGCGGTCGAAGCGGTCGGCGGCGAGGCCGGTCAGGGGGAGGAGTAGCAGCTGCGGGCCGAACTGCAACGCCATCGTGATGCCCACCGCGACGGCGTCGTTGTCGGAGAGCTGGGTCAGGACGATCCAGTCCTGGGCGGTGCGCTGCATCCAGGTGCCGACGTTCGACACCAGGGCACCGGCGAACCAGATGCGGTAGTTGCGTCCGGCGAGGGAGCGGAACATGGCGGTCACTGCTGGGCCAGCCTCCTCATGATCTCGGTGGCGTCGGCGAGGGTGGCGCGCTCGACGGGGGTGAGTGCGGCCAGTCGTGGGGTGAGCCAGTCGTCCCGGCGCCGACGGGTCTCCTCGACGAACGCGGCTCCGGCGGGGGTGGCGCAGAGGACGACCTTGCGGCGGTCGTCGTCGTGGCCGCCCTTCGAGACGAGGCCGCGCTCGACCAGGACCGCGATGGTCTTCGTCATCGAGGGCGGGGTGACGCCGTCCTGGCGGCTCAGGTCGGCCAGGGTCATCGCGCCGTCCCGGTGCAGCCGGGCAAGCGCCGCGAACTGGGCATCGGTGACGGTCGTGTCGGCCTTCTGCGCGCGCAGCGTCCGGGACAGCCGGTTCACGGCGATGCGGAGGTCGGTGGCGTCGGTCACGGGTCGTTAGCCTAGCTCATTAGTTCAGTGAACGAACTGGTTTTCGGGTGTACCGTGGATCTGGACAACAGATGTTGTTCAGAGAGAAGGAATCATGTCCGAGTTCGAGGGCAAGGTCGCCATCGTCACCGGTGGTGGCAGCGGCAT
The DNA here is from genome assembly GCF_019844075.1 of Curtobacterium sp. TC1. Classification (NCBI taxonomy): domain Bacteria; kingdom Bacillati; phylum Actinomycetota; class Actinomycetes; order Micrococcales; family Microbacteriaceae; genus Curtobacterium; species Curtobacterium sp. TC1. The sequence continues at coordinate 772,638 of NZ_CP081964.1, forward strand.
CGGCGAGTCCGTCGCGAAGGAGCTCGCCGCGGCGGGCGCCACGGTCGTCGTCACCGACATCAAGAAGGACGCTGCTGACCGCGTCGCCGCCGAGATCACGGAGGCCGGCGGGACCGCCAGCGCGTTCGAGGCCAACTCCGCCGTCGCCTCCGACAACGAGCGCATGGTCCAGTACGCCGTCGACACCCACGGCGCGCTGCACCTCGCCGTGAACAACGCCGGCATCGGCGCCGCCCCGCAGAAGATCGGTGAGTACGACATCGCCGCCTGGGACCGTGTCCGCGCGGTCGACCTCGACGGCGTCTTCTACGGCCTCCGCTACGAACTGCCCGCGATGGTCGCCGCCGGCGGTGGTGCGATCGTGAACATGGCGTCGGTGCTCGGCACGGTCGGCATCGCGCAGAACGCCGCGTACGTCGCATCGAAGCACGCGCTCGCCGGCCTCACCAAGGTCGCCGCGCTCGAGTACTCGGCGCAGGGCGTCCGCACCAACGCCGTCGGCCCGGGCTTCATCGACACCCCGCTGCTCCGCAACGCCATGACGCCCGAGGCCATCTCGGCGCTGGAGGAGGAGCACGCCACGAAGCGCCTCGGCACCGACAAGGAGGTCGCCGCGCTCGTGCTGTTCCTGCTGAGCGACAAGGCCTCGTTCATCACGGGCAGCTACCACCTGGTCGACGGCGGGTACTCCGCGCACTGACGGGTCGGGCGTACCTGGTCGAAACGGGCGTACCTGGTCGGAAGTTTCGACCAGGTACGCCCGTTTCCGCTTCCCACCGCGGGTGTGATGGGAAGGAACGCGCTAGTGGAACTGGGGGATCGTGAGCCAGATGCCGGCGAGCACGGCGGCGACACAGACCGCGAAGCACAGCACGGCACCCGCCAGTGCTGCCGGCGGCGTGTGCCCGGAGCGCGGGGTCTCCTCGGCGTACTGCGTGCGCTCGCCGCCGGTGTCGAGGGGCTGCCCCGTGCCGAGCAGCCGCAGGCCGAGGGTGTAGACGAGCACGATGCCCACCGCGGCGACGAAGCCGACGCCCGCGACCGTGCCGATGCTCGTGAAGTCGATCTCCATGGTCGTTCCCCTCAGTTCTGCGCGCCGGCCGGCTGCGGCTCGGCTTGGTCGGTGGGTTCGGTCGATCCGGCGGCGACGTCGTCGTGCGAGATCGGCTTGCGCTTGGCGAGGGCGTAGAAGGTCAGCCCGCCGGCCAGGGCGAGCACCGCCACCAGCACGAGGCCGATCACCGAGGTCGAGGCGAGCCAGGTCGCCAACCCGCCGACCACCGCGGCCGCCGGCAGCGTGATCACCCACGCGACGACGATGCGGCCGACGACCGACCAGTGCACGTCGGCGAGCTTCTTGCCGAGCCCGGACCCGATCACCGACCCGCTGGTGACGTGCGTCGTCGACAGGGCGAAGCCGAGGTGCGACGAGATGAGGATCGTCGCCGCCGAGCTCGTCTCGGCGGCGAAGCCCTGCGGCGACTGCACGTCGGAGATCTTCTTGCCGACGGTCTGCATGATGCGCCAGCCACCCATGTAGGTGCCGAGGCCGATCGCGAGTCCGCAGGCGAGGATCACCCAGAGCGCCGGGCCGGTGCCGCCGTCCTGGTAGTTCGCGGCGATGAGCGTCAGCGTGATCACACCCATCGTCTTCTGCGCGTCGTTCGTGCCGTGCGCCAGCGACACCAGCGACGCCGAGACGGTCTGCCCGTGCCGGAACCCCGTCGCCGCACCGTGCGTCGTCGCGTTCTTGGTGAGCGTGTACGCCAAGTACGTCGCCACCAGTGCGATCACCCCGGCGATCACGGGGGAGACCAGTGCCGGCAGCACGACCTTCGACACCACCGTCGCCCAGTCGACCGAGTTCAGCCCGGCGCCGATGATCGATGCGCCGATCAGCCCGCCGAACAGCGCGTGCGTCGACGACGACGGCAGCCCGAGGTACCAGGTGGCGAGGTTCCAGAGGACTGCGCCCACCAGCCCGGCGAAGATCATCGTGGGGGAGATGTGGACGCCGTCCTGGCCCTCGCGGATGATGCCCTGCGAGACGGTCTTGGCGACCTCGGTGGAGAGGAACGCGCCGACCACGTTGAGGACGGCGGAGATGAGCACGGCGGTCCGGGGCTTGAGCGCCCCCGTGGCGACCGACGTGGCCATGGCGTTGGCGGTGTCGTGGAACCCGTTCGTGAAGTCGAACACGAGGGCCACCACGATCACGAGCACGACGATGACGAGGACGTCCATGCCGGGGACGATAGGCCCGCCCCGAAGCCCCTGCGTGAACGCCGGATGAACAGGTCCGTGGGCGTGCCTGTCTGCGAGGATGTTCACGTGCCCACCTTCTCCGCAGCGCGAGGCGACGCCTCGTTCACCGACGCCCACGGCGTCGAGATCGTCTACTCGACCTGGCGAGCGGCGCGCCCCAAGGGCATCGTGCAGATCGCGCACGGCGTCGGCGAGCACGGGTTGCGGTACGAGCCGTTGGCACAGGACCTCGTCCGCGCCGGGTACACCGTGCACGCGAACGACCACCGCGGGCACGGGCGAACCGGCCTCGGCCAGTGGGACGGCGACCACGCCAAGCTCGGACGGCTCGGACCCGGCGGACTGCGCGCCGCGATCGCTGCCGTCGAGCAGATGGGGGAGGCCGCCCGTGCCGACACCCCCGGCGTGCCGTTGGTGCTGCTCGGGCACTCGTGGGGCTCCCTCATGGCGCAGCGGATCGTGAACACCGCGTCGGAGTCGTACGACGGGGTCGTGCTCTCCGCCACCGCCTACCGGCTGCCCGGGTGGATGAACAGCGGCGACCTCAACGCGCGGCACGCGGGCTCCGGGCCGACCAAGTACGAGTGGCTCACCCGCGACCGGAAGATCATCGATGCGATGTCCGTCGACCCGCTCGCCGTCGAGGCCGACGTCATCGGGCTGTTCGGCCTGTCCGACACACTCCGGCTGCTCGGGGTGCCGCGTCGGGGGATCCCGCACGACCTGCCGATGCTGCTGCAGGTCGGCTCCGACGACGCCCTCGGTGGGCCGCGATCGGTCGAGCGGCTGGCGCAGGCCTACCGGCGGCGCGGACGGCTGTCCGACGTCACGGTCCAGGTGTACGAGGGCGCGCGGCACGAGGTCTACAACGAGACGAACCGCGACGAGGTCGTGGCCGACCTGGTCGCGTGGCTGGACCGGGTGACGGCGCGTCGTTGAGGCGACGACGAGAGCACTGACGGGGCGCGGTGTGGGCGGGCGACGGTGCGGACGGGAGGCCCGTGGCGGGCCCGCCACGGGCCTCCCGTCCGGCACACGGATGCGGATGACGACCGGAGTGACGTGGACGAGGTGACCGTCGCGGTCCTCGACCTGGCATCGGTCGAGGCAGTCGAGCGGCGCGAGCCCGCGGGCAGGCAGTATGTACGCCCCGCGTTCGCGGCCCAGACGCGCGGCGAGCAGACCGTCCTGGTCGCGTGGATCGAGGGGGTGCCAGTCGGCTCGGGCGAGGTGACCGCTGATGCCCGGCCCGAGCTCCGGAACCTCCGCGTCGACGCGGACCGGAGAGGTCAGGGCGTCGGGACCCGCCTCATCGCGGCGGCCGAGGCGCTGGCCACCGACCGGGGCGTGCTGCGGATCGGAGTCGCGCTCGAGGCGTCCGAGTACCTCGAGAAGGACCTGCCCGCGCGGGCGTAGGCTCGACGCGTGCACGGTGAGTACAAGGTCCCAGGCGGAAAACTGGTCGTCGTCGACCTCGACGTGGTCGACGGAGACATCCGGGAGTTCCGGCTCGCCGGCGACTTCTTCCTCGAACCCGACGACGCGCTGCCGCTCATCGACACGGCCGTCAACGGACTGCCCGCGACGACCGACGCCGCCGGCATCGCCGCGGCCGTCCGTGCCGCGCTCCCTGCTGACGCCGTGCTGCTCGGCTTCACCCCCGAGTCGGTCGGGGTCGCCGTCCGCCGCGCGCTGTCCCGTGCCTCGACCTGGCGCGACTACGACTGGCAGATCATCCACGAGGGTCCGATCAGCCCGAACGAGCACCTCGCGCTCGACCAGGTGCTGACCGAAGAGGTCGGCGCCGGTCGCCGCGGTCCGACCCTGCGCATCTGGGAGTGGGACCAGCCCGCGGTCGTCATCGGGTCGTTCCAGTCGCTGAAGAACGAGGTCGACCCGGCCGGTGCCGAGAAGTACGGCGTCGAGGTCGTCCGGCGGATCTCCGGCGGTGGCGCGATGTTCATGGACGCCGGCGCGATCATCTCGTACTCGCTCTACGTCCCCGCCGACCTGGTGCAGGGCATGACGTTCGCGGACTCCTACGCCTACCTGGACGAGTGGGTGATCGAGGCGCTGAAGTCCCTCGGCATCGACGCGTACTACCAGCCGCTCAACGACATCACCTCGGCCAAGGGCAAGATCGGCGGCGCCGCGCAGAAGCGCCTCGGCACCGGTTCCCTGCTCCACCACGCCACCATGAGCTACGACATGGACGGCGAGAAGATGGTCCAGGTCCTGCGGATCGGGCGCGAGAAGATGAGCGACAAGGGGACGACGTCGGCCGCGAAGCGGGTGGACCCGCTGCGCTCGCAGACCGGGCTGTCCCGCGCCGAGATCATCGACCGGCTGGTCGGCACGTTCACGAAGCTGTACGGGGCGACTCCCGGCGCGGTGACCGACGCCGAGCGCGAGAAGGCGCAGGAGCTGGTGCGGACGAAGTTCGCGACGAAGGAGTGGCTCGAGCGGGTGCCGTGAGCCCGTTCCGATCGACGGTGGCGCGGCGGCCGGAGCTGAGGGGGGACGTCCCGGCCGCCGCTGCTGTCGAGTGTGCGCCTCGACCTCATGAACCACACGTGCGGATCATGAGAATCCCCCGCGCGGCTGATGTCGTGGCCGGATCGTCCACGTAGCGTCGCTCGCGTGAACTGGTTGATCTTCCTGGGGGCGGTGGCCGCCGTGGCCGTCGTGGTGTGGATCGCCGATCGCGTGGGGTGGATCGACCTGTCGAACAAGTCCACGCGCAGCGGCGGATCCGGAGGCGTCGGCGGGATGCTGGACGAGGTGTTCGCGCCGACCCGCCACGAGACGCAAGCCGAGTACGAACGGCAGTCGCGCCTCCCGAAGGAGGCACCGTCACCGGCGGACGACGATCACGACCTGCTCAGCGGCAGCGTGCTGATCAAGGTGCCGACGGTGCGGAGCGCCGGCCGGCACGAAGCGCGACTCGGAACGCACGACCGGTCGTACTGACCGGTCGACGGTCGCTCGCCGTGCGTCAGCGGGTGGTGAGCTCCTGGTAGTCCGGGTGCCGCTCGATCCAGGCGTGCACGTAGCTGCACTGCGCGACGACCCGTCGTGACGAGTTCGCGCGCACATCGTCGAGCGCGTGCTGCACGAGGATCGACGCGTGCCCGCCACCGCGGTGCTCGGGATCGACCTCGGTGTGCACGAAGCGGATCTCGTCGCCGTCGATCTCGTACGCGGCGAGGCCGATGACCTCGCCGTCCTCGACCAGGGAGTACTGCTGTTCGTCGGTGTCGTTGCGGACCTCGGGTGCTGCCATGCGCCGAGGCTACGCCGCGAGGCCGAGTCGCCGCTGGCTGCGCTGGCTGCGCTGGCTGCGCTGGCTGCGCTGGCTGCGCCACAATGGTCCCGTGCACACGGGAGACGACCGAGGCCCGGACCGCGTCGTCCTCGGCGACGCGCTCGACGTGACCCCGGCGCTCGCCGACGCGTCGTTCACCGTCGTGTACCTCGACCCGCCGTTCAACACGGGGCGGTACCAGCGGCGGCATGCTTCGTCAGCGGTGCCGAGCGCCGACGGGCCGGTGATGGGGTTCCACGGACGGACCTACGAGCGGGTCCGCGGCGATCTGATGCGGTTCGACGACCGGTTCGAGGACTACTGGACGTTCCTCGAGCCACGGCTGCTCGAGGCCTGGCGACTCCTCACCACCGACGGCACCCTGTACCTGCACCTCGACTACCGCGAGTCGCACTACGCGAAGGTCCTGCTCGACGCGCTGTTCGGCCGCGACTCGTTCCTCAACGAGATCGTCTGGGCCTACGACTACGGCGCCAAGTCCAAGTCGCGGTGGCCGACCAAGCACGACACGATCCTGGTCTACGTGAAGGACCCGTCGCAGTACTGGTTCGACTCGTCGGCGGTCGACCGCGAGCCCTACATGGCACCCGGGCTCGTCACGCCCGAGAAGCGGGAGCGCGGCAAGCTGCCCACCGACGTCTGGTGGCACACGATCGTGTCGCCGACCGGCAAGGAGAAGACGGGCTACCCGACGCAGAAGCCCGAGGGCGTGCTGCGGCGGATCGTGCAGGCGTCGTCGCGCGAGGGCGACTGGGTGCTCGACTTCTTCGCCGGCAGCGGGACGACCGGCGCGGTGGCGTCGGCGCTCGGGCGACGGTACGTGCTGGTGGACGACAACCCGGCGGCGATCGACGTGATGCGGAAGCGCTTGCCGGGGGCGTCGTTCGAGGTCGCGGCGGTCTGACGACGGCGGGTTCCGGGACCGTGACGTCCGCCCCTCGTCGTCGATGGGTATGGTGGGGAGCCTCGGCCGTCGACGGACGGACGCGAGCATCACGGGGGCGATGTTGGGGACCATACCGTTCGACGAAGGCGCGGCGAACAGCCTGATCACGGCGGCGACGGCAGCGGACATCACGTTGCTGTTCGCAGCGTCCGCCCGTCGATCAGCCGCCGAGGATGCCGCAGCCGACTTCTCCGGCGCCTACGCGGACCGCTTCGCCGAAGCCGCGGTGGCCGAAGCCGGTGACCGTGTCCGCCTCGCCGGGGCGCTCGGTCGACTCGCCGACGCGGTGCAGGTCGTCATCGGTGAGGCCCAGCGGGAGCGCGAACGGCTGGCAGACGTCGACGCCTGGCAGGGGCGCGAGACCGCGCGACAGCAGGCCGACGACGAACCGCTGGGGATCTTCGAGGTCAAACCGACACCGATGTTCGACCCGAAGCCCTCGGACGTCCCGATCCGGCCCACACCGATCTCGGCGTCGTTCTCCGCGTCGGACCGCCCGCGAACTGCCGGCGGGTCGAGCATGGGCCGGAGTTCGGCGGACCCGGAGCGGCTCCGGACCTTCGTGGCGTCGGCGCGCGCCTCGGATCGCGGGTTCTCGGAGCATGCGGAGAAGCTGCGGACGGCGTGGTCCGGCTTCACGACCGACTGTTCCTGGGCGGAGGTGTCCAGTTCGACGCTCCTCACGGGGTTCGACCGGTACCTGCAGGAGAACGCTTCCGATGCCGATTGGATCGAACGGATCGCGTCCGCGTTCGAACGCGCCGGCGGGAGCAACGGTCTCTCGAACACCGTCCTCGACTTCGCCGCGGCCGCGACGATCCCCCCGTCGTTCCGGACCCTGCTCACACCAGGGGCCACGCCGGCCGAGGTCGCGGCGACCTGGGCGGGTCTCGGCCTGACGAAGGGCGACGAGGCAGACCTCCAGGCGTTGCCGCTCGAGGTGCTCGCCATGCTCGGGAACCTCGAGGGGATCCCGTACTGGGCGCGGGACACCGCGAACCACGAGGTCCTCGACGACCGACTCGCACGGAAGAACCTCGATCCCGATGAGCGCGAAGCGCTGAAGAGCATCCGGGCCAGCTTGGGGGAGAACCGGTTCCTCATCTCCCTGACGGGAGACGTCCCGCCCCTGGCCGCCGTCTCGATCGGCGACCTGGACACCGCGACCAACGTCACCTGGGCCGTTCCCGGAATGGCATCCAGTACCAAGACGATGACGGGGTGGGTCCAGGCCGCGCAGAACGTCGCGGACGAGCAGTTCAAGGTGGACGGCCCGGGAAACCGGGCGGTGATCGCCTGGATGGGCTACGACGCACCGCCGGCACCGCCCGACCTCGGCGTCTTCAACGAGGACGCGGCCGAGAGCGGCGGGGCGAAGCTCGCGGCATCGATCCGTGGGCTCGACGCCGCTCGTGCGGGCGACATGCCCCGGACCAACGTCCTGGCGCACTCGTACGGCACCACGACGGCGTCGATCGGGCTCACGGCACCTGGCGTCCACGTCGACTCGTTCACGTCGATCGCTTCCGCCGGCATCCCGCAGACCATCCCGACGGCGGAGGACATCCAGGCCGACCACGTCTACGCGGGACAGGCGCAGGACACGATGGTCGGCATCCCCGGGCTGGGCGACCAGTACGCGTACATCGGTAGGGGCTTCAGCGTGCCCTACCGACTCGACCCGACGAATTCCAGCTTCGGCGCGGAGACCTTCGGCGCGGACGGCACCGACGGCTTCGAACCGGTGAAGGACCACGGCGTGCACACGGAGAGCGGCAACGGCTACCTCGACCCGGGAACCGAGTCGCTGCGGAACGTGGCGAAGACGACGACCGGGCACGGCGACCGAGTGACACCGGCAGAGTGACATGCTGGACACCCGACGACCGGACGGAGAACCGACACCGATGACCGCTCTGAAGCAGTGGATCGCAGTCACCGTGACCACGATCGCGATCGTCGGCGCAACCGCCGGCTGTTCTGGAGGACAGATGCAGAACCAACCGACCCAGGAGCCGGCGGATGCGAAGCGCAGCATCCAGCAGCTCGTCGACGACACGACCGACGCGCTCGGCGGGACGTGGCAGGTCGAGGAAGGGCCGCGGCTCGGCACGTGCGAGGACGAGCGCGGCGTCGGCGAGGGCGTGAACTACACGTACATCAAGTCCCGTGCCGATCGCGGCGACGTCGAGCAGGGGATCCGAACGGTCGAGAAGCTGTGGGGCGAGCGCGGACTCGACACGAAGCGGTTCTCCGATGCCGACGGGTCCTACAGCGGTGTCGACGGCAAGGGGGACGGCGTGGCGAACATCGGTTTCCAGTCCTCCGACCTCGGCGGGGGCGACACGGTCAGCGGTACCTCGGCGTGCGCTGCCGGTGACTACGTCGAGATGCGCGAGCGAGAGCGCTCCTAGCGTCCGCCCCGTTCACGACGTTCCACGAGTCGTTCGACGCGTGGAACGTCGGAACAGGCGCGCATCACGAGCACCGGCGTGCGGACAGGCCAGCCCGCCCGCGCCTACTCGGCCGAGTGCCGCCCGTGCTGGTGTTCCGCGTCAGCGTCCGGGTCCGCTGCCGCATGGGCGGCCCTGGTCCGGATCGCACCGGTCGTCGTCGGGGGCTCGTCGACCGGCGCTGCCGCCGAGTGTGCGCCGTGCGTCGTGGCGTCGGGCAGCGGAGCACGGGTGTCCTCCGTGGCGGCGTCGTTCGGCAGCACGTCGTCGGGCAGCACGTCGTTCGGCAGCACCGACACGTCGGACGAACCGGCAGCGCGAGCCGACCGGGGCTGGGCGGGTACGTCGGGCGAGGTCGGGACCGAGTCCGACGAGGCGACCGCGGCCGAACCCGATCCGTCGCCGGCACCGGCACCGGCACCAGCACCGGCTGCCGCAGCGTCGGCGTCAGCGGTCCGCGCGGCGTCCGCCTGCTCCTGCAGCGCCGACGTCTTGCGCAGCGGCGGCACCCGGAAGAACCAGGTCAGCACGAACGCGAGCAGGATCACCGCGAGCCCGACGTAGTACACGCGGACGGCCGAGTCGCTGAACCCGACCAGGAACGGACGGGTGAGCCGCTTGTCCGCGCCGTTCAGGAACGAGGTGTCGCTCGTCGCTGCGGAACCGGACGAGCTCGCACTCGAGTCACCGCTCTTGAGCTGCTTGATGAGCGTCGGCGCGACCTCGTCGACGACGTTCTCGCGTTGTGCCTCGTCCGAGTAGTCCACCTGCAGCGTGCGGTCGACGACGGTCGCGTTCGCCTTGGCCGCAGCCGTCTCGAGGGCCTGCTGCTCGGCGGCCGGCTTGGCGTCGTCGACCTGCTGGGCGATGACGGTGTCGGCTGCGGCGGCGGGGAGCTCGCCCGCGGCGACCTGCTGCTGCACGGCGGCCGTGACCTGCTTCGTGACGGCGGCATCGGCGGCTTCCTTCGCCTGCACGGCGCCCTTGTTCAGGCCGTCCTGCACGTTCTTCTGCACGGGATCGACGATCTTCGTCCATATCTGGTCCATCACGCCCTTGTTCTCGGACGCGTTCGCCACCGACGGCGTGAGCGCGGCGTTCAACGCGCTCTTCAGGTCGGTCTCGTTCTGCATCGCCGCGGTGATGTTCGTCGGCATCAGGGTGAACAGGACCGACAGCAGCACGGCGGTGCCCATGGTGCCGCCGATCTGCCGGAAGAACGTCGCGGCGCTGGTCGCGACGCCGATGTCCCGCGGGGACACCGAGTTCTGCGCCGCCAGGGTCAGCGTCTGCATGAGCTGCCCGAGCCCGAGGCCGATGCCGAACATGCCGAGCATCAGGAACCAGAGGGGACGGTCGGCGGTCAGGAAGGTCAGCACCGTGAAGCCGAGCGCGGTGAAGGCGGTGCCGGTGATCGGGAAGACCTGGTAGTTGCCGGTCCGCGAGATGATCTGCCCCGAGGCGATCGACGAGATCATCAGGCCGAGCACCATCGGGAGCATCGCGAACCCGGACTCGGTCGGGGTGACGCCCTTCACGATCTGCAGGTACAGCGGGATCGTCAGCATCGCGCCGAACATCCCGAAGCCGACGAGTACGGACAGGATCGCGGACATCGAGAACACCCGCGAACCGAACAGCTTCATCGGGAGGATCGCGTCACTGCCCATCGCCCGTTCGACGATGATGAACGCGATCAGCCCGGCAGCACCGATGCCGTAGCAGGCGAAGGCGCCGGGGGAGCTCCAGCCCCACTCGCGGCCCTGCTCGGCGATGAGCAGCAGCGGTACGAGGGTGACGATGACGAGCGTGGCGCCCCACCAGTCGATGCGGGGCTTGCCGCGGTCGCCGAACTTGGGCAGGTGCAGGAACGTCAGCACCATGAACAGCGCGATGACGCCGATCGGCACGTTGATCAGGAACACCCAGCGCCAACCGGAGATGAACAGCAGCTCGCTCGCGCCGGCGAAGACACCGCCGACGAGCGGGCCGATCACCGACGAGATGCCGAAGACGGCCAGGAAGTAGCCCTGGTACTTCGCCCGCTCGCGGGGCGCGAGCATGTCGCCCATGATCGCCAGCGGCAGGGACATCAGACCACCGGCGCCGAGCCCCTGCAGCGCGCGGAACCCGGCGAGCATGAGCATCGAGGTCGAGAACGACGCCGCGAACGAGCCGAGGATGAAGATGCCGATCGCCGTGATGAACAGCGGCCGCCGACCGAAGATGTCGGAGAGCTTGCCGTAGATCGGCGTCGTCACGGTCGAGGCGATCAGGTACCCGGTGGTGACCCAGGCCTGCTGGTCGAGGCCGTGCAGGTCGTCTCCGATGGTGCGGATCGCGGTGCCGACGATCGTCTGGTCGAGGGCTCCGAGGAACATGCCGGCCATCAGGCCGTAGATCACCAACAGGATCTGTCGGTGGTTCATCACGACGTTGGACGCCGTGGTGGGGGCCGCGGGGGCGGTCGCCGTCTGGGTCATGAGCAGGGTCTCCCGGTACCGATGCGCTGGCGAAACGATTTTTGCGCTGCCTGCAAAGTTACATCTGCCGCAAGTGGTCGGTCGCTCAGGAGCGGCTTCCTGTGTGGATCGGCAGTCACGGTACGCCCGGATCGCGGGCTCGGTGCCGAACGCGGTCAGGGCCGGGAGGCCCGGCTCGGCCCCGTCAGACCGCTGCGGTCTCCACGACCCGGGTCACACCCCGTGCCGCCAGCGCTGCGGGCTCGGTTGCTGTGCGGCTCGTCACGACGGTCACGGCCTCGCCGGCGGCGCGCAGGCGGTGCCAGCGCTCGAAGACGGGGCCGCCCGGTGCCAGGTCCGTCCGACGGAGCGGCAGGTCGGCCTCGTCGACGTCGACCACGACGGCACTCGTCCGTGGGGTCGGGGCCGGAGCGGAGCGCCGGGCATCGGCGACGACCTCGGCGTAGCGACGACCGAGTGGCTTGACGCGGTTGTCGACGTCGAGCAGGCCGAGCGAGTACTCCAGGTCCTTGAAGTCGCCGAGGTCGCGGGAGACGTCGTGCGAGCACCACCACGTGACCGCGTGCAGGCGCTCGGTGGTCAGGGCCGCGGCGACGGTGCGCGCGAGGAACTCCGGCATCTCGGACTCGGCGAGGTGCCGGTCGGGGGCCCCGACCTCCTGCAGCCAGACCGGTCGGTCGAGGTCGGTGGCGAAGGCGCGGGCCAGCTCGATCATCCACTCGGCGTGCCGCACGGACTCATCGGAGAGTGCGCCGTACCGACCGGCCACGCCGTTGAAGATCCAGGAGTGCACCGTCGTGACGTCACCGAGTCGGCTGGCGTGCGCCGGCACGAACGGGTGGCCGTCGCGGTACCAGAGGTGGTCGTTCTCGGAGTGCGTGACGACGTGCCGCGGGTCCTTGTCGCGGGGCGCTCCGAGCAGGGACTCGAGCCAGTGCGTCACCTGCGCGGTGTCGGCCGGCATCGCGGCGGGGTTCGGCGGCTGGAACTGGTTGAGCTCGTTGCCCAGGGTCAGGCCGGTGAAGTTCGGGCGGTCGCGCACGGCGTCGTACACGGCGGCGACCAGGGCGGCCTGCGCGTCGATCGCCGGCTGGTCGGTGAACATGTTGCCGTCGTGCCAGTTCACGAGCCACGCCGGGATGAAGTCGAACCCGGACATGTGCCCCTGGACGACGTCGACGCTGGCGTCCAGCCCGAACTCGGCGGCGATGTCGACCACCAGTGCCACGTCGTCGAGGGCCCGTCGTCGGATGAGCGTGCGGTTCGGCTGCAGCGTCGGCCACAGCGGGAACAGCCGGACGTGGTCGAGGCCGAGGGTGGCGATCGCCTCGAGGTCACGGCGGATCGCGGATTCCTCGACCGACTGCCACTGGAACATCCAGTCGGTCGAGGGCACGTAGTTCACGCCGAAGCGCGTGGCGGTGGTCATCGGTCTCCTTCGGTCAGGGAGCGGTGGCGGCGGTGGTGGGCGCGGGGCCGGTCGAGCCGCGGACGTGCAGGGCGCGCCCGCCGACCTCGGCATCGTCGACCTCGTCGCCACGGACGAGGCGTTCGACCAGGGCCACCGCGGTGCGGGCGGACTCCTCGACGGGGGCGTCGAGGGCGGTCAGCGACGGACGCACGATCGACGAGACCCACGAGTCCTCCCACGCGACGACGGACAGGTCCTCGGGCACGCGGACGCCGAGCTCGGGGGCGTGCGCGATCACCTCTGCCGCGATCGCCTCGCCGTCCAGGACGATCGCGGTGGCGCGGTCGAGGCGGGCGAGCAGGTCGGCCACCGGGTCCTCGGCGTCGGCGCGCCACCCGAGCACGAGCGCGTCCACGCCCCGACGTGCGGCCGCGGCGGTGAAGCGGGCGTCGCGGGCGCCGGTGTGGGCGAGCGCCGGGCCGTCCCCGACGCGGGCGATCCGGCGGTGCCCGAGCGAACCGAGGTGGTCGAGCAGGGACTCGGTCGCGTCGGCGTCGCCCACCGTGACCGCCGGGACGGTGCTGCCGGGGATCGGCGCGCCGAGCATGACGGCCGGCGCCGCCAGGTGCTGCAGCATCGGGATGCGGGGGTCGTCGGTGCGGACGTCGACGAGCAGGAAGCCGTCGACCCGCTGCTCGGTCCACCACTGGCGGTAGACGGCGGCTTCGTCGTCGGCCTGCACGAGCGTGACGGACAGTGACCACCCGATCGCGGCGAGGGGCTCGGTCAGGCCGGCGATCAGCCGCATCGTGAACGGGTCGCGCTGGAAGGTGTCGCGCGAGCGGGCGAGGACCAGCCCGAGGCTGTGCCCCGCGTTGCCGGAGAGCTTGCGGCTCGCCAGGTTCGGCCGCCAGTTCAGGTCGTCGGCGGCCTTGCGGATGCGGGCCGCGGTGGCGGCGGAGACGTTCGGCCGGCCGTTGAACACGTGCGAGACCGCCGAGGTCGAGACGCCGGCGCGCTTGGCGACCTGCGCGATGGTCACGCGGCGGCGGTCGACGGCTCCGGCGGTGGTGTCGCTCATGCCGTCGAGCGTAGAGGCTTGACCACCTCGTGTAAAGCGGTATACGTTGCTCGTCACCTGAAGTACACCGCTGTACCAAAACGCATCGCGACCGCTCCACCATCCACTGCCAGGGAGGCACCGTGACGGACGGCATCAGTAGGCGCACCCTCATCGGAGCCGGGCTCGGCGCCGGCATCCTCGCGCCGATCCTGGCCGGGTGCAGCGCGCTCACCCCGGCCTCGAGCGGCCCGGGCACGCTGAGCGTGCACACCCAGCTCAGCGGCGCGGTCGCCGGCGCGCAGACGTTCACGGACGTCGTCGCCGCCTACCGTCGTCGCACGGACCGCAAGGTGGCCCTGCTCTCGAACGGGTCGGACCTGCCGATCGTCTTCGAGACGAGTTCGCTCGCCGGCAAGGAAGCGGACGTCGCGATCGTGAACATGGTCGGGCGCACGCTGTCCTGGACGGGCGAGGACGCCACGATCGACGTCTCCCGGTACCTCGACGAGTGGGACCTGCGCGACAAGATCATCCCCGAGGCGCTCGAGGAGTGGACCGACGACCAGGGTCGACTCCGGGCCTTCCCGTTCACGCGGACGAACTGGCCGGTGTCGTACAACACGGCGCTGCTCGAGGAAGCCGGCGTGAGCGAGATCCCGACGACCTCGGACGCACTCATCGCCGCCGCCGACCGCCTGCGCTCCGCCGGCATCGGGCCGGTCGCCGTCGGCGGGTCGGACTGGAGCGGCCAGAAGCTCCTCATGCAGGTCATCCAGGGGTTCGTGTCGCAGGACGAAGCGGCGGAGGTCTTCTCCACGGGCAGGATCTCGGAGAGCGCCGGTGCCGTCCGCGGCGTCGAGCACTTCGTCGAGCTCCGCGATGCCGGGGTCTTCGTCGACTCGGTGCAGGGCTTCACCTCGGACTCCGAACTGACGCAGTTCACCACCCGCAAGGCCGCCATCGTCCCCGCGATGTCCTCCGCCCTCGCGCTGGTGTCGAAGGAGCGCGCGGAGGAGGTCACCGTCGGTGGGTGGCCGGTGCCGTCGGAGGACGCCGCCATCGCGCACCCGAGCGTCATCAAGAGCTACAACGGCCACGGCATCTGGATCAGCGAGAACGGCCGGGCGAAGCTCGACCTCGTCAAGCCGTTCGTGCAGTACCTGTACTCGTCGGCGGTGACGAGCGAGTTCATCCTCGACTCCGGCCGGGACATGAGCCGGATCACCGACACCGTCAGCCGCGACTTCCCGCTCGTCGCCCAGGCGTCGAAGCTCACCGACGACCAGGTCACCCCGGTGATGCTGCCCGACCTGCTCGTGCCCGACTCGGCGTACGAGCCGATGATCCGCGCGACCAGCCTGGCCTACGGCTCGGGCACCTCGGCCGAGCGCATCATCGACCTCTTCGAGCGCGCCTACACGGCCGCCTGACCCACCCGACCCTGCGAGAAGGAGCTCCCCATGGCAGTGCTCGTCGAGGAACCACCCGTCCGGTCGGCGTCGAACCCGCCCGGGCCCGTCCGCCGCGGATCCCGCGCGGTCGGCACCGGTCGCGGCAGCTTCCCGACCTTCGCGATCCCGGCGCTCGTCTGGTACGGCCTGTTCATGATCGGCCCGGTCGTGGCCATGATCGCGATCGCGTTCCTGAGCTGGCCCGGCATGCTCGTCTCGCCGACCTTCGCGGGGCTCGACAACTTCCGGGTGCTGTTCTCCGACGAGACCTTCTGGGCCGCGGTCCGGAACAGCACGGTCCAGATCGTCGTCGGCCTGCCGATCATGATCGTGTTGGCGTTCCTGCTCGCCTTCCACGTCGTGCAGAAGCCCCGCGGCCACAAGGTGCTGCGCTACCTGCTCTTCATCCCGGCGCTCATCTCGGCACCGGCCACGGCGATGATGTTCTACGCGATGCTGAACCCCGACGGCCTGGTCAACGGGGTGCTCGCCACGCTCGGCATCGGCGGCAAGGCCTGGCTGGCCGACCCGGCGACGGCCCTCGGAGCGCTCATCGTCGTCGACCTGTGGGCCGGCATCGGGTACTCGGCGGTGCTCATCGCGAGCCGGCTCGACGGCGTCGACACCGAGGTCGTGCAGGCCGCCCGCATGGACGGCGCGGGGTCGTGGCGGCTGGCGTGGGGCGTGTACTGGCCGATCGCGCGGGACTTCATCGGGGTCGTCGCGATGCTGCAGTTCCTGTCGATGCTCTTCAGCTCGGCGCAGAACGTGCTCCTGCTGACCCAGGGCGGCCCGGGCACCGCGACCACGACGCTGTCGTACCTCGTGTACCAGAAGGCCTTCGTCGACACCGACCTCGGCTACAGCCAGGCGGTCGGCGTCGTCCTGTTCGTGCTCGGACTCGCCGGGATGTTCGTCATCCGCCGCGTCCTGCGCAAGACCCACTGACCGACCGTCCCTGACCGACAGACCCCGGGAGACCACCATGGCGAAGCCCACCGCCGGCATCCGGCTGCGAGACCGGATCGGCTCCATCACGAGCGGCACCGTGGCGTGGATCTACGCCGCCCTGCTGATCCTGCCCTTCTACTACTTCGTGGTGTCGTCGTTCAAGGACAACGACGGCATCTTCGAGTCCCCACTGGCGCTGCCGGCGTCGTGGGACCTGTCGAACTTCACCGAGGCGATCCGCCAGGCCTCGCTCGGACCGGCGATCGCGAACTCGGCGATCACGACGGTGGCGGCCCTGGTGCTCACGCTCGTGCTCGCACTGCCGGCGTCGTTCGCCCTCGCCCGGGCCACCGGTCGCGCGGGACGGATCGTCGAGGGGCTGTTCTCGCTCGGGTTCCTCATCCCGTCGTTCGCGGCGCTGTTCCCGACGTTCCTCCTCGCCGCGGGCATGGGGCTCTTCCACACCCGGACGTTCCTCGTGCTCCTGTTGCCCGCGACCGCGATGCCCCTGGCCGTCGTGATCCTGACCCAGTTCATGCGGACGATCCCGCGCGAGCTGGAGGAGGCCGCGTCGATGGACGGAGCCTCGGCGTGGCAGGTGATGCGCCAGGTGTACCTGCCGATCTGCATCCCGGGCATCGCCACCGTGCTGCTGCTGAACTTCCTGTCGTTCTGGAACGAGTACCTGTACGCCCTGGTGCTCATCGGGCCGGACACCGCGCAGCGGACGATCCAGGTGGCGCTCCCGACGCTGAAGGTCGACGCCGGCACCGACTACGGGATGCTCATGGCCGGCACGCTGTTCACGCTGCTGCCGGTGTACCTCGTCTACTCGATCCTGCAGCGCCAGATGCAGCGCGCCCTGGTGTCCGGAGCGATCAAGGGATGACCGCGCACCCGACGAGCCAGCCGACCGCGAGCAGCCTCGACGTCCGCGCTCGCATCGGCCAGCTCAACCAGCGTCTGAAGGGCTGGGAGGCCGTCCGCTGGGTCGACGGCCGGCCGCGGATCACCGACGTCCTGCGCGCCGAGGTCGACCGGTGGGGTGGCATCGGCGCGGTCTACGGCGTGCTCCGCGCCGACCCCTGGTCCGGCGTGCACTGGGGCAACGGCATCCCGCCCGAACGCTCCGCCGAGGCCTACGCCGCCGTGCAGGACCACGTCGTCGCGCACAGCGACGGTGGTGTCCCCACGCTCTTCGTCGAGGAGGTCCCGCACGGGCTGCAGGCCCTCGGCGGCACGACGGTGCCGGTGAACCTCGCGCTCGGCGCCGCCATGGACGAGCAGCTCGTCGAGGAGCTGGCCGCCGCGGTCGCCGCCGAGGTCCGGGCCCGCGGCACCCACGTCGCCCTCGTCTCCGGGCTCGACGTCCTGCGCGACCCCCGGTGGGGCCGGAGCGAGGAGTGCTGGTCGGAGGACGCCGCGCTCGCCGCGATCATGGTCGCCGCCACCGTGCGCGGCATGCAGGGTGGCGGCCCCGGCCCCATCGACGGCCGGCACGTCGCCGTCGTCGCGAAGCACCTGGCGGGGCAGGGCGCCGGCATCGGCGGTCGCAACGGCTCCGGCGCTCCGATCGGTCGTCGCGAACTCGCCGAGGTCCACCTGCCGCCGGCGCTCGCCGCCGCACGCGAACACGTCGCCGGGTTCATGGCGGCCTACAACGACGTCGACGGGGTGCCGTGCTGCGGCAACCGCGACCTGCTCACGACCACGATCCGCGACGCCTGGGGCTGGGACGGGCTCGTCATGGCCGACGGGACCGCCGTCGACCGGCTGCGCGACGTCACCCCCGACCCGGCCTCGGCGGCTGCGCTCGCCCTGCGTGCCGGGGTCGACCTGAGCCTGTGGGACGAGGCGTACACGCACCTCGACGAGGCGCTGGACCGCGGCTTGATCAGCACCGACGACCTCGACCAGGCGGTCGACCGCGTGCTCGCCCTCAAGCGCCGCGTCGGCCTGCTCGCGACGCCGACACCGGCGCCACCAACGACACCAGCACCAGCACCGACGCGCGCCGAGGCACTCGAGCGCACGACCGCCGCGCTCGCCGAGCGTGCCGCCGGCCGCGCCGTGGTCGCCCTGGGCGGAGCGCTGCCCGCGATCGCACCCGACGCCGTCGTCGCCGTGGTCGGCCCGAACGCCGACGACGTCGACGCCCTGCTCGGCGACTACGCACCCCCGAGGCCGCCCGACGACCCCGGTGCGTCCACCGTCCGCTCCGCCCTGGAGGCCCGGCTCGGCCCCGCCCGGATCCGCACCGCCCGGGGCAGCGGGCTCCGACAGCCCCTGCCGGGCCCCGACGGGCTCCTCGCGGTCCGCACGGCGCTCCTCGGCGCTGACATCGCGGTGGTGGTGCTCGGCGGCTCGAGCCGTCGCGCGTACGACGACGGCTTCGAGGACAACGGCGCCGTCAGTGGTCCGGCACCGGACACCACGAACGGCGAGGGGGTCGACCTGGCGTCGATCGCCGTCCCCGAGGCCCAGCTCGACGTGCTCCGCGCCGCCCGCGAGAGCGGTCTGCCGGTCGTCGCGGTCGTCGTCGACGGTCGCCCGCGGGTCCTGACCGAGGTGCTCGCGCTGGCCGATGGTGTGCTGGTCGTGCCGTTCCCGGGGCCGTCCGGCGGTCGTGCCGTCGCGGACGTGCTGTTCGGCGCCCCGGCCGAGGGGCGGCTCCCCGCGACCTGGCCCGGCGCCGACGGCGTCCTGCCCGTAGCGCACGACGAGCGGCTCGAGACGGCACGCGGCTACGTCGACGTGACCAGCCGCTCGACCGTGACCGGTGCACCCGGGCCGGGCGACGGGGTGGACGTCCGCTTGGCGGAGGGGAGCGACGCGGTGACTGCCGTGCGCCTCCTGGCCGGTGGGACGGTGACCGTCCCGGTGACGGTGCGCAACAGGTCGGACGCGCCCCGTCGGGTGTCGGTGCCCCTGTGGGGGCGGCGGCGGGAGACCGGTGTCCGACCGCGGCGACGGCGACTGCTCGCCCTGGTGACGGTCGACGTGCCCGCTGGCGGGACCGTCGACACCGCGTACACGCTCGGACTCGATGCGCTCGGCACGTGGGACGCTGGTCTCCGGCTCGGTGCACGGCCGCTCGAACTCGACTGCTGGACGGACGACGTGCTCGATCCACCCGGGTCGACGCGGACCGTCCGCGTCACCGACGGACAGGAGTCAGTGCGATGGGTGTCGTGACGCGGACGCAGCTCGAGGAGATCACGCCGACGCTGGTGGCGGCCGCCGACCGGGTCCGCGCCGCGGTCGGCACCGAGGTCGGGGACCGGGTGGAGCGCGCGCTCGTCCGGACGCTGCGGGACACGATCTCGCTCGACGACGACGGCGCCTTCGTCATCACGGGGGACATCCCGGCGATGTGGCTCCGCGACTCGACGACGCAGATGACGCCGTACCTGCGGTTCGCGGCGGACGACCCGGCGCTCGCGGACCTGCTCTGGGCGGTCGTGCGGCGGCAGTTCCGGCTGATCGAGCACGACCCGTACGCGAACTCGTTCAACCGCGAGCCGAACGGCGCGCACTACGACCCGGACGACCTGAACGCCGACCCGCTGGTGTGGGAGCAGAAGTACGAGGTGGACAGCCTGGCCTACCCGGTGACGTTCGCGCACGCGCTGTGGCGGGCGACCGGCTCCACGACGGTGCTCGACGAGCGGGCGCACCGGGTGTTCCGCACGATCGTGGCGCAGTGGCGCGCCGAACAGGACCACGACGCCTCGGCGTACCGGTTCGTGCGCGACGGGGCGATCCCGACCGAGACCCTGGCGCGGGACGGCCGCGGTACCCCGGTCGCCGTGACGGGCATGACGTGGTGCGGGTTCCGCCCGTCGGACGACGCCTGCACGTACGGCTTCAACGTGCCCGCGAACCTGTTCGCCGCCGAGGCGTTGCTCGCCGTCGCCGCGATCGCCCGCGAGGTCTGGTCCGACACGGGGCTGGCGGACGACGCCGACGTGCTGCGCGCGAGCATCCTGGACGGCGTCCGGCAGCACGGCATCGTGGCCGGGCCGGCGGGTGCGGACGTCTACGCCTACGAGGTCGACGGCCTGGACGGCGTGCTGCTCATGGACGACGCGAACACGCCGTCGCTGCTGTCGCTGCCCCTGTCCGCGCCGTCGGTGCTCGACGACGTGGTGTGGGCGGCGACGCGGGACTTCGTGCTGTCACCGGCGAACCCGTACTGGTTCAGCGGCACCGCGGCCGCCGGTGTCGGCAGCCCGCACACGGTGCCGCAGCGGGTGTGGCCGATCGCCCTGGCGGTCGAGGGCCTCGTGTCCGGGTCGCCGTCGCGCCGTCGGGAGCTGCTCGACGTGCTCGTGGCGACCGACGGCGGGACCGGCGACATGCACGAGTCGTTCGACGTCGAGGATCCGACGCGGTTCTCGCGCCCGTGGTTCTCGTGGGCGGACGCGATGTTCTGCGAACTGGCACTGGCGGCGGCCGAGGACTGATCCTCGGCCGCCGCCAGTGCCGGTCGTGCGGGTGGCCGACTAGGCGCCGAGTGCGGCGTCCACGATCTCCTTGGCCTCGCGCTGCACCTGCTCCAGGTGCTCCTGCCCGACGAAGCTCTCGGCGTAGATCTTGTAGACGTCCTCGGTGCCGGACGGCCGTGCGGCGAACCACGCCTTGTCCGTCACGACCTTGACGCCGCCGACGGCAGCGTCGTTGCCGGGGGCCTTCGACAGCTTGGCCGTGATCGGGTCGCCGGCCAGGGTCTCCGCCGTGATGGCCTCGCCGTCGAGCTTCGACAGGCGGGCCTTCTGCTCCTTCGTGGCGGCGGCGTCGACGCGCTGGTAGACCGGGTCGCCGAAGCGCTCGGTCAGTTCGGCGTACAGCTGCGAGGGGGTCTTGCCGGTGACGGCGACGATCTCGGACGCCAGGAGCGCCAGGATGATGCCGTCCTTGTCGGTCGTCCACGCGGTGCCGTCGGTGCGCAGGAACGACGCACCCGCGGACTCCTCGCCACCGAAGGCGACGGAACCGTCGATCAGGCCGGGCACGAACCACTTGAAGCCGACCGGGACCTCCCACAGGCGGCGGCCGAGCGACTCCGCGACGCGGTCGATGATGCTCGACGACACCAGGGTCTTGCCGATGGCGGCGTCGTCGCGCCAGGCCGGACGGTGTGCGTAGAGGTACTCGATCGCGACGGCGAGGTAGTGGTTCGGGTTCATCAGGCCGCCGTCGGGCGTGACGATGCCGTGCCGGTCGGAGTCGGCGTCGTTGCCGGTCAGGACGTCGAACTCGTCCTTGTGCGCCAGGACCGAGGCCATCGCCGACGGGCTCGACGGGTCCATCCGGATCTTGCCGTCCCAGTCGAGCGTCATGAACGACCAGGTCGGGTCGACGTCCGGGTTCACGACGGTCAGGTCGAGGCCGTAGTGGTCGCGGATGAGGTTCCAGTAGGGGAGCGAGGCACCGCCGAGCGGGTCGGCGCCGATCTTCACCCCGGCGCGCTTGATCGCGGCGATGTCGATGATGTTCTCGAGGTCGGCGACGTAGGTGTGCAGGAAGTCGTAGCGGTCGGGGGTGGCGTGCTCGGTGCGCTGCACCTCGGCGTTGCCGCCCTCGATGATCGCGTTCGCCCGGTTCGCGATCCAGCTCGTGGCGTCGCTGTCGGCCGGTCCGCCGTGCGGCGGGTTGTACTTGAAGCCGCCGTCGCGGGGCGGGTTGTGGCTCGGCGTGATGACGATGCCGTCCGCGGTGTCGGGGTTGCCAGCGCGGTTGTAGCGGATGATCGCGTGGCTCAACGCGGGGGTCGGCACGTAGCCGTTGTCGCTGTCGGCCAGCACGTGCACGCCGTTGGCGGCGAGGACCTCGAGTGCGGTGCGCTCGGCAGGGCCGGACAGCGCGTGGGTGTCGCGCCCGATGAAGAGCGGGCCGTCGGTGCCCTGCGACTGCCGGTACTCGACGATCGCCTGCGTGATCGCGGCGATGTGGGTGTCGTTGAAGGCGGAGTCGAGCGAGGAGCCGCGGTGTCCGGAGGTCCCGAACACGACCTGCTGCTCGGCGACGGAGACATCGGGCACACGGTCGTAGTAGGCGGCGACGAGCGCGTCGATGTCGACGAGGTCGTCTGCGGTCGCGGGGGTGCCGGCGCGGTCGTTCATGCGTCCATCCTGGCATCGCGCGCCCGGAGACGTCCGGCCGGCGCACAGCCCGGGCCGCAGAGCGCGGACCGGGCCGTGTCCGCCGGTGGGGGTCAGGCGGTGCGGAACGAGCCCGTCGCCGTCCGGAACGAGCCCGTGGCGGTGCGGGTCGACGCGGTCCAGGTGCCGGGACGCGACCGCTGCGTGTCGGTGAAGCGCCCGAGGCGCCCGGTGATCGGCGCGCCCGTGTAGGTGCCGACCGAGTCGGTGGCGCGGCTGCCGGTGAAGGTCCCGCGCTCGTCACGTCCGCCGAGCCCGGACACGAAGGTGCCGCCGAACGGGAAGGTGCTGTTCGTCATGGTGGTCTCCTCGATGTGGTGGCGGCATCGAGGATCGCCGGTCCGACGACCCTGACGCCGTCGGCTGGAGACACCACCGTACGTGACTGTCTTGCATCATGCAAAACAAGTGCACGAACGTGCGCGATCAGGCCAAGAGCTCGCAGAAGCTCCGGCCCGCGACCGTCCAGCTCTGCCGCGCCACGAGGCCCGCGTCCGCCGCGTGCCGGTGCAGCGCGTCGAGCCCGACCTCGGCCCAGGGGAACCCGGCGCTCTCGTGGCCGTCGGTGTCCACCACGCGGGCGGTGTACACGCGGTCGGCGAGGGGGTCGGGGTTCGTCTCGACGATGACCCGGCCGCCGGTGCGGACGATCTCGCGACAGCGCTCCAGCAGCGCGGCGGGGTCGCCGCCGATGCCGATGTTGCCGTCGATGACCAGGGCGGTGTCCCAGTGCCCCTCGTCGGGGACCGCGTCGAACACCGATCCCTGGACGGCCGTGCCGCCGGACCGTTGCGCGATGGCGACGGCCTCGGCCGAGACGTCGACGCCGAGCGCCGGGATGCCGAGGGTGCGGGCGGCCACGAGCATCCGACCGGGGCCGCAGCCGATGTCGATCACGGGGCCGTCGGCGTCGTCGAGCAGCGAGCGGTCGACGCGGTCGGCCGCGGCGCTCCAGCGGCTGACGTCCATCGTCGTCACGACGTCGGGGCGGGCCGGGTCGGTCAGGCGGAGGCTGCCGTCCGAGCGCAGGGCCCTGGCGTACGGCTCGCCGCCGCCGGCGCCGAAGGAGACGGGTGCGTGCATGGTCATCTACAGACTCCCCACGGTCTCGGCACGGAGTGCCTGGGTGAAGCCGGAGTCCGGCGCGATCTCGGCGACGCGCTCGGCGTCGGGCACGGTGTCCACGTCGAGGAGTTCGCCGAGGATCCCGACGTCGAGGCCGGCGTCGGTGAGGCGTGCGAGCTGGACCGCACCGGTGTCGTCCTGGGACATCGGGACGCCGCGCAGCAGGTCACCGGTCGGGTCGTGCAGGTAGAGCGACCAGAAGCCGCCGTCCTCGGCGGGGCCGAACCAGGCGCCGCGTTCCGGCTGGTCGAACACCGGGGCCAGGTCGTCGGCCGACACCTGCGGGGTGTCCATGCCGACGAGCAGCAACGGGCCGTCGATCGCGTCGAACAGGAAGCCGAGGCGCTCGTCGAGACCGCCACCGGGCTGGTGCAGGACGTCGAAGCCGTCGGCCGACTCCGGCACGACGTCGCCGTCGAAGAACAGGACGCGGCGCTCGGCGGGCAGGGCGCGGACGGTCGACAGGGTGTCGGCGAGGCTCGCGGACGCGACACGTGCGGCACCCTCGGGGGAGAGCGCCGGGGTCAGCCGGGTCTTCACCTTGCCGGGCAGGCACTCCTTCGCGACCACGGCCACGGTGATGCCGGCGGTCATGCGCGCGTTCCCTCGGCCGAGGCGGTGACGGGTGCGGAGTCGGGCCGTGCCGCGGAACCGGTCGCGGCGGTGGAGCCGGTCACGTGACGGACAGACGCCGGTGCGACGACCCGGACACGGGCCTCCCGGCGGTACGCACGCAGCAGGCGGGTCATGTCGCGGACCGCGTTGACGGTGCCGCGGAGCGTGCCGGTCACCTTGCTGTCGCCGATGCGCTGCGCGTAGCCGATGTCGGACTCGTCGACGCGCCAGCCGGCCGCGTGCGCGGCCAGGACCATCTCGAGCGGGTAGCCGCTGCGGCGGTCCCGCAGGTCGAGGGAGACGAGGTCCTCACGACGCATCACGCGCATCGGGCCGAGGTCGCGCAGACGGTAGCCGGTCGCGCGGTGCATGAGGACGGCGAGGACGCGGTTCGCGAACCGGGCGTGCGGCGCCCAGGCGCCCTTGCCGGTCGGGACGCGGCGGCCGAGCGCCAGGTCGACGCGGCCGCTGGCGACGCGATCGACGAGCGGCGGCAGTTCGGCGGGGTCCATCGACGCGTCGGCGTCGCAGAAGGCGACGAAGTCCGCGGTGGCGGCGCGGACGCCGGCGGCGCAGGCGGAACCGAAGCCCTTCACCGGTTCCGTGACGACGAGGGCGCCGTGGGCGCGGGCGACGTCGGCGGAGCCGTCGGTCGAGCCGTTGTCCACCACGATCGCGCGGTAGCCCTCCGGCAGGCGTGCGATCACCTTCGGCAGGGCATCGGCCTCGTCGAGGCACGGGAGGATGACGTCGACACTCATGTCCGTCATTCGGTGCCGTTCGTCAGAACGACGGGTCTGTCCTGTCATGCACTCGACGTAACACGACGACGCGCGGCGGGGTACAGGAAACCTGTACCCGCTGGTCAGTCAGCGCGCTGTTCCGCGGCGGGGTCCCCAGAACGGGGGATAGGTGTGCTTCGTGAGCAGAAGTGGTCGGGTCGCGTCCGGCGACCCGACCATTCCTGCTCACGAAGCGGGCTACTTGACGGCACTCCGGAGGGGAGCGGTCGCGAAGTCGCGCATGCCGGCCACGAAGTCGACCTCGGCGCGCCAGCCGAGCTCGGCGGCGATGCGGTCCGAACTCGCCGTGACGTGGCGGACGTCGCCCAGGCGGTACTCACCCGTGACGACCGGCTGCGGGCCGTCGGGGCCGGCGATCGCCGCGGCCATGTCGCCGATCGTGTGCACGACGCCGGACCCGACGTTGTACGCGCGGAACGAGTCGGCGGGCAGGTCGGTGGTCGCGGCGATCGAGGCGGCGTTCGCCCCGGCGACGTCGTCGACGTGCACGAAGTCGCGGCGCTGGGCACCGTCCTCGAACACGCGGGGCGCCTCGCCGCGGGCCAGTGCCGAGCGGAACAGTGAGGCGACACCGGCGTAGGGGGTGTTCGCGGGCATGCCGGGTCCGTACACGTTGTGGTAGCGGAGCGCGATCGCCCGGCCGCCCGTCGCGCGCGCCCAGCTCGAGGCCAGGTGCTCCTGCGCGACCTTCGTCTGCGCGTACACGTTGCGGGGGTCGAGCGCGGCGGACTCGTCGATCAGGCCGGGCAGCAGGGGGTGGCCGTCCGGGCCGATCGGGTCGAAGCGGCCGGCATCGAGGTCCTCGCGGCGACGGGCCGGCGGCCGGACGGGCTGGCCGTCGGACGTCGTGTACGCGCCCTCGCCGTAGACGACCATCGAACTCGCGACGACGAGCCGGCCGATGTCGTGCCGGTCCATGCCGGCGAGGACGTGAGCGGTGCCGGCGTCGTTCGACGAGACGTAGTCGGGGGCGTCCTGGAAGTCGACGCCGAGGCCGACCTTGGCGGCCTGGTGGCAGACGACGTCCACGTCGTCGAGCGCGGCGTCGAGCGAGATCCGGTCGCGGACGTCGCCGTGCACGAACTCGATGCCCTGCTGCTGGTGGGCTCGGACGACTTCGCCGGGATCGCCGTGGACGTCGTCGCGGAGGGAGTCGAGGACGCGGACCTCGTGGCCGTCGGCCAGGGCGCGGCGGACGATCGCGGAGCCGATGAAGCCGGCGCCGCCGGTGACGAGGAGGCGGCTCATGCGGTGGGTCCCGTGGCGGGCTGGGCCTGCGTGACGCTGGCGCCCGTGGGCTGGGCCTGCATGATGCTGGCGCTCGCGCTGGTCGGGACGAGTTCGCGCGGGGTGAAGTCGGCGGGGATCGCCCCGACGATCTCGCCGATGGCGCGGACGATCACCTCGTTGGCGCGGGCGAGACGTTCCATCACGAGGGCGTGGGTGACGGGTGCCCCGGCGTCGTCGACTGCGTCCGCGGTGGCCGCTGCGTCCGCCGTGGCCGCGTGGGCGGCCGCTGCGGCGGCTTCGTCCTCGGTCGGGGCCAGGCCGGCGTCGGCGTCGGTGACGAACGACAGGTTGACGGTCGCGATGCCGAGCTCGGCGGCGAGCGGGACCTCGGGGGTCATCGTCATGTTGATCGTGTGCCCGCCGGCCTCGCGCAACCAGACGGACTCGGCGCGGGTCGAGAACCGCGGGCCCTGGATGACGACGCACGTGCCGGTCGGACGGAACGGCACGTCGAGTGCGGCGATCGCCTCGACGGCCGCGCGCCGCAGCGTGGGGTCGAAGGGGTCGGCGAACGACAGGTGCTGGACGTCGTCCTCGAAGAACGTGTCCGCACGGCCGAAGGTGCGGTCGATGAGCTGGTCGGTCACGACGAAGGTGCCGGGGGCGTAGTCGGGGTGCAGGCCGCCGACGGCGCTCGAGGACACGATCGCCCGGACCCCCAGGGAGCGGAGCGCCCAGACGTTGGCGCGGTGGTTGATGCGGTGCGGGGCGACGGAGTGCTCACGACCGTGCCGGGTGAGGAAGGCGACCCGACGGCCGGACAGCGTGCCGATGCTGATCGGGCTCGACGTCGGGCCGAACGGCGTCGGCACGTCCAGTTCCTCGGCGGTGCCCTCCTCGAACAGCTGGTAGAGGCCGGAGCCCCCGATGACACCGATCGTCACGGCTTCGTCGTTCTCCACAGGTCCTCCGAAAGGTCGTCGGCGCGGTCTGCGCGCTGGATACGCTACTGACGCCGGCCCCGGACGAACCGGGAGCGGCGACACCATCCCTGTTCGGAGGCACCTGTGCGAACGATCGGTCAGCACCGCGACGACCTGGCGGCTCTGCTCGCGCCGGTGGTGGCGGGCCTCGGGGCCGCGTCGTGGCGGATCGACGACCTGGCCGTCGACGGCCGTGCCGGACACGGGTACCGCGTGCTCGCTGCGCCCGTCGCCTCCCCGGTCCCGTTGCCGCCCTTCGACAACAGCCAGATGGACGGGTTCGCGGTCCGGGTGGCCGATGCCGGGCAGGACGTCCGGGTGGTCGCGCCCATCCCCGCCGGGGTCGTCCCCGCACCGCTCGGTTCCGGCACCGCCGCACCGATCATGACGGGCGCGCGGATCCCCGACGGCGCCGATGCGGTCTTCCCGGTGGAGGCCACGTCGCCGGGGTCCTTCCCGGCCGCGCTCGACCTGGGGCACGTCGCGGTGCCCGCTGACCTCGTGCCCGGCACCTTCGTGCGAGCGACCGGCAGCGACCTGGCCCTCGGTGCGTCCATCGCTCCGATCGGTGCGCCGATCACCCCAGCCCTGCTCGGCGCGCTCGCGTCCGCCGGAGTGCCCACCGTGCAGGTCCGCCGCCCGTTGCGGGTCCTCGTCGTGTCGACCGGGTCCGAACTGCAGGGCGCCGACGCCGACGCGGCGACGATCGGCGACGCGAACGGCATCGCACTGCGGGCGGCGCTCGCCGAGGTCGGAGCTTCGTCCCGCACGGTCCGGGTCCCCGACGACGTCGACGCGTTCGTCACCGAGCTCGACGACGCCGTGGGCGAGTGGGCCGACCTCGTGCTCACCACCGGGGGGATCAGTGCGGGCGCGTACGAGGTCGTGCGGCAGGCACTCGAACCCCGCGGGCTCGCCGTCACCCCGGTCGCGATGCAGCCCGGCGGGCCGCAGGCGTTCGGCAGCGTGGTGCTCGCCGGTCGCCCGGTGCCCGTGGTCTCGTTCCCGGGCAACCCCGTGTCCGCACTCGTCTCGTTCGAGGTCTTCCTCCGTCCGCTGCTCGCGCCCCTCGTCGGACTGCCGGCCGATCGCGCCGTGCTGCACCTGCCCGCGGCATCGGCTGCGCAGTCACCGGGCGGCAAGCACCAGGTGCGGCGTGGACGGGTGGCCGACGGGGTCGTCCACTTCGTGGGTGGACCGAGTTCCCACCTGCTCGCGCACTACGCGGCCGCCACGCACCTCGTCCACGTCCCGGTGGGGGTCGACACCGTCGAACCCGGTGACGTCCTGACCGTCTGGAGTCTCCGATGACCGAACCCGTCGACACGACCGACGTGTCTGATCCGTCCGACGTGTCTGATCCGTCCGACGCGGCCGATCCGTCCGACGCTGCCGAGCAGGCCGACGCTGCCGAGCAGGCCGACCTGTCGCACGTGCGCGCTGACGGGTCCGCGCACATGGTCGACGTGTCCGCGAAGGACGTCACCGACCGCTCGGCGACCGCCACCGCCACGCTCGTCACCCGGCCCGACGTCGTGGCCCGCATCCTCGACGGCTCCCTGCCGAAGGGCGAGGTCATCGGCACCGCCCGCATCGCCGCGATCATGGCGGTGAAGAAGACGTCCGACCTCATCCCGCTCTGCCACCCGCTGCCCATCGCCGGCGTGCAGGTCGACATCACCGGTGCCGACGACCGCGTGCTGATCGAGGTCTCGGTGCGCACGACGTCGCGGACCGGTGTCGAGATGGAAGCGCTGACCGGCGCCAGCGTCGCCGCACTGACCGTGTACGACATGGTGAAGGCCGTCGACCGAGCGGCCTCGATCACGGACGTCCGGGTGCTCGAGAAGCACGGCGGACGGTCCGGGGACTGGAGCAACCGATGACCTCGCAGCCGACCAGGGGCCGTGCCGCCGTCGTGGTGGTGTCCACGCAGGCCGCCGCCGACCCCGCACTCGACCGCACCGGGCCCGTCATCGCCGGGTGGCTCCGCGAGCGGGACTTCACCGTCGCCGAGCCCGTGATCGTCCCCGACGGCGGGGCCATCACCGAGACCGTGACCGCCGAACTGCTCGCCGGAGCCCGGATCGTCATCACGACCGGGGGAACCGGCGTCACCCCGACCGACCGGACGCCAGAGGCCGTCGCGCCCCTCATCGACCTGGAGCTGCCGGGCATCCTCGAAGAGGTCCGTCGTCGGGGCCTCGCCGGAGCCGGTCCGACCGCACTGCTCAGCCGCGGCATCGCCGGCATCAGCACCGGTGGATCCTTGATCGTCACCCTGCCCGGGTCCCGCGGCGGCGTCGCGGACGGACTGGCCGTACTCGACGGGCTGGTCGAGCACGTACTCGCGCAGGTGCACGGCGAGGGCCACGCGCCGCGGAGTGCGTCGTGACCGCGTCGCCGGCTCCGTCCCCGGCACCGGATGCACGCGTCGTCCTCGCCGACGTCGTCGATCGGGGGATCACCGTCGACGAGGTCTCGGCCGTCGTCGCCACCGACCAGGACGGCGCCGTCGTCACCTTCGCCGGCGTCGTCCGCGACCACGACGGCGGCAAGGGCGTCACCGCGCTCGACTACGAACGGCACCCCAGCGCCGGTGACGTCATCGCCGAGGTCGCCCGCGCCGTCGCCGATGCGCACCCCGACGTCCGGATCGCCGTGCTGCACCGCGTCGGGGCCCTCGGCATCGGGGACGTCGCGCTCGCCGCAGCGGTGGCGTCGTCGCACCGGGCGCAGGCGTTCGCGGCGTGCGGCGAGCTCGTCGATCTGGTGAAGGAGCGGGTGCCGATCTGGAAGCACCAGCGGTTCACGGACGGGTCCGACGAGTGGGTCGCTGCCCTGTAGGACGCCGACCCTGTGCACCTTCGCAACCGCGACGCTCGTTCGGGGCATGGTGAGACTCCAAGCGGATCCATAGAATCGCGAACATGAGCGTCTTGCTGCCCGGGATCACCGTCATCCTGCTGGTCTTCGCCCTGATCGACATCCTGACCAAGAACGACGACCAGATCCGCGGCCTGCCGAAGATCGCGTGGGTGATCCTCGTGATCCTGGTCCCCGTCGTCGGCAGCATCGTCTGGTTCGCCATCGGCCACGACTGGGCACCGGGCGAAAGGAACCACGGCCGCTACATCGAGCCCACCCGTCACGAGGACCGGTACGCCACCCTCGGCGTCGCCCGCAGTGCCCACGGCGCGAAGCGCGTGACCAGCACGGAGCAGGAGCTCGCCGAGCTCGAACGCGAGATCGAGTACTGGGAGGCGCAGGCCCGCTTGAAGCGCGCGAAGGAAGCCGCGGGCGAGGGCGACGCCGCACCCGCGAACTGACGCACCGCCCAGCGGAGCCGAGCCGACCCCCGCGAGCTGACCCGGGCCTCCAGGCCGACGCGCCGGCGCACCGGCGCACCGGCGCACCGTGCGCCGTCTGTCGGCTGGTGCGAGGTTGCGCGCTCCGTGCGCCGCTACAGGCTCGCACCGAGCGGGCAACCTCGCACCACTCGAACAAGCGCGCACCGTGCGACCAGAGCCAGCCAACCACCCCGACCACCGGCCCCGCACCGACCACCCCGCCACGCCGCCTACCCTTGACGCGTGGCACATCTCCTCGGCGCCGAGAACCTGCATCTCGAGTTCCCCACCAAGGTCGTCTTCGACAACGTCACCCTCGGCATCGACGAGGGGGACCGGATCGGCGTGGTCGGCCGGAACGGTGACGGCAAGTCGACCCTGCTCGCGCTGCTGTCCCAGCGCCTCGAACCCGACGACGGCCGCGTCACGCACCGCCGTGGGCTGACCGTCGGCTACCTCGACCAGCGCGACATCCTGCCCGAGGGCGCGACGGTCGGCAGCACCGTCGTCGGTGACCTGGAAGAGCACGAGTGGGCCGGCGACCCGAAGATCCGCGACGTCATCGGCGGTCTGGTGTCGGACATCCCGTGGGACGTCAGCGTCGACGAGCTGTCCGGTGGCCAGCGCCGCCGTGTGGCACTCGCGCGGCTGCTGGTCGGTGACTGGGACGTCCTGTTCCTCGACGAGCCCACGAACCACCTGGACGTCGAGGGCATCCAGTGGCTCGCCGAGCACATCAACCGTCGCTGGTCGTCGAACCAGGGCGGCATGGTGGTCGTGACGCACGACCGGTGGTTCCTCGACGCGGTGTCGACCGACACGTGGGAGGTCCACGACGGCGTCGTCGACCCGTTCGAGGGCGGCTACGCGGCGTACATCCTGCAGCGCGTCGAGCGCGACCGGCAGGCCGCCGCCAGCGAGCAGCGCCGTCAGAACCTGGCCCGCAAGGAGCTCGCGTGGCTGCGCCGTGGCGCACCGGCCCGGACGAGCAAGCCGAAGTTCCGCATCGACGCGGCGAACGCCCTGATCGACGACGTCCCGCCGATCCGCGACACGGTCGCGTTGGCGAAGACGGCGACCGCCCGCCTCGGCAAGGACGTCGTCGACCTGCTCGACGTCAGCGTCTCGTTCGACGGCACCCAGATCCTGGACCGCATCGAGTGGCGCATCGCACCGGGGGAGCGGACCGGCATCCTCGGCCCGAACGGTGCCGGCAAGTCGACGCTGCTCAACCTCGTCTCGGGCACGCTCGCGCCGACGAGCGGACGGGTGAAGACCGGCAAGACGGTGCAGGTCGCGGTCCTCGACCAGCAGCTCGCCGACCTGGCGCAGTTCGCGGACGACCGGGTGCGCGAGGTCGTCGCCCGCAAGAAGACGAGCTACGTCGCCGACGGCAAGGAGATGACGCCGGCGCAGCTGCTCGAACGCCTCGGTTTCACGGCGGAGCAGCTCTCCACGCCGGTCAAGGACCTGTCCGGTGGACAGAAGCGCCGCCTGCAGCTCATGCTCATCCTGTTCGACGAGCCGAACGTGCTGATCCTCGACGAGCCCACCAACGACCTCGACACCGACATGCTCGCGGCCATGGAGGACCTGCTCGACACCTGGCCGGGCACCCTGCTGGTCGTCTCCCACGACCGGTACCTGCTCGAGCGCGTCACCGACCAGCAGTACGCCGTGCTCGGCGGCCACCTGCGACACCTGCCCGGCGGCGTCGACGAGTACATGCGGCTCCGTGCGGCCGGCACCGGTGGTGGGACTGCTTCTGCGGCTGCCGCCGCGTCTGCCGGGAGGCCCGACACGGCTGGCGGGACCGGTTCGGCCGGTGCCGTGGCCGGTTCCAGTGCGTCGGCCGGTCCCGGCGGGTCCGCTGCGGCCGCCTCGGGCTTGTCGGGCGCGGAGCGTCGGACGGCCGAGAAGGAGATGTCGGCGCTCGACCGGAAGATCGCGAAGGTCGGCGCGGACCGGAAGAAGCTGCTCGACCAGTTCGCGATCCACGACCAGTCGGACTACGGCGGGCTCGGGGAGCTGCAGGCGAAGCTCGCGGCGCACGAGGCCGAGATCGAGCAGCTCGAGGAACGCTGGCTCGAGGTCGCGGAGCTGCTCGGGGTCTGAGCGGGTCTACTCCGCTGGCTTCGCGTCCTCGGGGGCGCCGCCGCCGGGGTTCGCGACGACCTCCCACAGGTGCCCCTCCGGGTCCTGGAAGAAGCCGGACCACATGCCCCACGGGCGTGTGTACGGCGCCGCGAGCATCGTGGCGCCGGCGATACGGGCCCGGTCGAGGAACGCTTCGGCGTCGGCCTGACTGTCGACGAAGTGCCCGATCGTGGCCGCAGGGCCGTCAGCGAGGGCGACCCCCGAGTCCTTCGCCATGTCGTCCCGCCCGTAGACGCTGACGATCAGGCCGTCGTCGAGGGTGAACATCGCCGTCGTCCCGCCCGCCTGGGTCTCCGTCGCCGGGTACTCGGTGCCGATGACGCCGCTGCCCTCGATGCCGAGCAGGGCGCGGTAGAACTCCGCCGATCGTGCGACGTCGGCGACGGCCAGGGTGATCGCGTGCATGGGCCGGAGGCTAGTCCCCGAGGCCCAGGATGAGTCGTCGGAGCAGCCCGGCGAGCTGGTCTTGCTCGTCATCGGACACCCCGGAGAGGATGTCCCGCTCGGCCGCCAGCAGGTCCGCGATCGCGGCGTCGACCGCGACCCGGCCCTTCGTCGTCAACGCCACGAGGATGCCGCGACCGTCCTTCGGGTCCGTCCGCCGACCGACCAGGCCCCGCGCCGCCAACCGGTCGACCCGGTTCGTCATCGTGCCGCTCGACACCAGGGTCTGCTGGAGCAGGGTCTTCGGGCTCAGCTCGTACGGCTCGCCCGCACGCCGCAGGGCCGAGAGCACGTCGAACTCCCACGGCTCCATGTCGCCGGCGTCGAACGCCGCGCGCCGGGCACGGTCCAGGTGCCGGGCCAGCCGGTCGACGCGGGACAGGACCTCGAGCGGGCCGAAGTCCAGATCAGCACGTTCCCGACCCCACGCCGCGACGATCCGGTCGACCTCGTCCTGGTGCGGCATCCCTCCATCTTGGCCGAACCCGGGGCGGACGGCCAGCCTCGTCGGTCGTGGGAGGATGGACAAGCACCCACGGGTGCGTTCCGCCTTGGTGTAATGGCAGCACGACGGCCTTTGGTGCCGTTAGGTCCGGGTTCGAATCCTGGAGGCGGAGCCGGGGGGGGTGATCGGACTATTGGTGGATCTCGTTGTGAATATTGCCCTCGTCTGCGATGCCGCAGCGCGCGGACGGTCGTCGGAGCGGTCAGGGTGCCTGAGTTGCTCGCCGCCGAGGTGCGCGCTCGCTTCCTTCTGAACGAACGAAAGCCCCCGACCCGGTTGAGGGCAGGGGGCATCGCGGCAACTGGGAGACGTTGCCGGGCGAAGTTCTTCGTGTTCGGTTCTGGGAGGGGCAGCGGCCGCGCTAGGCGATGAGTCTGAGTTCGTCTATCTCGGCGAGCCTGTTGAAGGCATTACGGCGGTCGTGTTCCTCGACAGTGAGCTTCTCGATCCCAGACTCGAAGAGCGCTGCGCCCGCGGCCGCCTGCTGCCCGAACGCGAGCAGCAGCTCCGGGCGGCACGATTCCGTGTCCTTTGAGTGCGTCACCGAGCTTCGCGGGCTTCGGCGAGGATCCGTCGACGGTGCGCGGAAGCGTTCATCGTCGGAAGGTGCCGCAGGGATGTGACGAGGTGCTCGGGCTTGCTCAGACCGGCGGCAGCCATGAGGTCAGCGCCGTGCGTGCCTGCAGCAAGGTGCGTGGTAAGCCAGCTAGCGCGCATTCGCGTCGGGACTGGCTTCGGCTCGTTGCCGAAGTCGGTGTGATTGATGAACGGCGTGACAAAGTTGTAGGTCGCCTTCTTGTTGGCCCCGCCGAGCACCCATGCGTCGTCCGGCACGTCCGCGAGAGAGTCGATGAGGAGCTGCTCCCATCGTTGAAGCACGGGCACCAACCTCAGCGTCCCACCGCGTACGTCAACGAGCGCTCCGTGCCGGTCGACGCGCACGTCGCTACGGTGCAGGTGCTGCATCTCCCACGGATCCAGCCCAGCACCTGCACCTAGGGCAAGGACTGCACCAGCACCTCGACGTCGCAGTGCAGTTGACTGACCACGTGCCCAGGACTCGAGCAGGTTCAGCTCGCGGTCGGTGTACGGGCTACTGACGGACTGCCCGTTCAACGGCGCAAACTCGATCGGACCCTCGTCGGGGAGGACGACCTCCGAGATCCGGAGCAGGAAGGACCGGTAAACGCGGAGAGTCTTGTCCTTGAGGTTGAGGTCGTCGCGAGATATATACCGGCGGATCAGCACCGGGTGAAACACGTTCGCGACCTTCTGCATCCCGTTGACGTGGACGACCCAGTCAACGTACGGCGTCACCGCGACCATCAGCCGTTCAGCAAGGTAGGCACACGCGGGCGCGACGACCGCGACAGCGTCCAGCACGAACGGCTCGATGTTGGCCCACCGGTCCGCGGGAACCGACTGGTTCCGGTACTTCCGCATCGCGTGGAGGGGCTCTGGGCGAAGCTGCGCGACAAGAGTCCCCTTGTCTGCGTTCGAGCTTCGGGCCCCGAGCGTTGAGTCCCCGAGGATGAGCGGCTCGGGTTCCCAACATTGGACGTGCGAGCAGTGCTCGACGAGACCTCGACGTGGGAACGGCCGACCGAAGGCGGCGCCCATCGGCCGCCCCAGGGCAGTCGCGGACGTGACAGTCTCCTGGCTCGGCACGACGAGGTGCTCAGTTGAAATCGGTGAGCGGAGCGCCGCTCGAACGACGGTAGGGAGCGAAGGCATGCCACGGCTATGCCTGACGGTCGGACTCTGACGTGAGGAACGCCGAGAAGTAGACCGACACGGCCTTGAAGGACCGCTCCTAGCCGACTTCCCCAGCTGGTTTGGGCGTGACGGCATAGCTCCAGGACAACGACTCCTGGAGGACTCATTGGACTACCGCACCGCTACCCGTGAAGAACGAGCCGCCGAGTTCATCAACTTCGCGACGAAGCTACACGACAGCCGATACGACTACGCGCACGTTCCGCTCAGCTACGTCAACGGCGATACCAAGGTCACCATCATCTGCCCCGACCACGGGACC
Source organism: Curtobacterium sp. TC1 (assembly GCF_019844075.1). Taxonomy (NCBI): domain Bacteria; kingdom Bacillati; phylum Actinomycetota; class Actinomycetes; order Micrococcales; family Microbacteriaceae; genus Curtobacterium; species Curtobacterium sp. TC1. Next base: position 808,400 of record NZ_CP081964.1, read on the forward strand.
TTCGAGCAAACCCCGCGCGAGCACCGCCGAGTCCGCGAAACGCCCTGGGGCCAGCAGCGCGGCCAGGGATGCCGAAGCTGCAAGGGCTTTCGCAACGCCAACCAGGAGTTGCGCACGCAGCGTTTCATCCAACGTGCAACCAACCGGCACGGCGACAAGTACGACTACGCGAAGGTCGTCTTCATCGACCAGAAGACTTACGTCACCGTGATCTGCCCGCTCCACGGGGACTTCCAGGAACGCCCCGACAACCATGTGGCGGAGGGCTCGGTCGGCTGCAAAGACTGCCGTCGCCTGGTCCGAAGGGCAACCCGATCGAGGACGAAGCGGAAGTAGTCCGTTCTCGGCCGGAGCCACTTCCACTTCGAGCGGGCACGGGAGAGCTCGTGGAGCTCAACACCATCCCGGTGGCGTTCCCCGGGATGTTCTCGCGGTTTAGGATCGGCCGTGGTACAGCCCGACCGATGTCCTACGCCGCGACCCCTTGCTTCAACGCGTGATTCAAGCGAAGGGCCGGCGTCTCACGTGGCCCTGAGTCGCAGGAGCGATGGACGGCCGACCATCGTATACATCAGCGATTCACGTCGGTAACCCGGGTTGCGGAGCCAGTTCCGGACTCGCTCCACGTCGCCCTGCAGCCCGGCGATCACCAGTAGGCGCGCTTCCGCATCGGCGTAAAGGACCGACGACCGCAGCGGCACCCCGTAGTCCCCAGTCATGAAACGTTCAATTGGGCTGCGGCCATTCACGCGCCTGTGCGACCAGTCCAGTAGCCGGGGGTTGGTATAGGTCAGGTCGATCACGACGTTGCTTGTTTGCACGCGGTGCCACACCTCAGACACGTCGGTCGCCGGCTCCGAAGCCTCATCCCCGACGGCCAGCGACATGTAACGGAGCAGCCGCGACACCAGTTGCGAGTTGTGCCAGACATCGACGGGAACAAGTGTGGTCAGAACAGCAGTGGCACCCGCGGCGAGAAGGAGATCGCCGACGTTGACGACACCGCCGCCGCGCGGCGAAGTGTGGCAAGCACTCAGAATCACGAGGGGCGGCATGGGCCCGAGGTCCTCGCCCATGCTGTGCTCATCTCCGATGACGACCCCCGCGACATTCGATGCGGCGTCGTGGAAGCCGTGCGCACTGAGAACGAGCACGTTTGGCCGCACGGAGTCGATCGCGCTGCGCAGCGCCCCTTTCGTCAGCGTCTCCTGCAGGTGGACTTGCACGCCGACCGGCCACTCCTTCGCCTCCTGCGCGACGAGGTTCCAGGCGCTCCTGCTCGCTCGCCCCACTCGATCAGAGTCGGGAATGCATTCAGCGATGAGGACGGTGAAGCCGGAGGCGAAGTTGTGAGACGCGTGCGGGCCAAGCTCGCTCTGCAGTGCACGAGTGAGCGGGTTCACCGTGTGGTAATTGATCGGCAGCATGGCTGATAGCGGCGCGGAGTCTCCTGGCAGCGTCAGTAGACCGATTGGGAAGTTCGAGAACACTTCCATTGATGACGCGAAGCGGATCGCAGTCGTCAGGTTGTCGGTCCAGAGCGATTCGGCAGCGTCATCCAGCCGCTGCTGCACCCGCAGCAGCGCCGATGGCTTTGCCTGATCGGCCCACGCTTGTTCGAGCGCCGCCAACGCGTGGAACACCTTCGGATCGAGGACATCTTCAAGGAGGATACCCATGCTGTCATCGCTGGTCGCCGAGTGAGCGACGAGAAGCGCACGCACATCGGGATAGTCATCGCGGAACGCGACTTCGGAGACGCCTTCTGTGGTCGTAGCGAATCGGAGGTATCGGGACGCCGTGCCGGAGATGCTGACCGTCAGGCGAGGACGCGTCAAAGGTGTCTGCAGGTGCAGCGCAGCAGGGAGGGCCAGCGCGACGTCGGCGTCCGACGGGTCGTCGGGCAACTCCTGCTCGAGTTGCGCCAACGCGTTCAAGTGGCGCCGCTGTTGCCAGAGGTCCCGAGCGGATCCTGCCGGCTCCGACCACGATGGCGCCACCGGGTCCACGGAACCCATGAGCCGACGGAGCCGCAGCAAAGGCAGGAGTGATCCGTCCGCAGGGATAGGCCATGTCCACGTCAGCGGCGTCGGGTCAACGTGTGCACGCTCTGGCCAGTCCACAGACCATGCCTCCGTGAGCTCCCGCCAATGATCATCGAGCAGCACCTGATTCGTGGCCCCGAAGGTGATCGGCGAAAGTGTCGCTCCGATGGTCGCACTCGCTGCAGCTGCCGCCGGCATGGCAGCGGCGTCGGCGATGATCAGCGTCGGGTCGTAGGCGCTGGCAAGCACCCGCATCAGATCTAGTTTCTGGAGGAGTGTGTCCGGTATCAGGGCGATCGTGTGCGGGTGAGGAGTTCCAACCGGCCCAGCCTGAATCGCTCCCAGCGATAGGTCGAGCGTCTCGAAACGCGTTTTCGGCAGATGTAGGGCGTACCAAATACCGCGGAGGGCTGGTCGAAGCGCGTCATCGAAAGTCCCTCCAGGCGGTGCATCCTCGAGAAACAGCGGTTGGAACTCTTCGCCAGCGCTTCCGAGCGGAGCTGCAACGATATAGAGAGGAGTTGGCGCATGTACCGCGCCATCATCGTTGTTTCGCGACATGACCTCACCCCTTCACCGCTGCCCAACTCCAGCACGGAACGTGGGCACCATCCTTTCAGTGGAGCGGCTTCCGGCGCTCGAGACATCCGCGTGGCGCCCGAAAGTCCTCACACTCAGTCACTCGAACCCACTGCTCGAGGTGTGCTAGCTCCGGCACCAGGACTCGCTAGTCTGAGGTTGCACGCCGGATCGCGATGAGCGGCCACACATCGACTCCATACGAGGACTGCGTGGGGCCGTGACGATGACGTCACCGACCTGCGCCGGCTCACCGACAGGCAAAAGCACGCTGAGACCGGAGATGTCGTAGTCCGCGACCACCTTCCCCACCAGGACCGCGACCGCGGCGGGCTTCCGATGCTTCGTCGCGTTCGTGTAGTCGGTAAGGAGCCTGAGGGGGGGCGTTCCACCCCGGTCCACTCGAACGGTTGCAGGGCTCGCAGCTTCTGGGTGAGGATGCCGTCGCTGCCGAGGAGCGGCAGATCCCGGCGCCACTCGTGGTTCAACCACTTGTCGAAGTTGGGCAACGTGTCGGTTACCGGCATCTCGAGCGCGCGGCTCTCCGCCTCATCGAGGGGCCGCCCAAGAGCGTGCTCGACTTCCGCGTACACGGCATGCCCGAGCAGGTTGCGCAAGGCGTTCAGGATGTCGGCCGCGCCGCGGCTGACAGCAGCGGGGATCGGCTTCACTCGCTCGATGATCACGCGTATCAGTGAGCCGTCGACCTCTTCGCGCAGATCGAACGCTCCGTCGCGAGAGTAGTCCTGCAGCAGGACTGCCACCGCGTGCAGCTGATCGTCGATGTGTCCGAGGGACTCGAGCACGTGCGTCTGATGGTCGGGCAGCCACGAGAGAGTCTCTGCGTCCGAGGTCGAGTGCGTTGGTGGCTGGCCGTGCGGAGCGGGGGTCACCGGACTCATTCTCCCTCGACTGCGCATGACGCAAGGGCGCTGTAATCTAGCCGCTACCTTTCAGCAGACAGGAGTGTCGCCATTGTTACGGACTCCATCGGAGTTGGTCATCAATGAGAGAAGCAAACTCAGTATTTGTGAGGACCCGTATGCCGAATTCCTCGGCCTTGTCTCGGACGGCTTGGTCGGCGGTGACAACCAACCATTCTGGCGCATCTAGGAACTGACTATCTTGTTCCTGCAGTTCGAGTGCCGAGGCGACGACGAAGGGGTCCGCATTGCCACGATTCGCGTACAGATCGACCAGCCGGATGTCGCTCTCCGGAACGGTGCTCATCACTCGAGCTAACCAGTAGAGAGTCCGTGGAGAGACTGGCTGCAGAAGTTCCCGGAGCGTGGTCACGTCGGGGAACCCTTCGGCTTCGTGCAGTACTTCTTCGGGGATGACCACTCGCTCGAGAAATACTGGACTTTGGCGCCTCCTCATCCCAATCTGGCTCAGAGCATTGGTATCGATGACGTAGCGCTCCCCGAATAGGCTCATTGGACTGCGCTCCGAAGGTCGTCGATCTGCGACGGTTTTAGGTGGTTGAGGCAAACCGCGCGGCAGAAGTCTCCCTGCGAGATGCTGGATGCGTCGAGGGCGCGTAACATCCGCACCGTCAGTTCCCGACCGTTGTACTTTCGGACGGCATTCTCGGGAAGGATCGGGCTGCGCGGGCCTCCCTTCGGCAAAGCACGAAATTCGTCACGGAGTTCGTCGAGGTACCGACGTGCCGTGGTTCCGCTGATCATGCCCAATCGAGACGCTCGCACCGTGACGGCACTCGCCGTCACCTTGAAGCGATCCGACGCTCGTTTCATGTCATCGAGGGACGTCGGAGCGACCGTCCTAAACCGGTCGGCGGGCATCAACATCGCGCCAGCGACGTCGTATTCGTACCCCGGTTCGGTCTCGACGCTTCCGCCGTCCCAGGTCATCGGAGCGAAGATTTTGCGCGCGACCAGCACACTCATCAACGCCAACGTGAAGACGGTTCTGCCGACGGGCTCCTGATCGTCGGCGTGGTCCCCTCCGGCGAGGAAGATGAACGGCACCTTGTTGTCTCGGATGGTCATCCCGCTGAAATGCACATGCGTCAGCCGCTGCGGCATGTAATGCTGCACGCTGCGAGACACCAGGACTTGGTTCGCTTCGAGGTGGGTGATGAGGAGCTCGAGCGCTTGCTCCTTCGTACGAGTTGCGCCGATTGTATCCGCGGAGAGTCCGAGCGCCGTCATCAGCTGCGTCGCATCCGAGTCAGGCGAGTGCCGCTTACCCGGCAGGGAACCGACGATGCTGTTCCGGACGAGTGTCGGGTCGTGCTTCTTGACGAGTTGCTGCTTGCGGATGAGGTCCTTGACAATCAGCTCTACGTCCCGAAGCTCAACCCGCGCGCGAGACCCAATCGAGAAGGTATCCCTACTGAGGCCAGCCAAAAGTTTCTCGGTTTTTGTCGCGACTTGACGCTGCACCAACGGAAGCGGTGCGAAGAAAAGAGAATACGGGATGTCACCTCGCTCAGCGAGGAACTTCAGCTGGGAGAGTGTGATGTGGCCGGTGCGGATTGCATCACCGTAGCCCTTGTAGGTACCCGCCACTGAGTTGTCAAGCAAGGTTGTGAACAGTTCCCGACTAACGGGAGTCACGGTGCCGCGAATCAGCACCTGGATGACACGTTGCGTCGCGTCCGTGGGCGGCTCTGCTTCAGTCGACGTCACGCGGATGTTCCTCCACCCCTGGCTCGCGTATTGCTCTGCACACTGTACTCATTGCGTGTGCCTCGATGGTCCGTCAGCAGCGTTTGCTCGACGCGTTGTCGTCGACCGGTCGAGGCTGCCCTTCGCTCAGTCGCAGTTTCCGGACCTGCTGCTCAATCGTCATGACGCAGTACCCCGAGCATGACGCGGATCAGAGGGCGATGGGAACGGGTCAGTCCGTGTCGAAGCTGTCCGAGTCAGGCTGGTAGGGCACGATGCGGTCTCGGCCCGGCGCACGCTCCGGGGACTATGGGTCTAGCGGGACGCGGAGGTGTTCATTCGGCGTGAGATCGCATTCGCGTGGCAACCAGAGGAAGCTAGGTGACTGCTCCCTGATTTCTTCGATCGCGTGGAGCGCCGGGCGGAGTTGTGCGACCGCGTCGTTGATGGTGACAAGTTGCTGCTCGTACACGTCAGCGCGATACCAGTGTGGTCCGACCGTGCCAGGCATGTGTTCGTGGAAGTGGGCGTGGGCGGGCCAACTGCTCCATCAGCACTGGAAGCCGTTTGCGTGATGTCGATCGTCCATCCGAGCCCGAACGGCAACGACAGGATCGTCTGCTGGTGTCGGATGTCCTGCACCCACTGCCGGTCAGACATCAGCCGGCCCCACCGCTTCGGAACCACGGCCCACCGCACGAAGCTCTGAAAGCACGTCCATCACCTGTGTCGCTGCTTCCAGCAGCGGGTCAGTAGGAACCGTCAACGGCGACCCGTTGAGGAGCGTGAACACCCACCCGTCTTCCGTGGTGCGGACGCTGACGGTTCGTTGCAGGATCCGCGACCCGGTGGAGTGCGTGAACGTCATCCCAGCCAACGTGGGCCAGATGACGGCGTCGAACTGCGCCGACAGCGACAGCAGCCGCAACGGTACCGGTTCGAACCGCGGCGCCGGGCGTTCACTCATCGCCAGCCAACTGTGGATCATCCTCCGAGAGCCGCTCAAGCCCGAGCCCGGAATGGCAGCGAGACCGACCAGAGATCGGCAGCTGTGTCACACCGGCACCACGAGCACCCAGATTCTGGGCTCGACTAAGCGTTTCTTTCGCTCTCGCCGCTTCTCATCCCATCTCACGAAAGAAGCGCGTCACGTGATTGGATTCTCGGCGAAGAAACTCTCATGTTCGGCCAGCTCTTTGAGGTCACGCACGTGTTGAGGTTTCTCTGCCCTCTCGCTCCTGCGCCATCCGAATGCGCCGCTTGGGTTCATAAATGTGGACAGTCAGTAGCTTCTTAAAAGGTCGCGGAGGTCGTCGGGAGTATCTATCTCGAACATCTCGATGATCAACCGGGAGTTTCGAGCGACTGCGCTGCGGAAGTCCCGCAGTGAGTTCGAAAAGAGCGTCGGATCGTTCGAGAAATCGACTCCGTCGCGACCACCGAGATCGACGAACGCTGCAGCCGAGCGGCGGATGCTCTGGAAAGAGTCGCGCAAGGGGCCGTTCGGAACGAGTTCAAGTTTCAAAGTGATCTGCTTCCTCAGCTCGTTGGCAGAACGGACACAAAGAGTCTCGTCTTCTCGATCGATCGTTCGATCTGTGAGAATTCGCTTCGCGCTGAGCAGGTCGAGTAGATTGATGGCCGTTCCGAGGTGCAGGTTCACGTAAGCGGCTACATCAGGATTTTTCATTGTTATCGCCCAGCCTCTATTCGTCGGTTGATGGCTTCGTCAATCTCGAGTTCAATCTTTCGATTGAAATCTGCGGTCCCTTGACGGGGGGGTGTTCGCGTCGATGGCGCCAGTCCGTCTGAGCGAGCGCCGATAGTTGCACGCAGGAACGGGAGGTCTTCCTGGTTCTCGTGGTCCCGAATGAGCGCCAATACGTATCCGCGCAAATGGCTCGTGCCAGAGGTTTGAAACTGAGCGTACAACTCTCTTAGCAGCGTTAGCTCGAAACCGACGCGACGCTCGTGTAAGGCCTCCGCTCTAGCGGCGTCCGCACCTTTTCGAGCGTCGGCTGCTTGAACTAGCGCAACCACGAGCGCAATCAAAGTCAGGACTCCCACGATAAGGTTGACCCAGAAACCCGCGAGACTCAATTCGTGGTCAGTCATGGTCGTAGGCTACTGGGTCACCGCAGTTGTGCAGCGTCGAATCGCGATCGCCGGTTGTCTCCGGTGGCCATCAACTTGAGCAGCCCCGCGCTGTCGGGTACTCGAGACACTGCGGGCTCTCCTGCTGCGCGGGCATGGTTCGTCGTCCATGATGATGCTGTGACCGACGAAGACGCGCTGCGAGCGGCAGCTGTGCTGTTGAACGGCCCCAATCATGACTTGCTACCCACGGCCGCTCTGACTGGCGATCAGTTTGAGGGGTTCACGGAACGCCTGCTCGCGGCACACCGACGCGCCCTGCCTTCGGTGGGCCGCCGTATCGAACGAGTCAAGCGTTGGGGCCGTTCCGGCGACAAGCAAGACGGCGTCGACCTTGTCGGCGCTTGGGACGACGGAACTACGGTAGCTTTCCAATGCAAGCGGTGGGCGGCGCTGTCACCGTCGGCGGTGCGCACCATCGTCAAAGAGACCACGTACAACGCAAGCGAGTTCAAGTTGGTCTTCTCTGGCGTGGCGTCGGCCGCCAGCCGGAAAGCGATGGAGGAGTTCCCGGCCTGGGATCTGTGGGACGTACGGGATCTCCGGCAGCTGCTCGGCGACCTTCCCCTTCACGTTCAGCGCGACGTACTCGACGAGACGTGGTCCGCCAGTGTCCGAAGGCGATTTCTCAAGGGACTTCCGACGGACGCGTTCGTCGCCACGGCGACCGTGCGCGCAAGCAGAGCGCGCGACGGTCAACTTCTTGATGACAACGCACCTTTTGTCGGCATGGGGGCGCGGCGACGAGAGCTGACGAACTTGCTTCAGGCCGGGCCGGAGGTCAGTCAGGTCGTTCTCGTGCACGGACCTGGCGGCACCGGCAAGACGCGTCTCCTTTTGGAAGCAGCGGAGGCTTTTGAGCGACTGCGCCCAGAAGTTCCCGTGTTGTGGCTTGGGCCTGGCGTAGCTCTCGGCGAGGCCGCGCTCGGCGAGCTGCCCCTAGTCGCCTCGGTCATCGTCGTTGACGACGCTCACCTGCAGGCCGATGATTTGACCGCGCTCTTGCGCCACGTCTTGGAGACACCTGGGGCGAGGCTGCTCCTCGGATCCCGCGACCTTGCCGTGCACGAGCTTCGACGGAAGCTGATCCGTGGTGGCGTCGTGAGTAGCAGGATCGGTGATGTCCGGACTGACCGCATCAGTTTGAAAGCAGCCCGACGACTCGTCGCGGCCCTCGCGAAGGACCTTTCGGTGGCATACGGCTTCCGAGAGGCGCTCGCACGTATCGCGGTCGATGTGCCCGCCGTCGCCGTATTGGCTGTTGGTATGGTCCGCGCGGGAACACTGACCGACCCGTTCCCCTTGGATGAGCAGCTGCGCGAAGCGGTGCTCGCGCGCTTTGGCGAGGAGACGCTGGACGACGTTCCTGGAGGACCCCCGCAGGCCCCACGGCGGCTCCTGTCACTCATCGCCGCAATCGGCACGATCAATCGCGATGACGACGAAACACAGGCACGTCTTCTCCAAATCACCGGGTGGAGCGTTGCAGACTACCTGTCAGTCTTCGCGGCGCTTGAGGCTCGAGGCCTAGTGATTGGCACTGGGGAGGTGTTCCGGGTTACCTCGGAATTGTTCGCCGATCAGATCCTCGAACATGAAGCGGTGATCTTCGGTCGCGACAGCCACCTTGTGTCCACGCTTTGGGAGCAGTTCGGTGACGGCGAGCACCGCACGCTGCTAGTGAACCTGGCAGCACTGGCTGGTCGGCTGCACCGCCAAGGGTCGCCGCCAGTCATGGATGCAGTCTGGGCGGACGTCCGGAAGCGGGTCACCGACATGACCCTCTTTGAACTGACGATGTTCCTTTCGGACGCCGCGCCAGCTGCGCAGACCCAGCCGGCCGAGTTCGTGGACATTCTCGACGTCGTACTGGGTATGGTCGATGGGCCACGCGAGACCATCCCCGATGAACCCACGCGCTCTTGGTACACCGAGGATGGTTTGCGCCACCACCTTGCCTCGCTGTACGCCGACGTCGGAGCGAATGATCCGGCCCTGATTCCTCATGTGCTCGATGTCCTCTGGGGACTGAGCAAGCAGGATGGACGGCTGGAAAATACGAACCCCGGGCATCCGGTTCGACTCATACGAGAGCGATTCGCTGACTTCGGGTCGATCCCGAGCGCTGAAGCGCCATCGCAGGTCATAGATGCGGTCGAGCGCTGGTCGGGCGAAGACCGGACTCCGATACCTCTGCTGACGTCGATCATGACCAAGCACGGAACACGAATGGTGATGACTGACCATCGCACCGTGACTTTTCGACCGTTCGCTGTTTCTCCTGAGAAGACGATTTTCCTTAGGGCACGTATCCGTAAGATCCTTGAACGCGATGCCGAGCACCCTCGAGAGAAGATCGAGTTGCTGAAGGCGGCGCTCGCTCCACCACGACCGGGATTTGGTGCTGAGGTCACGGACGCAGCCATTCTCGCTTGGGAGGACGATGATCTAGCGACGGTGGCAACATTGCGGCGCATCTCCACGGCGACGAAGATCTCCGCGGTAAGGCGCCTTGTCCGCAACGCCGTGGACTGGCCCGCGACACATGCAGTTTCGCCGGCGGTGCGCTCTGAGACGCGGACCCTCATCGCAGAGCTAGATGCGAGGCCGGAGGATGACTTCGCGGACTTGCTGGTCGGTTCGACGCACATCACGATGCATCAGCGCCTCGGTTCCGATGCTTCCGGAGGTCGCGGCCTCGGTCGGTACAAACGACTGACGGCTCTATTCGCTGATGTCATTGACGAGGTCTGGCCCGACCAATTCACACCCGCAGGTTTTTCTCACCTCGACACGCAAGTCCGCGAAGCCGCCGAGGTCGGCGGCCGGCATCTTTGGATACTCATGCATTTGGCGACGGCACTGCAGACAGCACGGCCGCAGCTCGTCGCGCCCGTAACTGCAGCGATCATGGAAAACACCGCAGGGCCGCTCGACGACCTTCTTCCGACCCTGCTAGCGGGTGTGTCCGATGAGCAGCTCAGGGCGTCCACATACGCGTACCCGACGCTTCGCCCGGGTGCCCGCCGAGCTTTCGGGATTGCTGCCGCGGGGGAGGGATGGCGGTCGAAACGAACGGCGGCGATGGCGCTGCTAGCGGCGGGGCGTCACGACGAGGACCAAACGGTCCGACAGGCGTTTCTCACCGCCTACGACAGGAACGCGACGCTGCGCGCAATCAGCGATGAGCTCATGGAATGCGCGGCGACGCCACAAACGATAGAGGTCGTGCTCGACGACCTCGGGTTCGGGCTGAGTCACAACGAACAGGATCCGGTCATCGGCACGGTTGAGGTTCCGGTGCTGTTGGACCTTCTCAAGCTGCTGCCCAGCAACGCATCGACGGTCCCGCACGTCCTCCGAGCAGTGGCAAGAGTCGATGTGTCAGCGGCTTTGACATTCCTGGACGAGCCAGGAGACCCGAAGTTCCACATCGAGGTGGATGAGGTACTCGATGGCGATGCTAGTGACATTGCGGATTGGCTCCTCCGGCGCGCTTCGACAGCGGACGCGAGGCCAGTCAGCTGGAGGAGCACACGTGCCATCGGTGAACCGATACCGGCGAACGTAGGTGACATCCTTGCCGCTCAGGTCTTCCAGCTGGAGCCCGAGACGGTGGACCACCTAACCGAACTTCTTGCGGGGTTCTCCGCTTGGGTGTCACACCGTCCGACGCTCGCTGAGCGGCTCCTTGAGCACGGCAGCCCCGATCTCGACGCACGCGGACAACGTCTGGCCCTGATTCAAAACTCGGTGACCCCAACCAGCTGGTCCACTGGGACCGGGGGTTCACCGGAGCTGGATCTCACGATCATTGCCGCGACGAAAGCCGCCGCATCGGCATCAACTGCCGAGCTCCGCGCACTCCTCGAGGCGGGCATCAGCCGCATGCAGGGCTGGCTGCGTGATGCAGAGGAATGCGAGGACGACGAGGACGAGGACGACTTTGACGACGAGGACGGATCGAACGACTCTTCCGCAAGCTCGCCGGAGTAGTTTCATGAGCGCGGACAGGTCCATCCACCCACTCTGAGGCGCCCCTTCGAGTGGCGTACCCCGCTCCTGCGGGATGCACGTGACCGGTGCCGCGGGAGCTTGACGTGGCGCCACTGTCCACGCATCTGACTTTGAGAGACGGGTAATCCGGGCCGTTTCTAGGACGCCGGTGAGATGCTTGGAACAGAATCCCGCAAGCCGTGGAACGCCCGGCGCCGGTGGGATCCGCGATCCGCGCCACCACTAGCATCCGCGAATAAGCCGAACACCTCGCCGGGGCCAGTTCGGTCTTTGCCAGAATCCTGGTCGTTCTTCTGCTTGTGACGGGTGCGGGAGCCGTCCGGACTTCGTCTGCGCACTGCCCCGAATCTCTCCCTGACCGTTGCATGAGGCCCGAGCCGGTGGCGCACGAACGGATCGGTGCACGACGAAAGCCCCCGGCTCCGTTTCCGGGCACGGGACACTGGTGACGTCGCTGGAGCAGAGGTTGACGTGGTTGAGCTTCATGGAGTCACTCCGTGGTTGATGTCGTACGTCGCGTCGGGATGGACAGGCTGGTCAAGGCTTGGCTGTGGCACCAGGTCGCGGGGGATTCTGGATGAGGATGCTGGTCGTCACGCTGAGGACGATGAGGATCCCAGCCGCGGAGAGGTATGCCGCCTGGTAGCTGGCGAGCTGGGCGAGCCGCTGAGCGGTGGCCCCTGTTCCGTGTTCGGCGAGGTAGCTGGAGACGGTGGAGGTGGCGATGACCGACAGCAGGGCGGTGCCGATCGCGCCACCGACCTGCTGGGTGGTGCTCACCATGGCTGACCCCACTCCGAGGTCTCCGGGATCGAGGTTCGATGTCGCGACGTTCGGGGACGCCGAGAAGACGTGGCCCATCCCGACAACGAGGACGATCAGGGCCGGGACGACGGTGAACCAGTAGTTGCTGTCGAGGGACATCGTGCTGAGGATGAGCAGCGCTGCTGCCGCGAGGAGCGGCCCGGCAACGAGGAGCACCTTCGGGCCGAGTCGTGCGAGCGAGCGGGGTGCGATGACGATGGACGTGACGGCGATCGAGATCGGCAGGGGTAGGAACGCCACTCCGGTCAGCAGCGGCGTGTACCCACGGAGCGCATGGAGGTAATAAGTCAGGAAGAGGAACACGCTGAACAGCGCGAGCGACACGATCCCGGTCGTGAGGAACGCACCCTCACGGCTGCGATCGAGCACCACGCGCAGCGGCAGCAGCGGCTGCCGAGTCCGGGATTCAACGATGACGAAGGCGACCAGCACGAGGATGCCGCCAGCCATGCATCCGAGCGTGACGGGACTCGTCCACCCGGTGCTCGCCGTGGACGACAGCCCGTAGACGAGGCCGGCAAGGCCGACGGAGACCAGGACCGCTCCCCACACGTCGATCGTCGGTCGTGGTTCACGCCTGGTTGAGGGCGGGATCGTCAGCAGAGCTCCGATGACGGCAGCGGCGGCGAAGAACAGGTTGATGAACAGTGTCCAGCGCCAGGACGTGTACTCCGTGAGCAGGCCGCCCAGCACCAGACCGATCGCCGCGCCACCACCAGCAACCGCGCCGAAGACACCGAACGCCTTCGCGCGCTCCTTCGGCGCTGTGAACAAGGCAGCGAGCAGCGACAGCGCGGCCGGAGCACCACAGGCGACAGTGCAGACCTTCGGTCCCGCATCCTCGAGGATCTCCTCGCGTTCAGTGCCGAGCAGAGCGACTCCGGCCGCGCGTTCGCGCGTCACATGCACATGCGTCCGACCGACGCGTTGGCGATCGTCGAGATCCTCAGCGCCGAGAACCAGGGCCAGCCGCTCACCCCCGCGCGCCTCGGGGGACGCATCAGCATGACCAGCGGCGCGACGACGCTCCTCCTGAACCGCCTCGAGGACGCCGGACACATCACGCGGACGCGTGGCCACGCGGACCGCCGAATCGTGACCCTGCACTCGGCGAAGCACATGCACGTCGAAGCCGAGGCGTTCTTCGGTCCCGAGCGCCAGCGGATCCTCGCAGGCATGGTCTCCTTCGAGGAAGCCGAGCTGCAGGTCATCCGACGATTCACGAGCGGATTGCGCGCCGACCCGAACGTTGCAGGAGCGGTCGGAGAACCAGTATCCGAGGCAGGCACGCGCTCCTAGAGGCCCTCGAAGAAGGCGTGCACGGAGCGGGTACCCCGGTATCGAAGTCTCTGACCCCGCCATGGTCTCCGTCGCCCTCTCCGTGACGGCAGATGCTCGGATCAGTCGAGGAACACGTTCGAGGCGGCGACCCTGGCACGTGGACACCCGACCACGGCGTAGCGCAGCTCTCTCGACACATCACACGGGAGCTGTACGCCGACACCGGCGGTCCGGCCCTACTCTTCGAGTTCGCGGAGGAGGTCCTTGACACCGAGGTTGCCGAGGGGCCGCGCTTCGAACTCGAGGGTGACGCCGGTCGTGGTGTCGGTGAGGTCGATCGCGAGCGTCGTCCCTCGGTGGTGGCGTTCGACCGCCAAGCTGCTGCGCGGGATCGTGGCGACGAGTTCGAGGTCCTTCCAGTGGCCGACGATGCCTGTGGCGTCGCGACCGAGGATGTGGAGCTAGTCCTAGGTGGTCGCGAGGACCGTGGTCGGGTCGGGTCGGGTCGGGTCGGTGCCGTGGGTGTTGCTGCTGAGTCGGTCGGCGATGAGTGCGGGCGGGGGCTGGCACGCTGGTCAGTGTTTTCTTGGCGGTGTTGGTCGGCATCGGTTCGCGTTCTGATACTCGCGCGGTCGCGAAACCGTCGACTTCCGTCGACAACCGCTGAGAGCACATCGACCGTGATGAGAAGGCTGCGTTCTCACCCCGTCACCCGCCGCCGACACCGGCGGCGAGGACGACAGCGCGACGTGCCCTCATCAGTCGCCACGGAGCGGACCGGAACGGCGTGGACGCTGGGACCGCGTTCTCAGGCGTTGCCGCGGGATGAGGCGCCTCGTTGAGGAAGAGACGCGGCGATGCTCCCGAGGAGGCGGAGTGCGTCGGCTGATCTCGACCCGGGCTCGGCGTCGTAGACGACGAGCTGTTGGCCGGGCGCACCCCGGACGTCGAACGCCTGATAGGTGAGGGTGAGGGGTCCGACGTCGGCGTGGTGGAACGACTTCGGCTCGTGGGTCTTCCCGCGCACCGTCTGCTGCTCCCACAGACGCTTGAACGCCGGGGCGCCCGCGGAGAGCTCCGCGACGAGCGACCTGACGGGGGCGTCGTTGCCTTCGGTCGCCGACGCGGCCCGCAGGTTGGCGACTGAGGCTTCCGCGGCACGGTCCCAGTCTTGGTAGAACCGTCGCCCCTCTGGGTCGAGGAAGGTCATGCGGAGCAGATTGTCGTCGAGCGTGAAACCCGCGTACAGGGCCCTGGCCAGTTGATTGCGAGCGAGGACGTCGAGGGTCGCCGAGAGGACCATCGCCGGCGTCGCCGACCACGCATCCATGAGGCGGAGCAGCTGCGGATCGATGACCGCCGGGCTGGAGTCGCTCTCTCGTCGTGGCGCGAGGCCCGCATGACCGTAGAGGTACCGCCGTTCGTCCTCGCTCAGCTCGAAGGTGCGCGCCAGCGCCTCGAGGATCTGCGCGGACGGGTGGTCTTCCCGTCCTTGCTCGAGCTTGGCGTAGTAATCGCTGCTCACTCCGGCGAGGACAGCGACTTCTTCTCGACGCAGTCCCGGCACACGCCGCACACCGGCGTAGGGGAAGCCTGCCGTGCGGGGGTCGACCTGCGCGCGTCGGCTCCGCAGGAACACTCCGAGATCCGTCAACACGCTGTCCACCGTAAGCCGGATCGCCACGCTGTCCCTGGTTGCAGCGCACCCAGGGGCCGTTCGCCCTGGGGTCACGGCGACCGGCGATGGAGCCTGGTGGCATGTCCTCTTCGTCCGCACGGTCGCGCCGAGTCGAATCCGCTGCCGCGACACCGCTGCTGCTCATCGTGCTCTGCACCGCACACTTCATGGACGCGATCGACCTCTCCGATGTGACCGTCGCCCTTCCCGCCGTGCAGCGCGACCTGGGGCTGTCCACCGGTTCTCTGACGTGGATCGTGTCGGCCTACCTCCTCGGGTACGGCGGCTTCCTGCTCCTCGGGGGTCGCGCATCGGATGTTCTCGGGAGACGGCGCGTGTTCCTCGCCGCCGTGGCGGTCTTCGCTGTCGTCAGCGTTGCGGCCACACTCGCCCCGAACGCCGGAGTACTCATCGCGGCCCGCGGGATCAAAGGCATTGCAGCAGGGTTCCTCGCACCGGCGGCGCTCTCACTCATCACCTCGATCTGGACCGAGCCGCAGGAGCGTGGCCGCGCGATCGGCGTGTTCGCGACCGCCGGCGCTGCGGGGTTCGTCGGCGGCCTCGTGCTCGGGGGCCTGGTCACCGAGCTGTCCTGGCGTCTCGCGTTCGCGCTTCCGCTTCCCTTCGCGATCGCCGTTCTCACCCTCGCGCCCCGTCTGCTTCCCCGCCCGACAGCCCGGCCGAAGCGCGAGCCACTGGACGTGCCCGGCGCCGTCTTGGTGACCCTGGGCTTCTCCGCTGTCGTGGTGTGGCTCACCGAAGCGCCTGCCCTCGGGTGGGGCGACCCCCGGTCGGTCACGTTCCTCGTCACCGGATGTGCGGCGCTCTGTGCGTTCACCATCCGACAGGGACTGGCCCGGGTGCCGCTGCTGCCGCTGTCCTCCCTCACGCGCCGGGTGACCATCGCCACGTCGATCACGATCGCGACGGTCTGGGCGGCGTACACAGGGTTCGCGTTCCTCGCGACGCTCGGCATGCAAGGCACGCTCGGCTGGTCGCCGCTGCAGGCCGGCCTCGCGTTCGTCCCGATCGGCATCGTGAACGGCGTGCTCGCTCCCGCGATGGGACGCTTGGCCGGACGGATCGGCGCGGGCCGCGTCGTGGTCGTCGGTGTCGTGTTGCTGACCGCCTCGTACGCGTTGTTCCTCCGGATGGGTCCGGACGCGACCTTCATCGGCGTCCTGCTGCCCGTCATGGTGGTGAACGGTCTCGGCCTCGCCTGCACGTTCGCGCCGCTCAACCTCGCTGCTCTCGAGGCCGCGGATCCCGCCCGGCACGGCCTCGCCTCCGCCGTCCTCAGTACTGCGCAGCAGATCGGCGGCGCGGTCGGCCTCGCGCTCGTCACCGCCGTCGCCGGCGCCTCGATGACGGCGTCGAACACGGTGGTCGCCACGCTCGTCGTGGTCGTCCTGTCCCTGTGCGGTGTGGCCGGCGCAGCGCTCCTGTTGCGCCGGCATGCGGCGTGACACCCCGAAACCCCTCCCCGTCGGACCTCCCGACACAACCCGAAGGAGACCCATGTCATCCCTGCGCGACTTCCACGACCAGACCGCCATCGTCACCGGCGCTGGTGGCGGTGTCGGCCGAGCCACGGTCGAGCTGCTCCTCGCCCGTGGTGCTCGGGTCATCGTCCAGGACATCGACGACGGCATCCGAGTCCTGGCTGAACGACACCCTGAATCCGTCGTCGCAGTCGTCGGTGACGTCGCCGACGAAGACGTCGCCGATCGCGCCGTCGAAGCCGCTGTCGATCGCTTCGGACGGCTCGACGTCCTGGTGAACAACGCTGGCACGACCTTGAACAAGCCGCTCGTCGACACCCTCGCGGAAGACTGGGACGAGGTCATGCGAGTCAACGCGCGCGGCCCGTTCGTGCAGACTCGCGCAGCGCTCCGGGTCATGCAGGAAGCGCGGTCCGGATCCATCGTGACCGTCGCCTCCTACGCGGCGACCGTCGCCCTGCCCGAAGGCTCGGCCTACTCGGCCTCCAAAGGTGCGATCGCGCAGCTGATGAAGGTCACCGCGGTAGAAGGCGCGCCGTACGGTGTCCGTGCGAACGCCGTTGCACCAGGAGTCATCGACACCGGATTCCTGAACGGAATCCGTCCTGACGGCCAGGAGTACCTCCGGACCTTCGGGAGCGCACACCCCCTCGGCCGCATCGCCCAACCCGACGAAGTCGCCGAGGCCGTCCTCTTCCTCGCATCAGACCGAGCGAGCTTCGTCACAGGTGCCCTCCTTCCAGTCGACGGTGGATTCACCGCGATCTGATCCCGGGCACGAGCGACTGGATGGTGTTCGCCGCCGGGGAGAAGCTCAGCACGGCGATGCCGGCCACGCACGCGACGATGATCTTCACCCGCTGCCATGCGGGAATCAGTGACCTCGACGCCCTCAGGCCGTCAGCTGCGCACTGACCTCCCACAGCCGCCGCGCGTCGTCGGCATCGAGCATCGCCGAGTTCGCGTCCGACGGGATGCTGTCCGCGGTGAGTGGCCGGACCTCGTCGTCGACCACGGCGACGTCGCTGTCCTTCAGGTAGACCCCGCCGACGCCGTCGAGCAGCGGGCTCGCGGCGCCGAACACGAGCGTCGCGGCGCCCTGCTCGACCGTCTTCTTGCCCACCTCGGGGTCGATGACCGTCACCCCCTGGTCGTCGACCAGCCCCTGTTCGCGGTACGACGCCAGCGCGCTCGGGTCGTGCGGGCCGGGTCCGACGATGACGCCCGGGTGCGCGGCGAACGCGCGGATGCCCTGCGCGGCCAACCGGCGGTCGAGCTCGACCGTGAACAGGACGTTCGCCCGCTTCGACTGCCCGTACGCGGTGACCGGGTCGTACCCGTGGGCGAACGTCAGGTCGTCCCACCGGATCTGCCCGAACCGCGCCGCGCCGGAGGTGACGGTCAGGACCCGCGCACCACGGGCCTCCAGCAGGGAAGGGAGGAGCGCCCGCGTGAGCTGGAAGTGCCCGAGGTGCGTCGTCGAGAACGCCAGTTCGTTGCCGCGGCCGTCGAGCCGGCGGTCCGGGGTGAAGAGCATCGCGGCGCTGTTCACCAGGGCGTGGAGTGGTCGGCCGGACGCCGTCCACTGTGCGGCGAAGGCGTCGATCGACGCCGGGTCGGTCAGGTCGAGCTGCTCGACCCGCACGCCGGGGATGCCCGCGACGGCAGCGCTCGCGCGGTCGGTGTCGCGGGACGCGACGGTGACGTCGGCGCCTGCCGCCGCGAGGGCGCGGCTGGTCTCGCGCCCGAGGCGGCTGTGTCCGCCGGTCACGATGACGTTCCGGCCGGTCAGGTCGACGCCGGCGAGGACGTCGGCGGCGGTGGACGACGCCGTGAAGTGGGTGGGGAGCGGGTGCTGGTCGGTGATCACGAGTGGTCCTCCTTGGAGTCGATGTGGCCGACGGCGTCGACGTGGCCGACAGCGTCGATCTGGCCGACGGCGTCGGCGGGCGCAGCGGACAGTGCGAGTCCGGCGGCCGTCGCGGACCACGCGTCGTCGTCGAGCCCGAGTGCCGTCCGGAGGAACGCCGTCGTGGTGCGGCGGACCAGGTCCACGCGCTCGGGGCTCTCGTCGGTCGTGGCGGTGGACGCGTAGTCCTGGATCCCGCCGAGCAGGTGCTCGCCGCCGTGCACGGTCACCAGGTGCCGGGCGCCGGGGCTGTGGTGGTAGACATCGGTGAACCAGTCCGGCCCGCGGGTCGACAGCTGGGACTGGTCGTGGTCGCCGGCGACGACGAGCGACGGGGTGCGCAGCTGGCTGAAGTCCGGGCTCATGAAGGCGAAGTGCTCCTGCGCGAAGGGCGTCAGGTCGGCTCCACCGATCCCGGTGGTGGAGAGCAGGACCCCGGCGCGCACACGGTGGTCGGTACGGTCCTCGCCGGGCTGTCCGTCCGACCCGACCACCCGGGCGCCGAGGAGCATGCCGACGGACTGGCCGCCCCACGAGTGCCCGGCGACCGCCAGGTTCGCCTGGTCGACACGTCCGGCGAGACCGGGGACGGCTGCGATGAGGACGTCGAGGTCGTCGATGACCCGCTCGAGGTCGTCGACCCGGGTCTGCCAGATCGTCGGGTAGCGCGCGTCGTCGAGCGTCAGGCCGTACTGCGTCGAGTCGAGGAACGTCGGCTGGACGACGACGAACCCGTTGGCGGTCCAGTGGTCGACGAGCGGGTCGCCGCCGGTCATCGACTGTCCGAAGCCGTGGGCGAAGACGATCACGGGCAGGTCGGTGCCTGTGGTCGGGGCGGTGATCCGGACCTCGAGGTCGTGGCCGCGTGACGGCGCGGGCAGGGTGACGGGGCGCACGCTGATCACCTGTGGGCGCGGTGCTGTTGCTGACATCGGGAGTCCTTCCGGGAGCGGTCGTCACTCGAAACGGAGCGACGTTCCGGAACGATACGGAACCGCGCTCCGGATTGCAAGCGAAACGGATCGTCGTTCCGTTACGAGGCCGGACCGTGCGATGATCGGGGCATGAGCACACCGTCGAGCGACACCGCGCCGTCGGGCGACACCGCGCCGCCCCGGCGTCGCCGCGACGTCGAACGGAACGAACGGACGATCCTCGACGCCGCCGCCGGTGTCTTCGCCGCGTCGGGCATCGGCGCGCCGGTGCGCGAGGTCGCGGCAGCCGCCGGCGTGGGCGTGGGTACGCTCTACCGGCACTTCCCGACGCGCTCGGACCTGGTCGTCGCCGTCTACCGGCACCAGATCGAGGCCCTGGCAGAGGCCGGCCCCGCGCTGCTCGACTCAGCGCCGACCGCATTCGACGCGATCCTGCGCTGGGTGCACCAGTTCGTCGACTTCCTCGGCACGAAGCACGGCCTGGCCAGGGTGTGGGAGGGGGACGCCGACGGCTTCACCGCGCTGCACACGCTGTTCGTCGACGAGCTCGTCCCCGTGCTGGGCCGGATGCTCGACGACGCACGCGCATCGGGCGAGGTCGTCGCGTCGGTGTCGCCGTACCAGCTGCTCCGCGCCGTCGGCGACCTGGTCGCGTGGAGCCCCCAGGACCCGGACTACGACGTGCGGACGATCGTGACGCTGCTGGTCACGGGGCTGCGGCAGGCACAGCCGACCGGCGAAACGCAGCCAGCCGGCGGCGAGGCGCAGCCGCCGGCCGCTCCCGCGCCGGACACCGCGGCGTAGCGCACCGGAGACCGACGGAGAGCCCCGCCGGTCAGGCCGTGTGGAGCATCGCCACGCTCCGGTCCCACAGTTCTCGGGCCAGGTCGGCGTCCTCGGCCTGCGTGTTCGGCGCCGCCACCTTGCGCTTCACGTAGTACTCGCCGGTCGGGTAGTCACGACCGGGGGTGTTGTCCGCCAGGTACACCAGGGTGTCGGCGCCCTTCTCCGGGCTGGTCAGGAACACGTGGCGCAGGGGCGTGTGGTAGATGAGGTACATCGGCGAGGTCTTGTCGTTCGAGAACGCGGTGCTGATCGTGCCGGGGTGGAACGCCGTCGACGTCACGCCCTGGTCGCGGTACCGACGGTCGAGCTCCTTGGTGAACAGGATCTGCTCGAGCTTCGAGTCGCCGTAGGCCTTGGTGGCCCGGAAGTGCCGCTCGGCGTCGAGGTCGTCGATGTCGACGCGGCCGAACAGCTTGTTCGCGACGCTCGAGGTGTTGATGACGGTTCCGCGGGACGCGATGAGCCGGTCCATCAGCAGCTCCGTGAGCAGGAACGGCGCCAGGTAGTTGACCTGGAACGTCAGCTCGTGGCCGTCGACGGTGACCTGGCGGCCCGCGCTGAAGATGCCGCCGGCGTTGTTGGCCAGCACGTCGATCCGGGGGCAGCGTTCGAGCAGGTCGGCGGCGAGCTCCCGGACGGCGGACAGGTCCGAGAAGTCGGCCACGAAGTGGTCGACGCCGAGGTCACGGGCGACCCGCTCGGTCTTCGCGGGGTTGCGACCGACCACCACGACCTCGTTGCCGCGGCGGACGAGCTCCCGCGCAGCGGCGACGCCGATGCCGTCGCTCGCGCCGGTGATGACGATGGTCTTCGCGGCCATGGGTGCTCCTCGGGTCGGGGCGAGCGTGCGCTCACCTCCGTCCGTCCTACAGGGTCGGCCCTGGACGGACCAGGTGACGGACGGGAGGCACGTGGCGGGCCCGCACCGTGCCTCCCGTCCGCCACGGTGTCAGTGCTCAGGCCGCGCCCGGCCCCGCCAGGTCGGCCGTCTGCACGACGACGCCGAGGGCGGGGAACACCGACCGGAACCGGGCGGCGTGGGCGTCGGGGTCCGGGTCGTTGGTGGCGTCCTCGACGAGGACGACGTCGTAGCCCAGGTCGTACGCGGCCCGAGCCGTGGACTCGACGCCGAAGGTCGTCGCCTGACCGACCACGACCACAACGGTGACGCCGTCGGCGCGGAGCCGCTCGTCGAGGCCGGTGCCGGCGAAGGCGCTCCACCCGCCGCGGGTGAGGTTGCCGTCGTCGTCGGCCCGTTCGAGCAGCAGGGAGCCGTAGGCGACCGGGGCCGGCCGGGGGCCGCCGCCGTACTGGGTGGCGCCTGCCGGGGTCGCGGCAGGGTCGTGGCGGATGAACACCACCGTGCCGCCGCCGCCACGGGTGGCGCGGGCGAGGGTCTCGACGTTGGCCACGACGGTCTCGACGGGGTGGGTGCGCTGGTACGGCGCGGTCCCGGCCTGCAGGTCGACGACGAGCAGGGCGGTGTGTTCGGTGCGGGTGCGGGTCACCGGTCCAGGGTGCTCGATCGCCGGGCGCGGCGCGTACTGCGTCTGCGGTATCCCGGTCGGTCCGACCGGAGTAGTCCGGCACCGCTGGGCCCGGCGAGGCTCGGAGCATGGCCAGCACCGGAGTCCCTCGGACCGATCCGCACGCATCCGTCCTCGTCGTCGGCGCCTCGGCTGCCGGCATCGCGACGGCCGAGGCGCTCCGCCGCCACGGGCACGTCGGCCGGCTGACGCTGCTCGACGGCGAGACCGAGGACCCGTACGACCGGCCTCCGCTGTCGAAGCAGTACCTGGCCGGGCAGATCGGCGCCGACGCCCTGGTGCTCCGCTCGACCGAGCAGCTCGCGGGCCTCGACGCCGAGTTCGTGCTCGGGGACCGCGCGGTCGCCCTCGACGTCGCGACCCGGACCGTGACGACGTCGAGCGGCACCACCCGGGCCGCCGACCACGTCGTCATCGCCACCGGTGTCACGCCGCGCGCGATCCCGGGGGCCGGGCTCGACGGCGTGCACGTCCTCCGCACCCGGGCCGACGCGGACCGGCTCCGAGCGGGACTGCAGACGCTGCAGGGGCCGCTGTTGGTCGTCGGGAACGGCGTGCTCGGCAGCGAAGTGGCACAGACCGCCGCGTCCCTCGGCGTGGGCGTCACGCTCGCGGGGAGCATCCGCGCACCGATGTGCGGGCAGCTCGGCGGGTTCGGCTCGCAGTTCCTCGCGGCACAGCACGAAGCGGCCGGCATCCGGTTGCTCGGCGGGGTCCGCGCCGCGCGGGTGCGCGGCCGGGACGGTCGCGCGGACACGGTGGAGTTCGTCGACGGCCCGAGCCGTCCGGCCGACGCCGTCGTCGTCGCCGTGGGGTCCCGCCCGACGACCGGGTGGCTCGAGGCGTCCGGCCTGGAGATCACGGACGGCGTCGACTGCGACGCGTTCGGAGCCGCTGCACCCGGCGTCTGGGCCGTGGGCGACGTCGCCCGCTTCCACCACGTCGGCGCGGAGCGCTCGATGCGGCTCGAGAACCGCACGAACGCGACCGAGATGGCGCAGGTCGTCGCCGGCAACGTCCTCGGGCACCGCGTGCCGTACACGCCGGTGCCGTACTTCTGGACGGACCAGCACGGCACCCGCGTGCAGGTTTTCGGGCAGATGACCCCGGCCGACCGGATCACCGTCGTCGACGGGCACCCCGAGGACGGCCGGTTCGTCGCCGTGGCCGAACGCGCCGGTGAGGCGGTCGGGGCGCTCGGGTGGGGCATGCCGAAGCAGGCGCGGATCGCCAGCATGCGCCTGCGTCCCCGGTACGCGGCGACTGCGGCGACTGCGGCGACTGCCGCGTCTGCGGCGTCTGCCGCGTCTGCGGCGTCTGCCGCCGAGAGCCCGGCACCGGTCGGTTGACCGGTGCCGTCCGCTCCGGTCGCCTGACCGGGGCCGTCACCCGAACACGGAGGAGCAGACCATGACCGACCCACCGATCACCGACCGACCGGACACGTTCCCGATGGACCGGCGGACCGCCGGGTGTCCCTTCGACCCGCCGCCGGCGGCCCGCGTGCTGCAGGAGGACGGCCCCGTCCACCGCGTGACGCTGGCCGACGGCCGCGAGCCGTGGCTCGTCACCCGCTACGACGAGGGCAAGCAGGTGCTGTCGAGCCTGTCCGTCAGCGCAGACGCGGCCAACCCGGGGTACCCCTCCGCCAGCGCCTCGGGCGGTGGCGGCGGGCTGTCCTTCATCCTGATGGACGACCCGGACCACGCTCGGCTGCGGCGGATGGTGACCGCGCCGTTCGCGATCAAACGCATCGAGGCGCTCCGCCCCGTGGTGCAGCGGATCACGGACGACCTGATCGACCAGCTGCTCGCCGGCCCGAACCCGGTCGACCTGGTCGAGGCGTTCGCGCTCCCGCTGCCGTCCCTGGTGATCTGCGCGCTGCTCGGCGTGCCGTACGAGGACCACGACCGGTTCCAGGCGCACTCGAAGACCATCATCCGCCGCACCACGACCGACGACGAACGGCAGCAGGCGTTCCGCGAGCTCGGTGCGTACCTGACGTCGCTGCTCCGCCGCAAGACGGCGGAACCCGGCGACGACCTGCTCACGGACATCGCCGGCCGGGTCACCGCCGGCGACATGACCGAGGGCGAGGCCGTGCAGATGGGGATCCTGCTGCTCATCGCCGGGCACGAGACGACCGCGAACATGATCGCCCTCGGCACGCTCGCCCTGCTCGAGCACCCGGACGAGCGCGATCGCCTGCTCGACGACCCCGAACCGGCGCTGGTCGCCTCGGCGGTGGAGGAACTCCTGCGCTACCTGACCATCACGCACGACGGACGCAAGCGCGTGGCGACCGAGGACCTCGACGTCGCCGGCACGACGATCCGCGCCGGTGACGGGGTGATCGTCGCGACGGACCTGGCGAACCGGGACCCGGACGTCTACCCGGACCCGGACCGGCTCGACCTGACCCGCAACCCGCGGAACCACGTGGCGTTCGGGTTCGGCGTGCACCAGTGCCTGGGCCAGCCGCTCGCGCGGGTCGAACTGCAGGTCGTGTACCCGACGCTGTTCCGTCGGATCCCCACCCTCGCTCGCGCGGTCCCGCTCGACGAGGTCCCGTTCAAGCACGACGGCGCGGTCTACGGGGTGTACGAGCTCCCCGTCACGTGGTGCCCCGTCGACCACCACACCACCACGAGCGCGAGCTCGACCACCGGAGGGAACGAGTCATGAAGGTCATCCTCGAACAGGACAAGTGCGTCGCCAGCGGCCAGTGCGTCATGGCCGCGATGGACGTGTTCGACCAACGGGACGAGGACGGGATCGCCGTCCTGCTGACCGACGAGGTCACCGACGACCAGGTCGAGGCGGTGCGACACGCCGCGGCGGTCTGCCCGGCCCTGGCGATCCGTCTGGCGGACTGACCCGTCGGTTCCAGCACACACGACGGCCCGGTGGAGATCCCACCGGGCCGTCGTGTGTGCGCTGTGCGCGGGGGTCCGCCGTCGTCACGACCCGACGGGCGGGTGCGTGCACGCGTCGATCGCGGCGTACTCCCGGCTGAGTGCGGTCTGGTTCCGCTCGGTGCGCCACGACCGGATGCCGGGCGCTGCGGCCACGGCGGCGATCCACACGCCGGCACCGACGAGGACCGGCACGAGCGTCGGGTCCCCGCCGAGGGCGAGCAGACCGCCGAGCGCGATCGCCAGCACGGCGACCGCGGAACCCGCGGTGGCGACCACACCAGCCAACCGGGCCGGCTGCTGCTCGAGGGCGGCGATCCGGGCCAGCGCCCGCTCGGCACGACGCTCGAGGAGCGGTCGTGCCGGGTCTGGCCGGGTGCGCAGCCGCTGGAGCAGCAGGGACGTCGTGCCGAGCCGTCCGCCCTGCACGGTCACCGTCCAGCCGAACTGCTCCAGGGTGTGCCGGTGGAGCGGCACGAACGCGGTCGGTGCGTACAGCACCCGGGTCTCCAGGTGGCGGGGGACCGGCGCGTGCAGGACAGCGTCTTCCCGGGCGATGGTGTCCGTCATCGGGCTCGGCCCGCGCTCAGGCGGTCCGGCGGCGACTGGCCGCCTCGCACGCGCCGTAGACGACGTCGAACTGGCGGTCGACGGCCGGACGGATCCGCTTGGTTCGCGCCGCGCGGACGAGCTGGAAGGCCACGGGAGCGATCGCCCAGTTGACCAGCCCACCGGCCCCGACGAGGAACACCGTGACCGGTTCGAGCCCGCCGAGCAGGTCGGGGACCGCCACGGTGTCCTGCATGGCGAACACCGAAGCGGCCAGCAGGACGCTGCCGATCGCGCCGAGCGCGTACGCGACCACCGACGCCGCGGTCGTGCGGGAGCGTTCGAGCGAGTCGATCGTGGCCAGGGCGGTCTCGGCGTTCTGCTGGAGCTCGGTCAGCTCGACGGAGCGGACGGCACGGTCGCGGCGGAGGCCGAGGGTGCGCCGGCGGTTCAGTGCGCCCGTCCGGTCCGAGCCGTCGGACGTCCAGCCGAAGTTGCGGTAGGTGTCCGCGTACAGGGCGTCCTTGCCGCGCGGGACGTCGACGGTGCAGTAGTCGTACGTGGTGGCAGCGGGAGCGGCGGTGTTCGTCAGCGTCATGGTGGTTCCTCCGGTCGGTGCCGGATCGTTCCGGCCTGGTGTCGATCGTCCCGGGGACGCGCCGCGGGCAGGTCCCCGATCGGTGGTACCCCCGACTACTGCGTTCGCAGTAGCCGGACCGTTCACCCGCACGACAGGATGAGTGCATGCGGCGACTGCGGGCGATCTGGGGTTCGTGGCGTCCGGACGACCGCTGGGTGTTCCGTGGCACGGCCGCCGTCGTCCTGCTCGCGTGCGCGATCGAGTCGGGCCGGGTGATCGTGGCCGATGCCGGCCCGGGGCCCGGCATCGCGGTCGCCGCGACCGTGCTCGCCGTCGTCGCGGCGCCGTGGACACCGTGGACAGCGCTCGGGCTCGCCACGGTCGCCCCCGTGCTCGGAGGACTGTCCGGATGGTCGCCGATCGTGACCTGGAGCTGCGCGGTGCTGCTGCTGTTCGCGGTGTCCTCGCGGCAGGGGCACCCGGTCCGCGCCGCGGCGATCGTCGCCCCCGGCGTGGTCATCGGCACGCTCCTCGCGCCGGGGGAGGGCGGTGCGGTACCGACCGCCCTCGGCGCCCTCATCTCCGTCGTCGCCGCGGCGGCCATCGGCTCGGGGCTGCGGGTGCAGCACCAGTACCGGGCGTCGTTGGAACAGCGCGCCGCCGATGCCGTCGCCACGCGGGAACTCGAGGCCGAGCGCCGCGTGGCCGAGGAACGCGTCCGGATCGCGCGGGACCTGCACGACGTCATCGGGCACGAGATCGCGGTGGTCAGCATGCAGCTCGGGGTCGCCGAGGTCACCCTGCCCGCCGGGGCCGACGAAGCCCGGCGTGCGCTGGACGCCGCCCGGGACGGCGTGCGGAACGTCCTGACGGAGACCCAGCACGTCCTGACGGTGCTCCGCTCGGCGTCGGGCAGTGGCGCCGAGCTCGACGACCCGACGGCACCTGCCCCCGGCATCGAGCAGCTCCCCGGACTGGTCGCGTCGTACGAACGGATCGGCCTCGACGTCGATGCTCGACTGGACGACGTCGGCCCGGTCTCCGTGCCGATCGGTGTGACGGTCTACCGGGTGCTGCAGGAGTCGCTCACCAACGCCCACCGACACGGCGAGGGCCGGACGACCGTCACCCTCGCCCGCGCCGGAGACGACCTGGTGCTCGAGGTCCGCAACCCCCGCCGACGGACCCCGGCGAGCGACCCCGTCGCAGGCCGGAGCAGCGGGCTCGGTCTGGTCGGCATGCGCGAGCGCGTCGCCGCCGTCGGCGGGTCCGTCCGGGCCGCGCCGGACGGCGTGCTGTTCGTCGTCCGCGTCCACCTGCCCACCGCGAACGGAGCACGATGACCACACGAGTGATCCTGGTCGACGACCAGGACATGATCCGACTGGGGCTCCGTGCGATCCTCGACCGCCAGGACGGCATCGAGGTCGTCGGCGAGGCCGGGGACGGGCTCGCCGCGGTGCAGACGGCGCTGTCGGTCCCGGCGGACGTCGTCATGATGGACATCCGGATGCCGGGCATCGACGGGGTCGAGGCGACCCGACGGATCCGCGCCGAGCGCACCGCCGAGCAGGTGCGCATCGTCATGCTGACGACCTTCGACCAGGACGAACTCGTCTTCGCGGCGCTCCGTGCCGGGGCGAACGGCTTCCTCAGCAAGGCCGCGGGGCCCGCAGAGCTCGTCGCGGCGATCGAGGAGGTGGCAGCGGGCGGAGGGGCGCTGTCCGCGGCGGCCGCAGCCGCCCTGATCGGACAGGTCGCCCGCACGCCGGCGTCCTCCGTCGACCCGGAGATGACCCGGCGCTTCGAGGCCCTCACGCCTCGCGAGCGCGACGTCGTGGTGATGGTCAGCCGAGGTCAGGGCATCGACGCCATCAGCGCCGAGCTGTTCCTCTCACCGCTCACGGTCAAGACCCACGTGAACCGGGCCATGGCGAAGGTCGATGCCCGGGACCGCGCCCAGCTCGTGGCGTTCGCGTTCCAGGCCGGCCTGGTCGACTGAGGTCGGCGCCGGCTGAGGCGCCGTCGCTTCCGGGAACCGCCGCAGCGCCATCGCGAGCCCGATCACCGCAGCCACGCCGCCGAGGAACACCCCGCTCGCACCCGTGGACGCAGCAGCGTCCTCGGCGCTGCCCGCGAACGAGAGCAGTGCCGACTGGGTCAGCACGAGCAGGACCACCGCCGCGGCGACGTTCACGAGCTTCGTCGCCTCGACGAGTGGTTCCCCGTCCTTGCGTGCTGTCACCGCACCCCAGACCCCGATCCCCAGCTCCGCGAACGTCGCGGCCGCGATGACGATCGCCACCCACTGGTCGTAGTGCACGGGGTGCGCCCGCCCGACGAGCATCGGCACGCTGCACCCGACGAACACGACTGACATCGCGGCCACCGCACCCCCGATCCACCGGTGTCCGGCCTGCCGGAACCGCATCCGGTCGCCGTTCGCGGCGTCGAGCGCGAACGACAGCCGGTGTCGGCGGACGGCCCAGACCTTCGCGGCCGCGACCCCGAGCGTGAAGACCACGGTCGCGGCGAGGAACAACGAGGGAGCCGCGCAGAACAGGACCACCTTCCACCCCGCCATCACGAGGCTGCTCGGCACCGACAGCACGGCGAGCACGAGCCCGCGGCGCGGCCGGTCCCGCCACACCGTGACGGCGTACTGCACGGCGACCTTCCTGGTCACCGGCATCAGTCGAACGTGACGACGACCTTGTCGGCCGCGCCCGGGGTCGCTGCGACCCGGAGGGCCTCGAGCACGTCGCTCGCCGGGAAGACGTCGCTGACGATCTGCGCGTAGGCCTCGGGGTTCGCGATGATGTGCTCGGTGACGTCGAAGATCTCGGTCGGGTACCCCATCGCGGTCACGATCGTCGGCTCGACGGCCAGCAGATCACCGAAGTCGACCTCCACGGGCCGCTTGTGCACGGCCACGACGCCGATCGTCGCGCGGTGCTTCGCCAGGCGCAGCGCCGTCTGCACGGTGGCCGGGACCCCGGCGGCGTCGAGCCAGACGTCGGTGCCGGCCTTGCCGCCGTGCCCGACGCCGTCACGTGCTTCGCCGTGCAGGGCGATCAGGCGCTCGTCGAGCGGCTCCTCAGCCGAGTTCACGACGGCATCGGCTCCGACGAGCAGGGCCTTCTCGAGCCGCGAGGCGATCACGTCGACGACGACCACGTGCCCGACGCCGAGCGCCTTGTAGCTGATCACGGCGCCCAGCCCGATCGGGCCGGCACCGAACACGACGACCGTGTCGCCCGGCTGCGGCGCGGTCCGGTTCACGGCGTGCAGGGCGACCGCCATCGGCTCGTTGAGCGCGGCCACCTGCCAGGGCAGGTCCTCCGGGACCAGGGCGACGCTGGTGCCGAGGACGGCCTGCTCGACGAGCAGGAACTCGGACAACCCGCCCGTGGGGCCGCCGTTGCCGATGATCCCGCGTGGATCGCCCATCGGGTTCACCACCACGTGGTCACCGACGGTGATGCCCTCGACCGCGTCGCCGACGACCGTGACCTCCCCGGCGACCTCGTGTCCGAGAGGCGTGTTCCCCGCACGCGGCGGGATGCCGCCGCGTGCGGCGTAGAAGGCGTCGGAGCCGCAGACCCCGCATGCCTTGACGGCGATCAGGACGTCGGCGGGGCCGACCTCGGGGACGGGCTCGTCGCGGATCTCGACGGATCCGGGGCCGGTGACGACGACGGTGCGCATGGTGCTCCTCACGTCACGAGCACGGGCGGCTCGGGACGGAACCATCTGACCAAGACGGCGACCAGCGCACGTACTGCGATCGCAGTAGCGCGTGCGGCGGCCGCGCACGAGAGGATGGCGTGTGACCACCGCGACCAGCATCCTCGAC
This sequence comes from Curtobacterium sp. TC1, assembly GCF_019844075.1. Classification (NCBI taxonomy): domain Bacteria; kingdom Bacillati; phylum Actinomycetota; class Actinomycetes; order Micrococcales; family Microbacteriaceae; genus Curtobacterium; species Curtobacterium sp. TC1. Next base: position 838,251 of record NZ_CP081964.1, read on the forward strand.
GCGATCGTCCGGCACGTCGACGAGACCGGCTTCGGCGCCCACGGCCTGCACGTCCGGACTGCGAACGACGACGTCGCCGAGCACCGCTGGACGCCCGACGTGCGCGAGGAGATCCACTCCGCAGCCAAGGGCGTCTGCGTCCTCGCCACCGGGATCGCCGCCGACGACGGCCTGGTCGACGTCGACGAGCCGATCGCCGACGCCCTGCCCGGGTTCGCTTTCGGGGACGGCGTCGAGCAGGTCACGCTCCGACACCTGCTCACGATGACGAGCGGGATCGACATGCCCTGGTCGGCGACCGAGCTGACGGATTGGCCGGACCTGGCCGCCGAGTTCCTGCGGCGACCCTCGCGGGGCCGCGTGTTCCAGTACGCCAACGTCAGCACCTACACCGCCATGCGCGTGCTCGAGACCCGCGTCGGCGACGTCGGCGCGTTCGTGTCCCGACGCCTGTTCGACCCGCTCGGCATCGACGACGTCGAGTGGTCACGCTGCGCGAACGGGTACGTCGCCGCCGGTGAGGGCCTGGCGCTCCGCACCGAGGAGCTCGCGCGCCTCGGCAAGCTCATCCGTGACGGCGGTCTGGTCGACGGACAGCGCATCGTCAGCGCCCGCTGGTGCGACGCGATGCACGCCGACTGGGTCGAACGCGAGGGGACCGGGCCGGGGTACCACCGCTACGCGATGGCCGGGTGGGGTGGCCCGGGACAGCTGTGGCGGCTGCACGGGGCGTACGGGCAGATGCTGCTGTTCGACGACCATCCCGGCGGCGACACCGTGGTCACGATCACCGCCGACGACCACTTCGGGGCCGACGCGGTGGCCGCGTTCGTCGCCGAGGAGCTCGCCCGCCAGCGGTAGGATCGATCAGTGCAGGAACAGGCGCCCGTCGCGATCATCATCGCGGCCATGAGCGAAGAGGTCTCCGCCTTCGCCGACCTCTTCGGCGGCGTCCCGATCCTCGACGGCCCGGTCGGCGGCCACGACCCGCACCAGCTGCTCGACATCGGCGGCGCCACCGTCGCCGTCCGCCGCAGCGGCATCGGCTTCACGAACGCGACGGCCGCCGTCGCACACGGCTTCCACGACTTCGGGCCCGGCATCCCCGTGATCAGCGTCGGGACTGCCGGCGGCCTCATGCACGGCATCGCGATCGGGGACGTCGTCGTCGGCGATCGCTACGTCAACCTCAACGCGGACGCCACGGCGTTCGGCTACGCCCTGGGCCAGGTGCCCGGGATGCCGACCGGGTACGCACCGGACGCCCGGCTGGTCGAGCTGGCGATGGCCGCCGACATCGCCTGGCCGCTGCGCTCGGCGACGATCGGTTCGAGCGAGGTCTTCGTCACCGAGGGGCGCGCCCGGACGCTCCGCGGGGCCTTCCCCGACGTGGCCGCGGTCGACATGGAGTCCGCCGCCATCGCGCAGTTCGCGCACGTCCACGACATGCCGTTCGTGTCGGTCCGGTGCATCAGCGACCTGTGCGCGCCCGACGGTGCGGAGTTCCGCGAGCACCTGGACGGTGCCGCGGCGCGCGCCGCCCGTGTGGTCCACGACCTGGTGCGCGGCCTGCGTCCCTGAGACCCGGCCCGCCGTCGGACGGGAGGCGCGGTGCGGGCCCGACACGTGCCTCCCGTCCGCCCTGCGCGCACGTCGAGAGCCGCGGTGCGCACGCATGTGCGCCAGCTGCGAGCGCATCCCGCGCACGGTGCGATGATGAGCGGCGGCCGTCGCCCGGACGGCCGGAGACGGAAGTGCCGAGCGTGACCGAGACCCGCTCCGAGACCCCGACGGAACCGTCGAAGCCGACGGACCACACCACCCCCACGACCGACACCACCGACGACCGTGGACACGGCCCGCGCAAGGGCGTCGCCGTCCTCGCGCTCGCCGCACTCGGTGTCGTGTTCGGCGACATCGGCACGAGTCCGCTCTACGCCCTGCGAACCGTGTTCACGATCGACGACGGCCTGGTCAAGGCCAACCAGGAAGACGTCTACGGCGTCATCTCGATGATGTTCTGGAGCATCACGATCATCGTCTCGATCAAGTACGTCCTGATCCTGATGCGCGCCGACAACGACGGCGAGGGCGGGGTGATGGCACTCGCCGCCCTGGCCCGCCGGCTCTACGCCAAGCGCCGCGGAGGTGCGGTGATCTTCCTGGTGATCGGCATCGTCGGCGTCTCGCTCTTCTACGGCGACTCCGTGATCACCCCAGCCGTCTCGGTGCTGTCCGCGGTCGAAGGGCTGGGCACCGCCGCACCGTCGGTCGGGCACCTGATCGTGCCGATCGCCGCCGTCATCCTGGTCGTGCTGTTCGCGGTGCAGCGATTCGGTACCGGCAAGGTCGGCAACCTGTTCGGCCCGGTGATGCTGCTCTGGTTCGTGGTGATCGCCGCCGCCGGCGTCCCGCACATCCTGCAGCACCCCGGTGTCCTGCAGGGACTCTCGCCGACCTGGGCGATCTCGTTCGCCTTCGCGCACCCGTACATCACGTTCGTCGCGATGGGCGCCGTGGTGCTCGTCATCACCGGTGCCGAGGCGCTCTACGCCGACATGGGGCACTTCGGCCGCTCGCCGATCCTGCGGGCGTGGTTCTTCGTGGTGTTCCCGGCGCTCGTCCTCAACTACCTCGGGCAGGCGTCGCTCGTGCTGCGCGACCCGTCGGCGGCGAAGGACCCGTTCTTCCTGCTGTTCCCGGACGCGCTGCGCCTGCCCGTGGTGGTGCTCGCGACGCTCGCGACGGTGATCGCGAGCCAGGCCGTCATCTCCGGGGCGTTCTCGCTCACCCGTCAGGCCGTGCAGCTCGGGCTGCTGCCGCCGCTGACGATCCGGCAGACCTCGCGGCGGGAGAGCGGCCAGATCTACCTGCCCGCGGTGAACCTGCTGCTGTTCATCGGCGTGCTCGCGATCATGCTCGCGTTCCGGTCGTCGGCGAACCTCGCCACGGCGTACGGGGTGTCCGTCACCGGTGCTCTCGTCGTCGACACACTCCTGCTCCTGCTCGTCGTCCGCCCGCTGTGGAAGTGGACGACCTGGAAGCTCGTGGTCGCGGCGGTGGCGTTCGGCGGACTCGAGCTGACCTTCCTCGCCGGCAACCTGTCGAAGATCATCCACGGCGGCTGGGTGCCGCTCCTCATCGCCCTGGCCGTGATCACGGTCATGACGACGTGGCGCCGTGGCCGCGCACTGGTGCAGGAGGAACGGAAGGAGCGCGAAGGGTCCCTCGCCGACTTCATCGACCGCATCAACCACGAGCACATCCCGCGGGTGCCCGGGGTCGCGGTGTTCCCGCACCCGAACAAGGAGACCACCCCGCTGGCGCTCCGGGCCAACGTCGAGCACAACCACGTCGTGCACCGCACCGTCCTGATCGTCTCGGTGCTCACCGCCAACGTGCCGCACGTCCCGCACGCGAAGGCCTTCTTCCGCGACGACCTCGGCTACGAGGACGACGGCATCGACCACATCACGGTGAAGTTCGGGTTCTCGGACGACCAGGACCTGCCGAAGGCCCTGCATGCCGCCTGCCTGGCCGAGGTGCTCGACATCGACCCGGAGGAAGTGCTCCGGGCGTCGTACTTCATCTCGCGCGGCGCCCTCCGCCCGGTGCCCGGCAACCGGGGCATGGTCGCCTGGCGGAAGAAGCTCTTCGTCGGCCTCGCCCACAACGCGGCCGACCCGGCAGCGCGCTTCGGGCTGCCGGCACATCGCACCGTGACGATGGGCAGCGACGTCGAGATCTGACCGCGTCGCGCACCGGCGTTCTGCATCCGCATCCGCATCCGCAGAGCGCAGGCCCCCGTTCGGGGGTGATGGTCTTGTGCACCCGTTCAGGGTTACGCTCATCGGAACCACACCACAGCTGCAGGCAGCATCACCAACTGCCGGACCAGCACCAGGATCAGGAGCGAAGCCACATGAGGCTTGGAGTACTCGAGCGCGCCCAGAAGGACCCAGGGGCGTCCACTTCCACCCGATGGTCAGGCCGGAGCAAGGGCGTCGCGATCGTCACCGCGGCCCTGCTCGGCGCCGGCGGCAGCATCCTCGCCGCCGCTCCCGCGACGGCAGCGCCCGTCGCGTCGACCGGGCAGGGGCGCTTCCTCAGCGGCTCCGCGCTCGGCTTGGACCTCGACGACATCCTCGCGGTCACCCCGGCTGATGCCGTCAACACCGGCGGGGCCACGGACACCGATGTCCACCCGCTCGACGTCACCGCCCTCAACGCGGTCAACGTCAACCTGGGCGGGGGTCTCAACCTGCTCGGGAACAACGGCATCCTCACCCTCGGAGCCGTCAACCAGTACGCCGCCGCCAACGCCGACGGCAGCTCCGTGGCCGCGTCCGGTGCGGTGACGAACACCGGCGGCATCGGCGTCGGCGGCCAGGACGGCGTCCCGCAGTCCAACGCCACGCTCGACCTGTCGGGTCTCATCGGCACCGACCTGGCGGGCGCCCTCGCGAACGCCCAGCTCGAGGTCGGCGCCGTCTCGGCCACCGCTGCCCAGGCAGCCGGCCCGGACGGTGCACAGACGGGCGACTACGGCATCGCCGGACTCGACCTGTCGCTGACGAGCCCCGCCCTCGGCACCACGGTGTCCGGCCTCCGCACCACGCTCGGCACGCTCCAGCCGACAGTCGACAACCTCGAAGACCTGCTCGCGGTGCTCGGTCCGCTCGTCGAGGTCGACGGCATCCCGAACCTGGTCACGGTGCTCGACTCGGCCACCGGTGACGTCACCAGCGCCGACGGCTCGATCACGGCGAACCTGCAGACCGGTGCGATCACGGTCGACGTCGCCGCGGTGCTGACCAACGCCGGACTGGACATCAACAACCTGCCGGCGAACACCGAGCTGCTGCCGTACATCACGGACGCGCTCACGACGCAGCTCCTGCCGGCGGTCACGACCGCGCTGCAGGGCGTCGTCACGCAGCTCACCGCCTCGCTGCAGGGCCTCTCGGTCACCGTGCTCGGCGTCCCCGTGCCGGTCGGCCAGGTCCTGCCCATCGTGAACCCGGTGCTGGCGCAGGTCGTCGCCCCGATCAACCAGGTCGTCGCCGGCCTGGGCGAGACGGTCGTCACGCCGCTTGCCAACGCCCTGACGACCGTCGTGTCACTGCGGGCCAACGTGCAGGAGACCAGCGCCGACGGCGTCTTCACGCAGCGTGCACTGCGCGTCGCACTCCTGCCGGCTGCCGGCACCGCCGTCGTCAACCTCGCCTCGGCGGCGGTCGGTCCGAACGCCGGTCCGCTCGCGGTCCCGACGATCACCACGCTCGACCCCGACAACGGGCCGGTGGCCGGTGGCACGGTCGTCACCGTGACGGGGACGGGCTTCACGGACGACGCCACGGTGTCGGTCGACGGTTCCGACCCGATCGCGGCGGACTCCGTCTCGGACGACGGCACCGAGCTGACGTTCACGACGCCGGCGCACGACGTCGGCACGGTCGACGTCACCGTCACGACGCCCGCCGGTGAATCCGACCCGCTCGACTTCACCTACACCGACGACGCGGCCGCGGTCCCGACCATCACGACGCTCGACCCCGACAACGGGCCGGTCGCCGGTGGCACGGTCGTCACCGTCACGGGCACCGGTTTCACGGACGACGCCACGGTGTCGGTCGACGGTTCCGACCCGATCGCGGCGGACTCCGTCTCGGACGACGGCACCGAGCTGACGTTCACGACGCCGGCGCACGCAGTCGGCACGGTCGACGTCACGGTCACGACGCCTGCTGGGACGTCCGACCCGCTCGACTTCACGTACACCGCGGCGCCCGCAGCGGTGCCGACGATCACGACGCTCGACCCCGACAACGGACCGGTCGGTGGCGGCACGCTCGTCACCGTCACGGGCACCGGGTTCATCGACGACGCGACCGTCTCCGTCGACGGGTCCGACCCGATCGACCCGGAGTCGATCTCCGACGACGGCACCGAGCTGACGTTCACGACCCCGGCACACGTCGCCGGTCCCGTCGACGTGACGGTCACGACCGACGCGGGGACCTCGGACCCGCTGACGTACACCTACAACCCGTCACCCGCCGGGGCCCCGACGCTGACGGCGCTGGACCCCGACAACGGTCCGGTCACCGGTGGCACGGTCGTCACGGTCTCCGGCACCGGCTTCACCGACGACTCGACGGTCTCGGTCGACGGCTCCGACCCGATCACGCCCGACAGCGTCTCGGACGACGGCACCGAGCTGACGTTCACGACGCCGGCGCACACCGCCGGTACGGTCCCCGTGACCGTCACCAACGGGGCCGGCACCTCGGCGCCGCTGCCGTACACCTACGACCCGGCCCCGGCCGCGGTCCCGACGCTCTCGGCGCTGGACCCGGACAACGGTCCGGCTGCGGGTGGCACGGTCGTGACCGTCACGGGCTCGGGCTTCACCGACGACTCGACGGTCTCGGTGGACGGCTCCGACCCGATCACGCCGGACAGCGTGTCGGCGGACGGCACGACGCTCACCTTCACGACGCCGGCGCACGCTGCCGGTGACGTCGAGGTCACGGTGACGACCGCGGGTGGCACGTCCGACCCGCTGGTCTACACCTACAACCCCGCGTCGACCACGACGACCCCGCCGCCCGTGATCACCTCGCCGGAGGACGGTGGCACCGTCACGACGCCCAACCCGCCGATCACCGGCACCGGCCAGCCGGGCGCGACCGTCACGGTCACCGTCGGCACGGTCGTCGTCTGCACCGCGGTCGTCGCGGCCGACGGCACCTGGAAGTGCACCCCGATCGTCGGCTTCGGCCCGGGAACGGTGACCATCACCGCCACCCAGACCGGCGCTGACGGCACCTCGGCGGCGTCCGACCCGGTGACGTTCACCGTCCGCCTGACGACCGCCGGCAACGGTGGCGCCGGCGGCACCGGCCCGAACGGGACGCTCGCCTACACCGGCAGCGACCCGGCCCCGGTGATCGCCTTCGCGATCCTGCTGATGCTCGCGGGCGTCGGGCTCACCATCGCCCGCCGCTTCCGTCGGGCCTAGTCCGCACCACCAGCAGCGCCCGTCGGGATCCGTCCCGGCGGGCGCTGTTGCGCGCGCGTGCGAGTGCGGGTGCGTGCGCGTGCGCGTGCGGGAGCGTGCGCGTGCATGCGTGCGCACCGTGCGACGATCCACCACGTGATCGACGCGTGGAACGTCGGAACATGCGCACGCACCGGATGCGTGTGCATCGTGCGACACAGCACCGGTTGATCGACGCGTGGAACGTCGGAACATGCGCACGAACCGGCGGACGGGAGGCCCGGTGCGGGCCCGCCACAGGACGCGTCCGTCCGCCGGTGGGCGCGATCAGTGCCCGAGCTGCTCCCGCAGGTACGGCGCGGTCCGGCTCTCGGCGGAGGCCGCGACCTGGGCGGGGGTGCCGGTGGCGACGACGCGGCCGCCGTCCTCACCGCCGGACGGCCCCATGTCGATGACGTGGTCGGCACTCGCGACGACGTCCATGGCGTGCTCGACCACGACGACGGTGTTGCCGGCGTCGGTGAGGCGTGCGAGCTGTGCGGTCAGCAGCTCGACGTCGGCAGGGTGCAGGCCCGTCGTCGGTTCGTCGAGCAGGTAGAGCGTGTGCCCGGTGCGCGCGCGTTGCAGCTCGGTCGCGAGCTTGATGCGCTGGGCCTCGCCGCCGGACAGCTCCGGTGCGGGCTGTCCGAGCCGTAGGTAGCCGAGGCCGACCTGACGCAGGGCCTCGAGCCCGCGGGCGGCGGCCGGCAGCGATGCCAGGAAGGGCGCAGCATGGTCGACGGTCATGCCCAGGACGTCGGCGATCGATGCACCGTCCCACTGCACCTCGAGCGTCTCGTCGTTGTAGCGCGCACCGTGGCACTCAGGGCAGGGCGCCCAGCTGCCCGGCAGGAACAGGAGCTCGACCGACACCGAGCCCTCGCCCTGGCACACCTCGCACCGGCCGCCGGCCACGTTGAACGAGAAGCGGCTGGCGGTCCAGCCGCGGGCCTTCGCGTCGTCGGTCGCGGCGAACGCGGCACGCACGGCGTCGAAGAGCCCGGTGTAGGTGGCGAGGTTCGAACGCGGGGTGCGGCCGATCGGCTTCTGGTCGACCTGCACGACACGGTCGACGAGCGGGTGCGACGTCGCCACGCCGGGCAGGACACCGCCGACGAGCGACGACTTGCCGGAGCCGCTGACGCCGGTGACCGCGGTGAGCACCCCGAGCGGCAGGTCGACGTCCAGGTCCTGCAGGTTGTGCAGGGTGAGGTCGCGCAGCTCGAGGGTCCCGACGGGGGTCCGGACGGTGCGCTCACCGTCGGCACGGTCGCGCGGGTGCAGGAACCGTCGGGTGACCGATGCCTCGACGTCGGCGAGGCCGTCGACGGGGCCGCTGTACAGGACGGTGCCCCCGCCGGACCCGGCACCCGGGCCGACGTCGACGATCCAGTCCGCCCGCCGCACGATGCTCATGTCGTGCTCGACGACGAAGACGCTGTTGCCGCCGGCGCGCAGGTCGTCGAGGACCTCGACCAAGGACTCGGCATCGGCGGGGTGCAGGCCGGCGCTCGGTTCGTCGAGCACGTAGACGACGCCGAACAGGCCGGAGCGCAGTTGTGTCGCGATGCGCAGGCGTTGCGTCTCGCCGGGGGAGAGCGTCGGGGTGGCCCGGTCGAGCGCGAGGTACCCGAGGCCCAGGCCGACGAGCACCTCGACCCGGGTGAGCAGGTCGCGGGAGATCGCGACGGCGACCTCGGTGTGTTCGCCGGACGAGGCACGTGAGGTGGCAGCGCCGGCGTCCGCGATGGTGGCGATCGGGCGCAGGACGTCGGCCAGCGCCGTGAGCGGCAGGCCGTTCAGGTCGGCGATCGAGTGGCCGCCGACGGTGACCGCCAGGGCCGCCCGTGTCAGGCCGGTCCCGCCGCAGAGGCCACACGGACCGGACTCGACGAACTGCAGCACCTTGGTCCGCTGCGTCTCGCTCTGCGAGTCGGCGAGGGTGTGCATCACGAACTGGCGTGCGCTCCAGAACCGCCCCTTGTACGGCTTCGCGACGCGGTCGCGCTTCGGGTGGACCTGGACGACGGGCTGCTCCTCGGTGAACAGCAACCAGTCGCGGTCCTGTCGGGAGAGCTCACGCCACGGCACGTCGATGTCGTAGCCGAGCACCGCGGTGACGTCGCGCAGGTTCTTGCCCTGCCAGGCCCCGGGCCACGCGGTGATCGCGCCGTCGCGGATGCTCAACGACGGGTCGTGCACGGCCGAGGCCTCGGTGACCTCGTGGGCGATGCCGAGTCCGTGGCACCGCGGGCAGGCCCCGGCCACGGTGTTCGGTGAGAACGAGTCGGACTCGAGCCGGTCGGCGCCGGACGGGTAGGTGCCAGCGCGGGAGAACAACATGCGCATCGAGTTTGACAGGGTCGTCAGGGTGCCGACGGTCGAACGGCTGCTCGGCGCACCGCGGCGCTGCTGCAGGGCCACGGCGGGCGGCAACCCGGTGATCGAGTCGACGTGTGGCGTCGACCCCTGCGCGATGAGCCGCCTGGCGTACGGGGCGACGGACTCGAGGAACCGGCGCTGCGCCTCGGCGAACACCGTGCCGAACGCGAGCGAGGACTTGCCAGAGCCGGAGACGCCGGTGAAGGCGACGATCCGGTTGCGCGGGATGTCCACGTCGACGTCCTGCAGGTTGTGCTCACGGGCGCCGCGGACACGGATGAAGTCGTCGGGCCCCGGCTGGTCGTCGGTCACGGTCGATCGGGGAGAGGGCATCTGCTCGATGGTAGGCGGGTGCTGCTGGGTGCGACGGCCCGGCGCACGACGGAAGGGCCGTCCCGGTTGTCCGGGGCGGCCCTTCGTGTGGTGGTGCGGGGTGTTACTTGATCTGTGCGGTGATGGTGGCGGTGCCGACGAGGAGGCCGCGCTTGACGGCGTCGGTGCCGAAGGTCTTGTTCAGCAGGCCGGCTGCGTCTTCGGAGACGTGGACGGTGGTGCCGGTGAGGATGGCGTTGTCGCCCTCGAGCTGGAGGGGCTTGAGGGAACCGCCCCAGAGCTCGAACAGGTACGCGTTGGACGCGGCGACCTTGCCGTTGACCAGGACGTCACCGTAGAGCTTGGAGGAGCCCGGGTTCACGACGAAGTTCTCGAGCGTGACGGTGGTGTCGCCGGCCTTCAGCGTGAGGCCGGAGTCGTCGTGGTTGAGCATGCCCTGCACGTAGGGGCGGTAGTTGCCGTCCGGCGACCAGTACGTGACCGATCCGGCGGTGATCGGGAACGACACCGACCCGTCAGCCAGGGTCGCATCTCCCGAGACGCCGGGGGTGAGCTTCAGGGCAGTGAGGGCGTCGGTGAAGCCGGAGTCGAGCTTCACGGCGGTGGAGCCGCCCAGGACCTCGGGGACCGATGCGACCGGTGCGGGGATCTTCGACGACGACGACGACACGGTGTGGATCGAGGGGGTGGCGGCCTGGGCGGAGGAGATGCCGAACGCGGCACCGCCGAGGACGAGGGCGCCGGTCGTGGCGAGGGTGATGGAGGTCTTCAGGCTCTTGCGCATGGTGATCGATTCCTTTGCTGAGGTGTCGCGCTCGGCGCGGCTGCTGTGTGCGCGCCGAACACACCCTGGTGCAGGGTGGAGAACCAGCAGTGTGCGGCTGGTGAGCGCTCCGGGTGGTTCCCGGTCTGTGCAGGTGATTCGGCGCCCTCGGCGAAGCGGTTTGGACCGATCTGTCTCCGTTACCGGTCCGTGACCTTCGCCCGCTCCCGGACAGACCTCCAGTGCTCATGTACGTTCGCTGTGTGGCCGCTGGACGCGGCCGTTCACGAAGGGTTCCTCACATGGCAAACACGAACAGCCGTCCGACCAGCGTCACCGTGTCGTTCATCATCTGGCTGGTGGTGGTCCTGGCGAACATCCTGCAGGGCATCATCAGCCTCACGTCCGGCAGCTCTGCCGACGTCGCCGACAGCGTCGGCACCGCCCCGCTCGTCGGCGGAGCGATCTTCGCCTTCGTCCTCGCCGTGATCGAGCTCATCATCGTCTTCAAGATGCGCGACGGTCGCAACTGGGCCCGCATCGTGCTCACCGTGCTCGCGATCCTGCAGCTCATCGGTGTGGGCGTGGGCGCAGCGTCGGGTGGCAACGCCTTCGGGTGGATCGGTGGCGTCGCCGTGCTCGTCGCGACGATCCTGATGTACGTCGGTGGCGCGAACGGCTACTTCCGCCGTCGCTGACCGCGACTGCGTGACGCACGCCGGGCGCTGAACGCGACCGGCTGACGGACGGGAGGCCCGGTGCCAGCTGGCACCGGGCCTCCCGTCCGTCGTCTCCGTGCGTTCAGAACGCCTTGCCGGGATTCAGGGTGCCCGCCGGGTCCAGGGCGTCCTTCACGGAACGGTGCATCGCCAGGACCCGCTCGCCGAGCTCCTGTCGCAGGCCCGGCAACTTGAGCAGTCCGACGCCGTGCTCGCCCGTGACGGTGCCGCCGAGCGCCAGGCAGTCCGCGACGATCTGGTCGAATGCGTGCTTCGCGCGGGCCTTCGCGGCGTCGTCGCCCACGGGCGCGATGATCAGCGGGTGCAGGTTGCCGTCGCCGGCGTGCGCGATGTTCGCGATCGTGACGTCGTGCGCCGCAGCGGTCGCCTGGATCCGCCTGAGCATCTCGGGCACCGCGCTGCGCGGCACGCAGATGTCCTCGGTCAGCACCGGGCCGAGCCGCTCGAGCGCCGGGTACGCGAGCCGCCGCGCCTGGAACAGCCGGGCGATGTCGTCGGGGTCCGTGGCCCGCTCGACGTCGGTGCCACCGGCCCGTGCGAAGACCGCGGCGACCTGGTCGGCGAGGTCGTCGCCCGCCGCACCGCGCTCGTCGACCCGTGCCAGCAGCAGGGTGTCGACGTCGGACGGCAGGCCCAGGTGCATCCAGTCGTCGACGGCCCGCAGGCAGGTCCGGTCGACGATCTCGAGCGCTGCGGGGATGATGCCGGCGCGTGAGATCGCCGCGACGGCGTCCCCGGCGGCGCTGAGCGAGGGGAAGTACCCGATCACGGCGCGCTCATCGCGGCCAGCAAGGGGGAGCAGCTTGACGGTCACCGACACGACGATGCCGAGCGTGCCCTCGGAACCGACCATCAGGCCGGCCAGGTCGTAGCCGGCGACGCCCTTCGCCGTGCGGCGGCCGAGCTCGACCACGGAACCATCGGCCAGCACGACGGTCATCCCGAGCACGTAGTCGCGGGTGACGCCGTACTTGACGCAGCAGATCCCGCCGGCGTTCGTCGCGACGTTGCCGCCGATCGTCGAGATGGCCGAGCTCGCCGGGTCCGGCGGGTACCAGAGCCCGTGTTCCGCGACCGCAGCACGCAGGGCGTCGTTGACCACACCGGGCTGGGCGACCGCGTACCGCTCGTCGGTGTTGACCTCGAGGACCGCGTCCATCCGCTCGAGCGACAGGACGACCGATCCGGCCATCGCGTTCGCCCCGCCGGACAGACCGGTCCCCGCGCCGCGCGGCACGACCCGGACCCCGGCCGCCGCCGCCCACCGGACGGTGGCGACGACGTCGTCGGTCCTGCGGGCGAGGACGACGGCGAGCGGCGCCGTGGAGTCCGCCCACTCGGCGTCGTCGTGGCGGTACCGCTCGAGCGACGCCGGGTCGCGGAGGACCTGCTCCACCCCCAGCAGGTCGTCGAGGGCGGCGGTGTCGACGTCGTGACTGACGGTCATCGGTTCGGGGGTCCTTCCGGGCGCTGCGGTGCGGCGCCGACGACGATACCGCGCTCAGTGGACGACCCGTGTCGCCTGCCAGGGACGCCGGACGACCGTGAGGCACGCGGCGGATCCGTCGCGACCAGCAAGGAGGCTCCATGTACTTCCACGCACAGACCTGGATCAACGAGATCGCCGACGGCGAGCCCGACCCGGCAGCCGCGAACGCCCTGCAGGAAGGCCTCGGCGGGCAGTTCGGCGAGATGCGCACGATGATGCAGTACCTGTTCCAGGCGATGAACTTCCGCGGCCCGGCGGCGAAGCCGTACCGCGACCTCATCCAGGGGGTCGGCACCGAGGAGATCAGCCACGTCGAGCTCATCGGCACCACGATCTCCCGCCTGCTCGACGGCTCGCCCGAGTACGCCGGCAAGCTCACCGACCCGCTCGACAAGCCCGGTGCGAAGGGCGCGACGCCGCTCAACATCGCACTCGACACGAGCAACATCCACCACTACCTCGTCGGTGCGCAGGGCGCCCTGCCGGTCGACGCGGCCGGCAACCCGTGGAGCGGCAGCTACGTCTACAACTCCGGCAACCTGCCGCTCGACCTGCTCTACAACCTGATGCTCGAGTCGACCGGCCGGCTGCAGAAGTGCCGGATCTACGAGATGACCGACAACCCGACCGCGCGCAGCACGATCGCCTACCTGATCGTCCGCGACCAGGCGCACGAGAACGCGTACGCGAAGGCGCTCGAGACGCTGGGTGTCGACTGGAAGACGCTCCTGCCGATCCCGAAGACGAACGCCGAGCGGTTCCCGGAGGTCAAGGAACTCGTCGACCTCGGACTGCAGAGCAAGCAGTACAGCTTCGACCTCGACGGAGCGTCCGAGGCCGGCAAGATCTTCCGCGGCGCATCGCCGTCGAAGGACGGCACGGACCTGTCCGCGACCGAGCAGGCCCCGGCGGGTGTGCCGTCGTTCATCGCTCCGGAGCGCCTCGAGGAGTTCGCTCCCGGACTCGACGCCGACCTGCTGGCGCTCATCCAGCAGACGGCTGAGCTCGAGCTCGACCAGGCGGAGACGCCGCTCTACGGGCCGGTGGCCTGAGGCTGCCCGCGCTCGCGGATCAGTCGAGGCAGAACTCGTTGCCCTCGACGTCCTGCATCACGATGCAGGACTCGTTGACCTGATCCGCGAGCATGCGGCGGAACTGCGTCGCGCCGAGCGCGACCAGGCGAGCGCTCTCCGCGTCGAGTGCCGCGAGACGCTCCTCGCCGACGAGACCGGTGCCGACCCGGACGTCCAGGTGCACACGGTTCTTCACCGTCTTGCCCTCGGGCACCCGCTGGAAGAACAGCCGAGGGCCGGCACCGGTCGGGTCGACGCACGCGAAGGCGGAGTCCTGGTGCTCGGGCGGGAGCGAGGCGTTGAACGCCTGCCAGTCGTCGAACCCGGGCGGGGGAGCAGGGACCTCGTAGCCGAGGACCTCGCACCAGAACCGGGCGACCCGCTCCGGTTCGGCGCAGTCGAACGTCACCTGGACCTGTCGCACCGTTGCCATGCGCGTCAGGGTAATCCTGGCGCGCAGCACCGGTTCTGCAACGGACCACGAGTCGTTCGACGCGTGGTCCGTCGGAACACTGCTGTGCCGATGGCGGAACAGAAGTGTCAGTCAGTGCTTCCCGCGGAGGCGACCGATGCCGAGGACGATCGCCACGACGACCATGCCGAGGATGACGCCGGCGAGCGCCGAGACCGCGGTGTCGACGACCCACGTGATCACCGGGCCCGCGGCCTCGATCGCGCGCTCGATCGTGTGCAGCAGGTCGTACGGGCCGTGCCAGAAGGTCTCGGCGAGGTTCGCGATGACCAGGTGGCCGCCGACCCAGAGCATCGCAACGGTGCCGATGACGCTGATGATCCGGAAGACCGTCGGCATCGCCCGAACGATCCGCGCTCCTGTGCGACGGGTCCGGCGGACCGAGTTCTTCATCATCTGCAGACCGACGTCGTCGATCTTCACCAGCAGGGCCACTGCGCCGTAGACGACCGCGGTCATGACGAGCCCGATCACGATGAGGGCTCCGAGCGTCGGCCAGAGCCCGAGATCCGGGTCGAGGCCGGCCAGGGCGATGAGCATGATCTCGGTGCTCAGGATGAGGTCGGTCCGGATGGCGCCGAACACGAGCTTCGGTTCGGTGACCGAGTCGGTGCTGCCTGTGCCGTGGTGGACGCCGAACCACTCGGTGACCTTCTCCGCGCCCTCGAAGCAGAGGTACGTCCCGCCGATGAGCAGGAGGTACGGCAGCACCCAGGGCGCGAACGCGGTGAGGAGCAGCGCCAGCGGGATGATGATGATGAACTTGTTGAACAGGCTGCCGAGCGCGATGCGACCGACGACCGGCAGCTCGCGGGCCGGCGCCAGTCCCTGCACGTACTGCGGAGTGACCGCGGCGTCGTCGATGACGACACCGGCGGTCTTCGCGCTCGCCTTCAGGGCCGCGGAGAGGATGTCGTCCACCACGGCGAGCAATCCGACTGACATGACTTCGTTCTCCGCTCGTCCGGGCCTGTGACGGTGCTCAGCGTACTGGGCGCGACCGACCCTGAACGCCACCGGACCACCGTCCGTAGGCTGACGGCATGGCTGACTTCACCGCTGCACAGGCCGCCGTCGTGCGGATCGAACGCGCCGAGGAGGGGCGTTGGGACCTCACGGTGATCAGCGACTCGGGCGTGAAGATGGGGCACGGCGTGTACCTGTTCGACGCCGCCCACGACGACGCCGAGGACGAGCAGGCCGCCGCACTCGACTTCGTGCGGGAGTACGGCTTCCGCTTCGAGCGCGACGCCGTGCAGGCCGACGGCCCGGACGCCTACTGGGCGCCGCTGCTGCCGTCCGACCAGCAGTAGTCGTCTACAGCGACGCGATCAACCGCTCGACGCGCGACCGGATGTCGTCGCGGATCGGGCGGACCTGCTCGATGGCGAGCCCTGCCGGGTCGTCGAGGTCCCAGTCCTCGTAGCGCTTGCCGGGGAACACCGGGCAGGCGTCACCGCAGCCCATGGTGATGACGACGTCCGTCTCACGCACGGTTTCGGTCTCGAGCACCGCCGGTCGGGCGGCGGCGATGTCGATGCCCTGTTCGGCCATGGCCTGCACGGCGACGGCGTTCACCTGGTCGGCGGGCTCGCTGCCGGCGGAGAACACCCGGACGCGGTCGCCGGCGAGGTGCTGCAGCCACCCCGCGGCCATCTGGGAGCGTCCGGCGTTGTGGACGCAGACGAACAGGACGGCGGGGCGGTCGGTCATGCGCCCATCATCCCAGCGAGGGTGCCCGTCATTCCAGCGACGGCGCCCGTCATCCCAGCGAGGGTGCCCGTCACCCCAGGGCTGACGCCTCGAACCCGATGAGCCACGTGACGCCGAACGCGTCCCGCACGGTGCCGTCCCAGTCGCCCCACGGCCGCTGCTGCAGCGGGTCGACGACCGTGCCACCCTTGGCGAGCGCGTCGAACCAGCGTCGCAGCACGTCGGGTTCGTCGGCGCCGAGCAGCGAGAACAGCAATCCGGTCGCCGCGAACGGCTCGTCGGTCTCGCTCGCGTCGGCGGCGAACAGCTGGAGTCCGCCGGTGAGCTGGCCGTGGGCGACTGCGTCGGCGGGGCCGTCGGTCCGTGAGAAGTCGGCGTAGGTCGCGATCCGGACCTCGCCGCCGAAGACCCCTCGCCAGTGCTCGAGGGCCTGCCTGGCGGTGCCGGCGAACTGGAAGTACGGCGACGGTCCGGTGGCGTTCATGCCCGGACGATACCGCCGGACGACGGCGCGCGTCCGCTCGTCAGGCGCTCGGGGTGATGCCGTCGAACGCGCGTCGCAGGATCGCGGCCGCGTCGGGATCGTCGCCCGTGGCCCAGGTGGTGATCGCCACGTCGAAGCAACCGAGGGCAGCCTGCACGAGGACTCGTGCGCGCAGCTCGGCGTCGGGCCCGTGGAGCTGCTCGACGACGAGGGGCGTCAGCACATCCGCCCAGGCCTGGTGCTTCTCGAGGTTCCGCGCGCGCAGCGACGCCGTGCTCGTCATCACGCGGACGGATCGGCGTCCGGTCTCAGGGTCGTCGGTGCTGCCGCGCTCGAGCATCTCGGCGAACGCCTCGCGCAGCGC
The DNA here is from genome assembly GCF_019844075.1 of Curtobacterium sp. TC1. Lineage (NCBI taxonomy): Bacteria > Bacillati > Actinomycetota > Actinomycetes > Micrococcales > Microbacteriaceae > Curtobacterium > Curtobacterium sp. TC1. The sequence goes on from NZ_CP081964.1 coordinate 855,106, forward strand.
GGGCCACACCGGCTGGGTCGTCGACCGCGACCGGAACGCCTCAGCGAGGGCGTCCCGGTGTCGCGCGGGGTCGCCGATGACGGCGTCCTCCTTCGCGGGGAAGTACCGGTGGAAGCTCCGCGCCGAGATCCCCACCTCGGCGGCGACCTGTTCCACGGTGACGTTCTCGAACCCGTCGGTGTCGAACCGCTCGAGTGCCACGGCGGCGATGCGCGCGCGGACGGCATCCCGGGTGATGTCCCGCAGGCCGGTTCGGACGTCGCTCACGGAGCCGATCGTACCCTGACGTCATCGTCAGTCCAACCTGTCAGACTCTGACAATCATGGCGTACAGTGCCACTCGCATGACCACCACACGTCACGAAGGGACGGCACCATGCAGCAACGCACCCTCGGCCGACAGGGCCTCACCGTCAGCGCCATCGGCTACGGCGCCATGGGCACCACGTTCGCCTACGGACCCGGCGATGACACCGAGTCCGTCGCCGCGATCCGGCACGCACACGAACTCGGCGTCACGCACTTCGACACCGCCGAGCTGTACGGGTGGGGGACCGGCGAGCGGCTCCTCGGCGCGGCGCTCGCCCCGATCCGCGACGAGGTGACGATCGCCACGAAGTTCGGGTTCACCCCCGAGGCGTACGCACCGGACTCCCGACCGGAGCACATCCGGCAGGTGGTGGACGCGAGCCTGCAGAACCTCGGCACCGACTCGATCGACCTGCTCTACCAGCACGTCCACGACCCGGCCGTCCCGATCGAGGACGTCGTCGGCGTGATGCAGGAGTTCGTGCTGGCCGGCAAGGTCCGGTACCTCGGCCTGTCGAACACCGATGCCGACCAGATCCGCCGGGCCCATGCAGTCCACCCGATCTCGGCGTTCCAGACCGAGTACTCCGTCTTCTCGCGGGAGTCCGAGGCGCTCTTCCCCCTCGTCGACGAGCTCGGCATCGGCGTCGTCGCCTACTCGCCGCTGGCGCGCGGCTTCCTGAGCGGTGCCGTGCAGCCGGCGAGCGCCTACGCGGCCGACGACATCCGCCAGCAGCTCGAGTGGTGGGCGCCGGAGCACTTCGACCGGAACGTCGCCGTCGTCGCAGCACTCACCGAGATCGCCGACGCGAAGGGTGTCTCGCTCTCGCAGCTCGCGTTGGCCTGGATCCTGGCGAAGCGCGCCGACCTGGTCCCGATCCCCGGATCGCGCAACCCCGGACGCGTCGCCGAGAACGTCGCAGCCGCCGAGGTGCGGCTCACTGACGACGAGGTGGCGCGCATCGACGCGCTGTCGCGCGACGTCCGTGGGAAGCGCGCGATGGGCTGAGCCCGGCCGGGTGTCGGACGGGAGGCCCGTGGCGCGCCCGCCACGGGCCTCCCGTCCGTCCGGTGGTCGTGTCCAGGGCGCGTCTCAGGCGAGCAGGGCGAGTGCGCGGTCCACGACGTCCTCCGGACGGCCGTCGCCGTGCAGCGCCCACCAGGTGAGGGCGGCGCTCGCCGCGGCTGCCAGGGCGTGCGCGCGCACCGACACCGCGAGGTCGTCGGGCGTCGCGCCGTCCCGCTCGGCCACGAACCGGACGATCGCGTCGGTCAGGCTCGTGACCGTGGCTGCACCGACGTGTTCGAGCGAGGGGTTCGCGCGGATGACGCGGAGCCGGTGGCGGGTGACCTCGACGGCGTCGTCGGGGAAGGTCGCGCCGATCCGGTACGCGGCGCGCAGTGCGACGGACGACGACTCCGTGGACGGCCGCTCCCGCAGTGCGTCACCGAACCGCGAGGCGAACTCGTCGAGCCCGCCCCAGACGAGTGCCGCCTTGTTCGGGAACAGCCGGAACAACGATCGACGGCTCACCCCGGCGGCCGTGGCGACGTCGTCCATCGAGACGGCGTCGAAGCCCTGCTCGTCGAACAGGCGCAACGCCACGAGGGACACCGCGTCCGGATCGATCGTGCGGGGGCGTCCCGTCGGGCGGTCGCTCGTCGCCCGGTCGCTCGTCGAGCTCATGGAGTCCTTTCGGCACTGAGTGCTATAACCATCATGGCGCAGCGAGCGCCTCTCAGTGAGGAGACGACATGACCGACACCACCGCCGGACGGTTCACCGGCAGGACCATCATCGTCACCGGGGCGGGCTCCGGCATCGGACGCGCCACGGCGACGCGCATCGCGAACGAGGGCGGGCGCGTGATCGCGACCGACGTCGTCGCCGAGCGGCTCGACGCCCTCCGCGCCGAACTCGACGATTTCGACGTCGAGACCGTCGTCGGGGACGTCGCAGCGACCGAGACGATCGACGCACTCATCGCGGCCGCGGGCGATCGCATCGACGGACTGGCGAACGTCGCCGGCATCATGGACGCCTTCCTGCCGCCGAGCGAGGTCGACGACGCCACCTGGGACCGCGTCTTCAGCGTCAACGTCACCGGGCCGATGCGCCTCACCCGCGCCGTCCTGCCGCACATGATCGCCGCCGGTCGCGGCGCCGTCGTGAACGTCGCGTCCGAGGCCGCACTCCGTGCCTCGGCAGCGGGTGCCGCGTACACGGCGTCGAAGCACGCGATCGCCGGGTTCACCAAGAGCGTGGCGTTCTTCCACGGGCCGCAGGGCATCCGGGCGAACGCGGTCGCGCCGGGTGCGGTCGCGACGAACATCGAGGCGCCGATGCGCAGCGAGTACGCCGCCAGCCGAGTGGGCCCCATCATGCAGGTCGCGATCCCGCCGGTCGCGCAGCCGGAGCAGCTCGCCGCGGCCATCACCTGGCTGCTCAGCGACGACTCCGCCAACGTGAACGGCGCCGTGCTGCCGAGTGACGGTGGGTGGTCGGTCGTCTGAGGAACATGCTCAGATACGAGTAGAAATCTACTAGAAGTGGTAGATTTCTACTCGTATCCGATCGGAGGTTCCGATGCAGTTGCAAACCCCTTTCGCGACGGTGACCACCTCCGTGGACGGCGATGTGCTCGCCGTACTGGCACGAGCGCCAGGACCGATGACGATCGCGGACATCTGCAGCCTGGTGCCGGACCGGTCGTACGCCGGGGTCCGGAACAGTGCGGATCGGCTGGTCGAGCAGGGTGTCGTCGACGGGCACCGGACCGGACGGACGAAGTCGTTCAGCCTGAACCGAGAACACCTCGCCGCCGATGCGATCACCGCTCTGGCCGATCTCCGGCGCGCGCTCCTCGAACGACTCCGATCGGGCTGTCGATCGATCCCCCTCCGGTACGCCGCGCTCTTCGGATCCGGCGCCCGAGGTGAGATGCGGCCGGACAGCGACCTCGATGTCTGCTTCATCGTCGAGCACAGCCGACGTGCCGAGGCAGAAGACCAGATCCACGCGTTGTGCCGTGCGGCCGGTCGGTGGACCGGGAACGCCGTGCGGCCGGTCCTCTTCGACGAGGACGAGATCGACGGCACCGACCCGCTCCTCGCATCGGTTGCCCGAGACGGTATTCCCATCGCAGGCGATGGTCGATGGCTGTCCCGGAAGCTCCGTACCCTGACTGGATGACCCCGCGAACCGGCACCACCGCACCGGGCGACGAGTCGTTCCGGAGGGGCCGGCTCGCCAAGGCGACGGAGTTCCTCGAAGCCGCAGAGGCCCTCCGCGCGCTCGGCGGTGACGCAGGGTCTTCAGTGCCGGATCGCAGTTCGCGAACGCGTTCGTCACGCAGTGCGTCCTCAGCGGCATCGCCGCGGCTGACGCGATCTGCGTCGCTCGGACCGGCGTGGCGGTGAAGACCAAAGCCCAGTACAACGGGCGGTCGGTCAGCGACAGCGACATCGTGCGCGCCGGGGAAGCGGCCGAGGCCCTCGAGGTGGCCGCGCGGTCGGTCTGACGCGCCGGTCGATCCGGAGCGGCTGGCCCGCCTACACTGCCGACATGACCGAGGTCCCCGTCGCGCGCTCCGAGTGGGGCCGGTTCGCCCCCGACTCCGTCGAACGCCGGATGCTCGAACACACCGGGGTCGCTCTCGGACTCGTCCTCCGCCCGCGCACGGTCGTCCTCGACCGCGCCCGGGTCGAGGTCGAGGGCATCGACGACGCCGACCGCGTGGTCGTCCAGCTCGTCGCCAACCTGGGCGCCTACAAGCCCGCCTGGCGCAACAAGGTGATGGCGGACCTGTTCAAGCTGCTGTGGCTGCGGCGGTCGGTCCCCGGGGTCGAGCGTGCCGTGCTCGTCGTCGCCGAGCCCGCGGCGAGGGCGCTCGCCGGGTGGGTCGCGGTCGCCGCCGAGGACCTCGGCGTCGAGGTGCTCGTCTGGGACGGGCGGACAGCGGTGCCCACGCCACGCTGACCCGCGCACTCGTTCACACGTTCGCAACACATGTGGTCCGACGCCGTAACACGGGCGTCCTAACCTCGTCACCAGCAGCGGATTTCCGCGTCGCAGACCACCCGAGCTCGCGACGCACGCTCTCCGCCATACGAGATCGAGCATGCGTGCTCGCCGACGGTATGGAGGAACGGATGACCACATCAGCGGTCCGCGTGGACGCGGTGCGCAAGGTCTACGGCAGCGGCCCGAGCGCCATGGTCGCGCTCGACGACGCCCGGCTGACGATCGAGCCCGGCAAGTTCGTGTCGCTCATCGGCCCGAGCGGCTGCGGGAAGTCGACGCTGCTCCGGCTCGTGGCCGGGCTCGAGCCCGCCGACCGTGGTGACGTCCGGGTGCACGGGGTCACCCCGGCGCAGGCGTGCGCGGCGAAGCTCATCGGGCTCGTACCCCAGACGCCGGCGCTGCTGCCCTGGCTCACCGTGTTGCAGAACGTCTCCCTCGCCGCCCGCGTGAACCCCGGCGCCGGCCGACGTCGTGCCGCCATCGACGACCTCGAGGAGCGCGGCACCGGTGCCGGTCCGGACATGCGCGAACTCCTGCGGATGGCAGGACTCGGCGAGGCGATGGACAAGCTCCCCGCGCAGCTGTCCGGCGGCATGCAGCAGCGTGCCGCGATCGTCCGGGCCTTCGGCCTGCGCCCCGACGTCCTGCTGATGGACGAGCCGTTCTCGGCACTCGACGAGTTCACCCGCGAGAGCCTGCAGGACCAGCTGCTCGACCTGTGGGACGAGCTGCGCACGACGGTCCTCTTCGTGACGCACTCGGTGTCCGAAGCCGTCCGGATGTCGGACACCGTCGTCGTGATGGCGCCGCGCCCCGGCCGGATCGTCGACGTCATCGACATCGACCTGCCCCGCCCGCGCAACCAACGCCTGTTCGAGGAGCAGCGGTTCCACGAGTACGAAGACCTCGTCCGGACCCGCCTGCACAGTGCCTGGCGCACGGCCGATGCGGCCTGAGGGAGACGGGACCATGAGCGCGACCACCACCTCCACGCCCGCCGCGACCGTCACCACGGCCGACGCCGAGCGGCGCACCGCCCGCCGATCCGTGCCCGGTTGGCTCCGACCGACCGTCTGGTCGCCCCTCGTCGTGATGCTCGCCGTCCTGGCGGTGCTCTGGCAGATCGGTGCGACGGCCATGCCGTACCTGCTGCCGCCGCTGCCCGCGGTGGGGGAGACCCTCGCCACGCAGCTGCCCTACTACCTGCAGAACGCCGGCATCACCCTGGCGGAGTCGCTCGTCGGCCTGGCCATCGGGTTCCTCGCCGCGTTCGTGCTCGCGGTGCTGACGAGTGAGCTGCCGATCGTCCGACGCGCGGTCATGCCGATCGCGATCGTGCTGAACGTCACGCCGCTCGTCGCGATCGCCCCGGCCCTGGTCGTGGCGTTCGGGTTCGGGCCGCTGCCGAAGCTCGTCATCACGGCGCTCATCTGCTTCTTCCCGATCCTGATCAACACCGCCGCGGGGCTGCGGTCCGTGCCGCAGCCCGTGCTGCAGGTGTACCGGACGATCGACGCGTCCCGGTTCGAGATGCTCGTGCACCTGCGGATCCCGAACGCCCTGCCGTTCGTGTTCGCGGCACTGCGGATCGTGTTCCCGCTGTCGATCATCGGCGCGGTCGTCGCGGAGCTCTCCGCCTCGGGATCGACCGGGGGACTCGGCACCGTGATCAGCACGGCGTCGTCGATGAACCAGCTCGCCGTCGTCTACGCCGCCATCGCGATCCTCGCGGTGATGGGTGTCGTCCTGCTCGGACTCATCACCCTCGTCGAGCGTCGCGTCCTGCACTGGCACCGCACCGCGAACGACTGACCCGCGGTCCGCCGGCCGCACCACGCGGCCGCCCCGCGGCCCTGCCGCACCACCCGCCGGCGCGAGCCTGCCCGCGCGACGTCAGCCGCGCCTCCAGGCCGACGTCAGCTGCCCCACCGCCCCACCCGCACCTGCCCTGCACCGCCCCGCCCTGCACCACCCATCCCTTCCCACAGGAGTGACCATGCAGCACAGCACCATGCAGCACAGCACCACGCAGCACAGCACGCGCCGCACCATGCAGCACAGCACCACGCAGCACAGCACGCGCCGCACCACGCGCCGCACCACGGCCGCACTCGCGGCCCTCGCCACCGCCGCCGTCGCCCTCGCGCTGACCGGCTGCAGCACCGGCTCCAGCGCCGGCACCACCTCGTCCGAGGGCAGCGCGATCTCGGCCGAGCGGTGCAAGGAGAACAAGGACGCCGGCACGATCACCTACCTGTCCGGGTACCAGTACCAGTCGTCGGCGTCGATCCTCGAGTACATCGCGGCGGACGAGCTCGGGTACTTCAAGGACCTCTGCCTCGACGTGACGCTGAAGCCCGGGTCCGGTGACACCGCCCAGAACACGAAGCTCCTCGCCAGCGGCCAGGCCACCGTCTCCGCCGTCGCCGAGCAGGACCTCATCCAGGCCCGCGCGAACGGCATCGACATCACCGGGATCTCGTCGTACTCGAACGCCGGCCTCGACGTCCTGATGACGAACGAGGACATCACCGAGCTGCCGCAGCTCGACGGCCAGGTCGTCGGCCACAAGGGCTACGTCCCCGCGTCGGTCCGGGCGATGATGGAGAAGGCCGGTGTGGACTGGGACTCCCTCACGCTCGTCAAGGAGGGCTACGACCCGTCCGTCCTGCCCCGCAAGCAGAACGGCCTCGAGGCGCTGACCGGCTTCGTGTCGAACGAGCCGAACCTGCTCGAGGCCGCCGGTGACGACGTCACCGTCTGGCAGCCCGTCGACTACGACATCCCCTCGTCGATCGGCGCCATGGCCGTGAACCCGGCGTTCGCGAAGGCGCACCCGACCGCGGTCGAGGACGTCCTGCGCGCAGCCCTGCACGCCTACGACTTCTGCTCCGCGAGCGAGGCGAAGGCCAAGCAGTGCGTCGGGTACGCAGCGAAGCTGTCCGGCGCCACCTACGACACCGCCCAGAACACCAAGATCTGGACGACCGAGACGAAGGTCATCGCGGACAACCCGACGCCGGACCAGCCGCTCGGCGGCATCGACCCGGAGAACGTGACGAAGCTCGTCGACATGCTGCACCAGTTCGACATCGTCAAGCGCTCCGTGACCGCCGACGACGCGAAGAGCTGGTTCACGAACGAGTACATCGACGCCATCACGAAGGACGGCGAGACCGTGTGGCCCGCACCGTGAGCCCCATCGTCACCGAGTGTTCCGCAACGACCAGAAAGGCGGCGTGAGATGCCCGCGAAGGAGTACGGGATCTTCCTCCCGATCGGCAACGGCGGGTGGATGCTCTCCACCACGGCACCCCACCCCGAGGCGACCTACGCCTGGAACAAGCGCGCGGCGCTGCACGCCGAGACGATCGGCCTGGACTTCGTGATGTCGATGGCGAAGTGGCGCGGCTTCGGCGGCTCCACGGACCACTGGGGCCGGTCCCTGGAGTCGATGACGATGATGGCCGGGATCGCCGAGGCCACCGAGCGGGTCAAGATCTGGGCGACGATGCACGCCAACGTCCACAACCCGGCGGTCGCCGCCAAGATGTACACGACGCTGCAGGACATCTCCGGCGGCCGGGCCGGCATGAACATCGTCAACGGCGCCTACGCGGCGGAATTCGAGCAGTTCGGGATCTGGGACGCGGCCCTCAGCCACGCCGACCGGTACCGGATGACGGAACTCTGGACCGAGGCGGTCACGCGCCTGTGGACCGAGGACAGCGTGACGATGCACACGCCGTACTTCGACCTCGACGCGTGCGAGTCCCGCCCCCACCCCGTGTCGCGCCCGACCATCATCAGTGCCGGCAAGTCCGAGGCGGCCAGGGCGTTCCAGGCGAAGCACGCCGACGGGGCCTTCCTGGCGGCGGACAGCCTCGACGAGATGCGCGAGCTGTCCCGCGACGTCCACGACCGCGCCGCCGCCGAGGGCCGCGAATGCCGCACGTACTCGATGCTCACGGTGGTGCAGGGCGAGACGGACGCCGCCGCGCAGCGGAAGGTGCGCGAGTGGGGCGCCGGCGTCGACCGCGAAGCACTGGCCTCGATGCGGGCGTCGTGGGGCGTCCCCGCCGAGCAGGCGCGTGCCTGGGCGGACGGTGCTGCGGGCGAGGACGCGTTCCAGACCGCGTACGTCGCCGGGTCGGCCGAGACCGTCACCGAGCACATCGAGTACATCGTCGACCGGGGCGAGCTCGACGGCCTGATGCTGATCTTCCCCGAGTACGACCAGGACATGGTGCTGTTCGGGGACACCGTCCTGCCCGCGCTCCGTCAGCACGACGCGGCGGTCGTCCGGTGACCGGGGGAGTCGACGCGGGTCGCGACCCACGGCTCGCGCAGTTGCTGGACCGGGGATCGCCGGCTGCCGGTTCGCCGACCGGTGGTCCGCGGCCCGCGCTCGTCGTCGTCGACGTGCAGCGCGACTTCGGCGACCCGACGCGGATCGCCCCGTACGGACTCGACGACCGCGCGTCCGCTGCGGTGGACGCCGCCGTCACCCGCATCGGCTCGCTCGTCGACGAGGCCCGCGCGACGGGCGTCCCCGTGGTCTGGGTCGAACTCGGCAGCGACCCGGCCCGGCCGTGGCGCTCCAGCACGTGGCTGCGCGGAGGGAACCCGGACGGACCCATGCCGGACGACGAGCCCTGCCGGATCGGCACGGAGGGCGCCGAGTGGTACCGCACGGCGCCAGCGCCCGGTGAGACCCGCGTCGTGAAGCGCGGGTACAGCGGGTTCCTGGGCACCGACCTGGAGGCCCGGCTCACCTCCGCCGGGATCGGCTGGGTCACCGTCGTGGGACTCACCACCGAGTGCTGCGTCCTCGCCACCGCGCAGGACGCGATGCAGCTCGGCTGGCCCGTGGTGGTCCCGCAGGACGCCACCGCCGCGTACGACTCCGACGTGCACGACGCCGCGCTGACCCTGATCGACCTGAACGTGGGCGTCGTGACCGACGCCGACGAGACGGTGGCGCTGTGGCGCGAGTCCGCCTCCGCGTCTGTGTCTGTGCCCGCGTCCGCTTCGCCGGTGGGTGTCCGATGAACGGCATGCACCTGGCCTACGACCTGTCCTTCACCCACACCGAGGGGCGGTGGGCCGCGGCCGGCAGCTGGGTCGGCCAGGACTTCCCCGACGTCCGCATGTACATGGAGGTGGCACGCACGGCCGAACGTGCCGGCGTCGACATGCTGTTCTTCGGTGACGGGTCCGGTGTGCCGAGCACGTGGCGCGGCAGCATCGACCCTGCCGTCGAGTGGGGCATCCAGTGGCCCCGGCAGGACATGTCACCCGTGATCGCCGCGATGTCCACCGTCACCGAGCACATCGGGTTCGGGCTCACCTACTCGTCGACGTTCACGCACCCCTTCTCCGTCGCCCGGCTGCTCAACTCGCTCGACCACGTCACCGGCGGACGCATGGCGTTCAACGTCGTCGCCTCGTCGCGTGGGGCGGACGCAGCGAACTACGGGTCCGACCACCTCATCGACCACGACCTGCGGTACGAACGGATGGAGGAGTTCATCGGCGTCTGCCGTGCGCTCTGGGACTCCGTCGCCCCCGACGCGATTGTCCGCGACCGCTCGACCGGACGGTTCGCCGACCCGGCGGGGGTGCACCCCATCGACCACGACGGCCGCTTCTTCAAGGTCCGTGGCCCGCTCGCGAGCGTCCCGAGCCCGCAGCGGCACCCCGTGGTGGTGCAGGCCGGCAACTCGCCGCGCGGCATCGCCGCCAGTGCGTCCTTCGCCGACCTGGTGTTCGGGTTCGGGTCGAGCGTCGCCGGACAGCTCCGGCACCGGAACGCGCTCGACGCAGCGCTCACCGACGCCGGTCGGGACCCATCCGGCGTCGGGATCCTCTGGGCGACCCAGGTCATCGTCGGCGCCACCGACGCCGAGGCCGCCGCCCGCCGCGACTCGCTGCTGTCGTTCTGGAACCGCGAGGCCGTCGGCACCTTCATCTCCCACAATGCCGGCTACGACTTCTCCACGCTGCCGGAGCGGTTCCGGCTCGGCGAGCTGCGCGACGAGATCGTCGCCGCGCAGGCGAGCCCGGCCGGCCTGGTCGGCAGCCTGGTCGCCGAGTTCGGCGAGGACCACACGATGGACCGCGACGACTTCTTCGAACACGGCTGGCGTGCCGCGACGGGCCTCGACCACATGCTGGTCGGTGACGCCGCGGGGGTCGCCGACGCCCTGCAGGAGAACTTCGCGGCCACCGGCGGACGCGGCGGCTACATGCTGTCCAGCCCGCTCGGCATGCCCACCGGGTTCGCCGACCTGAGCGAGCTGCTCGTGCCGGAACTGCGTGCCCGTGGTGCCCTGGCGCCGCGGTACCCGGGGTCGACGCTCCGCGAGAACCTGGCGGTGTGAGGTGACCCCGGCCCGTCGGTGGCTCGCACTCGGCGGGCTCTGCCTCGGCTTCTTCATGCTGCTGCTGGACAGCACGATCGTGTCCGTCGCACTGCCGGACATCGGCAGCGACCTCGGCACCGACGCGTCCCTGTCGGTCTGGGTGAACAGCGCCTACCTGTTCGCGTTCGCGGTGCCGCTCCTCGTCGCCGGACGGCTCGGCGACCGCTTCGGCCACCGCCGCGTCTACCTGCTCGGGCTCGCGGTGTTCACCGTCGCGTCGATCGGCTGCGCGTTCGCGCCGGGCATCGGTGCACTCGTCGTCTGGCGCGCCGTGCAGGGCGTCGGCGCCGCGCTGCTGACGCCCCAGTGCCTGACCGTCATCCGTTCGTTGTTCGAACCGCCGCAGCTCGCCGTCGCGCTCGCCGTCTGGAGCGCCGGCGGTGGTGCCGCGACCGTCGCCGGCCCGATCGTCGGGGGCGTGCTCGTCGAGGCGTGGGGGTGGCCGTCGGTCTTCCTGGTGAACGTCCCCGTCGGCATCGTCACCGCCGTCGCCGTGCTCCGCTTCGTACCCGTGTCCCGACGCATCGCGGTGCCGCTGCCGGTGCTCGCCGTCGTCGGGGTGACGGCCGGGGTGTTCGCGGTGGTCGTCGGTGTGCAGGGGACCGGTGACGGAGTGCTCGCCGCACCCCTGCCGCGGGTCGGTCTGGTGGTCCTCGGCGCGCTCGTCGTCGCCGCGGTGCTCACCGTGCAGCGCCGAGCGGGCGACCGGGCACTCGTGCCGCTCGGGCTCTTCCGCGACCGCGGGTTCGTCACCGGCTCGTGGGGAGCGACCGCCGCGTCGTTCTGCGTCGGCTCTGCCCCGATCCCGCTCATGCTCGACCTGCAGGACGGACGCGGACTCGGCGCCGGCGCAGCCGCCCTGGTGCTCGTGCCGATGGGGATCGCCTGCCTGGCCGCCGCACCGTTCGTCGGCCGCACGACGAACACCGCGGGCCCCCGCGCGACGGCGACCATCGGTGCCGTCCTGCTCGTCGTCTCGGTGGCGCTCACCGCCGTGCTCATCGGGACGTCGGCTCCGCTCTGGGCGGTCGCGGCGGCGTTCACCGGCTTCGGGGTCGCGAACGCGTTCGTCTGGTCACCGTTCTCGCTCGCAGCGGTGCTCGGCGCCGGCCCGGCGACCATCGGTGCGGCGTCGAGCACGTTCAACACCGTGAAGCAGCTCGGCGCCGTCCTGGGCAGCACCGTCACCGCTGTGCTGCTCGCGGTGTCGACCGACGCGGTCGCCCTCGGCGCCCTGGCGCTGGCGGCACTCGGGGCGCTCGTGGCGGCGGTCTCCCTGCCGAGACGGGCACCGGCGGTCCTCACCGGCGCGGTCGTGCACGGCGCCGGCGTCGGCCACGGGCTCGGGTTCCCGACCGCCAACCTGCTGCCCGACGACGGCCGTACGGTCCCGTCGGACGGCGTCTACGTCGGGTGGCTCACCGCGCCGACGTGGCCCGGGACGCGCGAGGCCCTCGTGTCGATCGGCAGTAACAGCACCTTCGCCGACCGGCCGCGCACCGTCGAGATCCACGTGCTCGACTTCGACGGTGACCTGTACGGCACCCCCGTCGAGCTCACCGTCGGCCGTCGGCTCCGTCGGCAGCGCACGTTCCCCGGGCCCGACGCCCTCGTCGCCGCGATGCGTGCCGACGAACGACGTGCCCGCTCCCTGCTCGCCCGCTCCTGAACGAAGGAACCCCCATGCAGCACGAGTTCGTCGGCGACCCTCTCGACATCCGCGAGGCGATCGCCGAGATCCCCTCGGTCGTGGCGGCCATCGCCGCCCGGGTGGCGGGCGCGCCGGTCGTCATGGTGGCCACCTCGTTCACCGTCGGGGTCTCCTACGACCCGCCGCTCGCGACGATCGCCGTGCAGCACTCGTCGACGACCTGGCCCGACCTGGCGGCGGCGCCGGTGCTCGGCATCTCGGTCCTCGCCGAGGGGCACGCCCAGCAGACCCGGCAGCTGGCCTCCCGCGACCGGGCGCAGCGACTGGTCGGTGTGCCGCACGTCGACACCGGGTCGGGGGCCGTGCTGCTCGACGGTGCGCACTCGTGGTTGGAGTGCTCGGTCGAGGCCGTCCACCGTGCCGGCGACCACGACATCGTCGTGCTGCGGGTGCTCCGCTTCGCCCGCGACGCCGCGAACGCCGCGCTCGTCTGGCACCGGCCCGCTCGGCGTCGAGTCAGCGCCACCACCTGACGTTCTTTCCCAGAACGCGTGCGATGGAAAGCGGAATCGGGCGTACCTGGTCAGAAGTTCTGACCCGGTACGCCCGAAACGACCGAGTACGCGCGGAACGACCCCGCGCGGAACGGCCCGCGGGGGCGTCAGGCGGCCAGCGCCGCCATCTCGCGCACCACGGCCCGGAGTCGCACGGCGAGCTCGTCGTTGCTCCGCACGGAGTCGCGGTGGGCAGCCTCGCTGAGCGCCGACATCACGAGCGTCACGGCCGTGCGTGCGGTCTGCTCGTCGGTGCGGGTGCCGACGACGCTGAGCAGGGACTGGCGTGACTCGGCCATCCACTGCATCACCATCGACGACATCTCGGGCCGGAGCACGAGCAGCTCCTTCATCCGCCGGCGGTCCTGGGAGAGCGGAACGGTCGCCGCGATCAGTGAGCACAGGTCGTCGACCAGGCCGCCCTGGGCCTCGGCGAACCACACCGCGGAGTGCTCCGGGACCTCGACCGAGTCGAGCCCGAGTGCGGCGTGCGCCTTCGACGAGAAGTAGTTGAAGAACGTGCGCGGGGAGACGTCGGCGTCGGCACAGATCTGCTCGACCGTGACGCCGTCGAGTCCGTGCGCCGACACCAGGGTCAGCGCTGCGTCGTGCAACGCCTGGCGGGTCTGCTGCTTCTTCCGTTCACGCAGCGTGCACGGCTCCGTTGCCGTTGCCGCTGCCGGGGTGGTGATCACGGGGACTCCTGGTGTGGTCGGGGTGGTGGGAGGGGCGCCCGCCCGGAAAGGGGGCACGGACGGACGCCCCGGTCGGTCACCGACGGTGCGTCGGTGTGGATCCGGTCGGGCCCGAGCCCGAGCCGGTGGGCACCGAGCCGGTCGGCACGGACCCGGTCATCGGACCGGTGAACGAGCCGGCGTCGGCCGCGGCAGCACCGGCCTCGGCCTCGAGCTGCGCCTCGGCGGACAGGTCGGCGCGCTCCTGCAGGGCGGAACGCTGGCGCAGCGGCGGCACCCGGAAGAACCAGGTGAGCACGAACGCGAGCAGGATCACGCCGAGGCCGACCCAGTAGATCGTCACGGACGAGGCGTTGAAGCCCGCCATGAACGGCCGGGTCAGGTGGCTGTCGGCACCGGTCAGGAACGAAGTGTCGTTCGTGCTGGTGGCGCTGTCGCTCGTGGTGTTGCCGTCGTCGATCTTCTTCGCGAGCTCCGGGGTGAGCTCGTCGACCCAGTAGGAGCGCTGCGAGGCGTTCGACCAGTCGACGGACACGGTGCCGTCCTGCACGCTGGCGTGTGCCTGGTCGGCGACCTGCTCGAGCGCGGACTGCTCGGCCGCCGGCGTCGCCGCGGCGACCTGCTGGGCGATGACGGACCGGGCCGAGGCGGCGGGGACCGCACCGGCGGCGACCTGCTGCTGCACGGCTGCCGTGACCTGCTCGGTGACCGCGGCGTCGGCGGCCTGCGTCGCCTTCGCGGAGGCAGCGTCGAGCTGCGACTGCACGGTCTTCGTCAGCGGTGTGACGACGGGCGTCCAGATCTTGTCCATCGCGCCCTGGTTCGCCTTCGCGCTGGCGACGGTGGGGTTGAGCGCGGCGTCGAGTGCGGGGCCGAGGTCCTTCTCGTTCGCGGTCGCGTGCAGGATGTTCGCCGGCATCACCGAGAACAGGATGGACAGCAGGACCGCGGTGCCCAGCGTTCCACCGATCTGGCGGAAGAACGTGGCGGACGACGTGGCCACACCCATGTCACGGGCCTCGACGGAGCCCTGCGACGCCAGGGTGAGGGACTGCATGACCGAGCCGAGTCCGAGACCGATGAGGAACATGCCGATCATGAGGAACCAGAGCGGCTTGTCGATCGACATGAAGGTCAGGACGACGTAGCCGGCGGACACGAGCGCGGTGCCGATGACCGGGAAGATCCGGTAGCGGCCGACGCGGGCGACGATCTGACCGCTCGTGATCGAGGCGATCATCAGTCCACCGACGAGCGGCAGGGTGGCGAAGCCGGACTCGGTCGGGGTGAGCCCGACGACGATCTGCAGGTACAGCGGGATCGTGAGCATCGCGCCGAACATCGCGAAGCCGACCAGGAACCCGATGACGGTCGCCATCGAGAAGGTGCCCGAGCGGAACAGCTTGAGCGGGATGATCGCCGCGTCGCCCATCTTCGACTCGATGAGCAGCAGCCCGATCAGGCCGACGACACCGACGACGTAGCAGGCGATGGCGGCGGGGGAGCCCCAGCCCCAGATGCGGCCCTGTTCGGCGACGAGCAGGAGCGGCACGAGGGTGACGATGACGGCGGTCGCGCCCCACCAGTCGACCCTGGGCTTCGCGTCGTCGGCACTGTGCACCTTCGGCAGGTGCAGGAAGACGATGACCATGAGGAGCGCCGCGACGCCGATCGGCACGTTGATCAGCAGGACCCAGCGCCACCCGGTGATCCACAGGATCTCGGAGGACCCGGCGAGCAGACCGCCGATGAGCGGGCCGATCACCGACGAGATGCCGAACACGGCGAGGAAGTAGCCCTGGTACTTGGCACGTTCGCGCGGGGCGAGGATGTCGCCCATGATCGCCAGCGGCAGCGACATCAGCGCACCGGCGCCGATGCCCTGCACGGCACGGAAGGCCGCCAGCATGAGCATCGAGGTGGACATCGACGACAGGACGGCGCCGAGGATGAACACGACGATGCCGAAGATGTAGAGCGGACGGCGGCCGAAGATGTCGGAGAGCTTGCCGTAGATCGGCGTCGCGATCGTCGAGGTGATGAGGTAGGCGGTCGTGACCCAGGCCTGCTGGTCGAGGCCGTGCAGGTCGTCGCCGATGGTGCGGATCGCCGTGCCGAACACCGTCTGGCCGAGGGACGACAGGAACATGCCCGCCATCAGGCCGTAGATCACGAGGAGGATCTGTCGGTGGGTCATCAGGGGCTGCTGGCCGGTACCGCCGGAGGCTGCTGGGGCCTCGGCGCTGTGCCGACCGTGCTGCACCTGGACGGGTGCGGTGGCGGTCATCGAACTCCTTTTTCGTGCTGTGTAACTTTGCAGACCGCGCAACGATACATCTGTTGCTTCCGACAAGCAACTAAATGTGGCCGCTACGCTGAGCGCATGTCCGACGACCGGCGCGCTGCCGAGCGACTCCTGCGATCCCAGCTCGACCGGCTGTGGGTCCGACAGACCCTGCGCTCCTCGCTCATCGAGTCCAGCGGCGGACTCGACCCGACGGCGCGCGTGATCCTGCGGGCCGTCGCCGGCCACGGACCCGTCCGGGCCACCGCCATCGCGGACGCGACGGGGTTGTCCCGCCCGGTGATCAGTCGCCGGGTCGCGTCGCTGATCGACGCCGAGCACCTGGTCGGATCGCCGGACCCCGCCGACGGCCGCGCCACACTCGTGTCCCTCGCGCCCGCGGGCAGGCGACTGCTCGACCAGCTCGACGCGGCCGGCGCCGAGGTCTTCGACGACCTGACCGAGGAGTTCGCCTCGGACGAGCTGCGCTCGCTCGCCGAGATGCTCACGCGGCTGAACGACCGGGCCGACGCGGTCCTCGGGATCGGCACCACACGCCCGTGACGTGACCACGACGGGACCGGGAGGCACGGGTCGGGCCCGCCCCGCGCCTCCCGTCCGCATGCCCTCCGGTCACTGCGGTGCGTGCATTCGAGATACCGTTGGTGTATGAGCACGGACACCGCCACCACCACCGAGACCACCGACGAGGGGCCCGTGGTGACCTTCGCCGATCTCGGCCTGAGCGACGCTGTGCTCAAGGCCGTCAAGGACATCGGGTACGAGACCCCTTCCGCCATCCAGGAAGCCACCATCCCCACGCTGCTCGCCGGCCGCGACGTCGTCGGCCTGGCGCAGACGGGTACCGGCAAGACCGCGGCGTTCGCGCTGCCGATCCTGTCCCGCATGGACTCGGGCAGCAAGAAGCCCCAGGCGCTCGTGCTGTCGCCGACGCGTGAGCTCGCCCTGCAGGTGTGCGAGGCGTTCGAGCAGTTCGCGTCCCACATGAAGAACGTCCACGTCCTGCCCGTCTACGGCGGCCAGGCGTACGGCGTGCAGCTCTCCGCCCTGCGCCGTGGCGTCGACGTCATCGTCGGCACCCCCGGTCGCATCATGGACCACCTGGCGAAGGGCACGCTCGACCTGTCCGAGCTGAAGTACCTCGTGCTCGACGAGGCCGACGAGATGCTCAAGATGGGCTTCGCCGAGGACGTCGAGACGATCCTCGCCGACACCCCCGACGACAAGCAGGTCGCGCTCTTCTCGGCGACGATGCCCGCGCAGATCCGGCGCATCTCCCAGCAGTACCTGACGGACCCGGCCGAGATCACCGTCAAGACCAAGACGAAGACCGCCGCGAACATCACGCAGCGCTACCTGATGGTCTCGTACCCGCAGAAGGTCGACGCGCTCACCCGCATCCTCGAGGTCGAGGACTTCGAGGGCATGATCATCTTCGTCCGCACCAAGAGCGAGACCGAGACCCTGGCCGAGAAGCTCCGCGCCCGTGGGTACGCCGCAGCCGCCATCAGCGGTGACGTCGCCCAGGCCCAGCGCGAGCGGACCGTCAACCAGCTGAAGTCCGGCAAGCTCGACATCCTGGTCGCGACCGACGTCGCCGCCCGTGGCCTCGACGTCGACCGCATCACCCACGTCGTGAACTACGACATCCCGGTCGACATCGAGTCCTACGTGCACCGCATCGGCCGCACCGGTCGTGCCGGCCGTTCGGGTGACTCGATCAGCTTCGTGACCCCCCGTGAGCGGCGCCTGCTCTCCGCGATCGAGCGCCACACGAAGCAGCCGCTCACGCAGATGCAGCTGCCGACCATCGACGACGTCAACGAGACGCGCCTGACCCGCTTCGACGACGCGATCACCACGGCGCTCGAGGACCAGGGCCGCATCGCCGCCTTCCGCGACGTCATCGCCCACTACGTCGAGCACCACGACGTCCCGTCGGACGACGTCGCCGCCGCCTTGGCCGTCGTGGCGCAGGGTGACTCGCCGCTGCTCCTGACCGCAGCCGACGACGCCCTCCGGACCCAGATGGAGCGCGACGCCCGCCGTGGCGAGCGCGACGACCGCGGCGGACGCGACGACCGTGCCCCGCGCAGCGACCGCGGCGGCGACCGCGACCGCGGCCCCCGTCGTTCGCAGCCCATGACCGCCTACCGCATCGAGGTCGGTCGTCGGCACCGCGTCGAGCCGCGTCAGATCGTCGGCGCCCTCGCGAACGAGGGCGGCCTGCGTCGCGACGACTTCGGCGCGATCCGCATCCAGCCGGACTTCTCCATCGTCGAGCTGCCCGCTGACATGGACGGTGGCGTGCTCGATCGTCTGACCGACACCCGGATCAGCGGCAAGCTCATCGAGATCAAGCCCGACCGCCGTGGTGGTGGCGGTGGTGCTCGTCGCTACGAGGACCGCGACCGCGCCCCGCGTGGCGACCGCGACGACCGTCCGGAGCGCAAGCCGCGCTACTGACGCGAGCCGCGTCCCGGACGCGACCCCCTTGTGACGGGAGGCATGGTGCCAGCTGGCACCGTGCCTCCCGTCCGTCGTCCGGTCGCGTCTCGTGCCGTGGGTCGCCCCAGACGGCGGCCGTTGCGTCACCACGCTTGCGGTGCGGGGAACCGCACATCACGCCCGGATCGGTTCCCCTGGTGCCCTGGCGGTGCTGTGATACCTGCAGCCGTGACGCAGGGAGCCGCGGGGAACGCAGGGGAACGAACGTGTACCGAGCACTCATCACCGTCGCAGCAGCGGCGGCGCTCGTCATCGGGGGAGTGGCGCCGGCGACGGCTGCCCCCTCGTCCTCGGCGCCGGGCGCGCCGACCGCCGTCCGGGTCACCGGAGCCGGCGACAGCGCGACCGTGACCTGGGGTCCCCCGAAGTCCGGCGCGAAGGTCACCGGCTGGAAGGTCACGATCTCCCCCGCGCAGCACCAGCCCGACCAGGGTGTCGACCGGCTGCCGGCGAAGGCGCGGTCCGACCGCTTCGGTGACCTGACGCCGAAGACGACCTACCGCTTCTCGGTGCGCGCGATCGGCGCGAAGAAGACCGGCCGCACGATCCTGGTCCGCTACACCACGCCGTCCGTGGTCGACACGACGCAGTCGCTGTTCGCCCTCGACGCGTCCGGCAACGTCGTGCGGTTCGCCGAGGACGGTTCCGGCACCGGGAAGGTCGTCGCCGCGAAGGGGACGGGCTTCGCCGCGGACGACGTCGGTGACGTGTTCACCCCCTCGGCGGACCTGACCTCGATCCTGTTCCACCCCGCCGACGGCAGTGCGGCGCGGACGCTGGCGACCGGGCTGCACCTGACCCCCGACCTGCGCTCCGACGTCGCCGGCAACCTGTACTGGATCGACTCGGTGACGGGTGCGGTGCAGAAGCTCCCCGTCGGCAGTTCCACCGCGACGACCGCGCTCGACCTGAGCGCCTCGGGCAGCGGCCAGCGGTTCTGGACCGTCACCCCCGACGGCAAGGTCGTCGTCTTCGGTGGGACGGCCGGCAACTCGTGGGTCACGGGGACCGGCATCGCACCCCGCTCGCTCACCTCGACGTCCGGTCTCGGCATCGGGTACCCCGCAGCCGTCCTGGCCGACTCGCACGGCAACGTCTACCTCGACATCCGTTCGCCCGGCGCCGCCGGGTCGTGGGCCTGGTACCTGCTGAAGCCCGGTGCCACGGCACCGAGCGTCATCGAGCCTCGGCTGGCGTTCGAGTACGGTGCCGCGAACGCGGACGGGTTCTCGCTGCTGCAGTCCGCCGAGTGGTGCGCCGCCCCTGCCGAGTACCCGACCAGCCCGACCGGGTGCAAGGTCGACCGCACGATCCCGGACAAGCTCGTGGTCGGTTCCGGTGGGACGTCCACCGTGGCGGTCTCGGGCATCACGGCCGGGTCGCGCGGCCCGAACACCGGCGCGGCGGCCGACGACGGCGACGTCTTCGTGAACGTCGACAGCGGGCCCTCGGCCGGGCTGTGGCGCGTGCCGGCCTCCGGCGGGGCTGCGCAGCAGTTGTCGTCGGCGCAGTACTCGCGGCTACTGGTGATCTGACCGGCAGACCGAGGCAGGACGGGGTGGGACGCAACGGCGCGTCCCACCCCGTCCTGTGTCGTGGGTGCGGCGGGCGGCGCGGGCGTGCGGGCGTGCGTGCGTGCGTGCGTGCGGGCGTGGTGCGCGGGCGTGCGGGCCCGAGGTTCCGAAATCTTGGAGTGTCGGCGCTCCCTCGGCCGGTCCGTGGAACCTCGGCGGCACACCGGCGGCGTGTTGTGGAACCTCGGCGGCACCGGCACCGGCACCGGCACCGGCACCCGGCACCCGGCACCAGCGAGACCGCCCGCCGCCACCGCCGCCCCCACAACCCATCCCCCCTCACGCAACCCCGGCGACGGTCCGGCGGCACACCTCGTCCCACGGGGTCGGCTCGATGCCGAACCACGTGCGGCTCTCGGCGTCGTCGACCACGTACGGCGCCGTCCACTGGTAGGTCATGTCGGCGAGCTCCCGCATCATCGGCGACACGAGCCCGAGGGCACGGATCGCGGCGGCGGGCACCCGTCGGACGGGCACGGGCGGTTTGCCGGCGGCGGCGAGCACGTCGGTGAGCGCCTGCCGCTGGGTGCGAGGGGCGTTGCTCGGAACCATCCACGTGCGGCCGAGCGCGCCCTCGTCGGAAGCTGCCGCCACCAGGGTCCTGGCGACGTCGAGCACGTCGGTGAAGGTGTGCGGCAGGTCGGTCCTGCCGATCATCGTCACGGCCTTCCCCTGCAATGCGGCCGGCAGCACCCGCGTGATGTGTCCGTTGGCCCCGATGCCCGGCCCGACGTAGTCCGAGGCCCGGACCTCGACGGCGCGGACACGTCCTGCGCGGTGCGCCGCCAGGGCGTCTGCCCACAGCCGGGCGCGGAGGATCCCCTTGTGGTCGGTGGCGGCGTCCGGGGTGTCGGGTCGCATCGGCCCGTCGACCGGACCGTACGGGTACAGGTTGCCGGTGATGGCGTACACGGCCCCGGTGTGTTCGGCAGCGCTGAGCATCGACGCGGCGAGCGGCGGCCAGGTGCGTTCCCACTGCGTGTAGTCGCCGGGGTTCGCGCAGTTGTAGAGCACGGCGGCGCCGTCGGCCGTCCGGGTGAGCGCCTCGGCGTCGGAGGCGTCGAGTGCGACGTGCCCGACTCCCGACAGGCCGGTGTCGCGACCCGAGCGGGTGACGACCGTGACGCGCTCGCCGCGTTCGGCGAGCAGCGTGGCGACGTGGCGGCCCACCGGGCCGGCGCCGATGACGAGGTGGTGGTGCGACATGGTCCCTGCTTCCGTTCGGTCAGCGAGAGCGGTGCTCTCGCCACCAGGATGCATGCTGGAGCACGAAAGAGCAAGAGCACTGCTCTCGTTTGTGTGCAGTGCTCTCGTGTGGCAGGGTGACCGGATGGCACCGACAGCACGCGAGCTCGCCCGGCAGACGGTCCGGGCGGACATCCTCGCCGCCGCGCGCACCCGCCTCACCGACGAGGGCCCGGCGGCGCTCAGCCTGCGAGCCGTCGCCCGCGACGTCGGCATGGTCTCGTCGGCGGTGTACCGCTACTTCCCGAGCCGCGACGACCTGCTGACGGCGCTGCTCATCGTCGACTACGACGAACTCGGCGCAGCGGTCGAGGCCGCCGACGCCGCGGCCGGACCGTTGCCGGGCGCCCGCTGGGTCGCCGCGTGCCGTGCGATCCGGGCGTGGTCCGTCGCACACCCGGGAGACTTCGCGCTGCTGTTCGGGTCGCCCGTGCCGGGCTACGCCGCGCCCCGCGAGACGGTCGCGCCCGCCGCGCGGACGACGCTCGCGCTCGTACGGGTGGTCGCCGATGCGGTCGCGTCCGACGGTCCCGTCACGTCGTCTCCGGGATCGGACGGGAGGCCCGGATCACCCACCGCGCCCACGGCGGCTCCCGGGGCGGCCGGCCCCGCAGTCGCGGAGGCCCCGGCCACCCTGCGATCGTTCGGCGTCACGCTGCCCGACGAGGTCCTCGTCCGCACCCTGATGGCGTGGTCGACGGTGTTCGGCACGATCTCGTTCGAGCTCTTCGGCCACTTCGTGGGCTCCGTCTCCGACGGCGCCGCGTACTTCGACCAGGTGATCGCCCGCCTCGCCGACGACCTGGGCTTCGCCGCCGCGTTCTGACCTGCACGGCGGGTGGACCCCGGCCGTTGTCCACGACTCGCAGTCCGGGCCTGACAGAGGGCCGGTCGCTGCGGTAGACAGGTCCCTACGCCGAGGTCGTGCCCGACGACCGGAGCGGACGGCCGGCACGACGACCCCTGGGTCTGCGTCCGGACGAGACCACACCCGGGCGCGCGCTGCGGCCGGGGTCCGCGGATCAGGAGGCACCCTTGCGACGCAGCACGGTCGGCGACCCCGCAGCCGGAGCGATCCGGTGACGGCGCTCGACGTCAGCCGGCAGGACCGCCGCCGGCTCAGCACCGGCACGGCCCGCCGACGGCTCGTCACGGTGCGCACCGTCGCGCTCCTGGCCTCGATCGCCGGGGTGAACTACGTCGTCTGGCGCTGGGCCGCCTCGGTGAACTGGCACTCCTGGTGGATCGCCGTGCCGCTCATCCTCGCCGAGACCTACAGCGTCATCGACTCGCTCCTGTTCGCCTTCGGGGCGTGGCGGCTGCGCGAGCGCGGGGAACCCCCGACGAAGCCGTCCTCCGACGTCACGGTCGACGTCTTCATCACCACGTACAACGAGCCCGTCGAGATGGTCGTGCGCACGGCCCGGGCGGCGAAGGCGATCACGCACCCGCACGCGACCTGGATCCTCGACGACGGCAACCGCCCCGAGATGCGCGCCGCCGCCGAGTCGCTCGGCATCGGCGTCGTCACCCGTGGTGCCGACTGGATCGACCGGCCCCGACACGCCAAGGCCGGCAACCTCAACAACGCCCTGCTCGCGACCCAGGGCGAGTTCCTGCTCATCCTCGACGCCGACCAGGTCCCGGAGCCGGAGATCCTCGACCGCACGCTCGGCTACTTCAAGGACCCGCGGATGGCCCTCGTGCAGACGCCGCAGTGGTTCGAGAACGTCCCAGAAGAGGACCTGCTCGGCAGCCAGGCGCCGCTGTTCTACGGCCCGATCCAGCAGTCGAAGGACGGCTGGAACGCCGCGTTCTTCTGCGGGTCGAACGCGATCCTGCGACGCGAGGCCCTGATGCAGCTCGGTATCTCCCGCTACGTGGTCGAGGTCGAGGCGTCGGTGCAGCGGACCATCACGACGGCGCGGAAGCTGCTGGCCCGAGCCCGCGAGACCGAGACGGACCCGCGGGTGCTCGGCGCCCTGGACGAGGCCGAGGCCGTCGTCGACCGTGCCCGCGACCAGGTCCGGGCCGGCGAACCGCTCGGCGACGTCACCTACGCGTTCCAGCGCGGGATCGACACGATCGCCTTCCGGTTCGCCGCCGCCGACCTCGAGTCCGTGCGGAACGACCTGCAGGAACTGGCGGCGATGTCGACCGACGCGAACACCTTCGCCGGCCTCGACGACGCTGCGCTCGACGTGCTCGGCCGCCGCGACGCATCGCCCGTGGCCGCCATCGAGTCGATCGCCGTCCTCGCCCGGGCACTCGACGTCAACCGCGACGACGAGGCGCAGCCGATCATGCCGCTGGCCACGATCTCGGTGACCGAGGACATGGCCACCGCCATGCGGCTGCACGGGCTCGGCTGGAAGTCGGCGTACCACGACGAGATCCTGGCGAAGGGCCTGGCGCCCGAGGACCTGCCGACCATGCTCGTGCAGCGGCTCCGCTGGGCGCAGGGCACCATGCAGGTGTTCTTCCGCGAGAACCCACTGGTGCAGAAGGGACTGTCCTGGGGACAGCGCCTGATGTACTTCTCCACGATGTGGAGCTACCTGTCCGGGTTCGCGGCGATCGTCTACATCGCGGCACCGGTGCTGTGCCTGTCGTTCGGCGTCGTGCCGGTGCAGGCGTACAGCGTCGACTTCTTCGCCCGGCTGATCCCGTTCCTCGTGCTCAACCAGCTGTTGTTCTGGGTGGTCGCCGCGGGCAGACCGACCTGGCGTGGGCAGCAGTACTCGCTCGCGTTGTTCCCGGTGTGGATCGAGGCGGTGACGAGTGCGTTCGAGAACGTGTTCCGCGGCAAGCCGCTCGGGTTCCGGGTGACGCCGAAGGTGCGTGACGAGACCGAGCAGAAGCCACGGTGGGACCTCGTCAAGCCGCAGCTCTTCGCGATGGGTGCCCTGGTCGCCGCACTCGTCATGATCGGCATCCGGTACCTGACCGGGCAGGCGTCGGGCATCGCGCCGCTGGTCAACACCGCGTGGGTCGTCTTCGACCTGTTCATCTTCAGCATCGTGATCCGTGCCGTGCTCTACCGAGGCCCGGGCACGGCAGTCCAGTCAGAGCACGAGTCCAGCACCGCCGGAGGACCACTGTGAGCGCCGAGACCACCTTCGACGTCGCCGCGACGCCCGAGTCGCTCGACGAGGTCCAGGACCGGTTCGCCGCATGGTGGGACGGTCTCGGCATCGACGACGCCCGGCTCCGGTTCGCGCTGGAGACCGCCCTGGCCGAGGTCGCCGCCAACATCGTCGAGCACACCACGCGCGCCGACCAGGCGACCGGTCGGCGGTACACCGTGCGGCTCGAGTCGACGGATCGTGCCGTCACCGCGGAGCTCACCGACAACGGCCTGCCCGTGGACATCGACCTGAGCGCCGTGACGATGGCCGACGTCGAACAGGAGAGCGGACGCGGCCTGGCACTCGCGATCGCCGCCCTCGACCGGCTCGAGCACCGACACGAGCACGGGCACAACGTCTGGACCCTGGTGTGCGACCGATGAGGCTGCTGGCGGCCCGGGTGGTCGCCGTCCTCGTCACGATCGCGACGCTCCTGCTCGGCGGTGCACTGCCGGCGTCCGCGGTGACGGTGCACACGGCCGCGGCGACGGCGCCGGCGAGCGGGACGGCCTGGTTCGGTCCGGACCTCGACTGGGGCGACGACTCCCCGGCGGGGTACGAGGGACGACTCGGTGCGACGCCGTCGATGTACGGGGTGGAGATCGACTACCCGCTCGACCGCTCGGCCCGGCGGGAGCTCCTCCGCGCGACGCGTGCCGCGGCGACGCAGGGTGCGGTCCTCGTCGTCAGCCTCGAGCCCGGGCAGTCGCTCCGCTCGCTCGACGTCGCCGACGCCCGCGCGGTGAACACCGTGCTCCAGGAGGTCCACGACCAGTACGACACCCAGGTGCTCGTGCGGTTCGCGCCCCAGATGAACGGCACGTGGGTGCGCTGGGGGCAGCAACCGACGCAGTTCGTGCAGGCGTTCCGGACACTCGCGACCGCGGTGCACGGCGGCGACTCCGACGCGCTCATGGTCTGGTCGCCGTCGTACGGTGCCGGGTACCCGTTCGGCGAGTCCGCCGGGCGCCTGGACGACCTGTCCGCGACCGACGTCGCGAAGCTCGACACCGACGGCGACGGCGCGCTGACCGCGGCCGACGACCCCTACGAGCCGTACTGGCCGGGCGACGCGTCGGTCGACTGGGTCGGGCTGTCGATGTACTCCTTCGGCAAGGGGAAGTCGACGGCAGCAGCCGGGCGCGACGTGCCCCTCACCCGCAACGACGTGCCGGAGCCCGGTGAGGTCGAGTCCCGGTTCGACGAGACCTGGGGCTACGAGCAGCAGCAGGCCGACAGCTTCTACGACCGGTTCGCGGTCGACGGTGACCGGTCGATGCTGCTCGACACCGGCGCGCTGTACGACCACACCCGCCGGGGCGACGCGGAGCTGCTGGTCAAGCAGGGCTGGTGGCGGCAGGTGATCGCGTCGGTCCAGGACCGCCCGTTGATCCGGGGCGTGACCTTCGTCGAGACGAACCGCCGCGAGCCCGAGGCCGGTAACCGTGTCGCCGACTGGCGCGACACCGCCGTGCCCGGCATCGCCGGGTCGTTCCGCACCGACCTCGAGCGCAGCGACCACTTCGCCTTCGGGCCGGTCACCGACCGCGTCACGACGCAGCAGGGCAACGCCGCGACCGACCAGCAGTACGACACCGGCGGCGACCAGATGGCGTGGATCGTCTGGGTCGCCGTGGGCCTGGCGGTCGTGTTCCTGCTGAGCGGCCTGTTCGGACGGTTGCTGCCGGGGTGGCGGTACCCCGACGACGGCAAGCCCGGGCGCGATCTACGGCTCGACCTGTTCCGCGGGTTCATCATCCTGGCGGTGGTGATCACCCACATCGAGATCGGCGGACCGTACTCGTACCTCACGTTGCACGCGGTGGGTGCGATCACCGGTGCCGAGATGTTCGTGTTCCTGTCCGGCATGGTCCTCGGCATGACCTACCCGTTCGCCATCAAGAAGTTCGGCGAGTGGGCGGCCGCGATCGGGGCGTGGAAGCGAGCCCGCAAGCAGTACCTCGTCACGCTCGTGGTGATCGCGGTGGTCTTCGCGCTGAGCTTCGTCCCGTTCCTGAACACCGACGCGATCACCACCTTCACCGACCGGGGGACCGGGACCGGGGGAGTCGGCGCCGAGGGGCGCGTGTACGACCTGTACCCGAACGCGATGCAGCTGCTCGGCTACCCGCCGCCGTGGTACGCCATCCGGCAGTTCCTGCTGCTCGAGATGGGTCCCTGGCCGTTCAACATCATGGGCCTGTTCGTGGTGCTGAGCCTGTTCATCCCGCCGCTGCTCTGGCTGATCCGCCGCGGCTTCTGGTGGGTGGTGCTCGTCGTGAGCTGGGCGCTGTACGTGTTCCAGGCGCTCAACCCGGACTTCCGCCCGCTGAACTCGCAGTTCGAGGCGGTCTTCCCGCTGCTCACCTGGCAGGTCGTGTTCACCCACGGCCTCGTGCTCGGGTACTACCGACGGCAGATCATCGGCGCGCTCACCGGGCGGCTCGGCAAGGTCCTGGTCGGCATCGGCGTCGGCGGCTACGCGGCGTTCCTGGTGTACGTCTGGGCGGCGAACCACGTCGGGTTCACGCCGGTCCCGTTCCCGGCGTCGATGTACGAGGACCTGTACAACACGGCGTACCAGCGGGTGGACCAGCAGTGGGGCCGACTGGTCGACATCGCCTTCTTCGCGATCGTGTCGTACGCGATCCTGACGGTGTTCTGGAAGCCGATCTCGGCGGCGATCGGGTGGCTCTGGATCCCGATCGGGCAGGCGAGCCTCTACGTGTTCGTGTGGCAGGTCTTCTTCGCGCTGGCGATCGCGTCGATCCCGGGTGTCGACTGGGGCAACGGCTGGATCGGCTTCGCGACCCACACCCTGCTGATCCTCTTGGCCTGGTACATGGTGCGGAAGCGGTTCCTGTTCTCGGTGATCCCGCGCTGACGCGCCGTGGGTTCAGTGCGGGACGACCGGGTGGTCCTGGTCGTGACCGTCCCACAGGTCGCCGCACTCGACGGACTCCGCGCCCGACGACGCGAGCCACGGCCCGGCGCCGTGCGCGGGGTCGCGGGACAGCGCGGCGACCAGCGCGGCGCGGTGCTCCGAGCCGACGACCACCGGGTGTCCCGGTACGCCGTGGTGGACCGCGCGGCGGAGCGCCGTCGGGTGGTCACCGTCGCCGATCACCCGCAGGACGGCCGTCGCGGGCAGCCCCGGCAGGTCGACCAGGGAGACGCAGGCCGTCGCCGGACCGGTGACGGCCGCGAGCCCGACGGCGAGCGACGCGCCCGGCCCCGCTGCCCAGTCGTCCGCGACGACGACGGTGACCCCGTCCACGGCGGGCACGAGGGACCGCGCCCGGTCGGCGGCGGCACCGAGGACGACGACGACGCGGTCGCAGCCGCCGAGGAGGAGCGCGTCGACGCCGAGGTGCAGCCACGGGGTGCCGTCCGGCTCGGCGACCAGCGCCTTCGGCCGCCCCATCCGCGTCCCCGCACCGGCGGCGAGCAGCACGCCCACCACGTCGGTCACACGAACGCCGGCACCGACGTCCACGCGGCAGGGGCCTCGGCGACGCCGTCGCGCACGACGGTGCCGGAGATGAGGCCGTAGGGTCGGTCGGCGGCGAAGAACACCTCGCCGGGGTTGTCCAGGCCGAACGGTGCGAGGTCGACCAGGAAGTGGTGCTTGTTCGGCATCGAGAACCGCACCTCGGCGATCTCCGGGAACGCCTCGATCGCCGAGCGGCCCATCGCGAACAGCGTCTGCTGGAGCGCCAGGGAGTGCAGCTCGGCGAACGTCGCGAGCATGCGGTCGAGGACGCCGGCGTACACGGCGTCGTAGTCGATGCCCGCCGCCACCGCCTCGGGCGTGTACCGCCAGCGGGCCGTCACCGAGGTCGCGAGGATCCGGTCGTCGGTCTCCGCGAGCGTCGTGTACCCGTCACGCGGGAACCCGTGGAACTCGCTGCCCGTCGACTTCAGGACCGTCAGGTCGGTGACCCCGGCGAGCACGTGCACGTCGTCGCCGTCGACCTGCACCACGGCCGTGCGGGTTCCGCGGCCGGCCCGGACGAACGAGTGGTCGTGCTCCCGGCCGTCGACGACGATCCGCTCCCACGTGTGCTGCTCGGCGGACAGGGTGGAGCCGTCGTACCAGTCGAAGGCGGTGCTGAAGTGCCGGCCGAGTCGCAGCAGGAACTCCTCCGGCGTCCCCACCCCGTGCTCCTTCGCGAAGGCGTAGACCGTGTTCTTCTGCGTGTCCGTCGCGACGAC
The DNA here is from genome assembly GCF_019844075.1 of Curtobacterium sp. TC1. Taxonomy (NCBI): domain Bacteria; kingdom Bacillati; phylum Actinomycetota; class Actinomycetes; order Micrococcales; family Microbacteriaceae; genus Curtobacterium; species Curtobacterium sp. TC1. Next base: position 883,739 of record NZ_CP081964.1, read on the forward strand.
CTTCGCGTTGTCGCCCTCGGTGTACGAGTCGGCGAGCGCCGCGCCGCGCAACTGCGTCGTGACGGTCAGGTCCTCGATCTCGTGCCGGTCGGTGTCGCGCGTCACCCGGACGAGCCGGACCTCGGCCTTGCCGTACTGGTTCGCACCGAGGTGGACGGTCGTGGTGGTGGGGACTGGCTGGACGTCGGTGATCTCCATGGAGGCGACGATGACACCCGTGTGTTTCGGCGGTGGGTCGAACACGTCACGACCTCCGCCAGCGGCCACGGCCCGGTCGTGACGCAGCCGTCGAACGCCCGTAACCACACGGAAACACCCGTTCCATAGCGTTGCCGCCACGACGCACCCGATCGAGGAGGGACCCGTGGCGCACACATCCGCACCCCGGCGGTCCTCGGCGTGGAACCGCGGGATGATCGCGCACGGACGACGGTCCGACGGCGCCACCGACACCCGTTCCCCCATCCCGATCGGACCCTGCAATGGACCTCGTCTCCGTCCGCACCGTGCGGACACCGTCGCACCGCGACGACCTCTCCTTCGGTCCCGGTGAGCATCCCCTCGCCGGTGGCACCTGGCTGTACTCGGAGGAGCAGCCGGGTCTGACCGGGCTCGTCGACCTCACCGCACTGGGGTGGCGCGACACCGAGCGCAGCGCCGGAGGGCTCCGGATCGCCGCGACGTGCACGATCGCGTCGTTGCTGCGTGTGGCGCACGAGGACGACTGGCGTGCCTGGCCGCTCGTCGACCGGTGCGCCAACGCGTTGCTGGCGTCGTTCAAGGTGTGGAACCAGGCGACGGTCGGCGGCAACGTCGCGGTCGCCCTGCCGGCGGGGGCGATCACCGCGCTGCTCGTGACGCTCGACGCGATCGCGGAGGTCTGGACCCCGGACGGTGGGGAGCGCCGGGTCCCGGTGGCGGACCTGGTCACCGGGCCGCGGACGACCGACCTCGCGCCGGGCGAGGTCATCCGGGCGTTCGACGTGCCACGAGCGGCCCTCGTGGCACGCACCGGGTTCCGCCGGGTGTCCCTCAGCCCGCACGGCCGGACCGGTGCACTCGTCACGGCGCGGTGGTCGGCATCGGGCTTCGTCCTCGTCGTGACCGGGGCGACCCCGCGGCCGCTCGTGCTCCGTCACGCCGGGGTCCCGACCGCCGCGGAGGTCGACGCACGGCTGGCGGCCCACGACGCCTGGTACGACGATCCGCACGGTTCCCCGGACTGGCGGCGCGCGGTGAGCCGGCGGTTCGCGGCGGAGCTCGTCGCCGAGGCGCTCGGGACGACGGGCGGTGCGGCATGAGGTTCGAGGTCGACGGCGCGACGGTGGACGCCGAACCGCAGCCCGGTCAGGTCCTCCGCACCCTGCTCCGCGAGCACGGGGTGACGTCCGTGAAGAAGGGCTGCGACGCGGGCGACTGCGGTGCGTGCTCGGTGCTCGTCGACGGTGTGCCGGTCCACTCCTGCATCACGCCGGCGCACCGGATGGCGGGTCGTGCCGTCACCACGGCGGCGGGGCTCGGCACGCCGGAGGACCCGCACCCCGTGCAGCGTGCGTTCGCCGAGGCCCCGGGCTTCCAGTGCGGCTTCTGCACCGCCGGGTACGTCGTCACGGCGTCCACGCTCGACGAGGACGCCCTGGCCGACCGGCACCGTGCGCTGAAGGGCAACCTCTGCCGGTGCACCGGGTACCGGGCGATCGAGGACGCCCTGGACGGGGTCGCGAACACGGCCTGCGCGGCGGCCGGTCAGGCGATCGGCACGTCGGTCGCCGCCCCGGCGGCGATGGCGATCGTGACCGGACGCGAGGAGTACACGCTCGACGTGCGGCGGACGGAGGGGCTGCTGCACCTCGCGGTCCTCGGCAGCCCGCACCCGCACGCCCGCATCGTGTCGATCGACACGGCGGAGGCCGAAGCCCTGCCGGGCGTGCACGCCGTCCTCACGCACCACGACGACCCCGGCGTGCTGTTCTCCACGGGTCGGCACGAGTCCCGCCTGGACGACCCGGACGACACCCGGGTGCTCGACCGCGTGCTCCGGTTCCGTGGGCAGCGCGTGGCCGCCGTCGTCGCGGACAGCGTCCGGATCGCCGAGCAGGCCTGCGCCCTCGTGGGGGTGCGCTACGAGGTGCTGCCGAGCGTGCACGACCCGGACGCGGCCCGTGCCGCCGGCGCTCCGCTCCTGCACGCCGACAAGACGACCCAGGAGCACCGGATCGCCGAGCCGGGCCGCAACGTGGTCGCCGCCCTGCACGGCGAGACGGGCGACGTCGACGGAGCCCTGGCGACGGCCGCGGCCACCGTCGAGGGCACCTGGACGACGGGCCGCGTCTCGCACGCCGCGCTCGAGACCCACGCGACCCGCGGGTCCGTCGACCGGGACGGGCGGCTCGTGCTCCGGACCGCGACGCAGGTCCCGTTCCTGGTGCGGGACGAGATCGCGCACGTGTTCGGCCTCGACCCGAGCCGAGTCCGTGTCGTCGCGAAGCGCGTCGGCGGTGGGTTCGGCGGGAAGCAGGAGTTGCTGACCGAGGACCTGGTCACCCTCGCGGTGCTGCGGACCGGTCGCGCGGTGCAGTACGAGTTCAGCCGGCGTGACGAGTTCACGATCGCCCCGACCCGGCACCCGATGCGCGTGCGGGTCCGGCTCGGTGCCGACGCCGCGGGACACCTGACGGCACTGCACGTCGACCAGACCATGGACACCGGCGCGTACGGCAACCACGGGATCGGGGTCATGTTCCACTCCGTCAGCGAGTCCGTCGCCGTCTACCGGTGCCCGTCGAAGCGCGTGGACGCGGAGTCCGTGTACACGAACAACCTGCCGTCCGGGGCGTTCCGCGGGTACGGGCTCGGCCAGGTCGTGTTCGCGATCGAGTCCGCCATGGACGAGCTCGCCCGGGAGCTCGGCATCGACCCGCTCGACCTGCGGCGGCGGAACGTCGTGGTCCCCGGAGACCCCCTCGTGGTCACGGACCCGGACGAGCAGGACGACCTGCGCTGGGAGGGCAGCTACGGACTCGACCAGTGCATCGACCTGGTGGAGGACGCCCTCCGCGCGCCGGTACCCGAGGTCCCGTGCATGGACGGGCCGCCGCTGGACGACTCCGGTGACTGGGCGTTCGGCACCGGGGTCGCCCTCGCGGCGATCGCGACGATGCCGCCGCGCGGGCACCACGCGCACGTGTCGGTCGAGGCCACGGCGGAGGGCCGGTACCGCATCGGCGTCGGCACGGCCGAGTTCGGCAACGGGACGACGACGGTGCACACGCAGCTCGTCGCCACCGCCCTCGGCACCACCACGGACCGGGTCGACGTGCACCAGTCGGACACCGACGCTGCCCGGCACGACACCGGGGCGTTCGGGTCCGCCGGGGTCGTGGTCGCCGGCAAGGCGCTGTACGCCGCGGCACAGGCACTGCGGGAGGACATGACCGGGCGTGCCCTCGGGATCGTCGCCGCCCGGACACCCCGGACCGCGTCGGGTCCGCTCGGGCCGGCGGTCTCGATCGGGCCGGACGGCGTCCGCATCGGGGAGGAGCTCGTCGGGCACGCCGAGCTGCTCGCCGACGGCCCGCTCGTCGCGCACGGCAGCCACGACGGCACGCCACGGTCGCTCGCGTTCACCGTGCACGGCGCCCGGGTGGCGGTGCACCGGCCGACGGGCGAGGTCCGCGTGCTGCACAGCGTGCAGGCGGTGGACGCCGGCACCGTCCTGAACCCGGAACAGCTCCGCGGCCAGGTGGAGGGCGGCGCCGCGCAGGCGATCGGCTCGGCGCTGTACGAGGAGGTCGTGCTGGACGAGACCGGTCGGGTGACGACCGACGCGTTCCGGGCGTACCGGGTGCCGAAGATCTCCGACGTGCCCCGCACCGAGGTGCGCTTCGCCGACACGCACGACCCGCTCGGCCCCCTCGGCGCGAAGTCGATGAGCGAGGCGCCGTACAACCCGGTCGCGCCAGCCGTCGCGAACGCGGTGCGCGACGCCGTCGGCGTGCGCCCCCACCGCTTGCCGATGACGCGCGACCGGGTCTGGGCGATGCTCCAGGACGCGACCGATGCCGGGGGTGCGTGATGTTCGAACTGGCACCGCGCCTCCTGGCCGCCCTCGACGCGGGGGACCCCGTGGTCGTCGCGACGGCCGTCGCGATGACGGGCAGCGCGCCGACCGGCGTCGGCTCGTCGATGGCCGTCCTGCCCGGCGGTCAGGTCGTCGGCACCATCTCCGGCGGGTGCGTCGAGGGGGCGTTGTTCGACACCGCGGAACAGGTCCTCGAGACGGGCGAGGCGGTGCTCGAACGCTTCGGGTTCGACGACGACCCGGACGACGTCGACGCGATGTGGGCACCGGCGCTCCGCTGCGGCGGTCGCGTCGAGGTCCTGGTCCGTCGCGTCCGTCCCGAGGACGCCGACGTCGTGGACGCGCTCCGGCGCGCGGCGTCCGGGGTGCCGACGTCGCTCGGCCTCTCGCTCGACCCGTCGACGCTCGGCGCGGTCGTGCACGTCCCCGACGGCTGCGGCGGCCGGCTCTTCGTGGAGCGCGCCGACGTCCGGCCGCGGTGCATCGTGGTGGGCGCGGTCGAGTTCGCCGTGGCCCTGACGAACACGGCTGCGGTGCTGGGCTACGCCGTGACGGTCGTCGACCCGCGGCCGGTGTTCCTGACCGACGAGCGCTTCCCGGCCGCCGACGAACGCATCGTGGGCTGGCCGACGCGTGTGGTCGAGGCGTTGCCGGTGGACGCGACCACCGCCGTCGTGGTGCTCTCGCACGACGACCGGTTCGACGCCGCCGTGGTCGACTCGGCGCTCCGACGGGGTGCCGGGTACGTCGGGGCGATGGGCTCCCGCACGACGAACGCACGCCGGATGGCGGAGCTGCGCGCGCTCGGGACACCGGACACCGACCGGCTGCGGTCCCCGATCGGGCTCGACATCGGTGCGACGACGCCGGCCGAGATGGCGGTCGCGATCATGGCCGAGGTGATCGCGGTCCGGACCGGCGCCGGCGGCGGTGCGCTCGTCGACGGTGTCGGTCCCATCCACCGCCGGGCGGTGTCCACGAGCTGAGCCGGCGGCGCGCGATCCGGTCAGACGACGGCGGGTGTCCGGGCCAACCGCTCGGCCAGTCGCGCCGCGATCTCCCGCTCGTCCGCCGCGACGAGCTCCCCGTCGCGGACCACCACGCGTCCACCCACGACGACGTGTCGGGGCCGCCGCCCGGGAGCGGCCCAGAGCAGTCCCGCGACGGGGTCGGCGACGCCCGCGTCCGCCACTCCGGAGACGTCCCACACGCACAGGTCGCCCGCGCTCCCGGCGCCGAGGTGCCCGAGCTCCGGGCGTCCGAGCCCCGCCGCGGAACCCTCCGTCGCCGCGCCGAGCACCTGCCGCGCCGGCAGCTGCGGCCCGACGAGTGCCGACACCTGCATGGCCAGCCGGGCGTCCGCGAGCAGGTGTCCGGCGTCGTTGCTGCCGCCGCCGCTCGTGCCGAGGCCGACCGGGACCCCCGCCGCGGCGAGCCGTGCGACGGGAGCGATGCCCCACCCCATCGGCACGTCGCACCCGGGGGCGTGCGTGGCGGTGACGCCCGCTGCCGCGAGCCGGGCGATCTCGTCGTCGGTGACGTCGCAGAGGTGCGCGATCGTGACGTCCGGTGCGAGCCACCCCCACTCCTCGAGCAGGTCGAGCGGACGACGGCCGTAGCGATCGAGCGCGATCGCGGTGTCGACCTGTTCGTTGGCCTGGGTCCGCCGGCGGAGTCCGTGCCGCGCCGCCACCGCGCCGAGCGCCCGGAAGGTCGCCTCGCCGTCGGAGTGCACGCCCGCCGGACCGACGGCGACCTGGAGCCCACCGTCCGGGTCCACGCCGCCGACGGCGTCGTCGTGCAGCAGCCGCGACGCGATCGCGTCCGCCGAGGCCGCCGCGCGGTCCGGGTCGTCCCGTGCCGAGCCGCGGACGAAGACGAGTCGCCCGCCGAGACCGCGGACCGCGCCCACGGTGGCCGCGGCGAGCGCGACGGTGTCGTCCGTGGTCGCCGCGGCGGGCCAGTTCAGGTGGTGGTCGGCGATCGTCGTGACGCCGGACAGGAGGCCCTCCGCGGCTCCGGCGGACGCCGCCAGTGCGTACAGCTCGGGGTCGTGCCCCACCCGCCCGTACGCCGCGGCCATGGTCGGGAGCCAGGCCGCCATCGGCACGCCGCGGGTCCCGGGCAGGGAGCGGAACGCGGTCTGGAGGAGGTGGTGGTGCGCGTTGACGAGGCCGGCCGTGACGACGCACCCGGATGCGTCGAGGGTGGTGGCGAGGTCGCTGCCGTCGTCGACGACGACGCCGCCCTCCCGTTCGGTCCGAGGGTCGACGAGGACGCGGAGGGCACCGGTGACGGTCAGCATGGTGGTGTTTCTAGCAGTCCCCTGTTTCCGGCCCGTGACCGGCCGGAAACACCCGGGGAACACGCGGACCGTAGGTTCGCCCCATGACGCAGACCCTGATCCGCGCCGGCTGGGTGCTCACCGCAGCACCCGACGGCGCCGCCACGCCCGCCGCGATCCGCGACGGAGCCGTGCTCCTCGACGGCGACCGGATCGCCGCGGTCGGCACCTACGCCGACCTCGCCGCGGCCCACCCGGACGCACCGGTGCGCGGCGGTGCGTACGACGTCGTCACGCCCGGCTTCGTGAACACCCACGGCCACTTCAGCGAGGGGCTCATCACGGGGATCGGTTCGCAGTACACGCTGTGGGAGTGGCTCACGGCGTTGATCGGGCGCGTCAACCCGGTGATGACCCGGGACAAGGCGTACGCGGGCACGGTGCTGCAGGGCATCCAGCTGCTCCGGAGCGGGGTGACGACGGCGAACGACATGTTCTGCGCCGACCCGGTGCCGGACGAACCGGCGACGCCCGGTGTGGTGCAGGCACTCGAGGAACTCGGGCTGCGCGGGGTCGTGTCGTTCGGCTCCGGCGACGTCGACCGCGACTTCGGCGCGACGCCCATCCTGGAGGAGTTCGAGGCCCTGCGCGAGGCCGCCGACGCCAGCCGGTACAGCACGTTCCGGGTCGGCGTCTCGTCGATCGGGCGGTACACGGACGACACCTGGCAGGAGCACGTCGACTACGCGGTCGCCGGCGGCCACGGCGTGCACGTGCACTTCCACGAGGTGCGCGAGGAGGTCACCGCGGCCCGGCAGCGCACCGGACGGACGGCCATCGGGCACGCCGAGGCGACGGGCATGTTCCAGGTCCCGGTGATCGCCGCGCACAGCGTCTGGGTGGACCGCGAGGACCGGGAACGGTACGCGGCCAACGGCGTCGGCGTGGCCCACAACCCGGTCGCGAACGGGATCCTCGCCAGCGGCATCGCCCCGATCGCGGAACTCCGTGCGCTGGGGGTCCCGGTGGGCATCGGCGTCGACGGCCCGGCGTCGAACGACTCCCAGGACTTCCTGCAGGCGATGAAGACGGCCGCGCTGCTCGCCCGGGTGCGGGACCTGCAGGCCACCGCGATGAGCGCCCGCGAGGCCTTCGAGATGGGCACGATCGGCGGTGCCCGTGCCCTGCGCATGGAGGACGAGATCGGCTCGCTGGAGCCGGGCAAGCGCGCGGACCTGGTCGTCCTCGACGGCGACTCCCCGACCCTCGCCAACGTCCACGACCCCTACCAGGCGGTGGTCTTCGTCGCCGGCAGTCGCGAGGTCCGCGACGTCTGGGTGGACGGGGAGCTGAGCGTCGCGGACGGCGACGTCACCCGGGTGGACGTGCGTGAGGCGGTCGAACGGGCGCGTCCGCTCGCTCGGCAGCTCGTGGCCGAAGCGGGGCTGGAGCGCCTGTCCGCGCTCACCGGCGGCACACTCGACGGCACGGAGCGTCCGTAGTCCGTCCGGTCAGAGTTCCAGCACCAGTCGCGGGCAGCCGCGCCGGGCGCGGGACACGCAGACCATCATGGTGCGGTCGTCGGCCTGCTCCTCCGGGCTGAGCACGGTGTCCCGGTGCTCGACCGCGCCCTCGAGCACGGGGGTCTCGCAGGTGCCGCACGTGCCCTCCCGGCAGGACGAGAGCACGAAGGCGCCGGCGTCCTCCGCGACCTCGAGCAGGGTCCGGTCGGCGGGGACCGTCACGGTGACGCCGGTGACCGTGAGCTCGACCTCGAAGGCCTCGCCGGGGGCGTCGACGTCCGCGGCGGGCTCGAAGCGCTCGACGCGGACGCTGCCCGCCGGCCAGTGCGCGGCAGCGGCCTCGACCGCGTCCATGAGCCCGCGCGGCCCGCAGCAGTACACGACCGCGTCGCGCGGTGCGGCGAGGAGCGCGTCGACGTCGAGCCGGACGCCCTCGTCGGCCGCGGCCACGACGACCCGGTCGGGGTGCGCCGCGACGAGCTCGTGCACGAACGCCATGCGGTCGCGGGACCGCCCCGCGTAGTGGAGCTCCCACGGGGTTCCGGCGCGTTCGGCGGCGGCGATCATCGACCGGATCGGCGTGATCCCGATGCCCCCGGCGACGAAGACCGCGGGGCGTGCCGGGTCGTGGCCGAAGTGGTTCCGCGGTCCGGCCACCGCGACCTCGTCGCCGACCGCCAGGCCCTCGTGCACGGCGACCGATCCGCCGCGGCCGTCTGGCTCGCGGAGCACGGCGATGCGCCAGTGTCCGTCGACCGTCGTCGTGACGAGCGAGTACTGCCGTTCGGTCCCGGGGGAGACCTCGAGGTCGACGTGCGCTCCGGGTTCCCAGTCCGGCAACGCCGGACCGTCGACCGGGGCGAGGTCGAGTGCGACGACGTCCGTGGCGACCTCGTGGCGGGCGGCGATGCGCACCCGCCGACGCTCCGGCACGGCGTTCACGCGATCGCTCCGGCGCGCGGGGTCTCCTTGACCACGATCATGTGGAAGCGGGTGCCGTCCGCGCTGCACCACCGGTGGCCGGTGCCGCCGCGGTAGTACGCCGAGTCGCCGGGACCGAGGTCGAGCGGTTCCCGTCCGCGCAGGTCGAGGTGCACGCGGCCGGCGAGCACGGTGAGGAACTCGTCCTCGTGGTGCTCGAAGTACTCGCCGAGGTCCGTGTTGTCGCCGACCCACTCCAGCGGCTCGAACGCGTGCGGGCCGGCGTGCACGAGCAGCCGTGCCTCGCCGCTCGAGAACGGTCCGCGGGCGCCCTCGCCGGCACGGATCACCTCGGGCAGGCGGACGTCCTGCCCCGGGCGCTCGGGGGCACCGGCGGCGAGCAGTTCGACCTGGGTCGTCCCGAGCGCCGTGGCGATCTTCTCCAGGGACACCATGCTGGCGCGGGAGTGCCCCCGCTCGACCTGGCTGAGGAACGGGTGCGACAGACCGGTCAGCTCGGCGACCTGCACGAGCGTCAGTCGTGCGGCGCGTCGGCGGGCACGGATGTGCTCACCGATCCGCTGGGTCTGATCGTCGACGACGCGGTCGGTCTCGGTGGTGGTGCCGGTGCTCACGCGGACTCCTCTCGTCCTCGGTTGGGCCATCCCGACCGGTCGGACGGAACGCTCGTTCCCGCTCCCGGTGACGTCGGGTCGGGCGTCACACACGGCAACCGCCTCGAAACGAGAGGGAAACACCGCAGCCCTAGCATCGGAGATGTTGATGCGATCAACATTCTCACACACGATCGAGAGGCTCCGGATGGACTCGTCAGTGCCCCGCCCGATCGCCCTCCTGCGCTCCGCACTGCTGCCGGACGGCCGCTCGGTCGACGTCGCGATCGACGGCGCGACCGTCTTGACCGTGGCACCGGCCGGCACCCTCGCGGCCCCGGCGGAGGAGACGATCGACCTCGGCGGCCGGCTGCTCCTGACCGCACCGGCAGAACCCCACGCCCACCTCGACAAGGCCCTCAGCGCCGACGCCATCCGGCCGCCGCTCGGGGACCTCGGCGCCGCGATCGCCTCGTGGACCGCGCACGCGACGACCATGACCGTCGAGGACATCGCCGACCGTGCCCGGACCGCCGCCCTCACGCTGCTCGCCGCCGGCACCACGGCCGTCCGGAGCCACGTCGACGTGCTCAGCGGCCGGCACAGCGCGGCCGACCGGCCCGCCACCACGGAGCAGGCCCTGCGCGGCGCCCGTGCCCTCGTGCAGGTCCGCGACGAACTCGCCGGCCTGATGGACATCGAGCTCGTCGCCCTCGCCGGCCCGCTCGCACCCGACGAGCACGTCGAGGCGGTGCTCGACCTCGGCGTGGACCTGGTCGGCGGCGCACCGCACCTCGCCGAGGACCCCCTCGCCGACGTCGACCGACTCCTCGCCATCGCCCGCCGACGGGGCATCGGGGTCGACCTGCACGCCGACGAGAGCCTCGACGGTCCGGTGACCCTCGACCACTACGCCCGGGCGTCCCGCTCGCTGCGGCCGGACCGGCAGTACTCCGCCGGGCACTGCGTCCGGCTCGGCACCCTGGGGCCGGAGCGACTCGCCGAGGTCATCGCCGACGTGGCCGCAGCCGACCTCGGGGTGATCACGCTGCCGATCACGAACCTGTACCTGCAGGGCTGGCAGCACCCGGTCGCCACGCCGCGCGGACTGACCGCCATCCACGCGCTCCTCGACGCCGGCGTCCGCGTCGCCGCCGGCGCGGACAACGTCCGCGACCCCTTCAACCCGGTCGGCCGGAGCGATGCCTTCGAGACCGCATCGCTGCTCGTCTCCGCCGGCCACGTCACGCCGGACCAGGCGTACGCGATGGTGAGCGACACCGCCCGGAGCGTGATGGGCCTCCCGGTCGCCGGTCCCGTCCCCGGGCGGCGCGCCGACCTGCTCGCCGTGGCCGCGACGAGCGTCACCGATGCCGTCGCGAACGCCCCCGCCGACCGCATCGTCCTGTCCCGCGGGCGACTCGTCGCCCGCACCGAGGTGCGACGGACCGTCGCCGCACCGGCCGCGGCCGCCGTCCCCGCCTGACCCCACCGCCCGCCCGCACCGAGAACCCGAGGTGATCGTGACCACCACCGCCCCGCCACCCGTCGCCACGACGGACACGCTGCTCGACTTCCGCAACGTCGAGATGACCTTCCCGAACGGCACCATCGCCCTGCAGGGCGTCGACCTCACCGTGGACCGTGGCCAGTTCGTCTCGGTCGTCGGCCCGTCCGGCTGCGGCAAGTCCACGCTGCTCCGCATCGCCTCCGGCCTCGAGACCGCGTCGGACGGGTCGGCCGGTGTCGCGGCCGACCGCATCGGCTACGTCTTCCAGGACGCCACGCTCCTGCCCTGGCGCACCGTGCAGGGCAACGTCGAACTGCTCGCCGAGCTCGGACACGTGTCGAAGGCCGAGCGGGCCGCCAAGGCCGCCCACGCCATCGAACTCGTCGGCCTGAACGGCTTCGAGACGAACCTGCCGAAGCAGCTGTCCGGCGGCATGCGGATGCGGGTCTCGCTCGCCCGGTCGCTCACCCTCGACCCGGAGCTCTTCCTGTTCGACGAGCCGTTCGGCGCCCTCGACGAGATCACCCGCGAACGCCTCAACGACGAGCTCCTCCGGCTGTTCGTCGAACAGCAGTTCGCCGGGCTCTTCATCACGCACTCCGTGTCCGAGGCCGTGTACCTCTCCACCGAGGTGATCGTGATGTCCGGACGCCCCGGCAGCATCGTCGGCCGGTTCGACGTGCCGTTCCCGATGCCCCGCGACCCCGACATCCGCTTCACACCCGAGTTCGCCGAACTGGTCGGCGAGGTCTCGCACGCGCTCCGGGAAGGACACCGCTGATGGTCACCCTGCAGGAGGCCGCCGAGACCCGCGCGGTCCGGGCCGCCGCCCGTCGTGCCGCTCCTCGGGCTCGCCGCGGCATCGCCTGGTGGCAGCCCGTCGTCGTCCTCGCCGTGCTCGTCGGCATCTGGTACGCGGCGGCCGCGTACTACGACCACGTCCGCGGCCTGGCCTTCCTCGTGCCGTACCCGCACCTCGTGGCGAAGGCGATCGTCGCGCCGACCCTGCCGGACGGGTCGCCGTCCACGTTCGGCTCCGACCTCTGGTCCGCGCTCGGACGCACCACCGTCGTCTCGCTCACCGGCCTCGGCTTCGCGATCGTGATCGGCGTCGTCTGGGCGATGGCGATGGCGCAGGCGAAGTGGCTCGAGAACTCGCTGTACCCGTACGCCGTGGTGCTGCAGTGCGTCCCGATCCTCGCCCTCGTGCCGCTCATCGGCGCCCTGTTCGGCTACGAGTTCGTCAGCCGCGTGATCGTCACCGTGATGATCGCGCTGTTCCCGATGGTGTCGAACACGCTGTTCGGGCTGCAGTCCGCCGACCGCGCGCAGCGTGAGCTGTTCCAGCTGCAGCGCGCCGGCCGGTTCGCCCAGCTCGTCAAGTTGCAGTTCCCCGCCGCGCTGCCGTCGATCTTCGTCGGCCTGCGCACCTCCGCCGGGCTGAGCGTCATCGGGGCGATCGTCGGCGACCAGTTCTTCCAGCGCGGCAACCCCGGTCTCGGCGTCCTCATCCAGGTGACCGCATCGCGCCTGATGGGCCCCGAGCTGTACGCGACCATCCTGATCGCCTCGCTCTACGGCGTCGCCGTCTTCCTCGTGTTCGGCCTGATCGGCCGGCTGGCCGTCGGCCGCTGGCACGACTTCAGCTGACTCCCCGCCCCCCCCCCACGAACCACACCACCCCTTCCCACCACAGCACCACGAGACCCGCACCACGAACGGAGCCTCCATGCGCACCACCTCCCGCTTCGGCGTCGCCACCGCTGCCCTCGCCGCCACCGCCATCGCCCTCACCGGCTGTGCGGCGGGGTCGTCCGGCAGCACCGAGACGACCGCCGCGACCTCGTCGACCGCCTCCGGGCCGAAGGTCGACCTCTCCGACGCGTGCCCCGCGACCGTCGTCGTCCAGACCGACTGGAACCCCGAGGGCGAGCACGGCCACCTGTACCAGATGCTCGGCCCGAACCCGGTGATCGACTCCTCCGGCAAGACCGTCACCGGCGACCTCTACGCCAACGGCAAGAGCACCGGCGTCAAGCTCGAGATCCGCGCCGGCGGCCCGGCGATCGGGTACACGAAGGTCGCGTCGCAGATGTACCAGGACAAGGACATCACCCTCGGGTACATGTCCACGGACGAGCAGGTGCAGTTCTCCGGCAAGCTGCCCACCACGGCGGTGTTCGCCGAGAACGACCAGTCCCCGATGTCGATCATGTGGGACCCGAAGACGTACCCGGAGGTCGACAGCATCAAGAGCCTCGGCACGGCCCTCGAGAAGGACGGCGGTGTCGTCCGCTACTTCAGCGGTGCCGCGTACATGACCTACCTCGAGCAGTCCGGCATCCTGCCGAAGAAGGTCCTCGACGGCAGCTACGACGGCACCCCGTCGAAGTTCGTGTCCGCGGGCGGCAAGGACGCCCAGCAGGGCTTCGCGACCGCCGAGCCGTACATCTACCAGAACCAGGTCGCGGCCTGGGGCAAGAAGGTCGACTACGCGCTCGTCTCGAGCACGGGGTGGAACCCCTACCCCGAGGCGATGTCGGTCCGCACCGGTGACCTGGAGAAGCTCGAGCCGTGCCTGCAGAAGCTCGTGCCGGTCATGCAGCAGGCCGACGTGGACTACCTCAAGTCCCCGGGCGCCACGAACGACCTCATCACGAAGCTCGTGCAGCAGTACAACAACGGCTGGACCTACGACTCGAAGGTCGGCGCGTTCGCCGCGGCCCAGATGGTGGAGCTCGGCCTCGCGAAGGACACCGACGGCTACATCGGGTCGATGGACGAGCAGCGCATGGAGGACTTCATCGCGAAGGCGACGCCCGTCTTCGCCGACACCGGTGACGTCAAGAGCGGCCTGAAGCCCTCCGACCTGTACACGAACGAGTTCCTCGACAAGTCCATCGGTCTGGGTTCCTGACACCGGTCGGCTCCCGTCGCACGGGAGCCGGCCAACAAGCGGACGGGAGGCGCGGTGCCACGCCGCCCCGCGCCTCTCCCCACCGGCACGGCCGGTCCGCCGCTGGCGCGTCGCACCGGAACCCGCGGCGTGGGCCCAGTCCGTCGTCCCCGCACCACCCACCCACCAGGAGTGAGCATGACCACCGTCACCCCCACCTCCGTCGAGGCGCTGCGCGCCGAGCTCGTCGCACTGCTCGGCGAGCGCGGCGTGAGCGCCGACGAACGCACGCGGGCCCGCGCCTCCGTCGACGAGGCCACCATGAGCCCCATCCTCAGCGAGCAGCTGCCCCTCGGCCTCGCCGACCTCGTCGCGTCGCCGGCCACCGCCGACGACATCGCCGCCACCCTGCAGGCCGCGGTCCGGCACGGCGTCCCCGTCACCACCCGCGGGAAGGGCACCGGCAACTACGGCCAGGGCATCCCGCTGCACGGCGGCCTGGTCCTCGACACCTCGCGGGCACGCGCCGTCGTCGAGGTCGGCGACGGCTGGATCACCGCCGAGGCCGGCGCGTCCATGGTCGCCCTGGAGCAGGCGGCCGCCGCCACGGGCCAGCAGCTCTGGATGTACCCGTCCACCGCGCAGTCGACCATCGGCGGCTTCCTGTCCGGCGGGTCCGGCGGCACCGGGTCGATCGCGCACGGGTCGAACTGGCAGGGCTTCGTCACGGCGCTCGACGTCGCGCTCCCCGGCGCCGACGAGCTGCTGCACGTCGAGGGCGACGAGGCGCAGCCGTTCGTGCACACCTACGGCACCGCCGGCGTCATCGCCCGCGCCACCGTCCGGCTCGAGCCGCTGCAGGAGTGGCGAGCCGTCTACGCGGCGTTCCCCACCTTCGAGGACGCGCTCGTCGCCGTCCGCACGCTGCGCGGACTCGACCCGGTGCCGCGGCTCGTGAGCGCCGACCGCGCCGAGATCGCCGCGACGCTGCCGTCCGACCTGGCCGTCCCCGACGACCGTGCGAGCCTGCGAGCGATCATCGACGACGTCGTGCTCGACGAGGCCCGGGCACGCATCGAAGCCGCCGGCGGTGAGGTCCTGGACGTCCGCGAGGGGCTGCAGCAGACCACGAAGGTGTCGATGCTGTCGTACAACCACCCGATCTGGTGGCTGAAGCGGAACACGAGCGACACCGAGTACTTCCACGTCGAGGTCGGCGGCGAGGCGCTCATCGACCGGATCGCCGAGGTCGAGGCCGTCTACCCCGGTGGCATGCTCCACATCGAGGCCGCGCACGTCGGACCGATCGGGATGCTCACCGCGCCGTACACCGGCGCCGAGGACGTCTACGCCGGCTACCCGGTGCTCCGCGAACTCGGCGTCCGGGTGCACAGCCCGCACCAGTACTACGTCGACCACGGCGTCGAGGAGCTCGTGGCGCTGAAGCAGCGCACCGACCCCGCGGGGCTGCTCAACCCCGGGCACGTCATCGACCCGTCGCTCGTGGTCAGCGGTGGCTCCACCGCGTCCGCGCAGCCCGTCGTCCCGGGGTTCGGCAAGTGAGCGCCGGCGTCGCCACGGTCCGCTCGCGTCGGCTCGCGGAACTGTCGGGTCCGGCCGTCGCGGCGGGCTTCGGGCCGGACACGATCGTCGTGCAGCCCACCGGCGCCGTCGAGCACCACGGCCCGCACCTGCCGCTCCTGACCGACCACCTGCTCGCCGAGCACATCGGCGGGGCGGCGGTCGAGCAGGCCGCCGCCGAGGGGCTGGACGTCTGGCAGCTCCCGACGCTGTCGTTCACGAAGTCCGACGAGCACAGCTGGGCGCCCGGCACGGTGTGGCTCGACAGCGACACGATGTTCGACACCGCGGTGCAGATCGGCCGCGCGGTCGCCCTCACCGGTGCCGGCACCCTGGTGTTCGCCAACGGGCACGGCGGCAACGTCGCCCTGCTGCAGGTCGCCCTGCGTGAGATCCGGAAGCGCTACGGGTTGAAGACCTTCCTCATGCCGACCCTCGCCCGCGTCCCCGGTCCGGACGGCGAGGACGCGGACGAGCTCGGGCTGGGGATCCACGGCGGTGCGGCGGAGACGTCGATGATCCTGCACCTGCGCCCGGACCTGGTCGACATGTCGCTCGCGGAGCGATGGGTGCCGGAGCACATCGCCGGCTTCGAGAAGATCGCCTTCAACGGCGGCCCGGTGTCGTTCGGGTGGTTGTCCGACGACTTCGGGACGCCCGGGGTCGTCGGCGATGCCAGCCGGGCGACGGCGTCGTACGGTGCCGTCCTCTGGGAGCACTCCGTCGCCGAGGCCGTGACGTCGCTGCACGAGATCGCACGGTTCGACCCGGCGGTGAGCCGTCCGGCGGTGGCCCGCCCCGCCGACGCTGCGGTCTCGTGACCGTGCCGCGCGGGGCGGGCGTGTCCGACCCGGGCACGCCCGCCCCGGCGGCCGCCGTCGACGACTTGTCCGTGCCGACGGACCCGTTGACCCTCGCGGCGTCGTGGCTCCCCGCCGCGGCCGACGCCCCGGGTCCGACCATGACCCTCTCGACCGTCGGGCTCGACGGCTACCCCGACGCCCGGACGGTCCTGCTCTCCCTGTTCGACGGGGAGCGCCTGCACTTCCACACCGACTCGCGCAGCCGCAAGGCCGCCGAACTCGCGGCGGTGCCCCGTGCCGCGGTGACCCTGCACTGGCCCGAGGCCGCGCGCCAGCTCGTCGTGGTCGGCGACGTGGCGCCCGTCTCCGACCACGAGGCCCGTGCGGCCTACGCGGCCAGGACGCCGTACCTGCAGGCCCTCGCGTGGGTCAACGACCACGCCTCCGCTGCGGACACACCGGCCCGGCGCCGGGAGGCCTGGGCGGCGTTCGACCGCGGACGGGCCGGCACGGACCTCGAGCCGCCGAGCACGTGGGCGGGGTTCGCACTCACACCGGTGCGGATGGTGTTCTGGCGCGGGGCGACGGACGCGGCGAGCAACCGGCTCGCCTACCACCGGCGCGCGGACGGGTCGTGGTCGTGGGAGTCCTGGCCGGGGTGACCGCGCGCCGGGGCCGCGCCCTGGTCGTGGGGGAAGGCGGACGGGAGGCCCGTGGCGGCGTCGCCACGGGCCTCCCGTCCGTCCTTCGGTCGCGTCCACCGCACGCACCGCGCCCGGCGGGAGCGGTCGCGGTCCCGCGACGCGCCGCTCACGTCCGCCGAGGTTCCGATCGGGAGTCTGACGGACGCCGACATGCCGAGATCTCGGAACCTCGGGGGAACACGCGCGGGCGAGCCGTGCGCCCTACGACGCGGGGACGGACGCGCGCAGGGCCTCGCGCACCGAGCTCCACGCCGCCAGGCGGTCGCGGACGGCGTCGTGTCGCTCGGCGGCGAGTGCCTCGGCGTGCGCGCGCTCGAGCACCTCGTCGATGACGATGCGCTGCCCGGTCCGGGTCGAGGCGATCGCCGCCTCGACCATGGCGAGGCTCATGACGTTGCCGTGCACCTCGCCGTCCGGGGTCTCGCCGGAGCGCACGGCGTGCACGAACGACCTGAGCGCACCGGCGATCTCGTACCCCACGCTCGGTGCGGGCGACGGTGCGCCAGCGGTGCCGTCGAGGTCGCTGGACGGGTCGTGGTCGCCGTCCCACAGCGCGGTGCCGGCGGCGCCGGAGGCCCGCCAGTCGCCGTTCCACGAGGTCTCGGCACCCGGCGCGCACCACGAGCCGTCGTACACGTAGCGGACGTCGTCCTCGAAGGCGAAGACCGCCGCAGCGGCCGCGTCGCCGCGGTACCAGGACCACGACGGGTTCCAGGACTCGCAGTACACCGACACCGGGTCCCGTTCGAGCACGTAGCGGGCGGAGTCGAACGCGTGGATCGCCATGTCGAGCAGCAGGACGTCGTCCATCTGCTCGCGGAAGCCGCCGAAGTGCGGAGCCTTGGCGAACCGCGTGCTCAGCCCGCCGATCGCACCCAGGCCGCGCACGTGCTGCCGGAACGCGACGAGCTGGTCGTTGTAGCGACGCGACTGCGACACCATGAACAGCTTGCCGGTGGCCTCGGCCGCCGCGGCGAGCGAGAGTGCCTCGGCGACGGTCTGCGCTGCCGGCTTCTCGCCGAGCACGGGGAGTCCGGCGTGCAGCGCCTGCAGCGTGACGGGGTGGTGCGCGACCGGGACGGTGATGTCGAGCACCGCCTGCGCGCCGGTCTCCGCGGCGAGCACGGTCAGCTCGGTGCCGACGGGGATGCTCGGGTCGCCGGCGTGCGCGGCCCCGGCCCGGGCGACGTCGAGGTCGAGGTCGACGATGCCGACCAGCTCGACGTCCGGGTCGGCCGCGACGGTGGCGAGCCAGGCGCGGCCCATGCCGCCGGCGCCGACCTGCACGACGCGGAGGGTCATGCCTGTGCCCCTTCGTGCTCCTCGACGGGTGCGTCGGTCGCTGGTGCGTCGTCGAACGGGCCGCGGTAGTGCTGGCCGTCGAAGTACTCGCCCAGGTCGTAGCGGCGGAGCGTCGGGATCGCGCGCTCGCGCTCCGGCCGTGCCCACTCGGTGGCGTTCGCGATCACGCGGCGGACGTCCTTGTGGTGGTAGACGGGGAAGTCCTGGTCGCCGGGGGAGAAGTAGAAGATCTTCCCGAGGCCGCGGCGGTACGTCATACCGCTCCGGAACACCTCGCCACCGGTGAAGCCCGAGATGAAGACGAGCTCGTCGGGGGTCGGCACGTCGAAGTACTCGCCGTACATCTCCTGCTCGGGGATGACGATCGGGTTCGGGACACCGCGGGTGATCGGGTGCTGCGGGTTGACGGTCCAGACGAGTTCCTGGTCGTGCTCGCTCCGCCACCGCAGGGTGCAGGTCGTGCCCATCAGCTTGCCGAAGATCTTCGACCAGTGGCCGGAGTGCAGGACGACCAGGCCCATGCCGGACAGCACGTGCTTGTGCACCCGGTCGACCACGGCGTCGTCGACGTCCTGGTGCGCGGCGTGCCCCCACCAGGTCAGGACGTCCGTCGCGGCCAGGACCTCGTCGGTCAGGCCGTGCTCGGGCTCCTGCATGGTGGCGGTCCGGACGACGGCGTCGGGGAGGTTCTCGCGGATGCCGTCGGCGATCGCGCCGTGCATGCCGTCGGGGTAGCGCTCGGCGACGTGCTGCTCGACCTGTTCGTGGACGTTCTCGCCCCAGACGGTGATGCGCAGCGGGGTGGTGGTCATGGTGTGCCTTTCTGGCTGGGATGCGTGGAGGCGTCGGTCCGGTGCCGTCACTTGACGGCACCGCCGAGGGCACCAGCGGAGATGTACTTCTGCGCGAAGATCAGCAGGACGGCAGCGGGCAGGGACGCCAGCACCGAGGTCGCCATGACGGGCCCCCAGTCGGTGACGTTCGACCCGATGTAGTTGTAGATGCCGAGCGTGATCGGTCGCACCGCGGTCGTCGACGTCAGGGTCAGTGCGATGAGGAAGTCGCCCCACGCGCCGAGGAACGTGAAGAGCGCGGCGGTGACGATCGCGTTCCGGCTGATCGGGACCACGATCGAGACGAACGCCCGGAAATCGCTGGCGCCGTCGACCAGGGCCGCTTCGACCAGGCTCGGCGGGATCGACTCCATGAAGGCCCGCATCAGCAGGATGGCGAAGGGCACCTGGACCGCGCTGTCGGCCAGGATCAGCCCGACGTAGCTGTTGAGCAGCCCGATGTTGTTGAACAGTGTGTACAGCGCGTTCGCGATGACGATCGCCGGGATCATCTGGGTGATGAGCAGCACGAGCAGGAACATCCGGCCGCCGCGCATCCGGAACCGTGCGAGCCCGTACGCGGCGGGCGTCGCGATGGCCAGCGTCAGCAGGACGGTGCCGAGCCCGATGATCATGCTCGACAGGAAGTTCTGCCCCTGCTGCGCGAACGCCGCCTCGTAGCCGGCGAAGGTCGGGGAGAACGGGAACCACGTCGCCGTGGCGGCCCCGGACGTCGCCTGGAGGCTCGTGTTGACCATCCAGTAGACGGGGAACACCATGATCGCGAGGAACACGCAGCCGAGGATCGTGAACGGGATGCCCTTGACGGAGCCGCGCGGCCGGGGTGCCCGGGCGCTCCGTTTGGTGGTGATCGCGCGGGTGGCGGTGACGGTCTGGTTCGCGAGTCCGACGCTCATTCGTCGACCGCCTTCCGGGAGATCGCGATGTAGACCATCGCGAAGACGAACGAGACGACGATGAGCACGTTGCTGACCGCGGCTCCGATGCCGAACTGGAAGTTGATGAACGACTGGTGGTACGCGTTCGTGGCGAGGGTCTGGGTCGAGTTCGCCGGCCCGCCGCCGGTCAGGCCGAGGATGATGTCCACGACCTTCAACGTGTAGACGACCCCGAGCACGACGACGACGCTGACCACCGACCGGATGCTCGGCCAGGTGATGTACCAGAACGCCTTGAACCCGGTGGCACCGTCGAGCGAGCCGGCCTCGTACAGCTCCGGCGGCACGGACTGCAGACCGCTGTAGAGGATCGTCGTGTTGAACGGGATGCCGAGCCAGACGTTGACGCCGATCACGGCGATGAGCGCGAGGCTCGGGCTGACCAGCCACGGCACCGGGGCGATGCCCACCACACCGAGGAGCTGGTTGAGCGCGCCGCTGTCCTGGTCGAGCAACCACTTCCACACCGCGCTCGAGGCGATGAGCGGCAGCAGCCAGGGCAGGAGCAGGAGTCCCCGCAGGAAGCCGGACAGCGGGAAGTGCCGGCGGAAGAACAGTGCGAGGCTCAGCCCGATGACGAACTGCAGGATGATCGAGCCCGCCGTGAACAGGGCGGTGTTCACGAGGCTCGTCGTGAAGACCGAGCTCTGGAACACCGAGATGTAGTTGGCGAGTCCCACCCACGGGGCCTCGCCGGTGAAGAAGGTCGCCGTCGTGTAGTCCTGGAAGGACATGACGACGTTCTTCACCACCGGGTAGCCGAAGAAGACGGCCACGAAGACCGCCGCTGGCACCACGAAGAGCCATCGGGTCACGCCGGATCGGAACCGGGCTCGTCGCTGCCCGGGTCGGGGTGTCGTCACGGACGGGATCGTCCGTGGTCGTGTCTGTGTCGAGGCGCTCACGCCGGGGTCCTTTCCTCACGCGGCGGGAGCCGACCGGGTCGGCCGGCTCCCCACTGCTCGTGCGACTGACTACTGCTCCTGCGACTGCGCCTGCTTGAGCGCTGCCTCGGGGCTGGCCTTGCCGGTGAGGGCGAGCTGGACGGCGGTGTAGATCTTCGTGGCGGCCTTGGGCCAGTCGGGTCCGAGCTCACCGGTGCGGGCGCGGGCGGTCTGCACCGTGGTCACGAAGGACGCGACCTGCGGGTGGTCCTCCGCCCAGGCGGCGCCGGCCTCGAGGTTCGTCGGCACGTTGCCGCTCACCTCGGACAGGGTCTTCTGCATCTTCTGCGTGTGGAGGCAGCCGACGAACTTGCCGGCGAGCTGCATCTTGTCCTTGTCGCCGGTCTGCGGGACGGTGAACGCCTCGCCGCCGAGCGGTGCGACCGTGGCCTCACCGGTGCGCGTCGGGATCGGCACGCTGTCGAACTCGAGGCCCTTCTTCTCGTTGAGCGCCGGCAGCTGCCAGGGGCCGTTGATCATCATCGCGGCCTTGCCGGCCAGGAACTGGTTGTTGACGTCCGCCTGCGCCCAGTTGATCGAGCTCTTGGACATCGAGCCGTCGTCCTGCAGGTCCTCGACGAGCTGCAGGGCCTGGGCGGCCTCCGGCGTGGCGATGTCCTTCTCGTCGCCGCCGTTCGACCAGAAGAACGGCAGGAACTGCCAGGTGCCCTCGTACGTGTTGATGTTGCTCATCGCGAAGCCGTAGGTGGACCCGCTCGTGAGCTTCTTCGCGGCGGCCTTGAGCTCGTCCCACGTCTTGGGCGGCTCGACGCCGGCGTCCGCCAGCAGCTTCTTGTTGTAGTAGAGCGCGATGGAGTTCGTGTTCGACTGCAGGCCGTAGAGCTTGCCCTTGTAGGTGCTCGCCGCCTTGACGCCGGGGACGTCGCCCTCGGCGCTCAGGCCGTAGTCGCTGAGGTCGGAGAGGGCACCCGAGGACGCGATCTGCTGCACGTCGGGGTTGTCGAGCATGAGGACGTCGGGCAGCGTCTTCGAGGATGCCTGCTGCAGCACCTTCGAGATCAGGCCGGCGCCGGCGACGTGGTTGATCGTGACCGTCGCGCCGACCTCCTTCGCGCACTGCTTGTAGACCGGGTTGTAGTTCGCGTCGTAGTAGTCCTCGATCGTCAGGGCCTTGCTGCCGCCCGACGAGGCCGATCCGGAACCGGAGCAGCCGGTGAGGACCAGGGGGATCGTGGCGACGACGGCGACCGCGCCGACGAGGGCGCGCGTCCGGCGCGACGGGGAAGTGAACTTGTGCTTCATTGCAGAGCTCTTCTCTTGACGGATGCTGGGGCAGGCACGCATCGACGAGGCCGCTGACGTCATCGTCGCTGTGCTCCTGGGGCGAGAAGCTAACAGATAAGCGCTTCACCTGTAAAGCGCTTTTCTGACTTCCTGCGCGCTAGGATCGGCGGCATGGCCACGATGCAGCAGGTCGCCGATCGGGCGGGGGTCTCGATCGCCACCGTGTCCTTCGTGGTGAACGGGACGAAGTACGTGACCCCCGGCACGACCGCGCGGGTGAAGACCGCGATGCGCGAGCTGAAGTTCCGCGGCAACGTCGTCGCCCGAGCGCTCGCGAGCCGTCGGACCCGGATCATCGCGCTGCTGTTCCCGACCACCGGCAACCGCTTCAGCCCGACCACCTCGCAGTTCTTCATGAGTGCGGCGGAGCGTGCGTCCGAGCGGGGGTACCACCTCGTGCTCTGGCCGGTGGACCCCGCCGGCGACGACCTCGACGACCTCGTCTCCGGCGGCCTCGTGGACGGCGTCATCCTGATGGAGGTGCGGATGGACGACCCCCGCGTCGCGGTCCTCACCGACCTCGGCGTGCCGTTCACCCTGATCGGCCGGACCCGCGACAGCAGCGGTCTGCCCTTCGTCGACATCGACTTCGAGACGACCATCGAGGACAGCCTCGACCACCTCGAGGCACTCGGGCACCGCCGGTTCGGACTCGTGCTCGAGGACCTCGGAGGCACCCCGATGGCCGGCTACGCCCCGCACCTGCGCGTCGAGGCGACCTTCCGGCGCTTGATCGCTGAGCGCGGGCTGGCCGGAGCGGTCGTCACCGCCGGGCCGGGCAGTGACGGCGGACGGCAGGCCACGAGCGACCTGCTCGCGGCCGACCCCGACGTCACCGCGGTCCTCGTGATGAAGGACGACTCCACGGCCGGTGTGCTGGTCGGGCTGTACACCGCCGGGCGGCGGGTCCCCGAGGACGTCTCGGTCCTGAGCATCGCGTCGTCCGAGGCGAACGCCGACCAGCACTACCCGCGGTTGTCCACGATGGTCGCCCCCGGTCAGGAGCTCGGGATCCGGGCCGCCGACGCCCTCATCGAGCAGCTCGACGGCACGTCCGACGACCTGCCGCACTTCCTGCTGCCGTGCACGCTGCGCACCGCGGAGTCCACGGCCCCCGCGCCCGCC
The DNA here is from genome assembly GCF_019844075.1 of Curtobacterium sp. TC1. NCBI lineage: Bacteria > Bacillati > Actinomycetota > Actinomycetes > Micrococcales > Microbacteriaceae > Curtobacterium > Curtobacterium sp. TC1. The sequence continues at coordinate 907,124 of NZ_CP081964.1, forward strand.
TGACCCCCCCCGGCCCCGTCCGAGTCTCGGGGCCGCGCCCCCGAGACTCGGGCGCAGCGACAGTTCTCGCGCCGGCGCCCCCGAGGACTGTCGCCCACCCCGAGACTCGGCCCGCGCCCGTGACGTGGTCAGGAGATGGACGGGAGGCGCGGGGCGGGCCCGCACCGCGCCTCCCGTCCGACGGATGGTCACGTGACCCGCCCGCGAGACTCGCGCACAGCGACTCGCCTCGCGCCGTCAGCCCCAAGGACTGTCGCCCACCCCGAGACTCGGCAATGCGCGCCCCCACCCACCCGGCGCTCAGGGTCCGTTGGTTGTGTGGATGCACAGGTTCGCAGCACCACACGTCGAGGAGGACGGATGGCCATCGACCGCAGGATGTTCCTGCTCGGGGGAGCGGGGGTGCTGCTCCTCGCGGGTTGCTCCACGCGCCCCGAGCGCACGCTGGTCCAGGACTGGCCGACCGACCCGCCCGAGGGCGAGGCGACGATCAGCTGGTGGGCCGGCCAGGTCGCCTCGAAGGACGGCGGTGACCTTCGCCGGCGGCTCATCGCCGAGTTCCAGAAGGAGCACCCGAACATCCGCGTCCGGATCGTCAGTGCCCCGAGCGACACCGACACCAACCGCACCAGCCTGACGACCCAGATCGCGGCGGGCAGCAGCACACCGGACGTCTACCTCGGCGACGTCGCGTGGCCCGGGCAGTTCGCGAAGAACAAGCTCGCGACCCCGGTGAACGAGCTCGTGGGGGCGGACTTCTTCGACCAGTTCCCCGAGGGCCTGCGGCAGGCGGCGAGCGTCGACGGGACGTACTACATGTTCCCGCTCTACATCGACGAGTCGTTCTTCCTGTACCGCAAGGACCTGCTCGCCAAGCACTCCCTGCAGGTCCCGGGGTCGTGGGAGGAGGTCCGCGAGACCGCCGCGAAGCTCGTCGACACCGGCGACGTCAGCTACGGGTTCGCGTTCCAGGGCGACGTCTACGAGGGCCTCACCTGCAACGTCACCGAGTTCGTCGCGGACGCCGGGGGCTCGCTGCTCAACGACGACCTGACCAAGCCCGAGACCACGAGCTCCGAGACCAAGCGCGCGTTCGAGTTCATGCGCTCCCTCGTGACGTCGGGTGCGTCACCCCGGGCCACGCTGACGTACCAGGAGCAGGACACGAACGACGCCTTCTCGGGCGGCCGCGCGGCGTTCCTGCGCAACTGGTCGTACGCATGGGGGATCGCGAACGGACCGGACAGCCAGGTCGCGGGCAAGGTCGGGCTCGCCGCCCGCCCCACCTTCGACGGGCAGGACGAGCACCACTCGACGATCGGCGGGTGGGGGAACTACATCAACCCGCACACGCAGGAGCCCGCGGCGGCGCTGACCTTCGCGCGCTGGATGTCGAGCGAGACGGCGCAGCAGTTCCTGACCCGTGAGGGCGGCGTCCTGCCGGCCCGGAGCGCATCGCTCGTCAGCGAGGACGCGAAGCGCCAGGAGCGTCCCACCTACGACACCGCGGCCGGCATCACGCTCGTGCCCCGTCCGACGTCGACGGCGTACTACCCGAAGGTCTCGCAGGGCGTGTACCAGAACGGCAACAGCATCCTCGGCGGCCAGGCGTCCGTGGACGGCGGCACGAGCACGATGGCCTCCGCCATCGCGCTCGCCCTGAAGGGTGAGGCGCTGTGAGCGCCGGCACGGCCACGCGGTCAGACGAGCGGCCGGGAGGCACGGCTCGCCTCGACCCACCGCCCCGGCTGAGCGGACGGTCGCGGCTCGACCGCATCCGCGCGCGCGGTGCGTGGGGATTCGCTGCCCCGGCGCTCCTGGTCGTCGCGGCGGTGACGATCTTCCCGGTGGTCTACTCGATCGTCCTGAGCTTCGCGGACGTCGAGGTCGGCTACGAGGGGTTCACGATCCAGTCGTTCGGGCTGGGCAACTACGCGGCCCTGCTGCAGAGCGCCGACTGGTACCGGGCCCTCGGTTTCACGGTGCTCTACACGGTCGTGACCGTCTCGGTGGAGCTCGTGCTCGGCATGCTCGTCGCCCTGGTGCTCGAGCGGCTCGGGGCCACCCGCGGCTGGATGCTCGCGCTGATGCTCATCCCGTGGTCGCTCGTCACCATCGTGAACGCGCAGCTGTGGAAGTACGTCTACGACAGCACCTACGGCGTCGCGACGTGGTTCTTCGGCCTGTTCGGGGACGCCCCGGTGATCCTCGGCGAACCCGTCCCGGCGATCACGGGCCTGATGGTCGCGGACATCTGGAAGACGACGCCCTTCGTGGCGATCATCCTGCTCGCCGGGCTCGTGCAGATCTCGGAGGACCACTACGAGGCCGCCGAGCTCGACGGTGCCAGCACCTGGCAGACGTTCTGGCGGGTGGTGCTGCCGCAGCTCACGCCGACGCTGACGATCGCGGTGCTGTTCCGCATCCTGCAGGCCTTCGGGGTGTTCGACCTGCCGTTCGTGCTGACGAACGGCGGGCCGGGCACCGCCACCCAGTCGCTCGCGATCATGGGCTACAAGGTCCTGTTCCAGGACATCAACATCGGACCGGGCGCGGCGATCGCGACGTCCACCGCGATCATCGTCGCGGCCGGGTGTCTGCTGTTCCTCCGGGCGTTCCGGAACCAGGCGAAGGGAGGGGATTCCTGATGCCCCGTCAACGTGTGCGCAAGGGCTGGCGGAAGTGGGTCAACACCGTCAACGTCAGTGGTGTCGTCATCGCGGTGCTCACGGCGCTGCCGCTGTACTGGCTCGTGTCGACGTCCCTCAAGCCGGCGTCGGAGATCGGGCAGTCGCCGCCCACCGCGTTCCCACGGTCGATCACGTTCGACAACTTCGTCGTGGCCTTCCGCGACAACGCGCTCGGGCAGTACATGGTCAACAGCGTCATCGTCTCGGTGTCGACCACGGTGATCGTGCTCGCGCTGGCGTTCCTGGCGGGCTACGCGCTGGCCGGCCGGTTCATCCGGGGGCGCACGGCGATCATGACGTCGCTGCTCATGCTCTCGGTGTTCCCGGCGATCGCCGTGCTGACGCCGCTGTACCTGCTCGAGCGCAACCTCGGACTGCTCAACTCGTACCCGGGGCTGATCGTGCCGTACGTCGCGTTCAACCTGCCGTTCGCCATCTGGATCATGCGGAACTACCTGGTCGGGATCCCCTCGACGATCGAGGAGGCGTCCGAGATCGACGGAGCGGGAGCCTGGCGGACCGTGCTCAGCGTGATCCTGCCGATGGCGAAGCCGGGGCTGTTCACGGTCGGTGTCTTCACGTTCACGGCGTCGTGGAGCGAGTTCCTGATGGCGCTGACGTTCAACAGCGAGAACTCGTTCCGGACGATCCCGGTCGGCATCGCGTTGTTCGGCACGCAGTTCACGGTGCCCTTCGCGCAGATCTTCGCGGCGAGCGTCGCCGCCACGGTGCCGATCGTGATCCTCGTGCTGGTGTTCCGCCGCTCGATCGTGTCGGGGCTCACCTCCGGCGCCGTCAAGGGGTGACGTGGCCATTGATTCCTGAGGGATAGTCCGTCAGGATCGGAGCAGACGTCGACGGCGACGGCCGGGACCAACCACCCCGACCGTGGCCGCCACCGATCGGCGTCACGGATCAGGAGACACGTCATGGCTGACAGCACCGCGCTCCCCAGCGCCCGGAACCACGGCCGACGCGCCGCGGACGACACCGCTCGCCGTTCCCGGCGCCGCAACCGGGTCCTCGCGCTCGCGGCCGGTGGCGTCCTCGTCATCGGCGGAGCCGGGTACACGCTCGCGTCGTGGACGGACACCGAGTGGGTGTTCGGCGGCGACGGGTCGGGCGGACCCGGCGTCGGCACGTCCGGGTTCCAGGTCGAGCAGAACGTGACGGCACCGTTCACCGCGGCGGGGTTCACCTCGGACGAGACGAACCCGGGGCAGGCCCTCCGGTTCACGGTCGATGCGCTGGCGCTCTCACCGGGCACGGCGACCTACGCACCCGTCGCCCTGCGCACCACCGCCGACTCGATCGCCGGGGACCTCGTGCTCCGGGCAGCGGTCCCGGCGGCGGGCGTCGCGGTCACCGACCCCGACGACGTCCTGTGGAACGCCCTGCAGGTCCGGGTCGCCGCGATCACGGACACCACCGCCGTGTGCGACGCCACCGCGTTCGACGTGCCCTGGACGAGCGTCGCGTCCGGGCCGCTCGGCACGGCTGCCGCGACGGTCGCGCGGCCCCTCGCCGCAGCCGGCGGGTCGACGCAGGTGTACTGCTTCGAGGTCTCGCTGCCGGAGTCACCGACGCTGCCCGCGGGCACCACGGTCGACGCGCTCCAGGGGCGGACGGTCGCGCCCGCGTGGCAGTTCGCCGCCGAGTCCGACTGAGCGCGGCCGTGCGCGGATCCACCGCGCCGACGTCCTCCGACGAGGGCACGGCGCCGCCCCGTCGTCCCGCCGACCGCGTGCGCACCGTCGTCCTGACGGTCGCCGGCGCGGTCGGGCTCACGTGCGTGCTCGCCTGGGCGGCCGTGGCGGTCACCGGGCTGTCGTTCGTCGTCGTCACCACCGGGTCGATGGCCCCGACGATCCCCGCCGGCGGGCTCGCCATCACGCACCGCGTGCCCGCGGCCGAGGTCACCGACGGGGACGTCGTCACGGTGCCGCGCGCGGGGTCGAGCCTGCCGGTCACGCACCGGGTCGTGGCGGTGGACCGGGTCCCGAGCGACGCGGCCGCACGCTCGTTGACCCTGCGCGGCGACGACAACGCGTCCGACGACCGTGACCCGTACGTCGTCCGGCACGTCGGCCTCGTGCTGGCGCACGCTCCCGGCCTGGGATCGGCGCTCGTCGTGGTCACGAGCGCCCCGGCACGCGGGCTGGCGGTCGCGGTCGTCGGCGTGCTCGTCGCGTGGGCGTTCTGGCCGGCCCGTCGGGAGGACTCGTGAACCGCGCCGTCGCCCTCGTCGCGGCCGTCGCCGCCGTGCTCGTCGGTGCGGCGGGCATCGGCACGACCGCGGTGGCGGTCGCGTCGACGGACTGGAGGCCCGTGGCCGAGACCGGCACGCCGGGCCGGTTGGTGCTGCACACCGGTCCGGAGCCCCTCGTGCTGCCCGGGGCGGGGGACCGCGGGGACGTCACGTGGCAGGTGCGGACCCGCGTCGACGAACCCGGTCCGGTCACCCTCGACCTGCAGCTCCTGGGACGGGGCGGCCTGCCGGGCGGTGCCGACGGGGTCCTCGTGTCGGTGGAGACGTGCGACCAGCCGTGGCGCGACCCGTCCGGTGACCCCGCGTGCGGCGGACAGGAGGCAGCGCTCGTCGACGCCGTCCCCGCCTCCGACTGGGCGGCGACCGCACCGTCCGTCCGTGTGCCCGACCCGGACGGCGTCGGCGAGGCGTACCTGCTCGTCCGGCTGACGCTCGGCGACGCCGCCACCACGGTGCCCCGGACCGCGGAGCTGGGAGTCGGCGTGACCGCCGGCGGCGACGACCCGGCCGTGTCGGGGCGCCCCGCTCGCGGCGACGGCGACGGCGACGAAGCCGGTGGTGTCGGTCCGGTCGTCCTCGCGATGACGGGCGGCGGGTTCGCGGGACCGGTGCTCGTCGCGGTTGCGGCCGTCCTCGCCGGCGTCGCACTCCGACTCCGACGTCCCCGGAGCCGGTCGTGACCCGGCACCCCCTGCACCTGCGTCGCGGCCGGCTCGCGGTCGTCACGGGCATCGTCGCCGCGGCGGCACTCGTCACGCCCACAGCCGTCCCGAGCACCGCGTCGTGGACGGACCGTGCGTGGGCGAACGGGGCCGTCGGGACCTCGTCGTTCGACTGCGGAACCGACGCGGACTACACGTCGACGGCCTCGAGCCGGTTCCTGAGCGGGAGCATCGCCGGCGTCGACCTCGACGACGTCGCGACGGTGCGCGGGGTCGACGTCGCGAAGACCGGGGCGGCGCCGGCGTCCGTCGAGCCCGCCACCGCGCCCGAGCTCGGCACGGGCGGCCGCCCCTTCACGCAGGCGTTCGGCAACCCGCTCGACGTCGGCCTGCTCGGGGACGTGGCGGGCATCGACCTCACCGGCCTCGGCCTCGGGCTGCCAGCAGGTTCGGCCGGCGCGGTGAACCAGGTCGCGACGGCGTCGGGCACGGGTGAGGCCGTGGCGGCGTCGGGCCTGGTCGCGGACTCCGGCGGCGTGCTCGTCACGCCGTCGACCCCGTCCGGCGACCTCCCCGATCCGGCGTCCATCACGCTCAGCCGCGCGCTGCCGGGCATCGCGGACGTCACCGACGTCGGGCTCGACGTCGGCGCGGTCGGTGCGAGCGCACAGCTCGCCGGGTGCGACGCCATCAGCGACGAGGTGTGGGGCGGGGTCGTCCAGCGCACGCTCGCGACGAACCTGCGGGCCGCGGTCCAGCGGGCCGCCGCCGACAGCGGTCCCGCCGGACTCGAGCGGGACTACGGGATCGCGAGCCTGGACCTCCGTGTGGACAGCCCGCTCGTCGGCGCGCTGGTCACGGCGGTGGACGACACCGTGGTGCAGCTCGACGCCGCCGTCGACGCGCTCGGTGGGAAGGACGGGGTGCTCGCCCGGACGATCGAGCAGAGCGTGCTCGGCGTCCTCGGCGGGCTGACCGGCAGCCTCGGGCTCGGCACCATCGGCGGCACGGTCGAGATCACCGGGCCGGACCTGGCGGACGCGGTCGCGCCGCTGCTCGCCGAACCCGTGCAGGACGCCGGCGGGACGCTGTCGCTCGACCTGTCGAAGGGGTCCGTGCGGGTGGACCTCGCGCACCTGCTCGGTGACGACGCGCACGGTCTCAACGACCTGCCGCCCAACCACGAGGTGGTGCTCGACACGGTCACCCTCGGCGCGCTGGCGGACCGGCTCGGGCAGGTGGTGGATGCCTGGGCCGCGGAGATCACGACGGCGCTGACGACCGCACTCGGGTCCCTGTACGTCCGGATCGCCCTCGCGGCCGACCTCAGCGCACCGCTCGCGCTCGGCATCCGTGTGAAGATCGCCACGCTGTCGATCGGCGTCGACACCGGCATCGCGGCGCTGATGTCGGGGCAGACGAAGCTCTCGGTCGGGGTCGCGCTGCTCGGACTCGACCTGGGCGGACTGCTCGGCGTGGTCACCGGCCTCGCCACCTCGCTCGTGAACCCGTTGACCCAGGCGGTGGTGGGGACGCTCACGACCCGGTTGTTCGCGCTCGTGGGGACGCTCGGTACGACGCTCACGACGACGATCGGTGGTCCGGTCGTCCGGGCACTCGGGACGGTCCTCGCACGCCTGCCCGGGGTGCTCTCCCTCCGGGTCAACGTGCAGCAGGACCTCGACGCGGCTGCGCCCCCGGCCGGCCGCGCGACGACCGGGCGGTACACGCAGACCGCGCTCCGCCTGTCGATCGCGGATGCCCTGGTGCCGGGCGGGCTGGCCCGCATCGACCTGGCCAGTGCCGTGGTGGGGCCGAACTCGGTGTCGCTCCTCGGGGCCGTCCGCGCCCGAGATAGGTAGCATCGTTACCTAACTGCGCATGGTGGACAATCGCCCGGACCGGGTGCTGACCGCCCGTACCCTGCCGTCAGGGGCTCGGGGCGCCGAGATCGACGGCCGCGATGATGCGGTCGACGATCCGGACGAACCGGACCCTGTCCCGTTCCGAGAAGGAGGCCAACAGCTCGTGCAGGTGCTTGTTCGTGCCGTCCATGGCGACCGAGTAGTCGCGCCTGGCGGTCTCGGTCAGCTCGATGTGGCGACTCCGTCCGTCGGCCGGGTTCGGCACGCGACTGAGGTGCCCGCTCTGCTCGAGTCGGTCCACCATGCCGGTCACCGCCGGCCCGGTCAGGCCGAGGTGCTTCGCGAGGTCCTTGACGCGGACGGTCCGGTCGGCCTCTTCGGCACGGGACACGAACTGCAGCACGGTCAGGTCGCTGCCCGAGACGCCGAGCTGGTCGCGCAGTCGCGCGCGCAGAGCGGACACCGCGGCTTCGAGGCGGGTCAGCGCCGCGACGAGGTCGAGATCGCTCACTGGAGCGCCCCCTTCGCACGGATCGGGTCCGCGCCACGATACGCCGCACTCACCGGATCAGCGTATCCACATAACGAGTCCCGCTGCCAGGTCCGGGTGGCGACTCCGGCGGCGGTGCGCCGTGGCTGACCTGTCCGAGGTGCCGCTCGCCAGCGGGCGTGCGAGCGAGTCGGTCCGCTTCGAGGTGTCCGGAACGGAGCCGGAGTCCGCGGCGCGCGACCTGGCCACGGTGCACGGCGCCGAGCAGTGGTCGGCCCAACGGACCGGCGACGAGTTCCTCTACCGCTACACCGCGGTCGGCGACACCGAGGTCAGCATCCGCCGGTCCCGGATGCGCGGGGTCCTGCGCGGTGCGATGCCGATCAGCACCGACTACATCGTCGCCTGGATGACCAGCGGCAGCGCCCACCTCGACGTCGGCGGGCAGCGGGTCGACCTGCGTCGGAACGTGCCGACGCTGCTGCCCTGCGACACCGCGTTCGTCTTCGCCGCCGAGGACCACGACCAGCGACTGGTACACCTCGACCGGGAGCTCGTGCACCGGTTCGCCGGCGACCGGCTCGGGCTGGGAGACCGACCGTTGCGGTTCGACCACACGCGCGAACCGGACAGTGCCGCGTTCGGTCGGTGGCAGGGTGCCCTCGTGTCGCTGTCCCGCGCGCTCCGGGTGGCCGGGCCGGACTCGGACACCTGGTCCGAGGCGAAGGCGCTCGCGATCGCCGCGTTCCTCGAGACCTTCCCGCCGCAGCTCGACGACCTGCCGACGGAGCTGGCCCTGCCGCGGAACGCCCGACTGCGCGCCGCCGTCGAGTACGTGCACGCGCACGCGTCCGAGACGGTGACCATCGCCGACCTCGCCGCGGTGGCCGGTCTGAGCGTGCGGTCCGTGCAGGAGTCGTTCCGCCGGGTGTTCGACGTGTCGCCGCTGACGTACCTGCGGGATGTCCGCCTCGACCGCGTGCGCAGCGAGCTCGTCGAGCTCGACCCGCAGGCCGGGGTCATCGGCGACGTGGCCCGACGCTGGGGGTTCGCGCACCTCGGCCGGTTCTCGGCGTCGTACGCGGCACGCTTCGGCGAGTACCCGAAGCAGACCCTGCGCCGCTGACCCGGGGTCAGCCCCGCGGTGCCGGACCGGTGCTGGAGCGCACCCGCAGCGTGGTCGACAGGCGGACGTGGTCCGACGCGGCCTCGCCACGGAGCATCGTGAGCAGCATGTCGACCGCGCGGGACCCGAGCTCGGCCAGCGGCTGTGACACGGTCGTGAGCGGCGGGGTCGTGATCGAGGCCTGGGGGACGTCGTCGAACCCGACCACGGACAGGTCCTCGGGGATCCGCAGGTCGAGCTCCGCCGCGGCCCGCAGCACGCCGAACGCCGACGAGTCGTTCGCGGCGAACACCGCGGTCGGGCGGTCGTCCATCGCGAGCAGGTCGCGTGCGACGGCGGCTGACTGTTCTTCCTGGTAGTCGCCGTCGCGGACGAGCCGGTCGTCGATCGTCAGCCCGGCGGCGGTCAGGGCGGAGCGGTACCCGGCCTCGCGCAGCTGGGCGGAGGCCAGGTCGGCGCGACCCCGCAGGTGCGCGATCCGGGTGTGCCCGAGCGCGAGCAGGTGCTCGACGGCCTGCACCGCCCCGCCCTCGTTGTCGGCGTCGACGGTCGCGTGGCCCTCGGGGCCGGTGTGCGGGTCGATCGCGACGACGGGGATCGACGAACTCGACAGCGCCGTGGTCGGGGTGACGACGATGGCTCCGTCGATGAGGGTGCCGGACAGGCGGGACAAGGACCGGCGTTCCCACCCGGGGCGGTCGGCGCCCGTCATCAGGCCGGCGTAGGCGAGCAGCTCGTAGCCGGTGCCGGTCGTCGCGCTCGAGATGCCGCGCAGGAGCTCGGTGGAGAACGGCTCGAACTCGGGCACCAGGATCCCGACGACCCCGGTGCGGGAGCTCCGGAGACTCCGGGCGACCAGGGACGTCTCGTAGCCGAGGTCCGCGACGACCTGCTGCACGCGGACCATGGTGGCCGCGGCGACCCCGTCACGGTGGTTGATGACCTTCGACACGGTGGGGATCGAGACCCCCGCGACCCGTGCGACGTCGCCGATCGTCACCCGGCCGGCACCGGGACGCGCGCCGAGAGCCGAGTCCATGTGCTCACCGTACCGCTGAAGTGGGCGCCGAAACGGCCTAGAAAACGTTATCGATATCGATTGACAAGCGGCAGGAGCACCTGGCACGCTCTCCGCAGCGGCAGTGGATGTCGCTGCATGTCAACGACGACACGAGGAGTTCCACGATGACGAGGAAGATCCGTGCCGCGGCAGCCATCGCGCTGATCGGGGCGACAGCACTGGTGGCCACCGGCTGCTCGGCAGGCGGCAACGCGGCCGACGACGGCACCGGCAAGGTCACGATGACCTTCTGGCACAACTCCACCACCGGACCGGGCAAGGCCTACTGGGCCTCGACGGTCAAGGCGTTCGAGGACAAGTACCCGAACGTCACCATCACGACGCAGGCGATCCAGAACGAGGACCTGGACGGCAAGCTGCAGACCGCGCTCAACTCGGGCGACGGGCCGGACGTCTTCCTGCAGCGCGGTGGCGGCAAGATGGACGCGATGATCGCCGCCGGGCAGCTCATGGACATCTCCGACTCCATCAGCGCCGACGCGAAGAAGTCGATCAGCGCCGGGACCTTCGCGGGCTACGAGAAGGACGGCGCCACCTACGCCATGCCGGGCGCCGTGCTCCCCGAGGGCATCTGGTACTCGAAGGACCTGTTCAAGGCAGCCGGCATCGAGGGCACGCCCACGACCATGGACGAGCTGAACGACGCGATCACGAAGCTCAAGGCCAAGGACATCGACCCGGTCGCCGTCGGCGCGAAGGACGCCTGGCCCGCCGCGCACTGGTACTACAACTTCGCGCTGCGCGAGTGCAGCCAGAAGACGCTCGAGGGCGCGGCGAAGTCGTTGAAGTTCGACAACGCCTGCTGGACGAAGGCCGGCGAGCAGCTCGAGGACTTCACCGCGACCAAGCCGTTCAACGACGGCTTCCTGACGACCGCCGCCCAGCAGGGCGCCGGCAGCTCCGCCGGTCTGCTGGCCAACCACAAGGCCGCCATGGAGCTCATGGGCGCATGGGACCCGGGCGTGATCAGCTCGCTCACCCCGGACGGCAAGCCGCTGGCCGACCTCGGCTGGTTCCCGTTCCCGACCATCGACGGTGGCAAGGGCGACCCGAAGTCGATGATGGGTGGCGTCGACGGCAACTCCTGCTCGGCGAAGGCCCCGAAGAAGGCCTGCACGGACTTCCTCAACTTCATCGTGCAGAAGGACAACCAGGAGGCCTACTACACGGCGTTCCAGGCCATCCCGGTCAACCAGGAAGCCCAGTCGGTCGTCGACGCGGACTACCTCAAGTCGGCCCTCGCCGCCTACCAGGAAGCCCCGTTCGTGTCGCAGTACCTGGACACCCTGTACGGCCAGAACGTCGGCAACGCGCTGAACACCAGCGTCGTCGACCTGCTCGCCGGCAAGGGCAGCGCGAAGGACATCGTGGAGACCACCAACCAGGCTGCGGCCAAGGGCTGACCATGACCCTCGACACCTCGCTCGGCACGACCCCGACCACCGGGTCGGACACGGCCGCGGGGACGTCCCCGGCGGGGAGTGGTACGCCGCTCCCCGCCGGACGGCGGTCCACGCGCTGCATCGCGGACTGGCGGAAGCGCGTCGAGATCGCGGTGCTCGCCGGCCCCGCGGTCATCGTCTTCGTCACCTTCGTGATCCTGCCCGTGGTGCTGGCCGCCTACTACGGGTTCTTCAAGTGGCAGGGCTACGGCCCGCCCACCGACTTCGTGGGGCTGCAGAACTACCTGATTATCTTCCAGGACAAGGCGTTCCACGCGGTCCTGATGCACAACGGCTTCATCGTCGTGCTGTCGCTGGTGCTGCAGGGGCCGATCGCCATCGTGCTCGCGCTGCTGCTCAACCAGAAGATGCACGGTCGCGGACTCGTCCGGGTGCTCGTGTTCGTGCCGTACGTCATCTCCGAGGTGATCGTCGGCACCGGCTGGAGCCTGATGCTGCAGTCGAACGGTGCGGTGAACGACCTGCTGCAGGGCATGGGCCTCGGCGGGCTGCGGGCGGACTGGCTGTCCAACCCGGACATCGCCATCTGGACGCTGCTCGTCATCATCTCGTGGAAGTACATCGGCTTCGCGGTGATCCTGTTCCTGGCCGGCCTGCAGAGCATCCCCGAGGAGCTCTTCGAGGCGGCGGCCATCGACGGCGCCGGCTACTGGCAGATCCAGCGGCGGATCACCCTGCCGCTGCTCGGCCCGACGATCCGGATCTGGGCGTTCCTGTCGATCATCGGCTCACTGCAGCTGTTCGACCTCGTCTACATCATCTGGGGCCAGTACATCTCGTCGACCGCCGGCACCTCGACGATGGCGACGTACATGGTCGCCAACGGCCGCACGTCGGGCAACTTCGGGTTCGGCAGCGCCGTGGCCGTGGTCATGTTCGTGATCTCGCTCGCCGTCGCCCTGATCTACCAGCGCTTCGTGCTCCGCCGCGACACCGCGGGTGCACTCACCGAGAGGAAGAACTGATGGCCACCACGAGCATCGTCGCCCCCGGGCGGCGGGCCACGCGGGAGCGGCGGTCCAGTGCCGCCATCGGCCGCGCGAACCCGCTCACCTACCTGGTGGCGATCCTGTTCGTCGCCGCGAACCTCGCCCCGGTGCTGTACATCGTGCTGGGCGGCTTCCGGACGAACTCGCAGATCACCACGAGCCCCGCCGGGCTGCCGGCACCGTTCGAGCTGGGCAACTACGGCTCGGTGCTGTCGAGCGGCATCTTCTGGCAGCAGCTCGCCAACTCGACGATCAGCGCCGTGACGACCACCGCGGGCGTCGTGGTGCTCGGCCTCATGGTGAGCTTCGTGCTCGCCCGCTACCGGTTCGCCGGACGCGGTGCGCTGTACGCGCTGTTCGCCGCCGGCCTGATGTTCCCGATCACCGTCGCGATCACGCCGCTGTACCTGCTCGTGAAGGACCTCGGTCTGACGAACAGCCTGGCCGGCGTGATCCTGCCGCAGATCGCCTTCGCCCTGCCGACGACGGTCATCATCCTGGTGCCGTTCCTGCGGGCGATCCCGGACGAGCTCGAAGAGGCGGCGTCGATCGACGGCGCCAGCCGCCTCGGGTTCTTCTTCCGCATGGTCGTGCCGCTGTCGCTGCCGGGCGTCGTCACGGTCGGCATCCTGGCGTTCATCGCGAGCTGGAACAGCTACATCCTGCCGCTGTTCATCCTGAACAACGAGGGGAGCTACACGCTGCCGCTCGGCGTGCAGGCGTTCTCGTCGCAGTACTCGGTCGACACGGCCAAGGTGCTGGCGTTCACGTCGATGTCGATGATCCCGGCACTGGTGTTCTTCACCATCTTCCAACGCCGCATCGTCGGCGGGCTGACCGGGGCGGTGAAGGGGTGACGACGACGGACGCGACCCGGCCCACCGGAGGCCAGCCGCGCCTCCAGGACGACCACGGGGCGACCGACGCTGCCGGACCCGACCGCGCGACCACCCTGCTGGCCGCCATGACCCTCGACGAGAAGGCGGCGCAGCTCGTCGGCTACTGGCTCGACCAGGACGGCGTCGTCGCACCCATGCAGGGTGAGATGGCGGCGGCCGCCGACGGCCGCACGCTGGCGGACATCACCCGCGACGGCATCGGCCAGTTCACCCGCGTCTACGGCACCCGACCGGTCGAACCCGACGACCGCGCGGCGTGGCTCTGGGCGGAACAGCGGCGGCTCACGCGCGAGACCCGACTCGGGATCCCCGCGCTCGTGCACGAGGAGTGCCTGACCGGGCTCGCCGCCTGGAAGGCCGCGACGTTCCCCACCCCGCTGGCATGGGGTGCGGCCTTCGACCCGGACCTGGTCGAGCAGGTCGGCGCCGCCATCGGCGCGTCGATGCGGCAGCTCGGCGTCCACCAGGGACTCGCGCCGGTCCTCGACGTGGTCCGCGACCCCCGCTGGGGTCGGGTCGACGAGTGCATCGGCGAGGACCCGTACCTGGTCGGCACCGTGGGGACCGCGTACGTGCGCGGCCTGCAGTCGGCTGGCGTCGACGCGACCCTCAAGCACTTCCTCGGGTACTCGGCGTCCCAGGCGGGGCGGAACCACGCGCCGGTGCACGCCGGACCCCGCGAGGTCGCCGACGTGTACCTGCCGCCGTTCGTGATGGCGCTGCGCGACGGTGGCGCCCGGAGCGTCATGAACTCGTACGCCGAGATCGACGGCGTCCCCGTCGCGGCGAACGGCGAACTGCTGACCGGCCTGCTGCGTGACGAGCTCGGGTTCGACGGCACCGTCGTCGCGGACTACTTCTCGGTCGCGTTCCTCGAGGTCATGCACGGCATCGCCGCCGATCGTGGCGAGGCTGCGGCGCTGGCACTCGAGGCCGGCATCGACGTCGAGCTGCCGACGGGTGACGCGTACCTGGCGCCGCTCGTCGAGCGGGTCCGGTCCGGACTGCTCGACGAGGCACTGGTCGACCGCGCCGTCCTGCGGGTGCTGCGGCAGAAGGAGCGCCTGGGCCTGCTCGACCCGCAGGCGTTCGAGGACGAACCGCCGACCGGGATCGACCTGGACACCCCGCTGCACCGGTCGCTGGCGAAGCAGCTGGCGGCGCGGTCGCTGGTACTGCTGTCGAACGACTCGCGCGACGCGGCTGGCACCGGCAGCGCCGCGCCGGTCCTGCCGCTGCGCGCCGGTGCGTCCGTCGCCGTCATCGGCCCGAACGCCGACCGCGCCGAGGCGCTGCAGGGCTGCTACTCCTTCGCGAACCACGTGCTCGCCTCGCACCCCGACCTGCCGCTCGGCTTCGCCATCCCGACCGTGCGCGAGGCGATGGTCGACGCCCTCGGCGAGGACGCCGTGCGCTTCGCCGCGGGCTGCGCCGTCACCGGGTCCGACCGTGCCGGGTTCGACGACGCCGTCGCCGTGGCCGCCGCGTCCGACGTCGCGGTCGTCGTCGTCGGCGACCAGGCCGGACTGTTCGGCCGCGGCACGGTCGGCGAGGGGAACGACACCGAGTCGCTCGACCTGCCGGGTGTGCAGCGCGAGCTCGTCGAGGCGGTCGTCGCCTCCGGCACCCCCACCGTGATGGTGCTGCTCACCGGGCGGCCGTACGCGATCGGGTGGGCGCTCGACGGCGACGGCGACGGCGTCGCCGGGGCCGACCACGGTGCCGGCGGTTCGCTCCGTCCCGCCGCCGTCGTGCAGGCCTTCTTCCCCGGCGAGGAGGGCGGCACCGCCATCGCCGACCTGCTCACCGGCGCCGCCTCGCCGTCCGGCCGCCTGCCCGTCTCGCTCCCGCGGGCCGCCGGCGCGCAGCCGTACACGTACCTGCACCCCCGGCTCGGCGGCCCGTCCGACGTCACCGCCGCCGACTCGACCCCGGTCCGTCCGTTCGGCTTCGGCCTCGGCTACACGTCGTTCGCGTACGACGACCTGGTCGTCGACGCGTCCGTCCGTTCCGACGCCGGGTTCGAGGCGTCCGTGACCGTCCGCAACACCGGTTCCCGCGACGGCGAGGACGTCGTCCAGCTCTACGGCCACGACGTGCACGGCAGCGTCACCCGACCCGAGGTCCAGCTGCTCGGCTACGCGCGCGTCGCGCTCGCCGCGGGGGAGTCCACGCGGGTCCGCTTCCGGGTGCCCGTCCAGCGGTTCGCGTTCACCGACCGGCGGATGCGCAAGGTCGTGGAACCCGGGGACGTGCAGGTCTGGGTCGCGTCCCACGCGGCGGCGTCACGACCGGGAGGCCCGGTGCCGGCAGGCGGGATCGTCGCGTCCGGTGGTGGGCCGGCCCGACAACCCGTCCCCGGCTCCGCGACGGAGCGCGCGACGGTCGCGGTGACCGGGCCGGTGCACGAGGTCACGCTGGGCGACCCGCGGGTCGTCGAGTGGGAGGTCGGGTGATCCGACGCCGTGATGGCGGGCCGGCGGACCGTGCGGTCGGATCAGGTCGCACGGTCCGCCGGCTTCGGCAGTGCTACCGCCGACCCTGCTGCGTGGCTCCGTGCAGCGGTGGCAGAGGGCGATCGCTGTCGGCGACCCGGGTCAGCCGTGCTGCCAGTGGTCGGAAGAGCGCCGACAGCAGCACCTTGTCCGCCACACCCCGGGCGGCGAGCCCGAGCCGGGTCTGGGGG
Organism: Curtobacterium sp. TC1; assembly: GCF_019844075.1. Classification (NCBI taxonomy): domain Bacteria; kingdom Bacillati; phylum Actinomycetota; class Actinomycetes; order Micrococcales; family Microbacteriaceae; genus Curtobacterium; species Curtobacterium sp. TC1. Next base: position 923,344 of record NZ_CP081964.1, read on the forward strand.
TACGCGAAGTGCACGATGCCCCTCGGGATGCCCTGGATCGTGTCGACGAGGGGGCGCATCCACGTGTCGAAGGCACCGAGTGCGCGGTCGAGGTCCTCGTCCGCCGTGACCGACGCTGCCAGCACGTACCCGCTCGTGAGTGCGAGGGAGGCGCCACCGCCGCCCATCGGCGTCACGCACCAGGCCGCATCGCCGATCACGCACACACGGCCGCGGTGCCAGCGCGGCATCCGGATCTGGGTCAGCTCGTCCAGGTAGACGTCGTCCGAGTCGTCGAACCCGTCGAGCACGCGCTCGGTCTGCCAGCCGGCGTCGGCGTAACGGGTCCGCAGTGTCGCCAGGGCCTCCGACCGCGAGCGGCCGACCAGGTCGTCGCCGCCGGCGTAGGCCAGGATCGCCCGGGTCGTGCCGTACGGGTCCGGGCGCAGGTGGACCTGACGGCCGCCGACGGCGTTGTACCAGCGCCACCGGTCGTCGTCGGACGGCGTGCGCGGGATCGTCCCGAAGACCATGGTCACCCCGAGGTCGCGCTCGTCGACCTCGCCCTCCGCAGCGAAGAGCCGGTCGCGGGTGCGTGACCGGACACCCTCGGCGACGACGACCAGGTCCGCGTCGAGCACCCGACCGGCGTCGGTGGTGACGGAAGCGCGCCCGGACCCGGGCGCGTCGTCCACCTGCTCGATCGTCTCGCCGTAGACGATGTCGACGTCGTCGGGCAGGTCGTCGAGGAGTACCCGGGCGAAGTCACCGCGCAGCACCTCGAGTTCGGCCGTCGCACCGTCCGGGCCGTCCGAGGGCAGCTCGGACCGGACGGTGCCGTCACGGCGGACGATCACCGTCCCCGTCTCGGTCGTGTTCCGTGCGCGGATCGCATCGACCAGACCCATGCGGTCGAGCACGTCGCGGGCGACCCCGCGGACGTCGACGTTCTGCCCGCCGTCGCGGAAGGCCGGCGCGCGTTCGATCACCGTCACCCGCCACCCGACGTGGCGCAGCCACCATGCGGCGGACAGGCCTGCGATGCTGGCTCCGGAGATCACTGCGTGCTGTGAGGTCATGCTTTACAGTAAAGCAACTGCACAGTAAAGGAACCTGGATGCCCGACATCGACCCCCTCACCACGGCGTGGTCCGACGACGAGGTGGCCGTCATGCACGCGCTGCGCGACTGGGCCGTCACGTTCGACGAGCTCCAGCGGCACCTGTCGTCCTGGATCGGGCTGCCGGGTTCGGACGCGAACGCGCTCGGACAGATCGTGTGGGCGGACCAGGCTGGTGAACCGCTCTCGCCCGCGCAGCTGGCGCGCCGGATCGGCATGACATCCGGTGCCACGTCGGTCCTGCTCGACCGCCTCGAGGCTGCCGGCCACGTCGAACGACACCGCGAGAGCACCGACCGCCGTCGGGTGACCCTGCGCCCGACCGAGTCCGCGCGTGCGGAGAGCGGGCGGTTCCTCGCGTTCTCCGGCGCCGAGATCGCCGCGACGGTGCGAGATGCCGATCCGGAGGAGACGCGGGTCGTCCTGGCGTTCCTGCGGCGCATGACCGACGCCGCCGAGTCGGCGAACGGTCGCCTGCAGACACGCTGAGGGAACCGACGGGCGGCGTCGCCGCGCTCAGTGCTCCTTGACGAGCGCCTCGACGTTGTTGCCGTCGGGGTCGCTCACGAACGCCGTGTAGGCGCGGTACTCGGGCCAGTACCGAGGCTCGTGGCGCGAGAGCCAGCCGGACGCGACGGCCGCCCGGTGGAACGCATCGACCTCGGTGCGGCTCGCCGCCTCGAACGCCAGGTGCAGACCACGGGTCACCGCCGCCGTCGTGGGTGCGGTCTCGAGCGAGACGCTCGGGGTGTCCTGGCCGGTGGTCCAGTACTCGGCGACGGACTCGGTGCGGTAGCCCGCCTCGACCCCCAGTGGCGCGAGTGCTGCCGTGTAGAACGCCTCGCTCGCGGCGAAGTCGCTGGCGAAGACCCCGAGGTGGTGGATGAGGCAAGGACCGGGCACGGGAGTGACGGTACCCACGTCAGCTCGTTGCCGAGGTCGCCGACAGGCTGCCGAGCAGGGTGAGGCGTTCTCCGTTGGGCGACCCGGCTGTCGCCGTGCAGGCGTACATGGTCCACCCGGGACTGTCGGGCAGGTCGAACGCCTCGTACGTGAACTCGAGGTCGCCGACGTCGGGGTGGTGGATCCGCTTCGCACCGGTGCGGTGGAACCGCACGTCGTGGGCAGCCCAGCGGGCCCGAAACTCGTCGGACCGGGTCACGAGCTCCCCGATGAGTCCGGTGAGGTCCTTGTCGTGCGGGTGTTGTCCGGCAGTCTGTCGGAGCGTCGCGACGATGCTGTTCGCGCCCGCCACCCAGTCCGGGTAGAAGGTCCGGGCCGCGGGGTCGAGGAACGTGAAGCGTGCGTTGTTGCCCTGCGCACCCGGGGCGTCGAGGACCGGTGCCAGGAGCGCCCGGCCGAGCGGGTTCGTCGCGACGATGTCCATCTGCCGGTTCCGCACCCACGTCGGTGTCCCGGTGACCGTGTCGAGGAAGCGTTGCAGACTCGGACGCACGACTGGCTCCGGCGTGGTGGTCCGCCGACGGATCGGGGCCGGAGCCGCGCCGCGGGTGAGGTCGTGCAGGTGCTCGGTCTCGGCGTCGTCCAGTTGCAGCGCACGGGCGATCGCCTCGAGGATCTCGGTCGACACCCCGGAGAGGTTCCCGCGCTCGATCTTTGCGTAGTAGTCGATGCTCGTCCCCGCGAGCATCGCGACCTCCTCGCGACGGAGCCCGGGGACGCGTCGCCGACCGCCGCTGATGAGGCCGGCCTGCTCGGGCGTGATGCGAGCACGCCGGGTGCGGAGGAAGTCACTGACCTCGGCCTGGTTGTCCATGCCCCTCACCGTACGTCGACGCGCTGTCGCGAAGGAGTGACTGCTGGTACACGGAAGAGCCCGCCCTCCCACGGACGCCGCCGCGGGAGTCTCATGGGAGTCATGGCGAAGACGACTCCCACAGTGACCCTCAACACCGGTACGACGATGCCGCAGCTCGGCTTCGGTGTGTACCAGATCCCCGCCGACGAGACCGAGCAGGCCGTCACCGCTGCGATCACGGCCGGCTACCGCCTGATCGACACCGCCGCCTCGTACGGCAACGAGGAAGCCGTCGGCCGTGGCATCGCCGCCAGCGGTGTGCCCCGCGAGGAGCTGTTCATCACCTCGAAGCTGTGGATCCAGCACCGCGGCGAGGACGGCGCCCGTGATGCGATCACCACGTCGTTGCAGAAGCTCGGCCTGGACTACCTCGACCTGTACCTGATCCACCAGCCATTCGGTGACTACTACGGCGAGTGGCGTGCCCTCGAAACGGCGCACCGAGACGGCCGGCTCCGCGCAATCGGCGTGTCCAACTTCGCCGCCGACCGACTCGTGGACCTCATCGCGTTCGCCGACGTCGTGCCCGCGGTGAACCAGATGGAGACGAACCCGTTCCACCAGCAGGCCGACTACCAGGAACTCTTGCGGGGCGAGGGCGTGCAGCTCGAGGCATGGGCGCCGTTCGCCGAGGGCAAGAACGACCTGTTCACCAACCCGGTCCTGTCCGAGATCGGTGCGGCGCACGGCAAGTCGGTCGCGCAGGTCGTGCTCCGGTGGCTCGTGCAGCGCGGCGTCGTGGTCGTGTCGAAGTCCGTCAAGCCCGAGCGCATGCAGCAGAACCTCGACGTCGTCGACTTCGAGCTCACCGACGAGCAGATGGCGACGATCGCCGAGCTCGAGGCAGGCGAGTCGCAGTTCTTCTCCCACGTCGACCCCGACATGGTCCGCTGGCTCACCGGCCGCGCCGAAGCCTGATCTGCATGCCCGGCCAGCAGCCCACCCGCCGCCAGGTGCTGCGGACCGCCACGGCAAGCACGCTCAGTGTGGCCGTGGGTGGGCTGCTGGCCGCGTGCACCACCGCGCCCACTCCGTCCACCACCCCGAGGAGCACCGTGTCCCCGACCGCGCGCGACGACCGCGTCCTGCTGGCGTACTTCTCGCGACCCGGGGAGAACTACTGGAACGGCGGCCGGCGCACCATCGACACGGGCAACACCGAGGTCCTCGCCGGTCTGATCGGTGACCGGATCGACTGCGACGTCGTCCGTATCGAGGCCGCCGACCCCTACTCCGACCGCTACGACGCCACCGTGGCACGCAACAGCACGGAGCAGGACGACGACGCCCGTCCGGAGATCGCGAGCGAACTGCCCGATCTGCGCGCCTACGACACGGTGCTGCTCGGGAGCCCGATCTGGAACGTCCAGCCGCCGATGATCATGGCGACCTTCGTCGAGGCCGTCGACCTGTCCGGCAAGCGGCTGCTGCCGGTCGTCACGTACGCGGTGACCGGTCTGGGCTCCACTGAGTCCTTCTACCGCGACATCGACACCGGGGCGATGCTCGTCGAGGGGCTCGCAGTGCGCGGTGAAGACGTCCGCGAGCGCGCTGCCGGAGACGACGTCGACCGGTGGCTGCGGAACGTCGGGCTCACCTGACCGTCACGGGGCCGCAGCGATCGCTGCCCGGGCCGTGTCGATGACCCGCATCACGCCGACGACATCGTCGTGCGTGTGCACCGGCGACTCGATCCGCCCCTCGGCCGCGAAGGACGCGAGTGCGGTGGCCTGGTAGGCGAGCCCGTCATGCAGCACCTCGAGTCGCTGGTCCGTCCAGGTCGCGGACTCCGACGCCGCGAAGTTCCCACGAACCGCGGTGATCGACGAGGGCCCGAAGAACGGGCTGCCGATGTCGATGCGTCCCTCGGTGCCGACGACCGAGGCTCGCACGGGCAGCGCGGTCTCGAGCGACGTCGACAGCATCGACCGGGCTCCGCCCGCGTACGAGAGCAGCAGGTCTGCGCGCACGTCGACGCCGCCCGGACCGCTCGCCCCTTCGACCAGCACGCGGTCGGGGGAGCCGAGAACCGAGGCGGCGAACGAGATCGGGTAGACGCCGGCGTCCAGCAGCGCGCCGCCGCCGAGCTCCGGCGCCCACAGGCGGTGCCCCGGGTCGTACGGCATCACGAACCCGAAGTCGGCGGTCACGAGCCGGACGGTGCCGATCGTGCCGTCGGTGAGCAGTCGCCGCATGATGTCCGACTGCGGCAGGTACCGCGTCCACATCGCCTCCATGACGAGCACGCCGGCGGCCCGTCCCGCACCGGTGATCTCCTGCGCCTCGGCAGCGGACATCGCGATCGGCTTCTCGATCAGGACGTGCTTCCCGGCGGCGATCGCAGCGAGGGCCTGCTCGCGGTGCAGCGGGTGCGGGGTGGCGACGTAGACGACGTCGACCTCGGGGTCGGTCACGAGTGCCTCGACGCTCGACACGGTCCGGTCGATGCCGTGCTCTGCGGCGAACGCGCTGGTCTTCGCGGCGTCACGGGCGGTCACGGCGACCGCGCGCTGCGGCGTGTGCCGGTGGATCGCGGTGACGAACTTGCCGGCGATGCCGGTGCCGATCACGCCCCACCGCAGGGCCGGCACGGCGTCGGGGTCGGGTAGGACCGGGGTGGGCAGCGTCAGGGTCATCGTCGTCCTCTCGCAGGGATTGGCTCGTGCCATCCCAGCCTACGCGTCCTGCGCACGTGCCAGACTAGCCGGGTGACGACGGGGACCGACGACCTGCCGGAGCGGCGCCCCACCGGCGGCCGCCTGCCGACGATGCGTGACGTCGCCGAGCACGTCGGGATGTCCCGGCAGCTCGTCTCGCTCGTGCTCCGCGGGGCCCCCGGTCCCAGTGCGGAGTCCCGCGACCGGATCCTCGCCGCGGCCGCTGAGCTCGGCTACCGCCCGCACACCTCGGCCCGGCTGCTCCGCGAAGGCCGCACGCGGCTCATCGGTGCGGTCTTCAGCATGCGCAACCCGTTCCAGGTCCGGTTCGTCGAACGGCTCTTCGCCCGTGCCGCCGAGCAGGGCTTCGGTGTCGCCCTCGGGCCCGCCGGCGCAGAGCGCTCCACGGACCAGGTGGTGGCCGACCTGCTCGGCGAACGCGTCGAGGCCCTCGTCGTGTTCAACCCCGACCCCGACGCGACCGCGCTCGAGGAGGCGAGCCGCCTCGTGCCGGTCGTGCTCCTCGGCGAGTGGACGGACGCCCCGTACGCCGACAACGTGCACGTGGACGAGGCCGGTGGACTCCGCGCCGCGGTCGAGCACCTGGTCGGTCTCGGTCACCGCCGCATCGCCTACGTCGGTGGCGAGGACGGGCTGGTCGGCCTCGATCGTGCGACCGCCTACCGTGCCGCGATGCAGGGCGCCGGACTCGCAGCCGAGACCGACGTCGTCCCCAGCGGCTTCAGCGAAGAGGGTGGCGCCGCGGCCGCCCGCACGCTCGTCGCCCGCGACACCCTGCCCACCGCCGTGGTCTGCTGTGGTGACCAGTGCGCCACGGGCCTGCTCGCCGTCTTCGCGCAGCACGGGGTCGACGTGCCGCGGCGGGTGTCGGTGGTCGGCTTCGACGACAGCTACCTCGCGTCGCTCAGCTACCACCGCCTGACGTCGGTGCACCAGGACGTCGAAGCGACGGTGGATGCAGCGCTCGCCGCCGTGCTCGACCGGACCTCGGGTGAGGGTGGCGAGCGTCGTCGTGTCGCGACACCGACCCGCTTCGTGGTGCGTGCGTCGACGGGTCCTGCCGAGCGCTGAGCGTCGAGCGTCGAGCCGGAACGACGTGGTGGACGTCGTGCGACGTCGACCACGTCGTTCCGGGTCGGGGTGGCTGCCGCTCAGCGCACGCTGCGGATCGGGATCACGACGAGTGCGCCGACGAGTGCCACGATGCCGGCGCCCCAGAGCAGCACCGGGTAGTTGTCACCAGCGCCGACCCCGAGCAGCAAGGCACCGAGTGCCGGCGCGAAGGACTGCGGCAGGGAGTTCGCGATGTTCATGACGCCGAGGTCCTTGCCGGGCTTGTCCTTGTCGGGCAGGACATCGACCACCAGGGCGTTGTCGACGGCCACGTAGATGCCGTAGGCGAAGCCCATGATCACCTCGGCGACGTAGAACACGGTGACGTCCTGCGCGTAGACGAGCACGACGAGGCCCACGCCGAAGAGCAGGGTCGAGCCGCCGACGAAGACCTTGCGGCGGCGCAGCCGGTCGGACAGCCAGCCGGAGAACGCCGTGCCGATCATGAGCGCGATCGTGTAGAGCAGGACACCGAACGCCACTGCCGAGGTGGCGCGTTGCGCGGTCATGCCGAGGTGGTCCTGCATGTAGAACAGCCGGAACGTCGTGAACAGGAACGTGGCGAGGATGATCAGGAACCGCGACCACCACGCCAGACCGTAGTCGCGGTGCGTGATCGGGTTCGTCCAGAAGGTCTGCACGATCGTGAGCCACGAGAACGGCTTCGGTCGGACCTCGGGGATGCGGTCGGGGGTGACGAACGCGTACACCAGCACGCAGAGCACGCCGAGGACGCCGGGCAGGATGAACAGCAGCGGCAGGTTCTCGACCAGCAGGACGGCGGCGTAGGTGCCGGCGAGCACGGCGAGGTTCTGCGCCAGCCCGATCACGCTCGATGCCCGGCCGCGTTGCAGCTCGGGGACGTTGTCCGCCCAGCTGGCCATCATCGCCGAGTACGCGGCGTTCGACCCGAGCTGGCAGACGATCCACGCCACGGTGAGCATGCCGACGTTCGGCGAGGAGGCCACCATGGCGAGTCCGCCGAGCAGCACCAGGATGCCGGCGAGCAGCCACGGGCGCCGCCGCCCCCACCGCGTCCGGGTTCGATCACTCAGGGCGCCGAACAGCGGGTTGCCGAAGATCGCGCCGAGTGATCCGAGCGGCAGCGCGACGGCGATCACCGAGGCGGGGTCGTCCGGGTTCAGCGCCTGGGCCTTCAGCTGCATGCTGACGTAGACCGGCGACAGGATCGCCACGTAGATGCCGAACTGCGCCAGTCCGAGGGCGGTCAGGTACCAGTTGCTGACGTGGTTGGTCGGGGTGGCGGTGGTGAACGGGTGCGCCGGCAGCCTTGTCGACATCGACTCCTCCTCGGGTCGTGTGCACGTCGTCCGGTCGGAAACCCGGTCATCGGTGACGCGCGTTTGGCTCGTGCTAACCTGACGACGTCGGCGATGTTATCTCGTGCCAAGCACAAACGCCACCGCCCGACGACGAACCACGGAACCGCGAGCACTGGAGCACGATGATCCCCACCGCCCTGCCCGAACCCGAGCTCTTCACGACGGCGTCCGGTGATCCGTCCCTCGGCTGGGGGATCGTCGGACCCGGCTGGATCGCCGGCGAGTTCGCCACCGCGGTGCGCGCTTCGACCGCCCAGCGCATCGTCGCCGTCGCGTCCCGGTCACTGCCCCGCGCATCCGCGTTCGCTGCCGAGCACGGGATCGAGGCGGCCGTCGAGGGTGTCGACGCCCTCGTCGCCCGGCCCGACGTCGACGTGGTCTACATCGCGACACCGCAGAGCGAGCACGCCGCGGTGGCCCTGGCAGCGATCGCCGCCGGCAAGCACGTGCTCATCGAGAAGCCCTTCACCGTCACGGCTGCCGAGGCCCGCACCGTCGCCGACGCCGCACGCGCCGCCGGGGTGTTCGCGATGGAGGGCATGTGGAGCCGGTACCTGCCGCAGGCCTCGGTGCTCCGGACCCTGCTGGCGGACGGAGCGCTCGGCGAGGTGCGCAGCGTGCTCGCCGACCACGGCCAGGCGATCCCGTTCGGCCCGGACCACCGGCTGTTCCGTCCGGAGCTCGGCGGGGGAGCGCTGCTCGACCTCGGCATCTACGCCGTGCAGTTCGCCTCGATGGTGCTCGGCGCACCGCAGCGGGTGACGGCTCGCGGGCGTCTGACCGAGTCGGGCGTCGACGCCTCCGGCTCGCTCGTCCTCGAACACGGCGCCGCCCAGGCCGTCCTGCACACGACCATCGCCGCGCGGACGCCGACGACCGCGTCCATCGCCGGCACCGAGGGCACGATCGCCTTCGCCGGGCCGTTCTACAACCCGACGACCTTCACGATCTCGGCCGCCGCGCACGGATCGCCCGTCCTGCACTGGGATGACCCGACACCGCTGCGGGGCTTCGCCGCCCTGGCGTGGGAGGCCACTGCCCTGGCACGCTTCGTCGGCGAGGGGCGGACGGAGTCCCCGCTGCACACCCTCGACGAGACGATCTCGATCCTCGAGACCATCGACACCGCCCGCGCGCAGATCGCCGCGGGCTGAGCAGGAGACGACGATGTCCGACCTCATCACCACCCTCGAACAGCAGGAGCGCGACCTCGTGCTCGACGCCTTCACCCACGACGACGCCTGGGAGCTGGGTTCCCTGATCCGCGGCATCGCCCACGAGGCCGGCCACGCCGTCGGCATCGACATCCGACGTCCCGGCCTCGGGCTGTTCCGCGCCGCCACCCCGGGAATCACCCCGGACCAGCACGTCTGGATCGACCGCAAGGCCGCGGTGGTGCTCCGGATGGAGCAGTCGAGTGCCCTCGTCGACGCCCGGTTGTCCGCCGCCGGGGTCGATCCCGCTGCGATCGGATGGCTCGGCGCCGAGTACGCCGTGACCGGAGGGTCGTTCCCGATCCGGGTCCGCGGAGCCGGGGTGGTCGCCGCGGCGACGGCGTCCGGGCTGTCCTCGACGGAGGACCACGACCTCGTCGTCGCCGGCCTCCGTGCGTTCCTCGAGGAGCGCCGGTGACCGCACTCCGCGTCGCCGTGATCGGGACGGGCATGATCGCGGACGCGCACGTCCGGGCGGCCCGTGACGCCGGCGCGGTCGTCGGCGGGGTGCTCGGCTCGTCGGCGTCGCGATCCCGGCAGGCCGCCGAACGGTGGGGCGTGCCGGCCGGGTACGCGTCCGTCGACGAACTGATCGCGGACCGGCCGGACGTCGTCCACGTCTGCACGCCGAACGACACCCACGTCGACTACGCCCTAGCCGCCACGGCGGCCGGGCTGCACACCGTCGTCGAGAAGCCGGTCGCGATGACGCTCCCGGACGCCCGACGGCTCGCCGAGGCCGTGCACGCCGCCGGCACGGTGAGCACGGTCCCCTACGTCTACCGGTACCACCCGATGGTCCGGGAGCTCCGTGCCCGGGTCGCCGCCGGCACGCTCGGCCGGGTGCTGACCCTGCACGGCTCGTACCTGCAGGACTGGATGGTGTCGCCGGACGCCTCGACGTGGCGGGTCGACCCGGAGCGGGGCGGGCCGTCGCGGGCGTTCGCGGACATCGGGACGCACTGGACCGACCTGGCCGAGTTCATCACCGGAACTCGGTTCACGGAGTTGACCGCCCGGACGTCGATCGCCTACCCCGAGCGCCCCGATCCCACCTCCGCCGGTGCATCGTTCGGCGGAAGCGGAAGCGCTACCGGCGCCGGCGCGGGCACCGGCACCGTCCCGGTCCGCACCGAGGACACCGCCGTCGTGACCTTCGCCACCGCCGACGGCACCCTGGCCAACACCGTGGTCTCGCAGGTTGCGGCCGGCCGGAAGAACCGCCTGTGGATCGAGGTCGACGGCTCGCAGGGTTCAGCCGTGTTCGACCAGGAGCACCCCGAGTCCGTGTGGTTCGGCGGCGAGCACGGTTCCACGACGGTGCACCGGGCCGAGGGGCCCGTATCCGCCGACCAGGCGCGGCTCAACCGGACACCGGCCGGGCACTCGCAGGGCTGGACGGACGCCTTCGCGGCGTTCTGCGCCGACACCTACGCCGCGGTCCGTGGCGAGACACCCGAGGGACTCCCCACCGTCGAGGACGGCGTCCGCTCGCTCGAGGTCGTCGACGCCGTCCTGCGCGGAGCCGCGACCGGACGGTGGACGAGCACCAGCACGGAGGAACGATGAGCACCACCACCAACCCCGTCACCCTGTTCACCGGGCAGTGGGCCGACCTGCCCTTCGAGGAGGTCGCCCGCCTGGCCGCGGAGTGGGGCTACGACGGCCTCGAGATCGCAGCGTCCGGCGACCACCTCGACCTCGCTCGCGCGGACGAGGACGACGCCTACCTGCGCAGCCGGCTCGAGGTCCTCGACCGCCACGGCCTCGGGGTGTGGGCAATCTCGAACCACCTCGCAGGGCAAGCCGTCTGCGACGACCCGATCGACTTCCGCCACCGCGCGATCCTGCGCGACGCCGTGTGGGGCGACGGTGACGGCGAGGGAGTCCGGCAGCGCGCCGCCGCCGACATGCAGCGTGCGGCCCGCGTGGCGCGGAAGATGGGCGTCGACACCGTCGTCGGGTTCACCGGGTCGAGCATCTGGCAGTACGTCGCGATGTTCCCGCCCGTCGGGCAGGACGTCATCGACGCCGGCTACCAGGACTTCGCGGACCGGTGGAACCCGATCCTCGACGTGTTCGACGCCGAGGGCGTCCGCTTCGCCCACGAGGTCCACCCATCCGAGATCGCGTACGACCACTGGACGAGCGTGCGTGCCCTCGAGGCGATCGACCACCGCTTGGCCTTCGGGTTCAACTGGGACCCGTCGCACATGGCGTGGCAAGGCATCGACACCGTCGGCTTCATCACCGACTTCGCGGACCGCATCCACCACGTCGACTGCAAGGACACCCGCATCCGTCCTGCGTCGGGCCGGCAGGGCATCCTCGGATCGCACCTGCCGTGGGGCGACCCACGCCGCGGATGGGACTTCGTCTCGACCGGGCACGGGGACACCCCGTGGGAGGACGCGTTCCGCGCACTCCGGCACATCGGCTACGCCGGCCCGATCTCCGTCGAGTGGGAGGACGCCGGCATGGACCGCCTGCACGGCGCCGCCGAGGCGGCCGCGTTCGTCCGCGCCCTGCTCTGGCCGCAGCCGCAGGCTGCGTTCGACGCCGCCTTCAGCAACCAGTAGCGGTGGTCGTCACCGCGTGACGGACGGGAGGCCCGGTGCCAGCTGGCACCGCGCCTCCCGTCCGTCACCTGGTCGCGTTCGCGACCCGCACCCGCTCAGGCGGGCAGCGGCACGAAGTCGAACTCCTGGAACGACGCGACCTCGTCCGCCCAACGGGTGGCGACGAAGCGTTGGTGCGCGGGGTGTGCGTCGTACGCCGAGTAGGTGTCCTGGTCGGCGAACACCATCGAGAACTGGAACCGGAAGTCGCTCTGCGTGGACACCTGGCGCGACACCGTGAAGTCCTGCACGCCGGGGATCGCCGGCAGGGTGTCGCGGGCGGTCTCGAGGAACGCGGCCTCGTGCGGGGATCCCGCGGCGTGGACGAGCGTGAAGCAGACGGTGTGGACGATCATGCGGGTTCTCCGGTGGGGTAGTCGACGAAGGCGAAGGCGGATCCGTCGGGCGCCCACCCGTTGACGTTGAGGGTGCCCTGCCCGCCGTCGAGCTCGACGATGGTCTCGGCTGCCTGCCAGACCTCGGGTCCCCAGGCGCTGACGGATCCGTCACCGGTGACGAGGCGCAACCGCACGCGCTTGTCGGCCGGGTGCCCTTCGGTGCCGGGCGGGAACGACAGGTAGACGGCGGCGTCGTCGGTCGGGGCGGGATGTGGGAACCAGTTGACGTGCTCGTCGACGGTGAGCTGCTCGATGCCGGTGCCGTCCGGACGGACCCGGGCGATCTGGGCGTGCCCCGGTGTGGTCTCGAACTGCTCGGTGTTGAACAGGATCCACGCGCCGTCAGGCGTCCACTCCGGGCCGTCGGCCGCGGAGGGGTCCGTCGTCACGGCGCGGTCCGCGCTGCCGTCGACGCCCATCACCCGGATCGTGCCCGATGACCAGACCTCCTGACCGGACGGGTCGAGCCGGACGTAGGCGAGCTCGGAGCCGTCGGGGCTGACGCCGTGCAGGAAGTGCAGGCCGCCGTCGTCCGCGGTGACCCGGGTCGCTGGGCCGCCGGCGAGCGGGGCGCTCCAGATGTGGAAGTCGTTCGCGCTGACGTGCACGGTGACGCCGTCGGGATCGAGCACGTGGTCGTTGTTCAGGGGCGGGACGTCCTCGATCGCGACGTGCTCCGGAGCTGCGGCGCCGTCGGCCGGCATCGTCCAGAGGACCCCGTCGCCGTTCAGGACGAGGCGGCCGTCGGTGGTCCAGTTCGGCGCTTCGTAGAGCCGCTCGGCGGACTCGTGCACGGTGGTCACGCTGCGGTCGGCTCGGTGCCAGATCCGGATCCGGCAGGTCTGGCCCGGTGCGAGCACGCGACCCGGGGCTGCATCGTCGAGGGGCATGGCACACCTTTCCACAGTGAATGTTGGCTCGTGACAACCCTACCGGTTCATGGAGTCCGGATCGTGACCATGACTGGGGGCGGCGGTCGTCGCGCGGAACCCCCGGTCGAGGAACGCGATGATCCACCCGAAGCTCGCGTCGACGTCGGTGCGCATCTGGAACCCACCGGACGTCTCGATGGTCGCGAAGCCGTGCAGGACGCTGCGCAGCAGGCGGAGCGCGTGCACCTCGTCGGCGGGGTCGAGCCCGTAGCCGCGCAGCGCTGCTGCGAACGAGGCGAGGGTGCGCTCCAGGGCCACGGCCAACGGGTCGTCCGGCCCGGTGGGACGGATCCCGACCGTCGCCTCGTACCGACCGGGGTGGCGCTGCACGTACCGGCGGACGGTCTGCGCGGCCGCCTCGACGGCGTCGCGCCCGGCGAGCCCCTGCATCGCGTCGCGCAGGTCGTCGCCGAGTTCGTTCGCGGCGAGGATCGCGATCCGGCGGGTCAGGTCGGTGAGTCCGTCGACGTGCTTGTACAGCGACGGCGACTTCACGCCGAGCCGTTCGGCGACGACGCTCATGCTCAGCCGTGCGAGCCCGATCTCGTCGGCCAGCCCTGCCGCGGCGGTGGTGACGGCGGCGGGGTCGAGTCCTGCCCTAGCCACGGTGGCCACCGACCGGCGCGAGCGTGCGGCCGAGGAAGGGGAGCACGAGCGCGAGGACCTCGGTCGGGGTCTCGGTGTGCGGGTAGTGGCCCGCGCCGTCGATGACGGCCAGCTCGCCGAGTCCGTCGGGCAGGTCGGCCAGGACCCGCTCCCCCTCGGCGCGGGGGACGGCCCAGTCCGGGTCGGCACTACCCTCGATCACCAGGACGGGGCAGCGCACGGCCGGCAGTCGGGCGCCGGCGTCGGCGGGTGCGGTCTTCGTCATCGCGCGGAGGACCGCCATCCGCTCCGGCTGCTGCAGCGTCGACTCGATGCGGCCCAGTTCCTCGGTCCAGTCGGTCGGCTTCGTCGGCACGGCGAGGTCCAGGTAGGCCAGCCAGCCGGCCAGGCTCCCCGTCGTCATCACCTTGGCGAGCTGGAATGTGCCGGCGCGGTGGCGGCGGTTCCGGAGCAGGCCGCCGAGGTCGAACGACTGCTTCCGCGTGAACGGCGCGAGCTCGACGATGCCGGCGACGACGTCGGGGGCATCGGCGGCGGCGATGGTGGCCGCCCCGCCGCTGATCGACTGCCCGACGATGACCGCGGGGCCGCCGAGGTGCCGGACGACGGCGACCAGGTCGCGAGCGATGTCGGCGCGCTGGTACGACGCCCATCCCGTGCTCGAGTCGCCACACCCGCGGATGTCGACGTTCGCCACCCGGTAGCCGGCGTCGACGAGTTCGGGGACCAGGAACCGGTAGGCGTGCCGGCTGTCGCCCATGCCGTGTGCGAGGACGACGAGCGGGCCGTCGCCGCTGACGTCGTACGCGATGGTGCCTTCGTCGGTGCGCAGGTGTTCGAGCATGACTGCCTCCATGGCTAAGTGTGTTAGCTAAAAGCTAAGACCATTAGCCGAACGTGTCAACCCCCGAGGGTGTCGGAGAGGTCCAGGGACCAGACGGCCACCCCGGTCAGACCGAGTCGCTCGGCGAGGGCCACGCGCTCACGCAGCGACCGCGCGTCCGACCACCACAGCACCTCGCCGCTGGGCAGGGTGGCGGTCCACTCGCCGACCGTGGTGTTCCACGTCGGGGTGACGTGGGCCTTCCGGACACGGCGACGGGCCTGGTCGTCGGACAGCTGCCCCGCCGGCCGCGGCCCCTTCCAGTGGTAGCCGTACCCGGCGACGCCGAGCACGATCTGGTCGGCGGGCGCGAGGGTGGCGAGCGCCCTGGCGGACTTCGACGCCCAGGGCAACGACCCGACCGGCCCCGGTGCGTCCGGCTCCCACGGGCCGTGCTGGTCGTAGGCCATCAGCGTGAGGTGGTCCAGCGGAGCGCGGAGCGCCCGGACGTCGTACCCCATGCGCGCGTACCCGGCCGCGGTCGTCGACGCCGACAGGGCGATGTCGAGCCGGACGTCTTCGCCGACCGCCGCACGGAGCTCCCGCGCGAAGGCCGTCAACCCCGCCGTGTCGGCGGCGGTCAACGCCTCGAGGTCGATCATGACCGAGTCCCATCCGCCGGAACGCACGTCGGTCGCGAGCGCGCGGACGACGTGGGACCGGTTGGCGGGGGACCGGAGCATCCTCCGGGCGATCGGCTCGCTGAAGTCGCCGTCGGCGTAGTTGCTGACGAGCAGCTGCGCCTCGAGCCCGCGGGCGTGCGCCCGGTTGCGCTGTGTCCTCGCCTCGCGGGAGGGGGTGGTGACACGTGTGCCGGTCCGGCTCAGCAGCAGCCCGTCGACGCCGACGACGTCCATCGCCGATGCGTTGGCGTCGATCAGCGCGGGGTCCGCCCCCTCTGGCTGGAAGCCCGTGACGTCGAACCATTCGGGTGTGCCGGACTCGGCGTTCGCGGGGCCCGTGCAGCCGGTCAGGACGAGGCCCGCGGTCAGGGCGACGGCGAGGAGGACGGAACGCGGCCTGGTGATCACGCTCCGAGTGTGTCAGGCCGGAGCAGCCGCCGCGTCGACCGGTGTGCTGAACTGCTCGACCAGCGTCCGCTTCAGGACCTTGCCGCTCGGTCCGAGGGGCAGGGCGTCGACCACGTGCACGACCCGCGGGAACTTGTACGCCGCGATCTCGTCGGACACGAAGTGGACGAGCTCGTCCGGGCTGACGGTCGCGCCGGCGCGGAGCACCACGGCGGCCTCGATCTCCTGGCCGTGCAGCTCGTGCGGGACGCCGAAGACCGCCGCCATGGTGACGTCCGGGTGCGTCGCCAGCACCTCTTCGACCTGCCGCGGGTACACGTTGTAGCCGTTGCGGATGATCATGTCCTTCGTGCGGTCGACGATCGTCAGGTACCCGTCGTCGTCCTTCGTGCCGAGGTCGCCGGTGCGGAACCAGCCGTCGACGATCGCCGCGTCGGTGTCCTCCGGCCGGTCCAGGTACCCGTTCATCAGGTTGTGCCCGCGGATGACGAGTTCGCCGATCTCGCCGTGCGGCAGCAGCACGATCGCGTCGGGCGTGGCCGGGTCGGCGATCTCGACGTCGACACCCCACACCGGCGTCCCGATCGTTCCCGGTCGGGGCGCGCGGCCGACGTGGTTGAAGGTGGCCACGGGCGACGTCTCGGTCAGTCCGTAGCCCTCGTGGACGGGCGCATCGAACACGGACTGGAACCGCTCGAGGACGGCCAACGGCAACGACGCGCCGCCCGAGATCGCGTAGCGCAGGTCCGGTCTGGCGTCGCCTCGGGTCGCGGCGTCGAGCAGTGCCATGTACATCGTCGGCACCCCCATGAAGATCTCGCAGCCGTGCTCGACCATCGCCGACAGCGCTGCGTCGCCGTCGAACTTCGGGAGCATCACGATGGTGGCGCCGGCGCGGAACCCGGTGTTCATCGTGCAGGTCTGACCGAACGTGTGGAACAGCGGGAGTGCCCCGAGCAGGACGTCGCCGCGGTGCATGTCGAAGGTGCTCATCAGGTTCGTGTTGACCTGTTCGAGCAGGGCGAAGTGCGAGCCCTCTGCACCCTTCGGCTTGCCGGTGGTCCCGCTCGTGTACAGGATCGTCGCGGTGTCGAAGGGGTCGCGGGGGACGTAGGTGTCGAGGGGTTCGGCTGCCGCGGCCAGGGCCTCGAGGCGGTCTGGGACGTCGTGGCCGTCGTGGTCGTCGTGGTCGGCCGGTGCGAGCACGGTGATGACGTCGACGCCGGCGAGCTCGGCACCGGCCGCGCCCTCGGCGAGCAGCGGGGCGGCGCAGACGAGCAGCATGGCGCCGCTGTCCTGCAGCAGGTACTCGATCTCGCGCCGCTTGAGCAACGCGTGGACGGGGACGACGACGGCGCCGAGCGCGAGGGTGGCGTAGTAGACGCGGGCGAAGTCCGCGACGTTCGGCACGAGCATCGCCACGCGCGATCCCTCGGTGACCCCGCGGGCCCGGAGCGCTCCGGCGTAGGCGAGGGTCTCGGACCACAGCTCGGCGTAGGTGGTGCGGTGGTCGCCGACGATGACGGCGACGTCGTCCGGGTACCGCGCGGCGGACTCGGCCAGGATCGCGGCGACCGAGGCGGTGGCTCGGGTCGGTCTGGGGGTGCCGTGGTGAGCGGCGGTGGTGGGCTCGGTGCGCGTCATTCCGGTCTCCGTCTTCGGTGACGAGTGGTTCCCCGGATCATACGTGCGGTCAGAACGTCGTGCGCTCCTCGAACACCGACATGATCATGGCCGCACCGAGCCGCGCGCTCCGGGCGGGCTTCGCCGAGCCCTGCACGGCTGACTCCACCCGGGCGCCCTCGACCAGCAGCGACAGGGTCTCGGCGATGTGCGCCGGCATGTCCGCACGGGTGCACAGCAACGTGAGGTGGCTCTCGACGTCGCGGAAGTGCTCGGCTGCGAGCGCGGCGATCTCCGGGTCCTGCCGTCCGAGCTCGGCGTGTCCGTTGATGAACGCGCAGCCGCGCCACCCCTCGTCCGCGAAGCACTCCTCCAGGTAGCTGAAGATGCCGAGGATCTCGTCGCGGGGATCCGCCGAGGTGGTGGCGATGTGGTCCAGGGCCCGACGCCACGCGCCGTGCCAGCGTCGCAGGACCGCCACCACGAGCGCCTGCTTGGACGGGTAGGCCGCCGTCAGCTCGTCCACGCTCATGCCCGCGTGCGCGGCGACGTCCTCGAAGCGCACCGGGATCACGCCGTGCGCCGTGAAGAGGTCGTCGGCGGCCTTGGATGCGGTGCGCTGCGCGGTCGTCTCGACGGCCGGGGGCGTGAGTGTGAGGAGCGTCATGCTTCCAGACGTTCCTGTTCCGCGAAGAGCGCCGTCATGTCGATGGCCTGGGTGCGGACGTCCTCGACCGCGGAGCCGTCGCGGATCACGCGGAGAGCCCGAGCACGGCGGCGGCGGAAGCGAGGGCGCTCACGGAGACGATGCCGGTGCTGACCGCGGCGATCTGCAGCATGCGCTGACGCTGGAGGTCCCGGAGTTCCGTGAAGGTACCGCGGTGGCGGTCCTGTCGGCTCGTCACCGAGACCGACTCGAAGGCCTGCCTCGGTGCGCTGATGGGATGGACCGGGATTGCGGTCAAGGCGGTCATGGCGTCCTCGTGTTCTCCTGCGCGGCCCGATGCCACCGGATGAGTCGACCGTAGGAGCAGCGGGACCGGCCGTGTGCGCCAGGACCGAGGAGTCGGCGGATCGCGGATGTCGGACGCAGCCCGGCGGTCGGAATCCGGACATCGCCGCACCGGATCCAGCATCCGTTCCACGCGCTGGAGGCCGTCGGGAGCGCTTCTCGGACAGCGGTGCGGACGGCTGGCCCCCGGTCCGTCACACTGCACTCGGTGAACCGATGACAGATGAACGAGCGCGCGTGCAGGACGACGTCCGGTCCGCTGACGTCGACGAAGCACGCGACTTCCTGGTCGGGGCGTACGACGCCTCCGAGTGGCGCGCCGAGACCACCGCGCAGCCCTTCACGTTCCGGTACTCGGCGGTCGGCGACACCACGATGACGTTGCGCGCGATCCGGTTCGACGGGCACCTGAACGGCGTGATGACCCCGTCGGACGACTTCGTGGTGCAGTGGATCACCCGCGGCACCGGCTTCATCGGCGAGGGCGACGACCGCCTCGTCAGCGCCCCGGGCCGACCACAGCTGTGGCCGCAGGACGGCGCCGCGTTCACCTACCAGGACTACGACCAGCGGCTCGTCCAGATCAACCGGGCTTCGCTCGAGGAGGTCGCCGGCGAACGCGGCGCGGCCTCGGGCGCCGTGCAACTCGACCACACCGTGCAGCCCGACGACCGCGCGGTGACGATGTGGCGGAACACGGTCAAGCTCATCTCGCACACCGTGCTCGACCGGCAGGTCTCGCCGCTCCTGCAGGCGGAGATGGGCCGGCTGGGAGCGCTGGCCCTGCTCGAGCTCTACCCGGTCGTCTCGGCCACCCTGCCGGACGAGCTCCTGCTCCCGCGCAACGCGCACATCCGCCGAGCCGTCGAGTACGTGCACGAGCACGCGCACCTGCCGATCACGAGCACCGACCTGGCCGAGGTCGCCTCCCTGAGTCTGCGTGCACTGCAGCAGGCGTTCCAGCGGCAGCTCGGCGTCAGCCCGAACGGCTACCTGCGCGGGGTCCGTCTCGACCGGGTGCGCGACGAGCTCCTGCACGCCGACCCGGCGGCGACGAGCATCGCCGAGGTGGCCCGGCAGTGGGGGTTCGCCCACGCCGGCCGGTTCTCGGCCGCGTACCTCGACCGGCACGGCGAGTACCCCCGGGACACGATGCGGCGGGCGTGACACCCCGATGGTGGTGACGTGAGCGCGCTCACCCCAGCGCGCGGAGGAACGCCACCTGCCGCTCCCACTGCCGGAAGCCGCCGCCCTCGTGCCCGTTGTACGGGTACACCTCGATCTCGCGGGAAGCCGACCCGAGCGCGTTGAAGGCGGCGAAGGTGGTGCGCGGCGGGACGACGTCGTCCATCAGGGCCACGGAGAACAGCGCCGGTGCGGTGATGCCGGCTGCGTGGTTCACCCCGTCGAAGTACGCCGCGGTGTCCCACACGGTGTCGGCTGCGTCGCGGTGCACGGACAGGTAGGTCGCGAGTTCCAGGTACGGGCCGCCGACGGCGACGTCCGTGCCGCCCTCCCAGTCGCACAGGAACGCGACGTCGGGCAGCACCGCGGTGATCGGTCCGACGTGGGCCTCGACCAGGGCGGCGGCGGCGATGGCGATGCCGCCGCCCTGGCTGCCGCCGGTCAGGGCGATGCGTGCCGGGTCGACGCCGGGCAGTGTCCGCACGGCGTCGACCAGGCGGACGGCGTCGGTGTACACGCGGCGGTAGTAGTGGTCGGCGGGGGAGCCGATGCCGCTCGTCATCCACCCGCTCGCGTGCGGTCCGGAGCCGTGCGGGTCGGGGGTGTCGCCGCCGGCCCACCCGCTGCCCTGGCCGCGGGTGTCCATGACGACGTGCACGTACCCGGCGAGGGCCCAGTGCACCCGTTCGCCGGGGCGCCCGCGGCCGCCGCCGTAGCCGAGGAACTCGACGACGACGGGCAGCGCGGTGTCACGACCGGCGAGCGGACGGGAGACCCAGGCGCGCACCGGGTCGCCGGCGAAGCCCGGGAACGTCAGGTCCTCGACGACGAGTCCGGTCACCGGGGTGTCGGCCGGAGCGAGGACGGGAGCCGTCCCTGCTCCGGCCGCCCGGGCCGCGGTGATCGTGTCCGCCCAGAACGCGTCGAAGTCTGCCGGTCTCCGGACCGCGGGGCGGTACCGACGGAGTTCGTCGAGCGGGAGGTCGGTGCGTGCCATGGGTCTCCTCGGTCAGCGCGTCGCAGCGCGGTACTGCTCGAGCACCTCGGGGTGCGGGTCCGCCGGCACGGTCGTCGTCGCGGCGTCCCACGTCGGCAGCGTGCCGGTCAGCACCCATGCTGCCTGCCGCGCGGCCCCGGACGCCACGTACTCGCCGGGTTCCGGGATCAGCACGTCCCGCCCGAACACCTGCGCGGCGACGGTCCGGACGGCTTCGTTCCGTGCCGCGCCGCCGATGAGCAGCAGTCGCGAGACGGTCACGCCGGTGCCCTCGACCGCGGCGAGCCCGTCGGCCAGCGCGCACAGCATGCCCTCCACCGCGGCGCGCGCCAGGTGCGGTCGGTCCGTCGTGCCCGGGGTCATCCCGAGCAGCGAGGCGGTCGCGTCCGGCCGGTTGGGCGTGCGCTCGCCGACGAAGTACGGCACCAGGACCAGGCCGTCGGCCCCGGCGGGCGCCTGCAGCGCCAGCTCGCCGAGCGCGTCGTGGTCGACGCCGAGCAGGCCGCCGATCACCTCGAGCACGCGGGCCGCGTTGAGCGTCGTGACGATCGGGAGGCGCGACCCGGTTCCGTCGGCGAAGCCCGCCACGGTCCCGCTCGGGTCCAGGACGTCGGTACCGGTGACGCCGAAGACCGTTCCGCTGGTCCCCAGGGACACCGCGACGTCGCCCGGCCCGAGCCCGAGGCCGAGCGCCGCCCCGGCGTTGTCGCCGAGTCCTGCGCCGACGAGCAGGCCGGCCGGCGCGGCCCGGCCGCTCGGCAGTGTCACGTCGACGGTGAGCGTCCCCATCGCCTCGTCGTGCGCGACGACGCGTGGCACGACGACGGTGTCCGCGGCCGGCTCCGACCCGGCGACGCGCATCGGGCGGCCGAGCGCCCGTTCGAACAGCTCCGGGTCGTACTCCCGGCGCACCGGGTCCCAGTACGCCGTGCCGCTGGCGTCGGACGCGTCCGTCGCCAGGGCGTCGAGGTCGGGGCCGAGCGCACTGTCGTCGGCCGGGCCGTAGCCGCGCAGCCGCCACGACAACCAGTCGTGGGGGAGCGCGACGGCCGCGACGCGACCGGCGTTGTCCGGCTCGGCGTCGCGGAGCCACCGCAGCTTGGTGCCGGTGAACGACGCCACCGGCACCAGGCCCGTCCGCTCGACCCAGGACTCCCGCCCCAGCTCGTCGACCATCTGCGCGGCCGCGTCCGCACTGCGCACGTCGTTCCAGAGCAGGGCGTCGCGCACCACGCGGCCGTCGGCGTCGAGCGCGACCATGCCGTGCTGCTGGCCGGCGATCGCGACGGCACCGACGTCGTCGAGGCCACCGGCGTCGGCGACCGCCGCGCCGAGGGCGTCCCACCAGTGGCGGGGGTCGACGGACGTGCCGTCCGGGTGGGACGCACGCCCCTCACGGACGACGGCGCCCGTCGCGGCGTCGCGGACGGTGACCTTGCAGGACTGGGTCGACGAGTCGACGCCGGCGACGAGCTGTGTCATCCCCGCCGCCCGTCAGCGCGCGCCGAGCAGGTGCTCGATGGCGAGCTGCTGCAGCCGGACGAAGCCGAAGCCCTTGCCGCCGAAGTACGCGTCGGCGTCGAAGTCCTCGTACGCCGAACGGTCGGACAGGAAGGCGTCGTAGGACTCGCCGTCGTTCAGGGTCGGCGTGCTGAGCTCCCCGACCTTCGAGGCCTCGAGTGCGGCCTGCACCTCGGGGTCGGCGCGGAAGGCCTGCGCGCGCTCCTTGAGGAGCAGGTACATGCGCATGTTCGCGGCGGCCGAGTCCCAGACGCCCGAGATGTCCTCGGTGCGGCTCGGCTTGTAGTCGAAGTGGCGCGGGCCGTCGTACGCCTGGCCGCCCTGCGGCGAACCGTGCTCGAGCAGGTCGACGAGCGAGAACGCGTTCTGCAGGTCGCCGTGTCCGAACACCAGGTCCTGGTCGTACTTGATGCCGCGCTGGCCGTTCAGGTCGATGTGGAAGAGCTTGCCCTGGTAGAGCGCCTGGGCGATGCCGGCCGTGAAGTTCAGGCCCGCCATCTGCTCGTGGCCGACCTCGGGGTTGATGCCGAACAGTTCCGGGCGCTCGAGGGTCTCGGTGAACGCGATCGCGTGGCCGAGGGTCGGCAGCAGGATGTCGCCGCGGGGCTCGTTCGGCTTCGGCTCGATGGCGAAGCGGATGCCGTAGCCCTTGTCGGTGACGTAGTCGGCGAGCAGGTTGACGGCCTCGCGGTAGCGCTCGAGTGCGGCCTGCACGTCCTTCGCGCTGTCGTACTCGGAGCCCTCGCGGCCGCCCCACATCACGAACGTCGACGCACCGAGCTCGGCGGCGAGGTCGATGTTGCGCAGCACCTTGCGGAGCGCGAAGCGGCGGACCTGCCGGTCGTTCGAGGTGAAGCCGCCGTCCTTGAACACGGGGGCGGAGAACAGGTTCGTCGTCACCATCGGCACGATGAGGCCGGTGGCGTCGAGCGCACCCTTGAGGCGGTCGATCTGCGTCTGCCGTTCGGCGTCGGTCGAGCCGAACGCGAACAGGTCGTCGTCGTGGAAGGTCAGGCCGTAGGCGCCGAGCTCGTCGAGCTTCTCGACCGCCTCGACCACGTCGAGGGCCGGGCGGGTCGGCCCGCCGAAGGGGTCGGAGCCGTTGTAGCCGATGGTCCAGAGACCGAAGGAGAACTTGTCTGCACGGGTGGGCGTCGTTGCCATGGTGGTCACCGTTCGTCGTCGAAACAAAATGTTGCCGCGCCCAACATAAGCGGTAGTGTTGGCTGTGGCAAGGACGTGATCGCAAAGGAGCGAGCGGATGGCACAGGAACGACTGCGGATCGCCATGGTGGGACACGGCTTCATGGGGGCCGCGCACTCACAGGCATGGCGGACCGCCCCCAGGTTCTTCGACCTCGGGGTCGAACCCGAGATGGCGGTGATCGTCGGGCGCGACCCGGAACGCACCGAGACCGCCCGTGCGCAGTACGGCTGGCAGGCGGCGTCGACCGACTGGCGTGCCGTCGTGGCCGACCCCGACATCGACGTCGTCGACATCGTGTCGCCCGGTTCGTCGCACGTCGAGATCGCGATCGCCGCGCTCGAGGCCGGCAAGCACGTCCTGTGCGAGAAGCCGCTCGCCAACACCGTCGAACAGGCCGAGGCGATGACCGCCGCAGCCGCTGCCGCCCGGTCGCACGGGGTCCGTGCCATGGTCGGGTTCAGCTACCGCCGCGTGCCGGCCATCGCGTTCGCCCGGCAGCTCGTGCAGGACGGCCGGATCGGCACCGTGCGCCAGGTCCGCGCGCTCTACCTGCAGGACTGGCTCGCCGACGAGGACGGCCCGATGACCTGGCGGCTCGACAAGGAGCAGGCCGGCTCCGGTGCGCTCGGCGACATCGGCGCGCACGCGATCGACCTCGTCGAGCACGTCACCGGTGCGTCGCTCGCCACCGTGTCCGGCACCCTCGAGACCTTCGTGACCGAACGTCCGCTGATGGCCGAGGGGGTCGGGCTCTCCGGCACCGCGTCGAGCGAGCGCGGACAGGTCACCGTCGACGACGCCGCGTTCTTCACCGCCCGACTCGGCGGCGGCGCGGCCGACGGCGCCATCGGCACGTTCGAGGCCACGCGCTACGCCACCGGCCGGAAGAACGGCCTGACGCTCGAGATCAGCGGGTCCGAAGGCGCGATCCAGTTCGACCTGGAGTCCATGAACGAACTGCGGTTGTACGAGTCATCGGCCCCCGCGCGGGAGCAGGGCTTCCGCCGGATCCTGGTCACCGAACCCGAGCACCCCTACATGGCGGCGTGGTGGCCCACCGGACACCTCATCGGCTACGAGCACACCTTCAGCCACCAGGTGAAGGACTTCGTCGAGGCGATCGTGTCCGGCACCGACCCGTCGCCCTCGTTCGAGGACGGCCTGCACGTGCAGCGCGTGCTCGACGCCGTCGAACGCAGCGCCGCCGACGGCAGCAGCTGGACGGCGACCTCGTGACCGCCGCCGACCGTACCCGCCTGGCCCTGGTCGTCCGCGGGGGATGGGACGGCCACCAGCCCGTCGAGACCACCGACCTGTTCGTCCCGTTCCTGCGCGAGAACGGGTTCGCGGTCCGGGTGTCGGACTCGACGGCCGTCTACGCCGACGAGTCCGTCATGGACGAGGTCGACCTGATCGTGCAGGTCGTCACGATGTCGACCATCGCCGACGACGAGTTCGCCGGGCTGCAGCGCGCGGTCCTGGGCGGCGCCGGACTGGCTGGCTGGCACGGCGGCATCGCGGACGCGTTCCGGAACACCGCCGACTACCTGCACATGGTCGGCGGCCAGTTCGCCCACCACGCCGGCAAGCACCCCGACGAGCGCGTCGGCGAACAGTCCGACAACTACATCCCGTACACGGTGCACCTCACCGACCTCGGCCGGTCGCACCCGATCACGCAGGGCATCGAGGACTTCGACCTCGTCACCGAGCAGTACTGGGTGCTGTCCGACGAGTACAACGACGTCCTCGCGACCACCACCCAGGACGCGCGCGACTTCGACGCCTGGAACCGACCGGTCACCGCACCGGCGATCTGGACACGGCAGTGGGGCGAGGGCCGCGTGTTCGTCTCGGCGCCCGGACACCGCCTCGAGGTCGTCGAGTCGCAGCCACTCCGAACCATCATCGAACGGGGACTCCTGTGGGCAGCACGGTGAACGAACGAGCGCTGCGGGTCGGCGTCGTCGGGGTCGGCGTGATCAGCCAGCAGTACTTCGAGCACTTCCCGGCGCTGCCCGGACTGTCGCTCGTGGCGGTCGCCGACCTCGACGTCGACCGGGCGCAGACGGTCGGCGCCGCACAGGGCGTGCGCGGCACGAGCGTCGACGAGCTGCTCGCAGCCGACGACGTCGACGTCGTGCTCAACCTGACGATCCCCGCCGCCCACGCCGACGTCGCGACCCGGGCGCTCGCCGCCGGCAAGCACGTCTACGGCGAGAAGCCCCTGGCGATGTCCACGGCCGAGGCCGGACCGGTGCTCGATGCAGCCCGGGCCGCGGGCCTCCGGGTCGGCAGTGCCCCGGACACCGTGCTCGGCACCGGCATCCAGACCGCTCGGGCCGCCCTCGACGACGGGCTGATCGGCACCCCGGTCGGCGCGGCCGTCGCCTGGAGCGCCCCCGGCCACGAGCTCTGGCACCCGGCACCCGCGTTCTACTACCAGCCCGGTGGCGGACCGCTGCTCGACATGGGCCCCTACTACCTGACCAGTCTCGTCACGTTCTTCGGACCGGTCGTCCGGGTGAGCGGCAGCGCCACGCGTTCCACTCGCGAACGGACGATCGCGACCGGGCCGAACGCCGGCACGTCGATCCCGGTCGACATCGACACCCACGTGGTCGCGATCCTCGAACACGAGAACGGCGTGGTCTCGACCGTCACCGTCTCGTTCGAGGTCTGGGCCACCCGCGCGCCGCTCTTCGAGGTGTACGGCACGGCCGGCACCCTCGGCGTCCCGGATCCCAACCGGTTCTCGGACCCGGTGTCGATCGCCACCGCGGACGACCGCGCGTGGCGCGAGCTGCCCGTCGCCGCCGGGTACGCCGACGCCGGTCGTGGCTACGGGCTCGCCGACATGGCCCACGCGATCGCGACGGACCGGCCGCACCGAGCCGCCGGCGACCTCGCGTTCCACGTGCTCGAGGTCATGGAGGCCGTCTCGGCCGCCGCCCGCGACCACACGGTCGTCGACGTGCACTCGCGCGTCGACCGACCGGCCACCGTCCCCGCCGGGTCCACCCCCGGATCCTGGTGACGGACCCCGACCACCGCACGGAAGGACGACGACGATGACGACGACGGACGCGAGCGACCAGACGGAGCCGACCCGGGCCTCCCGGCCGGTCACGCTGTTCACCGGACAGTGGGCCGACCTGCCCTTCGAGGAGGTCGCCCGGCTCGCCGGCGACTGGGGGTACGACGGACTCGAGATCGCCTGCTGGGGCGACCACCTGGACGTCCGGCGCGCCGCGACGGACCCGTCGTACGTCGCCGACCGCAGGGCGATCCTGGAACGCAACGGACTGCAGGTGTGGACCATCGCGAACCACCTGGTCGGCCAGGCCGTGTGCGACGACCCCATCGACCAGCGGCACGAGGACATCCTGCCGCCGCACGTCTGGGGCGACGGCGACCCCGAGGGCGTCCGGCAGCGCGCGGCCGAGGAACTGCAGTGGACCGCCCGTGCCGCTGCGGCACTCGGCGTGGACACCGTCACCGGGTTCTCCGGCTCGTCGATCTGGAAGACCGTCGCCGGGTTCCCGCCCGTGCCCCCGACCATGATCGACGCCGGGTACCAGGACTTCCACGACCGCTGGTCGCCGATCATCGACGTCTTCGAAGAGGTGGGCGTCCGCTTCGCGCTCGAGGTGCACCCGTCCGAGATCGCCTACGACTACTGGACCGCTCGTCGCACGCTGGAGCTCTTCGCGGACCGGCCGGCGTTCGGCTTCAACTTCGACCCGTCCCACTTCGTCTGGCAGGACCTCGATCCCGCCGCGTTCCTGCTCGACTTCGCCGACCGCGTCTACCACGTGCACTGCAAGGAGTCGGTGAAGCAGCTCGACGGACGCAACGGCCGGCTCGGGTCGCACCTGCCGTGGGGTGACCCCCGACGCGGGTGGGACTTCGTGACCGCCGGACACGGTGACGTGCCGTGGGAGCGCGTGTTCCGCGTGCTGAACCACATCGGGTACACCGGACCGACCAGCGTCGAGTGGGAGGACGCCGGCATGGACCGACTCGTCGGAGGACCCGAGGCGCTGGCGTTCGTCCGGCAGCTCGGCACGATCGCGCCGCCGTCGGCCGCGTTCGACGCCGCGTTCTCGCGGTCGCGGGCGTGAGCGTGCGCGTGGGCGGGGTCGGGGTCGTTCCGGGCGTACCTGGTGATCTCGGGCGTGCCTGGTCGTTCGTTCCGACCAGGTACGCCCGATCCCGCTTCCCATCGCGGACGTCCTGGGAGATTCTGTGACGGAACACGACCGCACGACGGGCCCGGCACAGACCCCGGCGCCGAGCAACGCCGCGCGCATCCTCCGCCTGGTGCACGAGGACGGCCCGATCGCACGCGCCGAGATCACCCGTCGCACCGGGCTGAACCGGTCCACGACCCTCGCACTCGTCGGTGAGCTGGTCGAGCTCGGGCTGGTGCACGAAGGCCCACCGCCCGCCGGGTCCGCTGGATCCGGGGTCGGTCGCCCGAGCCCGATCGTGCGGGCTTCGGCAGACGTGGTGGCCGCTGCCGTCACGGTCGAGATCGACGCCGTCGAGGTGGCCCTCGTCGGGCTCGACGGCACCGTCCGGCGGCGGCAGGTCGAGGCGCAGGTCCGCCCACCCTCGGCTGCCGAGGCCGTCGACGTCGTCGCCCGGCTCCTCGACCAGGTCCGAGTGACCGGCGCCGAGACCACCGGCACCGGCGCCGGCACCGGGCCCGCGTCCGCCCCGGGGCGGTTGCGGCTCGTCGGGGTGGGCGTCGCCGTCCCCGGGACGGTCCGCGCCGAGGACGGCAACGTCCAGTACGCGCCGCACCTCGGCTGGCACGACGAACCCTTCGCAGCTCCGCTCGCCGCCCGGACGGGACTGCCGGTCCGTGCCGCCAACGACGCGAACCTCGGGGCCTGGGCCGAACGCCTCGCCGGCAGCGGACGGGGCGTCGACGACCTCGTGTACCTCAACGGCGGCGCGAGCGGCATCGGTGGCGGGGTCATCTCCGGCGGACGGCCGCTCAGCGGCGCCGACGGGTACGCCGGCGAGCTCGGCCACACGTTCGTCGCGGCGAACGGCATCCGCTGCCACTGCGGAGCCGTCGGATGCCTCGAGACGGAGGCCTCGCGTGACGCCCTCACCACCGTCGCCGGGACGGCCCCCGACGACCTCGCCGCGTTGGCCGGAGCGCTCGCCGCCGACGACCCCGCGACCGAACGCGTCGTGGACCGGCAGGTCGATGCCCTCGCCACCGCGCTCCGCAACGCGATCCACACCGTCAACCCCGAGGTCGTCGTGCTCGGCGGGTTCCTCGGAGTGCTGCTCGACCACGTCGGCGACCGGATCGTCACCGCCGTCCGTGCGCAGTCGATGGCGGGCACGGCCGATCGGCTGCGCATCGTCCCGGCTGCACTGGGCAGGGACGTCCTCGTGCACGGAGCCGCCGAGATCGGCTTCCGCGACCTGCTCCGCGACCCGGGCACCGTGACCACCGCGGTCGCCACCACCACCCACACGTCCGACCGCGACGACGCGGCCGAGGAAGCGAGAACCCCATGACCTCCATCCAGCGCCAGCGCACCAGCGTGCTGCTCGGCACCCAGGACCTGACCGTCGAAGACCGCCCCGTCCCCGAGGTCGAGCCCGGCGACGTCCTCGTCCGGGTCGCCGCGGTCGGGGTGTGCGGCTCCGACGTGCACTACTACCGGCACGGCCGCATCGGGGACTTCGTCGTCGAGGAGCCCCTCGTCCTCGGGCACGAGCTGTCCGGCACGATCACCGCCGTCGGCGAGGGCGTCGACCCCGCGCGCGTCGGGGAGCGCGTCGCCGTCGAACCCCAGCGTCCCTGCCACCGGTGCGCGCAGTGCCTCGCCGGCCGCTACAACCTCTGCCCGCACATGCGCTTCTACGCGACGCCCCCGGTCGACGGGGCCTTCGCCGAGTTCGTCACCATCGAGGCCGAGTTCGCCCACGTCCTGCCCGACTCCGTCTCGTTCGAGGCCGGCGCCCTGCTCGAACCCCTGTCGGTCGGCATCGCCGCGGTCCGGAAGGCCGGCATCGTCCCCGGCTCCTCGGTGCTGATCGCGGGTGCCGGTCCGATCGGGATCATCTGCGCACAGGCAGCGCGGGCGTTCGGCGCCACCCGGATCGTGGTCAGCGACCTCGTCCCCGAGCGCCGGGAGCGTGCGCTGCAGTACGGCGCCACCGAGGTCGTCGACCCGACCACGGTGTCCGTCGCCTCGGACATCGCACCGGTCGACGCCTTCATCGACGCCAGCGGTGCGCCCCGTGCCGTGTCCGACGGCATCAAGGCCGTCGGACCGGCCGGCGCTGCGGTGCTCGTGGGGCTCGGCAACTCCGAGATGACGCTGCCGGTCGAGCACATCCAGAACCTCGAGGTCACCGTCACCGGGATCTTCCGCTACACCGGCACGTGGCCGGTCGCGATCGGCCTGGTCGCGTCCGGGCAGGTCGACCTGGACTCGCTCGTCACCGGTCGGTTCGGGCTCGACGAGGTCCGCGAAGCCCTCGAGAGCGACACCGACCCGGAGTCCCTCAAGTCCGTCGTCTACCCCGGCGGCGTGCCCGCCTGAGCGCGCACGGTGCGCGGTTTGCCGCGCAGCGCCGAGTTGCGTGCCACGGGCGGGGTTGCAAGCGGACACGGTGCGCGGAAGCTCGCACGGGGTGAGGACGCGCGCACGGTGCGGACGGGAGGCCCGTGGCCAGGCCGCCACGGGCCTCCCGTCCGGCTGATGGCTGGTGCACGGTGCGAGATTGGTCGTTGGATCCATGGTCGTCGGCATGGTGCCGCCCTGTGGGCGCGCACGGTGCGCGGAAGCTCGCACGGGGTGAGGACGCGCGCACGGTGCGGACGGGAGGCCCGTGGCCAGGCCGCCACGGGCCTCCCGTCCGGCTGATGGCTGGTGCACGGTGCGAGATTGGTCGTTGGATCCATGGTCGTCGGCATGGTGCCGCCCTGTGGGCGCGCACGGTGCGCGGAAGCTCGCACGGGGTGAGGACGCGCGCACGGTGCGGACGGGAGGCCCGTGGCCAGGCCGCCACGCGCCTCCAACCCGGCACGTGACCCGGAACGGGGCCACCGCTGCGTCACCGGGACGCGCTACGGTTCGCGCATGACCGCTTCTCCGGCCGCCGTTGTGCCGCAGCGCACCGACCGGCGCGCGCTCGTCTCCTGGGCGCTCTGGGACTGGGGATCCGCGGCGTTCAACGCCGTCGTCACCACCTTCGTCTTCAGCACCTACCTGGCGAGCCGGGCGTTCGTCGACCCGGCGCGGGTGGCCGACACCTCCGCCGCCGGCAAGGCGTTCGTGGAGCGCGAGCTCGCCCACAACGCCGCGGTGGTCTCCACGGCGCTGACGATCGCCGGCATCGTCGTCGCGCTCGTCGCCCCGGCGATCGGGCGCCTGGCGGACTCGTCCGGGCACCGGCGCCGGTCCGTCCTCATCGCCACGATCGGCATCGTCCTGTCCATCGGCGGCATGGTGTTCGTCGCGCCGAGCCAGCCGTACCTGGTGCTCGGGGCCGCGTTGCTCGGTATCGGCACGGTCGCGTACGAGATCGCGAGCGTCGGCTACAACGCCATGATCGGGCAGATCGCGTCGGGGGAACGGACCGGACGGGTCTCCGCGATCGGGTGGGCCGCCGGCTACTTCGGCGGCATCGTGCTGCTCGTGGTGCTGCTCGTCCTCTGCATCCAGGACTTCCGGGGCGACGGTGTCGTCGGCGGGCTCCTGCAGCTGCCCGCAACCGTCGCGACCGGACAGTGGGACGTCCGCGTCGCGATCGGCATCGCCGCCGTGTGGCTCGCGGTCAGCTCGATCCCGCTCTTCATCGTGGTGCCCGACGCCGCGCCCGATCCGCGCGGGACCGGTGGCGTGCTCGGCGCCTACCGCGACCTGGGGCGTGACATCGCCCGGCTCTGGCGCGAACGGCGCAACGTGCTCGCGTTCCTGCTCGCCAGCGCGGTCTTCCGCGACGGTGTCGGCGCGGTCTTCACGTTCGGCGGCATCATCGCGGCCCAGGTGTTCGGCTTCAGCGCATCGCAGGTCATCCTGTTCGCCATCGCCGCGAACGTCGTCGCCGGAGTCGCCACCTTCGTGTCCGGACGGCTCGACGACCGGTTCGGCTCGCGTGCGCTCATCATGGTGTCGCTGATCGGCCTCGCCGCCTGCGGACTCGGCGTACTCGCCGCGGGGACGCGGACCGAGTGGTTCTGGGTGCTCGGGCTGACCCTGGCGCTGTTCGTCGGACCCGTGCAGTCGTCGTCGCGGGCGTACCTGGCGCGGCTGGCGACACCCGGCCGCGAGGGCGAGCTCTTCGGCCTCTACGCCACCACCGGCCGGGCGGCGTCGTTCCTGGCGCCGGCGCTGTTCGGCGTCGCCGTGACGATCGGCGGCTCGACGCGCTTCGGCATCCTCGGGATCGTGGTGGTGCTCGTCGCGGGGCTGGTGCTCATGGCGTTCGTGAAGCCCGAGCCCCGGACGTAGGCGGTCCCGCACCGCTGCGGTTGTGCGCATCGTTGTGCACAGCGCCGCGGTTCCGTCGAACTCCGCAGCGCGGGTGCGCCAGGATGGACCCATGACCGACCAGCGCATCGCCGTCGTCGTCCTCGCCGCCGGGCAGGGCACGCGCATGAAGTCGTCCACGCCCAAGGTGCTGCACCGGCTCGCCGGGCTGCCGCTCATCGCCCACGTCCTGCGGACGGCGTCGTCCCTCGGGCCGGAACACGTCGCGGTGGTCGTCCGGCACGAGCGTGACCTCGTCGCAGCGGAGATCACCGAGCGCGCGCCCGACGCCATCATCGTCGACCAGGACGACGTCCCCGGCACCGGTCGCGCGGTCGAGGTCGCGGTCCAGGCGCTCCCCGCCGACTTCGACGGTGCCGTCGTGGTGCTCTCCGGCGACGTTCCGTTGCTCGATGCGGCGTCGCTCCGCCTGCTCGTCGACGCGCACGCCCGTGGCGGCAACGGGGCGACCTTCGTCAGTGCGATCGCCCCGGACCCGACCGGCCTCGGACGGATCGTGCGTGACGCCGACGGCGCGTTCACCGGGGTCGTCGAGCACAAGGACGCGACGGTCGAACAGCTTGCCATCGCCGAGGCGAACGCGGGCATCTACGCGTTCGACGTGACGCACCTCCGCGCGGTCCTGCCGTCGCTCACCACGGCGAACGCGCAGGGCGAGAAGTACATCACCGACGCCCCCGCGCTGATCAGCGACCGAGGTGGGCGCATCGACGTGGTCACCCTGACGGACTCGTGGCTCGTCGCCGGCATCAACGACCGCGCGCAGCTCTCCGATGCCGCACGCGAGCTCAACGCCCGCATCGTCCGCCGACACCAGCTCGCCGGCGTCACCGTGCAGGACCCGGCGACCACCTGGATCGACCTCGACGTCTCGATCGAGGCGGACGCCGAGGTCCTGCCCGGCACCCAGCTCCTCGGAGCGACCGCGATCGCCGCCGGTGCCGTGGTCGGGCCGGACACGACGCTGCGCGACACCGAGGTCGGTGCCGGGGCGACGGTGAACCGGGTCGACGCCACCCTCGCGGTCATCGGCGACGGCGCCTCGGTGGGGCCGTTCGCGTACCTGCGTCCGGGCACGATCCTCGGCGACCAGGGCAAGATCGGCACCTTCGTCGAGACGAAGAACGCGAAGATCGGCCGTGGCAGCAAGGTCCCGCACCTGTCCTACATCGGCGACGCCGAGGTGGGCGAGGACTCGAACATCGGCGCGAACACGATCACCGCGAACTACGACGGCGTGCACAAGCACCGGACCGAGGTCGGCTCGAACGTCCGCACCGGCTCGCACAACGTCTTCGTCGCCCCGGTTAGGATTGGTGACGGCGCGTACACGGGTGCCGGGACGACGGTCCGCAAGGACGTCCCGGCCGGATCGCTCGCGATCAGCTACGCCCCACAGCGCAACACCGACGGATGGGTCGAGGAACACCGACCCGGCACACCGGCGGCCGAGGCTGCTCGGCACGCGAACGGCGAATAGATCCTGGCGACCACCGGTCGTCGACATCGACCCCACACGGGTCAGGGAGTGAGCACCGCACTTGTCCGGAATCAAGACAACCGGCCAGAAACGACTCGTCCTCGTCTCGGGGCGAGCACACCCGGCGCTCTCCGCCGAGATCGCAGAGGAACTCGGCGTCGACCTGGTCCCCACCGACGCCCGGACCTTCGCGAACGGTGAGCTGTACGTCCGGTTCGACGAGTCGGTCCGCGGATGCGACGCGTTCGTCATCCAGTCGCACACGGCACCGATCAACGAGTGGCTCATGGAGCAGCTCATCATCGTCGACGCGCTGAAGCGGGCCTCGGCGAAGCGCATCACCGTCGTCGCGCCCTTCTACCCGTACGCCCGTCAGGACAAGAAGGGCCGCGGTCGCGAGCCGATCTCGGCCCGCCTCGTCGCCGACCTGTTCAAGGCCGCCGGCGCGCACCGGATCATGAGCGTCGACCTGCACGCCGCCCAGATCCAGGGCTTCTTCGACGGCCCGGTGGACCACCTCTTCGCCATGCCGGTGCTGCTCGAGCACTTCAAGGAGATCCTCGACCCGTCGATCCTGACGGTCGTGTCCCCGGACATGGGCCGCGTCCGCGTCGCCGACATCTGGTCCGAGAAGCTCGGTGCGCCCCTCGCCATCATCCACAAGCGCCGCGACCCGCTGGTCCCGAACCAGGTGACGGTGCACGAGATCGTCGGCGACGTCTCCGGCCGCTGGTGCCTGCTGGTCGACGACCTGATCGACACCGGGCGCACGATCGCCAAGGCTGCCGAGGCGCTGAAGGAGGCCGGCGCGATCGGCGTCGTCGTCGCCGCGACGCACGCGGTGTTCTCCGACCCGGCCACCGAGCTGCTGCAGAGCGAGTTCATCGACCGCGTCGTCGTGACCGACACCCTGCCGGTGCCGGTTGAGAAGCGTTGGGACCGTCTCGAGATCCTGCCGATCGCCCCGCTCCTGGCCCGCGCCATCCACGAGGTCTTCGACGACGGTTCCGTCACGTCGATGTTCGACGGCGCCGCTTGACCCATCCCGCGCGTGACGCCCTCGCGGCCCGACTCCGGGCCGCGGGGAGCGTCTTCGCCGAGGACGAAGCCGACCTGCTCCTCGAAGCAGGAGCCGGTGAGCCCGTCCGGCTGCGCTCGCTCGTCCAGCGTCGCCTGGCCGGTGAGCCGCTCGAGTACGTGCTCGGGTGGGCCGCATTCGACGGACACCGCATCCGGGTGACCCCCGGGGTCTTCGTGCCGCGTGCCCGCACGGCCGTCGTCGTCGAGCAGGCTGCGCGTCGGCTGCAGCGCTACGACCGCGTGGTCGATCTGTGCTGCGGCGCCGGCGCGATCTCGGTGGCGTTGTTCGGCCGGGTCGGCGCACTCGACCTCGTGGCCACGGACATCGACCCGGACGCCGTCGACGTCGCGGCCGAGAACATCGGCGACCGTGGGATCGTCGTCGTCGGTGACCTGTTCGCGCCGCTGCCGGATCGGTTCCGTGGCACGGTCGACGTCGTCGCGGTGAACGCCCCCTACGTCCCGACGGCATCGATCGCGATGATGCCGGTCGAAGCACGGGAGCACGAGCACCGCGTCGCGCTCGACGGTGGGGCAGACGGCCTCGACCTGCACCGGCGGATCGCCGCGGGAGCGGGGGAGTGGTTGCGCCCCGGTGGTTCGGTCGTGATCGAGGTGTCCGTGACGCAGGCAGATGCATCGGTCGCGGCGTTCGTGGCCGCCGGGTTCTCGGCGGTGGTCGAGCAGGACGACGAGGTCGACGGCACCTGCGTCGTCGCGACGCTCCCCGCCTGACCCGACGAGCGACCCGCACTGCCGGCTCGCTCGCTCAGGGGCCGCGACACGCCGCTCAGGTTCGCCGAGGTGACACAGATGGCCGTTCGAACGCTCGACATGCCGAGATTTCGGAACCTCGGCGACACGCAGACGGCGGGTCGCACGCCGCCCGGCCCGCGCTACTTCGCGTCCACCGTCACCGTGGCCCACCCCGTCGCACCGTTCGGCGCTGGTGGCCGTTCGACGCTCGTCTGCACTTCGCCGTCGGCGCTCACCGCGCGGACCTCGATCCGGTGCGACCCGGCGGTCGGCGTCCACCGCAGCACCCACTGGCGCCAGGTGTCCGCCGACACCGACTCGGCGAGCTCCGCCTGCTGCCACGCGCCTGAGCCGACGCGGACCTGTACGGCCTTCACCCCGGTGTGCGGCTGCCAGGCGACCCCGGCGATGGCGACCTGCTCGCGGACCGTGACGGTCGTCCCGTTCCGCGGGGTGTCGATGCGGGACTCGAGCTTCACGGGCCCGCGTTCCGACCAGCCGCGCGGCGTCCAGTAGCCCTGCGCGTCGGCGAAGCGCGTGACCTCCATCTCGGTCACCCACTTCGTCGCCGACACGTAGCCGAACAGCCCGGGCACGACCATCCGCGCGGGGAACCCGTGCTCGGTCGGCAGTGGTTCCCCGTTCATCCCGATGGCGAGCAGAGCATCCGTGCCCTCGTCCTGCAGCACGTCGAGCGGCGTCCCGGCGGTGAACCCGTCGATGCTGCGGGACAGCACCATGTCGGCGTCCCCGGTCGGCTTCGCGCGCGCCAGGAGCTCCCGGATCGGGTACCCGAGCCAGAGCGCGTTGCCGATCAGGTCACCACCGACCTCGTTCGACACGCAGCTCAGCGTGGCCATGTGCTCTTCGAGCGGCAGTGCCAGCAGTTCGTCCCACGTCAGCGTCACCTCGTGCTCGACGGCGCCGTGGATGCGCAGGCTCCAGTCGGCCGGGTCGATCGACGGGACGCGCAGCGCGGTGTCGATCCGGTAGAAGTCGGCGTTCGGCGTGACGTACGGCGTGATCCCGTCGACGTCGAGCGAGGCACCGCCCGGCACCGCCGGTGCGGGCGTCGCCGCCGCGGGTAGCCGGACGGCTCGTCGAGCAGCGGCGACCGCCTGCATCGCGGACGACCCCACCCTGGAGGCAGTGCCCACCACGACCGCCACCGCTGCGGTCGCGACGCCCCAGACCAGGAACGCGCGGCGCTCGGCCGAGGCAGGTCGCGGTGACGCCGACGGGACGGCCGCGGCGGCCTCCCAGCGCCGGAGCCGACGGAGCAGCAGCCGCAGGGTGATCACGGCGGCGGCGACGCCGAAGACGGTCGGGGCGCCGTCGAACGTGCCGCTGCCGGACCGGGTGCTGACCGCGATGAGTGCGAGCACCCCGCCGACGGCGAAGACGAGTGCTCCGACGGGCGGACGAGCGCGTTCGAGGACCCCGGCACCGGCGCTGATCGCGGCGACCAGGACGGTCATGAGCACGAAGAGCGCGACCTTGTCGCCGGTGCCGAACAGGGCGACCATCAGGTTCTTGGCGCCCGCGGGTGCGAGGTCGATCACGGCCGACCCCACGGCCACCAGCGGGCTGCCGGCACCACCGAGGAGCAGCGCGCCGAACTCGGCGATCCCGAGGAAGGCCGCGGCAGCCACGAGCCCGACGGCCGCTGCCAGGACCGCGGGCCGGCGCAGCGGGACGCCGGCCGTGCGCTGGTCCGTCGATGGGTCGCCCGGCGCCGGGACGTCCGTGGTGCGTTCGGTGGTCACCGCCCGAGCGTAGGTCGCCCGCCCGCTCGTGGCCTGTACGTGCGGTTCCCCGGGCGTTCACCGACGCCGGCCAGCAGCTGCCGACCGGGTCGTGCGAGGATCGGGGTGTGCCGAGGCGTCCAGATCCCGTTCCGCGCCCCGGCCGCGCCCGCCGCCCCGAGCGCACGCCGATGTCGGCCGCGCAGCGGCTGTCCACGTTGCGGTGGGTGATCGTCGGCATCTGGGCGGCGCTCGTCACCGCACGGGTCGTCGTCGTCTCCACGGCGCCCGAGGTCGATCTGTCCTGGTTCGGGATCGTCGAGTTCGGTGCGATCGCGCTGGGCGTCACGGTCATCGTGGTGGCGGTCGTCCGCGCCGCTGCGGTGCGACGCCGACAGGCCGACGAGGCCCTCGCGCTCGCCATCCGCCGCATCGACCCCACCGTCTGGCTCGTCCCGGCGGCTCCGACGACCGAACTGCGTGACGCGATCGCCGAGGTCCGCCCCGAGGCGAGCCTCGGTCCGCGGGTGACCTGGGCATTCGGGGCGACCGAGGCGTCCCTGTGGGAACTCGAGGACCGCAAGGCCACCCGGTTGCTCGTGATCCGGTGGAGCCGGGTCGTGCACGTCGGGATCGAGGACGTCCACGGAGACGGCGACCGCGCCGACGGTCGACGGGCGTGCGCGGTCGCGATCCACTACGTCCGGCCGGACGACACCCCCGCGGTCGCGACCTTCTTCGTGCGGACCGCTCCCGGCGCCCGTCGACTGCTCGGCCGCGGGCCGCGGTTGGACCGGCTCGTCGCCGACCTCGCACGCGAGCGCATCGTCGCCTGAACCGAGCCGACCGCGGTCGGACGTGGGAAGGGCCCCGCCGATCGGCGGGGCCCTTCGAGGGTGCGGTCGTGCCGCGGTCTAGTGGGTGGACGGTTCCTGGTCGACCTCGCGGCGGTCGTCGTCGGACCACAGCGTGTGGAAGGTGCCGTCCTTGTCGATGCGCTGGTACGTGTGCGCCCCGAAGAAGTCGCGCTGCCCCTGGATGAGCGAGGCGGGCAGCCGCTCGGACGCGAGCGAGTCGAAGTACGACAGCGCCGACGAGAAGCCCGGAGCGGGGATCCCCGACGCGGCGGCGATCCCGACGATGCGACGCCAGGCGGCTTCGCCCTCCTGCACGGCGTTCGCGAAGTACGGGTCCACCAGCAGCGACTCGAGCGAGGGGTTCTCGTCGTACGCCTCGACGATGCGGTTGAGGAACTGTGCGCGGATGATGCAGCCGCCCCGCCAGATCTTCGCCACGTTGCCGAGGTTGATGTCCCAGCCGTACTCCTTGGCCCCGGCGATGATCAGGTCGAAGCCCTGCGCGTAGGCGACGACCTTGGAGGCGTAGAGCGCCGCACGGACGTCGTCCTCGAAGCCGTCGGGGACCTCGGCGATGTCGGGTCGGTCCGGGAACGCCTGCTGCACGGCGGCACGCTGCGACGGCTTCGACGACACCGCGCGGGCGAACACCGCTTCGCCGATGCCGGAGACCGGGATGCCGAGACCGACCGCGTTCTGCACGGTCCACACGCCGGTGCCCTTGGAGCCCGCTTCGTCGCGGATGACGTCGACGAGCGGCTTGCCCGAGTCGGCGTCGCGCTGCTTCAGGACCTCGACCGTGATCTCGATGAGGTAGGACTCGAGGTCGCCGCCGTTCCACTCCTGGAACACCTTGACCAGGTCCTCGACGGAGAGCCCCCCGACGCGGCGGAGCAGGTCGTAGGACTCGGCGATGAGCTGCATGTCGGCGTACTCGATGCCGTTGTGCACCATCTTCACGAAGTGCCCGGCGCCGTCGGTGCCGATGTGGGTCACGCAGGGCTCGCCCTCGGCGACCGCCGCGATCGACTTCAGGATCGGCCCGAGGGTCTCCCAGGCTTCCTTCGAGCCGCCGGGCATGATCGACGGACCCTTGAGCGCGCCCTCTTCACCACCGGAGATGCCCGTGCCGACGAAGTTGAGACCCTTCTCGCGCAGGTCGTGCTCACGCCGGATCGTGTCGTGGAAGTTGGCGTTGCCGCCGTCGACGATGATGTCGCCTTCCTCGAACTTCTCGGCGAGCTGCGAGATCACCGCGTCGGTGCCCTTGCCGGCCTGCACCATGATGATCGCCGTGCGCGGCTTCGAGAGCGAGGCGACGAAGCCGTCGAGGTCCTCGGACGCGATGAAGCCGGCGTCGCCGTGCTCCTTGATGAGTTCTTCGGTGCGGGCGTAGGTGCGGTTGTACACCGCGACCGTGTTGCCCTCACGCGACGCGAGGTTGCGTGCGAGGTTCGACCCCATGACGGCGAGGCCGATGACCCCGATGTTCGCCTGACCAGTGCTGTCTGCCACGTCGTCTCCTTCGTCCGGACGTGAGACCAACCTACGGTCGGCGCCCTGGGACCGCACGGGTGTTACGGCAACTGGGGACCACTGTTCACCCCGTCAATACTGTGGAGGGATGACCGACACCGCTGTCCTCCCACCCGTCCTCGTCATGGGCGTCTCCGGTTCCGGCAAGTCCACGATCGGGCAGGCGCTCGCCGACGCGCTCGCCGAGCAGGGCCAGCCGACCGTCTTCGTCGACGCCGACGACCTGCACCCGGCCGCGAACAAGGAGAAGATGCGGCAGGGCATCCCGCTCACCGACGACGACCGCTGGCCGTGGCTCGACGCCTGCGCCGCGCGCATCGCCGCCGTCGAGGCGTCCGGGAGCCGCTGCGTGATGGCCAACTCGGCCCTCAAGCGCGTCTACCGCGATCGGCTCCGGCAGTCGGCACCGAGCCTCGTCATCGCGTTCCTGGACGGCTCGCACGACCTCATCGCCGAGCGGCAGGCGCACCGGCAGCACGAGTACATGCCGTCGTCGCTGCTCGACTCCCAGTTCGCGACGCTCGAACGGCCGCAGTCCGACGAGGCCGCCGTCGACGTCTCCATCGACGGGCCGGTCGACGACACGGTGACGACGATCCTCGCGGCGCTGTCGGTCACTTCCGGCTGAGCGCGACTCCTCCACAGCCAGGTCCTCGTCAGAGATGGTCCACAGAGTCGCCCCCGCGGGTCATCGTCGAGCTGCGACCCCGACATCCTCGTTCCATGACAGAGGACCGTGCACCGATCGATCGAAGAGTGGGTCCATGCGACTGATCGACGGCCCTGGTATCACCACTGATACCATCATGCAGATGGCGATGACACTTCGACTCGACGATGCTGAGGCGGCTGCGCTCCGAACCCGGGCCGACCTCGAAGACCGATCAATGCAGGACGTCGCTCGGGAAGCGATCCGCGAGTACATCGAGCACCACAGCCGACGGGACCTCATCGACGGGGTCATCGACCGCGAGTTGCCGAACTTCGCCGAGGCGCTCGAGCGACTCGGACGATGATCTACCTGACGATCGACGAAGCGCTGCACATCGCTCGGCGGACGTTGGGGGCTGACTTCGTCATCCGAGATGCCGGACTCCTCGAGGCCGCGGTGGCGCGACCGGCGACCTCGGTCGGTGGACGCGATGCCTATCCGTCCCTGCTCGAGAAGGCCGCAGCGCTCGTGCACTCCGCGGTTCGGAACCACGCACTCGTCGACGGCAACAAACGATCGGGGCTCATGCTGCTGGTGGTGTTCCTCGGAGTGAACGGCCGTCGGTTGCAGGCGACGAACGACGAGGCGTACGACCTGATCATCGCGATCGCAGAGGGGGAGTTGGACGCGGTCGCGGACATCTCCGCAGTCCTGCACTCGCTGGATGCTGAAGCCTGAACGACGGCTTCAGCATCAACGACATGTCGATCGACGGCACCGTCACGACCACCACCGTCGCGCTCGTGGTCACAGCCGCGGCTGAGGCGCCTCACCGCCGTGTCGCGCGGATGGCAGCGTGCGGCCGCTGTCCCGGATCGACCCGG
Organism: Curtobacterium sp. TC1; assembly: GCF_019844075.1. Taxonomy (NCBI): domain Bacteria; kingdom Bacillati; phylum Actinomycetota; class Actinomycetes; order Micrococcales; family Microbacteriaceae; genus Curtobacterium; species Curtobacterium sp. TC1. Next base: position 964,144 of record NZ_CP081964.1, read on the forward strand.
ACCCGGACGTCCACCACGTCGAACCCGTGGTCGTCGAGGACCGCTGCCAGTGCGCTCGTCGGCCACCGGTACGCCGTGACGACCGCGTGGTCGAAGGACTCGATCGAGGGCCCCTCGAAGAACCCGACCAGCAGGCCGCCGCCCGGCCGGAGCACCCTGCGGAACTCGGCGAAGACCTCGCCGACGCAGGACGGATCGTGGTGGATCACGGAGTACCAGGCGAGCACCCCGTCGACGCTGCCGTCGTCGAGACCGGTGGACTCGATCGCGCCCAGGCGGAAGTCGACGCCGTCGTGCGCGCGTCGTGCCTGCTCGACGAAGGGTGCGACCGCGTCGATGCCGATCACCGCATGTCCACGATCCGCCAGGTGTGCGGCCCAGTGCCCCGGCCCGCACCCTGCGTCGAGGATGCGAGTGCCGGATCCGGACGCCCAGGCCTCGACCTGTGTCCGGTCCTCGTCGTGGACGGCCGACATCGATCCGAGGAGCTCGGCGTACTCGCCGGCACGGTCGCCGTACGCAGCGGTGACGTCGAGGTCCATCGTCCGACCGTACCGGCGTCGGTCGCGACCGGATCGGGCACGTCCACCTCAGTGACCCGGACCGACGGCCACCCGGCGCGCCCGACGCCCAGACCGCCGAAGCCGAGATCCGCTTCGCGCTGGAACGCGTCCGCTGCGGCACGGCCCCGGCCGAGGCCCGCACCCCTACAGCTTGAACGTCGCCCGCGGGATGTCGGACACGATGCGCCCCGCCGTGCGGACGGCGTCCTCCTCGGAGATCTCGTGCGTCACGACGAGCGACGCCAGGTACGCCGCATCCGCTCGCCGCGCCATGTCGTGCCGCGCGGGGATGGAGCAGTACGCACGGGTGTCGTCGATGAAGCCCGAGGTCTTCGTGAACGACGCCGAGTCGGTGATCGCGGAACGGTACCGCCCGATCGCCGCCGGGGTGTCGATGAACCACCACGGCGCACCGGCGTACACGGCGGGGTAGAAGCCGGCGAGCGGACCGATCTCGCGCGAGAACACGGTCTCGTCGACGGTGAAGAGCACGAGGTGGAAGCCCGGGGCGGTCCCGAAGGCCTCGAGCAACGGCCGCAGGGGCGTGGTGAACGAGCCGACGGCGGGCAGGTCGTGGCCGGTGTCCGGTCCGAACCGCTCGAGCGTCGGCGTGTGGTGGTTCCGGATCACGCCGGGGTGCAGCTGCATGACGAGGCCGTCCTCGACGCTCATCTCGGCCCAGCGGTAGAGCATGTCGTGCCGGTACGCGGTGGCGTCCTCTGTCGATACGTCGCCGCGGAGCGCCGCTGCGTGGATGCGCTCACGGTCGGCGACGGACAGGGGCGTGGACCCGGCGTCGAGCACCCCGGTGTCCGTGGCGGTCGCGCCGTGCTCGATGAAGTACTGGCGACGTGCGCGCAGTGCTGCCAACAGTCCTGCGTGGGTGCCCGTGTCGATGCCGGCGGCCTGTCCGACGGCATCGACCACGGGCCTCCAGTCCGGCCGGGTGGGGTCGAACACGGCGTCTGCGCGGAACGTGGGGACCACCCGGCCGGTGAACGCGGGGTCAGCGGCGAGCTGCGCGTGCGCGGCGAGGTCGTCGGCGGGGCCGTCGGTGGTGGCGAGGACCTCGATGCCGAAGGTGTCGAACAGCGCGCGCGGGCGGAAGGCGGGCGAAGCCAGCAGACCGGCGATGTGGTCGTACTGGGCGTCGGCGTTCGCCGCCGACGGCTGCTCCGTCAGTCCGAAGACGTCGTGCAGCTCGGTCTCGAACCAGTAGCGGACGGGGGTGCCGAGGGAGTCGTCCCAGTGGTCCGCCAGGTTCCGCCAGATGGCGCGACCGGGAGGCACGGGGCTGGTCCCCGACAGGTCGGCGCGTCCCAGCGCGGCCAGGTCCACCCCGTTCGCGTGCAGCAAGCGGAGCACGTAGTGGTCGGGCGTGATGAGCAGCGACGCCGGGTCGCTGAACGGCTGGTCCGCGGCGATGAGCGCCGCGTCGACGTGGCCGTGGGGAGAGATGATCGGTGCGTCCTTGACCGTGTCGTAGACGGTCCGTGCCACCCGGCGTGCTCCGGGGTCGGCGGGGAGCAGCCGGTCGGGGTGCGGGGCGAGACGGGTGGCGGTGCTGGTCTGGGTCATCATCGACTCCTTCGGGGACGGCGGGGACGGCGGGGACGGCGGGGACGGCGGGGACGGCGGGGACGGCGGGGACGGCGGGGACGGCGGGTGCTGCGGGCGAGCGCCGGCGTCAGGCGGGCGCGGGACCCGTCGACTCCCGCACGGTCAGGTGCGTGGGCAGTGCGACGGCGCCGGTCATGTGCTCACCGGGCAGCTCGTCGGCGGGGATCGCGCCGAGGCGGCCGAGCAGCATCCGGATCGCGACCCGGCCGGCGCGTTCGATCGGCGAGGTCATCGTGGTGAGCGGCGGGTTGCAGAAGTCGGCGCCGAAGATGTCGTCGCAGCCGACGATGCTCATGTCCTCGGGGACGCGGACGCCCCGTTCCCGCAGCCGCGCGAGCATCCCGATGGCGATCAGGTCGTTGAAGGCGATGCAGGCGGTGGCCCCGGCGTGCACGGCGGCGTCGGCGGCAGCGGCTCCGGAGTCGACGAAGGGCGCGTGCGGCCCGATGCGTGCGACGCGGACGCCGAGGCGCTTCGCGACGCGGACGAGCGCCTTCCACCGGCGTTCGTTCGACCACGAGCTGTCCGGACCGGCGACGTAGAGGACGTCGCGGTGGCCGAGGGAGACGAGGTGCTGCACCGCCTGCTCGACGCCGCCGGGGGTGTCGATGAGCACCGAGGGCACCCCCGCGGGGCGACGGTTCACGACGACGAGCGGGATGCGCTCGGCGAACCGGGCGATCTGCGCGTCGGACAGGCGGGACGCGGTGAGGACGACGCCGTCGGCCTTCGCGCCGATCGCGCTCAGGGTGGCGAGTTCGGCGTCGGCGGACTCCTCGGTGTCGACGAGCAACTGCGTCCAGCCGGCCCCGGCGAGCTGGTGCTGCGTGCCGCGGATGACGTCGAAGTAGAACGGGTTCGTGATGTCGGAGACGAGCACGGCCACGGCGCGGGTGCGACCGGAGGTCAGGGCGCGTGCCTGCGAGTTGGCGACGTAGCCGAGTTCGCGGGCCGCCCGCTGGATGCGTTCCTGCGTGCTGTGGTTCACGCGGTCGGGGAGCGAGAGTGCACGGGACACGGTCGACGGTGCCACGCCGGTCGCGTCGGCGATGTCCCGGATGGTCACGCGCCGGGCTGCGCTGAAACCCGCGCCGGAGGCGTCGCCGACGTCCGTATCTGTGCTGCTCACGAGCCCGAACGTATTCGCGTCTGGCAACAAGTGGCAACCGGTTGCCGGATGTTGCCAACGGCGGAACAGTGGTGCCACCGGGCAGCGCCGCCCGGAGGAGGTCTCGAGGAGGAAACCCCCGGATGAACAGGACACGGCTCAAGCCCCGCACTCTCGTCGGTGCCGTCGCGGTGATCGCCCTCACCGCTCTCTCCCTGCAGGGCTGCGCCGTCGTGAACGGCAGCGGCGACGACCCGAACACCCTCCGCGTGATGATGGGCGCGGACATCACGTACCCCGAGGAGCGCAAGCAGTGGCAGCAGGACACCGCCGCCGAGTTCAAGCGCACCACCGGCGCGGACATCCAGTGGGAGACCTACTCGTCCGCGCAGGAGGAACTGACCGCGATCCAGACCAGCGTCATCTCCGGTCAGGGCCCCGACGTCTACGCCATCGGCACCACGTTCACCCCGACCGCCTACGCCACCGGTGCCTTCGTCGAGATGGGGGCGAAGGAGTGGAAGGCCATCGGCGGCAAGGACCAGTTCGACCCGGCCTCGTTCGGCATCTCGGGTCCGAGCGACTCGCAGCAGATCGGGATCCCCTTCGCCAGCCGCCCGTTCGTCATGGCCGTCAACAAGGACCTGCTCGCGAAGGCCGGCATCACCGACATGCCGACCACGTGGGACGAACTCACCGAGGACGCGAAGGCCACGACCGGTGACGGCCGCCACGGCATGGCGATCGCCTACGCCGACGGTTTCGACCCGTGGAAGTTCGTGTGGGGCATGGCGCAGAACGCCGGCAACACCATCGTCTCGACGGACGGGAAGGCCGAGATCGACAGCGACGCCGTCGCGAACGCGTACCGGACCTACTTCGACTGGGTCACGAAGGACGGCGTCGTCGACAAGGCCGCGATCGGCTGGAACAACGCGCAGGCCCTCGCGCAGTTCACCGAGGGCAAGGCCGCGTTCTTCCCGATGACGACCACCACCGCGATCAACTCCTTCACGGACACGAAGGTCGACGGGAAGTACGAGTTCGCCCTGCTCCCCACCGTCCCACCGGGCGCGAGTGAACGCCCCGCCGACGGCATCGAGGCCGCGAGCATCCTGTCCGGCGACAACTGGGTCGTGGCCGACTACGGCACGAAGCAGGACCTGTCGTTCGACTTCGTCAAGCAGCTCAGCGCCCCGAAGGCCCAGCTCGAGTACTACGACCTGTTCGGCAACCTGCCGACGAACGCCGACGCCGCCGCACAGCTCGCGGCCGACAACCCGCAGCTGGGGCCGATCATCGACGCCGGCCGCCTGTCGAAGCCCACCGCCTTCACCGGCGCCTGGTCCGACATCCAGCTCGCCCTGGTCGACGTCGTCGTGCAGTCGATCCCGTCACTCAAGGGCGGCGAGGTCACCGACGACCAGCTCCGTGCGCGACTCGAAGCAGCGCAACGCGACGCCCAGTCCACCCTCGACCGTCAGAAGAACGGAGGTCTGTGATGACCAGCACGCAGACCCGGCCCCGCACCGACGCGGCGCCGCCGCGGCCCGTGCGCCCGGCCGGCAAGACGCCCCTGTACAAGAAGGAGCGTCCACTCTGGATGCTCATCCCCGGCGGCGTCCTCATGCTCGCCGTCATCGTGGTGCCGCTCCTGGTGGGCTTCTTCATCGCGATGCTCGACCTGGACCAGTACACACTGCGGCAGTGGTTCAGCGCCCCCTTCGTCGGCTTCGCGAACTTCACCGAGGCCTTCACGAACTCACCCCTGCTCCACTCGATCTGGATCTCGGTGTCGCTGTCCGTGCTCGTCACGGCGGTCACCGTCCCGATCGGCGTCGCGGCCGCGATCTCCACGCAGAACCGGTTCCCGGGGCGCGGCCTCGTCCGGTCGATCTACCTGATCCCCTACGTGCTGCCCGCGTTCGTCGTCGGCACCTTCTTCCGCACGATGCTGCAGCCGCAGGGCGTGGTGAACTCGATCCTGCACACCGACGTGCTGTGGCTGAACGGCTCCGCGTCCTACTGGGCGCTCGCCGGCGTGATGATCTGGACGAGCTGGCCGTTCGTCTACCTGCTGTCGCTGGCCGGGCTGCAGGCCGTGGACAACGAGGTGCACGAGGCCGCCGCGCTCGACGGGGTGACCTGGTGGGCGAAGCTGCGGTACATCATCTTCCCGTACCTGCGCGGACCGCTCAGCCTCGCGGTGATCATCGCGATCCTGCACAACATCAACAACTTCACGCTGCCGTTCGTGTTGTTCGGCATCCCGCTGCCGTCGAGCGTCGAGGTGATGCCCGTCCTGACGTACATCGCGAGCTTCCAGTCGTTCCGCTTCGGCCTGTCCGCGGCGATGGCGATCTGCTCGCTCGTCATCGTCGCCATCCCGCTGTTCGTCTACCTGCGAGCCGTCAAGCTCGACACCGGTGACGACGCCGGCCCCAACCGGAAGCAGCGCCGCGCCGACCGCGCCACGCTCGCCGCCGCCCCGACCGCCGCCGACATCGACGGAGCACGCGCATGACCACCCCGAGCACGTCCTTCAGCACCCGCACCCGCCCCACCGCGACGCTCACCGAGAGCATCACGGCCGGCAGCGGCGGGAGACGGAGCAAGCGTCCGTACGACACCGACGTCACCCGGCTCCTGCCCCGCTGGCTGCTCATCGTGGTGATCGCCGTCATCATCGCGTTCATCGCCGTCCCGGTCCTGTACATCCTGTTCGGTTCGGTGAACTCGGACGTCGCGGTCGCCCGCGGCGAGTACTTCCCGTCCGAGTTCACGCTGTCGAACTACGTCGAGATCTGGTCGACGGTCGCCCTCGGCGAGGGGCTGGTCAACTCGATGCTCACCGCCGGCGCGGTCGCCATCGCGAGTGCCGCGCTCGCCGTGTCCACGGCCTACGTGCTGGTCCGGTTCCGGTTCCTCGGGCGCCTGACCATCCTGCGCGGGCTCCTCGCGCTGCAGTCGATCCCCGGCACGCTCCTGCTGCTGCCCGTGTTCGTCGTCTTCTCGAACATCGCCAGCGCCACGGGCGTGCAGATCATCGGCACCCGCTGGGGCCTGTTCGTCACCTACCTGACGTTCGCCCTGCCGTTCTCGACCTGGGTGATGGTCACCTACCTGCGTGGCCTGCCGAAGGAACTCGAGGAAGCGGCGCGCATCGACGGTGCCTCGAGCACGAAGATCCTGACGAAGATCGTCATGCCGCTGTCGTGGCCCGGCATCGTCGTCTCCGCGATCTTCGCCTTCCTGCTCGGCTGGAACGACGTCCTGTTCTCCACGATCATGACGACCCCGAACACCCGGACGGTGGCCGTGGTCCTGCAGGTGCTCGGCACCACCCAGGAGGGCGGCGCGGTCCCGATCTACGGCCAGATGATGGCCGCCTCGATCGTCTGCGCGGTGCCGGTCGTCGCCCTGTACCTCATCTTCCAGCGCTACCTGGTGGGCGGTCTGACGGCCGGTTCCGTCAAGTGAGCGCGGCAGTCACCGCAACCCAGAACCGGACTGGAGGCCCGTGGCGGCCCCGCCACGTGCCTCCCGTCCGACACGAAAGGACACCATGACCGACCAGCCCACGTGGGAACTCTCCGGTTTCGGCGACGAGATCGACGCGGACCCCGTCGTCCAGGTCGCGGTCCTGCAGGCGCTCGGCGCGAGCGCCATCGAGGTCCGCAGCGCCTGGGGCGTGAACGTCGTCGACCTCGACGAGGACCAGCTCGCCGGACTGCACCGCCTGCTCGAGGAGCGAGGACAGACCGTGTCCGCCATCGCCTCGCCGATCGGCAAGGTCTCCGTCGACGAGCCCGTCGAACACGAGGTCGGACGCCTCGGCCGTGCGGTCGCCGCCGCGCACGCCCTCGGCACCACGAACATCCGGATCTTCTCGTTCTACTTCGAGGGCCGAGCGCCCGAGGACGTCCGCGACGACGTCCTCGTCCGGATGCGCGCCCTGGCCGACCTCGCCGCACGCGAGGGCGTGACCCTGCTGCACGAGAACGAGAAGGACATCTACGGCGACGTCCCCGCGCGCGTGCTCGACCTCGTCGAGAGCGTCGGGTCCACGGCACTCCGCCTGGCCTGGGACAATGCGAACTACGTGCAGTGCGGCGTCAAGCCGTTCACCGACGGGTGGGCGCAGCTCGCGCCCTACGTCGACTACCTGCAGGTCAAGGACGCGCTCGCCGCCGACTCGTCGGTGGTCCCCGCCGGCGAGGGCGACGGCGAGCTGCTCCAGACCCTCACCGCGCTGCGCGACGCCGGGTACTCCGGCTACGCCTCGCTCGAGCCGCACCTCAGCGACTTCACCTCCCTCGGCGGGTTCTCCGGCCCCGCGGCCTTCGGTCGCGCCGGTCGTGCCCTCCGCTCCCTCACCGACCAGATCGGAGTCACCCTGCGATGACCACCCCACTGAAGTTGGCAGTCGTCGGCGCCGGCGTCATCGGACGCCACCACGCCACGGTCGCCGTCCACCACCCGGACCTGCAGGTCGTCGCCCTCGTCGACGCGGTCCCCGCGGCCGCCACGAGCGCCGCCGACGAGGTCGAGGCGATGGGCGTCACCCGCCCCATCACGACGTCCACCATCGAGGAGGCGATCGAGCAGACCGACATCGACGTCGTCGCGATCTGCTCGCCGTCCGGCATGCACGTGCAGCTCGCCGAGGCCGCCCTGGCCGCCGGCAAGCACGTCGTCATCGAGAAGCCCCTCGACACCACGATGCCCCGCGCCCGGCAGATCGCCGCGCTCGCCGCGGCGGCCCGCGACCGTGGCCTGGTCACGAGTGTCATCAGTCAGCACCGGTTCGACCCGGCCTCGGCCGCCGTCGCCGCGGCCGCCCACGACGGCGGGTTCGGCACCGTGACCTCGGGCCTCGCGAGCGTGGCCTGGTACCGGTCGCAGGGCTACTACGACTCCGGCGACTGGCGCGGCACCTGGGCGCTCGACGGCGGCGGCGCGGTCATGAACCAGGGCGTGCACACCGTCGACCTGCTCGTCTGGGCGCTCGGCCGTCCGGTCGAGATCTCGGCGCAGACCGGGCTGCTCGCACACGACCGCATCGAGGTCGAGGACACCGCCGTCGCCACCGTCCGGTTCGCCGGCGGCGCGCTCGGCGTCATCCACTGCACGACCGCCGCGTACCCGGGGCTCTCCGCCCGCTACGCCGTGTACGGCACCCACGGGTCCGCGATCGTCGACGACGACCGCCTGGCCTACTTCCACATCGCACCCGACGCCGCCACCCTCGAGTCCGCGTCGACCACCGCGAACGCGTCGGCGGTCGCGGGTGCCGTCGACCAGAAGGACGACGTCGTCCCGCCGGAGCACGTCGTCGGCGGCCCCGCCGAGCCCGACCACTTCGCCGCCGGCCACGGTCGGCAGTACACCGACATCGTCGCCGCGATCCGCGAGGGCCGCGAGCCCGGCGTGACCGTCGACGCGGCCCTCGTGTCGCTCGCCACCGTCCGCGGGCTCTACGTCAGCGCGACGCTCGGGCAGCCCGTCCGGATCGACGACGTGATCGACGGGAAGTACGACGACGTGGTGCCCGTGGTCGGTGCCGCAGCAACGTCCGACACCGCGACCGAAGGAGCCACCCGATGAAGTTCTCCGTGTTCACCGCGTCCACCCCCGACTGGACCCCGTCGCAGGCCGCTTCGACGCTGGCCGACCAGGGCTGGGACGGCGTCGAGTGGCGCATCGTCGACGACCGCCCCGCGGACGGCACCGTCGTGCCCGCCGGTCGCTCGTTCTGGGCCGGCAACGACTCGACGTGGCAGTTCACCGGCATCCAGGACCAGGTCGGCGAGATCGCCCGGATCACCGACGCCGCCGGCCTCGAGTACTCCGGCATCGGCGGGTACCAGCAGGCGTCGGACCACGAGGGCGTCGAGACGATGCTCCGCGTCACGAGCGAGCTCGGCGCCCGGCAGGTCCGGGTCTCGATGCCGGTGTACCGGCAGGAGAAGGAACGCACCGGCGAGACGTACGGGCAGATCTTCGACCGCACCCGAGCCGACCTCGAGTGGGCGGTGACCCGGGCGACCGAGCTCGGCGTCAAGGCGCTCGTCGAGCTCCACCACATGACCATCACCCCCTCGGCCTCGGCGGCACTGCGACTCGTCGACGGCCTCGACCCGGAGCACGTCGGCGTCATCCACGACCTCGGCAACCTGGTCATCGAGGGGTACGAGGACCACCTCGCCGCCTTCGAGCTCCTCGGCCCCTACCTCGCCCACGCCCACGTGAAGAACGCACGCTGGGTCGACACCGGCGACACCCGGGCCGACGGCAGCACGATCTGGCAGCACGAGTGGGCACCGTTGCGCACCGGCCAGGCATCCGTGTCCGAGTACCTCGACGCCCTCCGCCAGGTCGGCTACGACGGGTGGGTCACCATCGAGGACTTCTCCACCGACCTGCCGCTCGAGGCCCGCACCGCCGACAACCTGGCGTACCTGCGGGCCCTCGTGCCGGTGTCGGCATGACCGACCGCCGACCGGGCATCGTGCACCTGGGGGTGGGCGCGTTCGCGCGCGCCCACCTCGCCTGGTACACGGCCCACACCACGGGGGAGCCGTGGGGCATCACCGCCTTCACCGGCCGCTCGCCCGCGGCGGCCGACGCGTTGTCCGCGCAGGACTGCCGGTACACGCTGGTCACCCGCACCGCGGCCGGCGACGACGCCGAGGTGGTCGACACGATCGTGGCCGCCCACGCGGGCAGCGACGACACGACCTGGAGGCACGTGGTCGCGTCGCCGGCGACGACCATCGTCACGCTGACGGTCACCGAGCAGGGCTACCGATCCGGTTCCGACGTCCCGGCTCGGTTGGTCGCGGGGCTCGACGCCCGGCGGACGGCCGGCGGCGGGCGCATCGCACTGGTCAGCCTCGACAACCTGACGCACAACGGCGCGGTGCTGCGCGAAGCCGTGCTGGGTGCCACCACGGACCCCGACCTGCGCGCGTGGATCGAGGCGAACGTCGCGTTCCCGTCGTCGATGGTGGACCGGATCACGCCCGCCACCACCGACGCCGACGTCGTGGGCCTCGCCGCCCTGCCGGGTGCGCTCGCCGGGGACCGGGTGCCGGTGGTCACCGAGCCGTTCGCGGAGTGGGTGCTCGAGGACCGCTTCGACGGCATCGACCGGCCCGCGTGGGAGACCGCCGGCGTGCGCATCGTCGACGACGTCACCCCGTACGAGCAGCGGAAGCTCTGGCTGCTGAACGGCTCGCACTCGCTGCTCGCGTACCTCGGGCTCCAGCGCGGGCACGAGACCGTCGCCGCGGCGATGGACGACCCGGTGTGCCGGGCCGCCGTCGAGCAGCTGTGGGACGAGGCCGCCCGCGAACTGCCGCTGCCCGCCCACGAGGTCGCCGCCGCCCGCGCCGCCCTCGTGGACCGGTTCGCGAACCCCCGCATCCGGCACACCCTGCGGCAGATCGCCTCCGGCGGGTCGCAGAAGCTGCCCGTCCGGGTCGTCGACGTCGTGCGGCACCGGCTCGAGCGCGACCCGTCCGCGGGCATCGGGCCCGGCGCCGCGACGGTGATCGCAGCGTGGTGGCTCCAGGTCACGACGCAGCCGGAGCTCGTGGACGACGACGGAGCCCCCGGGGCAGACTCGGACGTGCACGACGTGCTGCGCGGCATCGCCCCCGACCTCGACACCACCGACGTGGTCGACGCGATCACCGCGGCGGCCGACGACATCCGGGCGGCGAGCACCGCCGCACGCACCACCAGCAGCACCGACGAAGGAGTCCACGCATGACCGACACCACCACGAACCCCGCGGCCCCGGTGCCGGGCGCCGCCGACACCGGCGCGGCGACGGGGCAGACCTCCGGGCGTCCGGACACGTGGGCGTCGGCCGACCGCGGCCAGCTCATCGAGCGCGCCGAGGTCATCGTCACCAGCCCGAACCGGAACTTCGTGACGCTGAAGATCACGACCGCCGACGGCGTCACCGGCCTCGGCGACGCGACGTTGAACGGCCGCGAGCTCGGCGTCGCCGCCTACCTGTCCGAGCACGTCGTGCCGCTGCTGATCGGCCGCGACGCCAGCCGCATCGAGGACGCCTGGCAGTTCCTCTACCGCTCGTCGTACTGGCGCCGCGGGCCCGTCACGATGGCCGCCATCGCATCCGTCGACATGGCGCTCTGGGACATCAAGGCCAAGGTCGCCGGCATGCCGCTGTACCAGCTGCTCGGCGGGGCCTCGCGCACCGGGCTGATGGCGTACGGGCACGCCTCGGGCAAGGAACTCCCCGAACTGTTCGACTCGATCCGCGAACACCAGGAGGAGGGCTACCGCTCGATCCGTGTGCAGACCGGTGTCCCGGGCCTCGAGAGCATCTACGGCATCGCCTCGAACAAGACCACCGAGGGCAACGAGGGCGTCCGGTACGACTTCGAGCCGGCGCAGCGCGGAGCCTTCCCCGCCATGGAGGACTGGGACACCCGCGCCTACCTCCGGCACGTGCCCACTGTGTTCGAAGCCGTCCGCAACGAGTTCGGACCCGAACTGCCGCTGCTGCACGACGGTCACCACCGGATGACCCCGCTGCAGGCCGCGAAGCTCGGCAAGTCGCTCGAGCCGTACGACCTGTTCTGGCTCGAGGACTGCACGCCGGCCGAGAACCAGGAAGCCCTGAAGCTCGTCCGGCAGCACACCACCACACCGCTCGCGATCGGCGAGGTCTTCAACACCATCTGGGACTTCAAGGACATCATCCGCGACCAGCTCATCGACTACGTCCGCGGGGCCGTCACGCACATGGGCGGCATCTCCCCGCTCCGGAAGACGATGGACTACGCCGCGATGTACCAGGTCAAGTCCGGATTCCACGGGCCGACCGACATCTCGCCCGTCGGCCTCGCCGCGCAGATGCACCTCGGGATGGCGATCCACAACTTCGGCATCCAGGAGTACATGCAGCACGGGCCGCAGACGAACCAGGTGTTCCAGCAGACCTTCACCTTCACGGACGGCTACCTGCACCCCGGTGACGAGCCCGGCCTCGGGGTCAGCCTCGACGTCGACGAGGCCGGCAAGTACCCGTACGAGCAGGCCTACCTGCCGTTCAACCGTCTGGCCGACGGCACCGTCCACGACTGGTAGCGGGCAAGCTGGGGGCATGGAGTTCGCAGACGTCGCCAGGGAGCTGCTGCTCGTCGCACCCGGGGACTTCGTCGCGGAGCGCACGGCTCGCCAGCGCGCGGTGCGGCAGGACGACCGCGACCTGGCGGCGGCGATCGGGAAGCTCCGGAAGCCGGCACCGGCAGCGTGGGTCGTGGACCTGCTCGCGCACGACGGCGCCCTCGACGACGCGGTCGACCTCGGACCAGCCCTCCGCAAGGCCCAGGCCGACGCCGACCCCGGAGCGATCCGGACACTCCGACAGCAACGCTCCGAGGTGATCGAGGCTCTGGCGCAGGCCGGGGCCGATCTCGCCTCGGACGCCGGACACTCCGCGACGTCGGCCGTGCTCGACCAGGTGCGCGCGACGATCGAGGCCGCGATGGCCGACCCGCACGCCGGAGCCGCCGTGCGCTCGGGGCTGCTCGTGACGCCCTTGGAGAGCGTGGGGTTCGACGCGGTCGACCTGGACGGGGCGCTCGCGGATCCGGACGCGGTGCCCGACGCCTGGTCCGGCAGCGATGCCCCACCCATCCCGATCACCCGGGCGAGGGGCGCGCGGAAGGCGAGCCGTGCCTCCCGGTCGACGGAGACGGAACCCCAGGACGAACCGCAGCCGGACGCCCAGCCCGAGCCGGAGCGTGACCCGGCCGCTGAGCGGAAAGCCGCACGCCAGGCGGAGACCGCAGCCCGGAGCGAGTCGCGCGACGCCGATGCGGCGCTCGACGCCGCGGAGGCGGACCTCGAGCAGGCCGAGGAGCGCCGGGCCGACCTGCAGCGCGAACTCGACCGGGCCACCGCGGAGACCGAGGCCCTCGAACGTGCTCGTGACGCCGCCGAGGCCGCGAGCAACGACGCCCGCGAGCTGCTGGCGGCCGCGCAGGAGCACCGGCGCACCCTCGGTCGCTGACTCCAGTACGCCGGGAACGCCCTCCGCGCACGCTCTGCTGCCCGGATCGTTACACAACAGTTGTCGTTCTTGACGAGGGGCGTTGGAGCGGTCTAATCTCGGGCACCATGCTTCGGGCCGGCGATGGTCCGCCGGGAGCCGTCTCCGCATCAGCACGGGGCGTCCCGGGTACAGGACTCGCATCATCGCCGACGCCCCGACCGCCCGCAGCCACTGCGCGGGTGGTCGGGAGCGTGGCGCGCGGCGCACCCCGGAGACATGCCGCGATGCCGGGTCGAGCACTCCGGGGCCCCTCCAGGAGAGACGACACATGTCGGAACCCCGCACCGAACGCACCACGACCCTGACCCCGCCGAACGGCGTCGCGACCGCACCACCTGGCTCCACGCCACCGGCACCCGCCGTGGCGCGCGAGGGCCTCATCGCCCGCCTCGGCATCCCGCACCCGCTGCGGTGGGGCTTCCTCGGCGTCCTCGTCTTCATGACGGGCGACGGCATCGAGTCGAACTTCATCGCTCCGCACATCGCCGCGGCGCTCGGCTCCGGTGGCACGGACAGTGCAGCGATGGTCATCGGCATCTACGGCGTCGCGGTCCTGGTGGCGTCGTACTTCGCCGGTGTGCTCTCCGAGCTGTGGGGGCCCCGCCGCGTCATGACGATCGGCGCCGTCCTGTGGGTGGTGTTCCAGGTCGCGTTCCTCGCGGCACTGCCCACCGGGTCGGTCGGACTCATCGCCCTGACGTACTTCCTGCGCGGACTCGGGTTCCCGCTGTTCGCCTTCTCGTTCCTCTGCTGGGTGAACCACACCGTCGCACGTGAGCGGAACGCCACCGCCGTCGGCTGGTTCTACGTCGTCTTCACCGGTGGCCTGCCGACGCTCGGCTCGCTCATCGCGATCGGCAGCATCCCCGCGTTCGGCGGCGGCCACACGGGGGAGACGTGGTCGATGGCCCTGTCACTCGTGCTGGTCGTGGCCGGCTGGGTGATCGTCCGGTTCGGTGTCCACGAGCCCACCGGACTCGGCCGCATCGCTCCGCGCTCGCACTCCGCCGCTCGGGTCATCGCCAGCGGCATCGAGGTCTGCATCACACGGCCCAAGGTCCTGCTCGCCGTCCTGATCCGGCTCGTCAACACGGCGCCCGAGTTCGGCATGTTCGTGATCATGCCGGCGATCATCGGCACCGAGCTCGGGTGGGGCCAGTCGAAGTGGCTGACGATGACGGTGATCGTCTACGCCGGCAACATCCTGTTCAACGCCTTCTTCGGCGCCCTCGGCGACCGCATCGGCTGGATCCGCACCGTCAAGTGGTTCGGCATCGGCGCCTCGGCGATCGGACTGCTGGCCTGGTGGTACGTCCCGCACCTGGTGCCCGCCGGTTCCGAGTGGGGCTTCTGGCTCGCCACCGCCGCTGGGACGGTCTTCGGCATCATGCTCGCCGGGTTCACGCCGATGGGTGCGATCGTCCCCGCCTTCGCCGGCGAGGAGCGCCGCGGCGCCGCGATGGCCATGTACGCGACGGCGGCCGGCGGTGCGACCTTCCTCGGCAACGCCGTGGTCAGCGCCGTCCTGCCGTGGGGTGGGCCCGGCGGCGTGGTCTGGACGTTCGTCGGGCTCTACGTCCTCGCCTTCGTGGTGCTCTCGTTCCTCAGGGTGCCGAAGGAAGCGGTGGCCGCCGGGCACTGAGGCACGACACGCCCGGCGGGTGCTGGTAGAGTCGGTGATTGACTTCGGCGAGGGCCGCGACAGCGGCCGTGATCGACGCGGTGGGAGACCCGGCCCAGCAGGGAACGTTCCTCACGCGTGCACGCGTTCGAGTTGCAACACCACAGACCCCCACGATGCCGGACCGCCGGTGTCGACCCCCGAGACCAGGAGGCACCATGGCCGACTACACGAAGCTCGCAGCGGACGTCCGCACCAAGTTCGGCAAGGGTGCAGCGCGCAAGCTCCGCGCCGCCGACAAGATCCCCGCGGTCGTCTACGGCCACGGCACCGAGCCGAAGCACATCTCGCTGCCCGGTCACGAGACCATGCTGCTCGTCCGTACCGCCAACGCGGTCGTCGACCTCGACATCGAGGGTGCTGCCCAGCTCGCCCTCGTCAAGGACGTCCAGCGTGACCCGGTGCGCCAGATCATCGAGCACATCGACCTCGTGGTCCTCCGCCGTGGCGAGAAGGTCACGGTCGACGTGCCCGTCGTCGTCGAGGGCGAGTCCTTCTCCGGCACGATCCACGTGCAGGACCTGAACACCGTCTCCCTGCTGGTCCTCGCGACCGACATCCCGGAGCACGTCGTCGTCGACGTCGAGGGCCTCGAGGACGGCAAGCAGATCGTCGCGTCCGAGCTGACCCTCCCTGAGGGCGCCGAGCTCGAGACCGACCCCGAGGCACTCGTCGTGCAGATCGTCACCCCGCGTGGCACCGCCGACGACGACGCTGCGGACGAGGCCTCGGCCGAGGCCGGCGCCGAAGCCGGTGCCGAGGGCGGCTCCGAGCCCGTCTCCGAGTAACACCCCTTCGAAGGCATCTGGTCGACGCTGTGGCGGATCGAACACTGGTCGTGGTCGGACTCGGGAACCCCGGGCCCGACTACGCCGGCAACCGCCACAACGTCGGCCAGATGGTCCTCGACGAACTCGCGTCCCGCATGGGCGCGACGTTCAAGAAGCACAAGACGCCGAACCAGGTCGCCGAAGGGCGCCTGGTGCCCGGCGGCCCGCGGTTCGTGCTGGCGAAGCCCGGCTCGTTCATGAACACGTCGGGCGGCCCGGTGTCGTCGGTGCTCGGGTTCTACAGCGCCACCCCGGCCGACCTGGTCGTCGTGCACGACGAACTCGACCTGCCGTTCGACACCGTCCGGCTCAAGGGCAGCGGTGGGCACGGCGGCCACAACGGCCTCCGCGACATCATCAAGGCGACCGGCACGAACGAGTTCTCGCGCGTGCGGGTCGGCATCGGTCGCCCGCCCGGCCGTCAGGACCCGGCCGACTACGTGCTGCGTGACTTCTCCGCAGCCGAGAAGAAGTCGCTGCCGATCCTGCTGGCCGACGCCGCGGACGCGGTCGAGGCGATCGCCGAGCTCGGGCTCGTCGCCGCGCAGCAGCGCGTGCACGCGCCGTCCTGACGGCACCGGCCGATCCCGGCCGTGTTCGCCCGTCGCGCACCACGCGGGCGGTGTCGGTGGGGGCCGGTACCATCTCCTGAGTGACGATCTCGGGCATCATCCCTGCGCTCTCGCGCGCCTCCGCGTTCGATCGCGTGCTCCGTGCCGCGCCTCGTGACGCCGACTTCTCGGTCGTCGACGGCCTGCGGGTCCCGCTGCTCGGGGCGCTGATCGCCGAACGGAACGGCCCGCAGTGCGTGCTCGTCATCACGGCGACCGGGCGTGAGGCCGAATCCGTCCGCGACGCCCTCGGCAGCTACGTCCCCGACGCCGACGTCCTCGAGTTCCCGGCGTGGGAGACCCTGCCGCACGAACGCCTCAGCCCGAGTGCGCAGACCGTCGGCACCCGGATCGCGACCCTGCGGCGACTCGCGTCGTGGTCCGCCGCCGACGTCGCCGACCGCCGCACCACCATCGTGGTGGCGAGCGTCCGCGCCGCCCTGCAGCCGATCGCGGCCAACCTGACCTCGCTCGCACCCGTCCTGCTCCGGACCGACTCGCGCGGCAACGACCTGGCAGCGATCGCCGCGAAGCTCGTCGACATGGCATACGCCCGGGTCGACCTCGTCACCCGGCGTGGTGAGTTCGCGGTGCGCGGCGGCATCCTCGACGTCTTCCCGCCCACGGCCGACCACCCCGTCCGCGTCGACTTCTTCGGCGACGAGATCGAGGCGATCAAGGCGTTCTCCGTCGCCGATCAGCGCACCACCGAGGACGACCTCGGCTCGGTCGAGCTCACCGCCTCGCGCGAACTCCTCCTCAGCGACGACGTCCGGCAGCGGGCGCGCGAGATGCTCCACGAGTTCCCCAACCTGTCGCAGATGCTCGCGAAGATCGCCGAGGGGATCCCGGTCGAGGGCATGGAGTCCCTCGCCCCGGCGCTCGTGCAGGACCTCGTGCCGATGACGTCGTACCTGCCCGAGACCGCCACCATCGCGGTGTTCTCGCCCGAGCGGGTGAACGGCCGCGCCAACAGCCTGGCCGAGACGAACACCGAGTTCCTGCAGGCCGCCTGGAGCGCCGCGGTCGCCGGGGCGCAGGCACCCATCGACCTCGACGCCGGCAACTTCCTGACGGTGCAGCAGCTCAAGAACACCCGTGGGCAGCGCACCTGGTGGACGGTGTCGCCGTTCGACTCCGGGCTCGACGAAGGCGACACCGCGCGCGTGCTCACCGACGCCGAGGCGGCAGCCGAGGCCGGGGAGTACATCCGCGTCCGCGCCGAGGCGGTGCCGAGCTTCGCGGGCAGTGCCGACGGCGCGATCGCGCACGTCAAGGCGCTCACCGATGACGGGTGGGCGGTCGTGGTGACCGCCCAGGGCCAGGGACTGGTCGAACGGGCGGTGCAGGTCCTCGCCGACGCCGGCGTCGCAGCCCGTGCCGAAGCCCTGCCCGCGCCTCCCGAGCCGGGTGTCGCCATCGTCACGACCGCCACCGTCGAGCACGGCTTCGCCATCCCGGATCCGCGCATCGTCGTCCTCAGCGAGGCGGAGTTCTACGGCCGGAGCGTCCAGCAGGGCGCGCGCACCGTCAAGAAGCTGGCGAGCCGCCGCAAGAACGTGGTCGACCCGCTGCAGCTCAAGCCGGGCGACGTCGTCGTGCACGCGACGCACGGCATCGGCAAGTTCGTCGAGCTCGTCAGCCGCGAGGTCTCCAGCGGCGGCCGCAACGCGGTGAAGACGCAGCGCGAGTACCTCGTGCTCGAGTACGCGCCGTCGAAGCGGAACTACCCGGGCGACAAGCTCTTCGTGCCGACCGACCAGCTCGACCAGCTGTCGCGGTACGTCGGTGGCGAGTCCCCGACCCTGTCGAAGATGGGCGGCTCGGACTGGTCGGCCGCCAAGTCGAAGGCCCGCAAGGCCGTCCGCGACATCGCCGTCGACCTGGTCAAGCTGTACTCGGCGCGGATGGCGTCGAAGGGGCACGCCTTCGGGCCGGACACCCCGTGGCAGCGCGAGCTGGAAGAGGCCTTCCCGTTCGCCGAGACCGCCGACCAGCTCACCACGATCGACGAGATCAAGCGCGACATGGAGCGGCCGATCCCGATGGACCGCCTGCTCTCCGGCGACGTCGGCTACGGCAAGACCGAGGTCGCGATCCGCGCCGCGTTCAAGGCGGTGCAGGACGGCAAGCAGGTCGTCATGCTCGTGCCGACGACGCTGCTCGTCCGCCAGCACATGGAGACGTTCCAGGAGCGCTTCGCCGGGTTCCCCGTGCACCTGCGCGCCCTGAGCCGGTTCCAGTCCGAGAAGGAATCCAAGGAGACCATCGCCGGGCTCGCCGACGGGACCGTCGACATCGTCATCGCGACCCACCGGATCCTGTCGCAGGGCATCACCTTCAAGGACGTCGGCCTCGTCATCATCGACGAGGAACAGCGGTTCGGCGTCGAGCACAAGGACCAGCTCAAGAAGTTCAAGACGAACGTCGACGTCCTGGCGATGTCGGCGACCCCGATCCCGCGGTCGCTCGAGATGGCCGTCACCGGCATCCGCGAGATGTCGACCCTGGCCACGCCACCAGAGGACCGCCACCCCATCCTGACCTTCGTCGGGCCGCAGTCCGACCTGCAGGTGGCCGCCGCGATCCGCCGCGAACTCCTGCGTGAGGGGCAGGTGTTCTACGTGCACAACCGCGTGAAGGACATCCAGGGCGTCGCCGCGCACCTGGCCGAGATCGTTCCGGACGCCCGCATCGCCGTGGCACACGGGCAGATGTCCGAGAGCACCCTCGAGCAGGTCATGGTCGACTTCTGGGAGCGTCGGTTCGACGTCCTCGTGTCGACGACGATCATCGAGACCGGGCTCGACATCGCGAACGCGAACACGCTCATCATCGACAAGGCCGACAAGTACGGGCTGTCCCAGCTCCACCAGCTGCGCGGTCGTGTCGGCCGTGGGCGGGAGCGCGGGTACGCGTACTTCCTGTACGACTCCGAGAAGCCCCTGTCCGAGACCGCGCAGGACCGCCTCGAGACGATCGCGGCGAACAACGAGCTCGGCGCGGGCATGCAGGTCGCCATGAAGGACCTCGAGATCCGTGGTGCCGGCAACCTGCTCGGTGGCGAGCAGTCCGGGCACATCGCGGGCGTCGGGTTCGACCTGTACCTCCGGATGATCGGCGAGGCCGTCTCGCAGTTCCGCGGCGACGTGGCCGAGGGGCAGACCGAGCTGCGGCTCGAGATCCCGGTCGACGCGCACATCCCCGAGGACTACGTCGAGTCCGAGCGGCTCCGGCTCGAGGCGTACCAGAAGCTGTCAGCGGCCTCGGCCCCGACGGCGCAGCAGGACGCCATCGACATGGTGCTCGACGAGCTCACCGACCGGTACGGGCAGCCGCCGCAGCCCGTGCAGACGCTGGTCGAGGTCTCCCGGCTCCGTCGCATGGCGCAGCAGGTCGGCCTGTCCGACGTGGTCGTCATGGGGTCGAACCTGCGCGTCGCGGGCAAGGAGCTCGCCGACTCGTCGCAGGTGCGGCTCAAGCGGATGTTCCCGGGCGCGAAGTGGTTCCCGCAGCAGAACGCGGCGAGCATCCCGATGCCGCGGCCGCACGACCAGGCGCTGCCGGACGACGCCCTGATCCGGTGGGTCGAGAGCATCCTGACCGCGGTCTACGGCGCGACGACGCCGGCGGAGGCGCCGGCCGCGTAAGGGGCGGCGATCTCCGACCCGGAACGACGTTCTCGATGTCGTACGACAACGAGGACGTCGTTCCGAGTCGGACCGCAGCCCGCTACTCGGTGTCCTCGGCCTCGGACAGCTCGCGGCGCGCACGGTACGCCCGTGCCCGCAGCGTGACGACGACCGCCGACGCGACGATGGCGATGCCGGACCCGACGAGCACGGCGAGTACGCCCTCGTCGAGGACCTCCTCGTTGCGGGCGAACGCGAGCTCGTTCATGAGCAGCGAGACGGTGAACCCGATCCCACCGAGCACCCCGACGGTGGCGATCGAGAAGAACGACAGCGACGAGCGGCCGGGCGAGCGGAAGATCCGCGTGGCGACGACGCCGAACAGCGTGATGCCGATGACCTTGCCGACGGGCAGCGCGATGACGACCGCCCAGAACGTGGGGGAGAGCTCGCTGATGCCGACCGAGGGGATGACGACCGCGGCCGAGACGAACGCGAACACCGGCAGCACGATCGCGTTCGACCACGGCTCGACGTGCTCGTGCAGGGTGTGGCCCGGTCGGCGGGGCAGCACGAGCCCGAGCGCGACGCCGGCGATCGTCGCGTGCACGCCCGAGTGGTGGACGAGCCACCAGGTGACGAGCCCGACCAGGACCATGGCCACGATCAGGAGCGTCTGACCGCGGCGCCCGGGCCGGAGCATCCGACCGAGCACCCAGAACACCGCGAGCGCGACGACCGCACCGCCGAGGGCCGCGAAGTCGGTGTCGTGCGCGAACACGACGGCGATGATGATGATCGCGATGAGGTCGTCGAGCACCGCGAGCGCGAGCAGGAACACCCGGATGCCGCTCGGCAGCCCACGACCGAACATCGCAAGGACACCGAGCGCGAACGCGATGTCGGTCGCCGTCGGGATCGGCCAGCCGTGCGTGTACGGGGTACCGGCGGTCACCAGCAGGAAGACGCCGGCCGGCACGAGCACGCCGCCGACCGCCGCGATCGCCGGCACGATCGCGGTCCCCGGGTTCGACAGCTCACCGTCGACGAGTTCCTGCTTCAGCTCGATCGCGACGAGCAGGAAGAAGACCGCGAGCAGTCCGTCGCTGACCCAGTGCGCGATCGACAGGTCGAGCCCGACGGCGCCGAGCGGCAGGTGCGCGTCGAGCAGGCGTTCGAGGCCGGGGCCGACGGGCGAGTTCGCGACGACCAGGCCGAGCACGGCGGCGGTCAGGAGCGCGATGGCGCTGAAGCGGGGCGAGCGGACGAGGGACGACATGGATCTCCGTCTCGAGGGGTCGGGTGAGTGTCCGTCGACCAGACTTCCCGACACACCACGACCAGCATACGTGGGTGAGACGATGGCGCGATGACCGCCGTACCGGACCTCGTCACCGTCGTCGACCGCCTGCTCGCCGAGGACGGGGGCTGCGTCTGGAACCGTGCGCAGACCCACGCCACGCTTGCGCGCTACGCGGTCGAGGAGTCCTACGAACTCGTCGACGCCATCGACGACGGCGACCCGGACGACGTCCGCGAGGAGCTCGGCGACGTCCTGTACCAGGTCGTCCTGCACGCCGGGATCGCCGAACGTGCGGGGGAGTTCACCCTCGAGGACGTCGCCGCCGGGGTCCGCGACAAGATGGTCCGTCGACACCCGCACGTGTTCGGCGACGAGACCGCGGACACCGTCGACGACGTCGTCCGGGTGTGGCGCGCGGCGAAGGCGGCCGAGAAGTCGGCCCGGACGAGCGTGCTGGACGGGGTCCCGCGCGCGATGCCGCCGCTGGAACGGGCCGTCAAGCTGCTGGAGCGCCTGGACGAGCACGGTGCTGCCGACGCGGCCGTCGCGTCCGTCGTGGCCGCCGACCGGGAGGCCCGTGACCCGTCCGCCACGCCCGCTGCGGCATCCGGAACGGAGACCGCTCGGGCATCGGTCGGGTCTCCGGCGCCGGCCGACGGGGCCGGGGCGGTGGACCCCACGTGGGGGATCGCGATGCTCGAGGAGATCACGAGGGCGGTGCACGACGGCATCGACCCGGTCGCGAGTCTCCGCGCCGCGGTCGCTGCGCTCGAGCACGCCGGCCGCGCCGCCGAGTGAGTGCGCGGGAGCTCGGGCGCCGCCTGCGGAAACGGAGAAGGGCGCCCTCCTAACCCGAAAAAGGAGGGCGCCCGTGAGCGGGTGGGCACACCCCCAGGGAGAGGTGTGCACGCAGAACCCGCTCGAGTCGCGGGGCACACTGCAGCACGGTGCCCACGCGATCGGTCCGGAGAGTGGATCAGGCACGCTCCGAACCGAGGTACTGAATGCAGTATGCCAGTAGAGCGCATGCCGCGCAACCCGGCGATGCGCATCTGCCAGACTTGACGCCATGGCGACGACCGTGACGGCACCCCGTGGCATGCGTGACTTCCTCCCCGCGGACAAGGCCCGACGCGAGCACGTGCTCGGTGTCGTCCGCGACGTCTACTCCCGGCACGGGTTCGACGAGATCGAGACCCCGGTGGTCGAGGACGCCGCGCGCCTGCACTCCGGGCTCGGCGGTGACAACGAGAAGCTGGCGTTCGCGGTCATGAAGCGCGGGCTCAGCACCGAGGACCTGCAGACGGCCCAGGCGCCCCTCGACCTCGCCGACCTCGGGCTCCGCTTCGACCTGACCGTGCCGCTCGCCCGGTTCTACGCGTCGCACCGCGCCGAGCTGCCGTCGGTGTTCCGATCGGTGCAGATCGCGCCGGTCTGGCGCGCCGAGCGTCCGCAGAAGGGGCGCTACCGCCAGTTCGTGCAGTGCGACATCGACATCCTCGGGGAGCCCGGGCAGCTGGCCGAGATCGAGCTCATCCGCGCCACGACCGCCGCCCTCGACGCACTCGGCGTGACCGGCACCACGATCCGCATCAACGACCGGCGGATCCTGCTGACCCTGCTGGCGTCGTGGGGCATCGCCGACCCGGCTGCCGCCGACCGCGCGCTCATCACGATCGACAAGCTCGACAAGATCGGTCCGGACGGCGTCGCCGCCGAACTCCGCAGCACCGTCGGGCAGGAGCTGCCGGGGCTCGAGGACACGATCCGCGCGCTCGAGGCCGCGGACTGGACCTCGGTCGAGGGGTCCGCGTGGCTCGACGCCGAGGCGTTCGCCGACCTCTTGCGCCTGCGCGAGGCCCTGCCCGGGGTCGACCTCCGCTTCGACCCGACGCTCGTACGCGGGATGGGCTACTACACCGGCACGATCTTCGAGGTCGCGCACCCCGACTTCGGCTACAGCCTGGGCGGCGGCGGTCGGTACGACGGCATGATCGGCCGGTTCCTCGGCCAGGACGTCCCTGCGGTCGGCTTCTCGCTCGGCTTCGAACGCCTGGTCGACCTCGTGACACTCCCGGAGTCCGCGGAGTCCGACGCCGTGGTGCTCGTCTACGACAAGGACGTCGACCCCGTCCGGCTCGCGGCCCTCAAGACCGAGGCGCTCGGGTCGCACCGACGCGTACGGCTCGAACGGCGCACCAAGAACACGAAGAACCTGCTCGCCGGTCTGGCCGCTCAGGGGTTCTCCGCCTTCGCGACCGTCGGCGCCGACACGACGTCGCTCGAGGGTGTGGAGTTCCGCCCGCTCGACTGAGTCGTCCACACCGGGCGTCACGGTCGACGTCGTGTTCACCTCGGCTCGCTAGGATCGGTCCCGCAAACACCACAACCAATGTGTAGGGAGTACCCCGTGGCCCTGATCGATGCCGTAGGCGCACGCGAAGTCCTCGATTCCCGAGGCAACCCGACGGTCGAGGTCGAGGTCCTCCTCGACGACGGCGTCGTGTCCCGCGCGCTCGTCCCCTCCGGTGCTTCCACCGGCGCGTTCGAGGCGTACGAACTCCGCGACGGCGATGCCTCGCGCTACGGCGGCAAGGGCGTGCTCAAGGCCGTCGACGCCGTCCTCGACGAGATCGGCCCGGCGCTCGAGGGCTTCGACGCCACCGACCAGCGCCTCGTCGACGCCGCGCTCATCGAGCTCGACGGAACCGAGAACAAGTCCCGCCTCGGCGCGAACTCGATCCTCGGCGCCTCGCTCGCCGTGGCCCGTGCCGCTGCCGACTCGGCCGACCTGCCGCTGTTCCGCTACCTCGGCGGCCCGAACGCGCACACGCTGCCCGTCCCGCTGATGAACGTCGTCAACGGTGGCGCCCACGCGGACACCAACGTCGACATCCAGGAGTTCTTCCTCGTGCCCTACGGCGCCGAGTCCTTCTCCGAGGCGCTCCGTTGGGGCGTCGAGACCTACCACGCCCTCAAGGGCGAGCTGAAGAAGCAGGGCCTCGCGACCGGCCTCGGCGACGAGGGCGGCTTCGCGCCGGAGCTCGCATCGAACCGTGCAGCGCTCGACTTCCTGCTGACCGCGATCGAGAAGGCCGGCTACACCCCGGGCAAGGACATCGCCGTCGGCCTCGACGTCGCGTCCACCGAGTTCTTCCACGACGGCAAGTACTCGTTCGAGGGCAAGCAGCTCT
Source organism: Curtobacterium sp. TC1 (assembly GCF_019844075.1). Taxonomy (NCBI): domain Bacteria; kingdom Bacillati; phylum Actinomycetota; class Actinomycetes; order Micrococcales; family Microbacteriaceae; genus Curtobacterium; species Curtobacterium sp. TC1. The sequence continues at coordinate 988,782 of NZ_CP081964.1, forward strand.
CGAGTCAGGAGTTCACCGCGTACTTCGCCGACCTCGTCGCGAACTACCCGCTCGTCACCATCGAGGACCCGCTGGCCGAGGACGACTGGGAGGGCTGGTCGCACCTGACCGCCGAGCTCGGCGACAAGGTCCAGATCGTCGGCGACGACCTGTTCGTCACCAACCCGAAGCGTCTGCAGCGGGGCATCGACGAGAAGGCCGCGAACTCGATCCTGGTGAAGGTCAACCAGATCGGCACGCTCACCGAGACCCTCGACGCGGTGTCGCTCGCGCACCGCCACGGCCTCACCTCCATCCTGTCGCACCGCTCGGGTGAGACCGAGGACACCACGATCGCGGACATCGCGGTCGCGGTCGACGGTGGTCAGATCAAGACCGGTGCACCGGCCCGTTCGGACCGCGTCGCCAAGTACAACCAGCTGCTCCGCATCGAGGAAGAGCTCGGCGACGCCGCGGTGTACGCCGGTCGCTCGGCCTTCCCGCGCGCCGCGTCGCTGTAGCCAGCCGCTCAGCAGTCCCCGTACCACCGAGACGCCGTCCTCCTCCGAGAGGACGGCGTCTCGTCGTGTGCGGACGTCGGCGAGACGCTGAGAGGGCGCCGAACGGCCGCGTGCCGAGCGTGCCCACCACGTCGGTCGGGTTATCGTCGGACCGTGCCCAGCCAGAAGCCCCGCGTCCGCCGCGTCCCCGTGGCGATGCCCGACGGCACCACGTCGGCGCAGCCCTGGTACCGCTCGATCCACTTCTCCGGCTTCAGCCTGCTCATGCTCGCGATCATCGTGCTCTTCGTCGTGGTGCTCGCGCCGTCGCTCCGCACGCTCATCCAGCAGCAGGAGCAGATCGCCCAGCAGCAGCGTGAGGTGGCGAGCCAGAAGGCCGACGTCACGCAGAAGAAGAAGGACGTCGCCCGCTGGGACGACCCCGCCTACATCGAGGCGCAGGCACGCGATCGCCTGCTCTACGTGTACCCGGGCGAGGAGAGCTACCTCGTGATGGGCGCCGAGAACCGCACGACCGAGACCGTGCCGACGACGGATTCCGGTACGCCGGTCAGCACCAAGGTCCAGACGCCGAAGGTGGACTGGGTGCAGGCGATGCTCTCCTCGGTGCTGCAGTCCGGGCTCACCGACGAGACCGCGGCCGACCTCGTGGCCCCGGACGTCTCGGGCACCGGCGAGAGCAAGTAGCGCCCGGCACCCGTCCGGCACGACGGTGCGCGGGGCACCGGGTCTCCGGTAGGCTCACGTTCCCGTGACGACCCCTCCCTTCGACCCGCCCTCCGACCGCGACGTCCAGGTCGTGTCGGCGCAGCTCGGCCGACCGGCACGCGACGTCATCGGGATCGCGGCACGGTGCGTCTGTGGCAACCCCACGGTCGTCTCCACGAAGCCCCGACTGTCGAACGGCACCCCGTTCCCGACGTTCTACTACCTGTGCCACCCCGCGGCCACCGCCGCGGTCAGCACCCTCGAGGCCAACCAGGTGATGCCGGGGCTGGCAGCACTGCTCGAGGACGACACCACTGCGGCCGCGTACCTCGCGGCCCACGAGTCCTACCTGGCCGATCGCGAGTCGATCGAGCACGTCGACGAGATCGTCGGCATCAGCGCCGGTGGCATGCCCACCCGCGTGAAGTGCCTGCACGCCCTCGTCGGTCACGCCCTCGCCGCCGGACCCGGCGTCAACCCCATCGGCGACCTCGCGCTCGAGCGCGCGGACTGGTCGCCCTCCCGGTGTGAGTGCCGGGCGTATGATGACGGTGCAGACGCTGGAGTCGGGGCGGGTGGCGGCGAAGTCTGACTCGACTCCGAAACCCCCATCCAAGGAGATCATCCCCCGTGCCCAAGATCCTCGTCGTCGGCGGCGGTTACGCCGGTTTCTACACCGCATGGAAGCTCGAGAAGCACCTTCGCCAGGGCGAAGCCGAGGTCGTCATGGTGGACCCGCTGCCGTACATGACGTACCAGCCGTTCCTGCCCGAGGTCGCCGCCGGTTCGATCGAGCCGCGTCACGCGGTCGTCTCGCACCGCCGTCACCTCAAGAACACCCGCGTCGTCACCGCGAAGGTCACCAAGGTCGACCACGCGACGAAGACCGCCACGATCACCCCGGCCGAGGGCGAGGCGTGGGAGGAGTCCTACGACCAGATCGTCATGACCGCCGGCGCGGTGTCGCGCACGTTCCCGATCCCGGGTGTCGCGGACGAGGCCATCGGCCTCAAGACGATCGAGGAAGCCGCGGCGATCCGCGACAAGATCCTCACGAACTTCCACAAGGCGGCGAATCTGCCGGCCGGTCCCGAGCGTGACCGCCTGCTGACCGTCGTCGTCGTCGGTGGCGGCTTCGCCGGCATCGAGGTCTTCGCCGAGCTCCGCTCCTTCGTCACCGATCTGCTGAAGAGCTACCCGCAGCTGTCCTTCGACGAAACGCGCTTCCACCTGGTCGAGGCGATGGGCCGCATCATGCCCGAGGTCTCGCTCGAGACCTCGCACTGGGTGCTCAAGAACCTGGCGCAGCGCGGTGCGACCGTGCACCTCGAGACCCAGCTGGCCTCGGCCGTCGGTGGCGTCTGCGAGCTCAAGACGAGCGACGGCGCCATCGAGAAGATCGAGTCCGACCTCATCATCTGGACCGCCGGTGTCATGGCGAACCCGATGGTCAAGGGCACCGACTTCCCGCTCGAGCAGCGCGGTCGCATCCGCGTGCAGCCCGACCTGCGTGTCGTCGACGACAACGGCGTGATCGCGGACGCATGGGCCTGTGGCGACGTCGCAGCCGTGCCGGACCTCACCGGTGGTGGGGTCGGCGGCTTCTGCGTGCCGAACGCCCAGCACGCCGTCCGTCAGGCGAAGCAGCTCGCGAAGAACCTGGTCGCGACGATCCGCGGCGAGGCCACGACCGACTACAAGCACGAGAACCTCGGCGCCGTCGCGGGTCTCGGTCTCGGCATCGGCGTGTTCCAGTCCGGCAAGTTCGCCATGAAGGGCTTCCTGGCGTGGGGCGCGCACCGCGGCTACCACGGCATGGCGATGCCGTCGTGGGAGCGTAAGTGGCGCGTCATCGGCGACTGGGTCGGTGGCTTCTTCCTCGGTCGCGACATCGCGTCGCTCGACGACCGTGAGACCCCGCGCGCTGCGTTCGAGGCGTTCGCGTCCCGTCCGAAGCCCGCAGCCGAGGCCCCGGCAGCCCCGGCCGCCGCTCCGGCTCCGGAAGAGGGCAAGCCCGCCGGCGCCGCTGGCCCGGCGTACGGCGAGCCCGCCGAGGACGTCTCGAACGAGGCCGAGCCCGTGAAGGCCCCGGCCGACGCCAAGTAGTCCCAGCACCAGCACGCCAGAGGCGGTCACCCTTCGGGGTGGCCGCCTCTCGTCGTCGAGGGCATCGGTAGGCTGTTGCGGCCCGCCCCCGTGGCCCAATCGGTAGAGGCACGCGACTTAAAATCGCTGAGTTGTGGGTTCGAGTCCCACCGGGGGTACCGAAGCACGTCTCGCGAGAGCTCCTGCGCACGACCGCGTCCGGGAGAGATAAACTTAGGGTTGCCTAACCTAACTCCTGTCCCTATGCTCAGGGAGTTAGGTAAGGCTACCCAAACTTGGAGACCACCCGAATGCACCTGTCCTCTCCTCGCGCCCGGCGTCTGGCCGCCGGCGCGACCGCCGTCGCCCTCGGCACGACGATCGCCGCGGCCGCCGCGCTCGGCGCCGCCCCCGCGAACGCCGCCTCCGCCGACGTCACCGACGCGTCGCTGTCCTGGAGCCTCAGCAACGAGGCCAACGCCGGCGCCTACTTCGGCGGCTGCAACTTCCTGTCCGCCGGGGTCGCCGGCAACTCGGGAGCCTCGGCTCCGTGGACCGCGACCAACCCGTCGCCTGGCTACGCCGCTTCGGCCGGCAACGTCTCGATCGCCTACCCGACGACCGCGGGCGGCACCTCGACCCCGACCTTCGCCACGAAGTGCCAGACCGGCGACGGCACCACCGTCACCCCGGCGACGAGCACCCGCGGCGTCCTGACCCTGGCCGAGGGTACCGGCACCGTCGACGCCGCAGCCGGCACCGCGGACATCGCGTGGGACGGCGGCTTCACGGTCGCGTTCTACGGTGGCTTGACGTACTGGTCCGCCGAGGACCCGGAACTGCACGTCGCAGCGGACGGCACGGGTGAGCTCACCGCCACGGTCTCGGGCTACGCGGCCTCGCGCGACGGGGGCAGCTGGGCGCCGCTCACCCCGCGCACCGTGCACCTCGCCACCCTCACCGACGTCGACGTCACGAGCACGGGGATCACCGTGAGCCCGGACTGGCAGGGCGTCGAGCCCGCGTCGGCGACGAGCCTGAACAAGACGAACGCCGACTGGGGTTCGTGGCCGGCGGACTTCGTCGACTTCCAGAACGAGACCGGTCAGAGCTCGTACTGGTACACGTCCGGCGCGAACGACGCCGCGGCCAAGAAGCCGCAGCCGATCTCGATCGCCTACACGGCGGCCGAGGCACCCACGCCCGAGCCGACCACCCCGGTGGCGCCGGAGCCGACGACCGAGCCGAGCGAGCCCGGCACGCCGGAGCCGACGACCGAGCCGAGCGAGCCCGGCACGCCGGCGCCCACGACCGGCCCGACCACGGAGCCGACCACCGCCCCGACCACCCCGGCTCCGTCGATCAGCACCGGCGGCACCACCACCTTCACGGTCGGCGACTCGGTGCCGCTGCGCGCCGAGGGCCTGCCGGCAGCGACGGAGTACTCGATCGTCCTGCACAGCGACCCCGTCGTCCTCGGCACCGTGACCACGGACGCCGACGGGGCCTTCGCGACCTCGGTCGTGATCCCCGCGGACACCCCGGCCGGCGCGCACACCGTCGCGGTGGAGTCCTCGGACGGCACCGCCGTGGTCTCGCTCGCCATCACGGTCACCGCTGACGGCACCGTCGTCGTCGACCCGGTCGACACCACCACGGCCGTCACCACCGGCGCAGCCGTGAACACCGGAGGCACCGTCTCCGGCACCTCGGCCCTGCCGTGGATCGGGCTGTCGGCCGTCGGCGTCGTCGCCCTCGGCTCGGTCGCGTTCATCGCGTCCCGCCGCCGCGTCACCCAGCAGGACTGACGCACCGGGATCCGCGAGGCGGTCGACCCCGCCACGCGGATCCCGGCACCCACCTGTCGGACTGGGCCCACGCCGCCGGTTCCGGAGCGACGCGCCAGCGGCGCTCCGGCCGTGCCGGTGGGGGGAGGCGCGCCTCCCGTCCGACACATTCGTCACCACCCCCGGAACGGAAGATGACCGCCCCACGCACCCGACCGCGCACCGCGCTGCTCTGGACGACCGCCGTGCTCGCCGCGGCGACCCTCGTCGTCGGCGTGGTCGGTGTGGTCACGGCGACCACCGGCGCCGCATCGCCGACGGCGATCACCGGCACGTCGCTCGACGGCAAGCAGGTCACGCTCGACCCGGGCGAGTCAGGAACGGCGGCGGCGGCGTCGAACGCAGTCGCCGACACCGGCGCGCAGCTCGTGGTGCCGTCGGTCGGGCTCGACGTGCCGCTCGGCGAACTGGACGCCGTCGACGGGCAGATCACGCCACCGGGGTTCAGCGAGGCCTACCGGGTCCGCAACCTGGGGGTCCCGCTGGCGGACCGCGCGGACGGCACCGTGTTCGTCGTCATGCACTCGCTGCGGAACGGTGCGATCGGCCCCGGCAACCTGCTCATCGACGTCGACGGGCAACGTTCCGAGGTCGCGGTCGGCAGCAGGGTCCGGATCGGCGACGCGCGGTGGACGGTGACCGGTTCCGAGCGGATCACGAAGGCGACCGTGGCCGCCGATGCCGACGTCTGGGCGGACGAGCCCGGCCGACTGCTGCTCATCACGTGCCTGCAGCGTCCGGACGGCGCCGCCTCGGTCGACAACGTGGTCATCGAGGCCACGCTCGATCGCTAACATCGCCTGCGTGGTCGGACTCGGAAGCGCACTCGCGAACCTGCAGAACGCCCTCCGTCGGCCCGAGGCCCACGTCGAGGTCGTCGACGGCGAGACCGTCCCCGTCGGCATGCTCCTCGGCACGCTGGGTGCGCTGCTGCTCGACGCGGGCAGCTCCGTCACCGACGTCCGCTCGGCGCTCGAGAAGGCCCGCGACGCCGCCGGCGTCGGACCGACCCTGGCGATCGGGGTGCTGCCAGCGCTCGTGATGGTGAGCGAGGTCTCGACCGGTGCGGCGACCATCGTGAACGCCGAGGGCGTCGAGCTGTCGTCGCGGCAGGCCGCACGCGCGAACCGGGTCGTGCTCGGGCTGGAGAGCGGTTCCATCGCCCTCGCCGAGATCCCCGCGCGGGTCCGTGCCATCCGCGCCGGTACCGTCCCGCCGCCCGCACTGCCCTGGATCCTCGGCAACGCGCTGACCTCCGCCGGGCTCGCCGTCGTCTTCCGCTGCCCGTGGTGGGCCATCGTCCTCGCGCTCCTGGTGGGCGGGCTCGTCGGGGTCATCGGCCTGCTGCTCCGGCGCTTCCGCGAGGCCGTCGCGATCATCCCGTTCCTGGCGGCCTTCGTGTCGACCGCCATAGTCGGGCTCGTCGCCGCCGGCGCCGGGTTCGAGCAGGTCCCGCTGTTCGCCGTGTGCGCGCCGGTGGCGGTGTTCGTCCCCGGCGCCCTGATCACCAACGCCCTGCTCGAGCTCACCGCCGCCGACATCGTCACCGGGTCCTCGCGGCTCGTCCAGGGGCTCATCATGCTCGGGTTCATGGCCGCGGGCATCGCCTCGGGCAGCGCACTGACCGGGCTGCACGTCGACCCGTCCTCGGCGGCGCTCGTCGGCGAGGTCGCCGGTGTCGGCACGGACCTGGCCGGGTGGGAGTCCGTCCCGTCCTACTGGGTGTCGTGGGTCGCCGTGGTGGTCCTGGCGGTCGGACTCGGCCTGGTGTTCCGGTCGGGCTGGCGGCTGACGCTCGTCTCGGTGGCGGTCATGGTCACCGCCTACGCCCTGGTGAGCGGGACGACGCCGGTGTGGGGCAGCGTCGTCGCGACGGGGGCGACGGCGGCCCTGCTGTTCGTCGCGACGCGGGTGCTCGAGCGGCTCGTGCCGGCGATCCCCGCGACGGTGTCGTTCTTCCCGGCGTTCCTGCTGCTCGTCCCCGGGACGGTCGGGCTGGTGGCGGTGGCGACGTTCGACCCCGAGTCCCTCGCGACACCCCTGGCGACCTTCGTCAGTCTGTGCATCGGGACGAAGATCGGCGGGCTGCTGCCGGGCCTGTTCGCCCGGAACGCGCCGAGCCGCGGGGTGGACGCGACCAGCTGACGGCCCGGAGGCGCGGGGCGGGACCGCCACGGGCCTCCCGTCCGACGCCGCGCACCTGCAGAGCCCGCTACGGCTCGATCAGCCGGCCCGCCGCCTGGTCCTCCGCTGCCGTCGCCTTCGCGAGGTAGTGCACCTTCTTGCCGGTGGCGTTGTACGGCAGTTCGGTGACGAACCGGTAGAGCCGCGGCCGCTTGTAGCGGGCGAGGCCGGGGTGCGACGCGGTCCACTCCTCGAGGGCGGCGGCGGCTTCGACGTCGTCCTCCGGCAGCCGCCCGGGCGCGCGGACGACGTACGCCGTCACGACCTCGCCCCAGCGCTCGTCCGGGACGCCGACCACGATCGCGTCCGCGACGCCCGGGTGCTCCTGCAGCGCGGCCTCGACCTGCACGGGGTGCACGTTCTCGCCGCCGGAGATGACCATGTCGTCCTTGCGGCCGACGATCGTCACCCGTTCGTGCTCGTCCCACGTCGCGAGGTCGCCGGGGTAGAACCAGCCGTTCGCGAACTTCTCGGCCTCGAGCCCCGGGTTGCGGTACGAGTACCCGGACTTGACGGTCCGGACCGCGAACTCACCGATCTCGGAGCCGTCCTTCGGCACGGTGTCGGTCGGGTCGGCCAGGCGGTCCTCGTAGACCCGCACCACCGCGACGTCGTCGTCCGTCGATGCACGTCCGGTGGAGCCGGCGCCGTCGGGGAAGTCCTCGGGACGCAGGAACGTGTTCCAGAAGGTCTCGGTCGTGCCGTAGCCGTTGAAGATCCGCGGGGACAGGAGCTCCTGGAAGCGGAGTGCGGCGGCACGGTCGAGCGGCGCGCCCATCGTGACGATGCCGTGCAACGACGACAGGTCGCGGGGCCGGGCCTCCTGCGCGTCCGCGAGCTGTACCAGGTTCGGGGGTGCGCCGATCAGGAACGTCAGCCGCTCGGACTCGACCAGGTCGAGCACCCGCTCGGCGTCGAAGTGCCGCAGGGTCGTGAGCTCGGCACCGACGTAGAACACCGGGTTCGGGCCGCCCGAGTACAGGCCGCCCCGGTGGAACAGCGGCGACATGTTGAGGGTCTTGTCGAACGGGCTGAGCGGGAAGTGCATCACGACGTCGTGGGCGCTGAGCACCTCGACCAGGCTCGGCAGGGGCACCGGCTTCGGTCGTCCCGTGGTGCCGGAGGTGTAGAGCCGAGTGGTCTCGTCGTAGACGCTGCGCGGCTCGGTGGCGGCCAGCTCGGCGGGCGTGACCGGGTCGGCGGCGAGGAGGGCGGTGAACGCGACGCGCGCGTCGCGTGCGGGCTCGTCGTCGTGCGCGTCTTCGTCGTCGTCGCCGACGACGACGAGGTGGTCGGGACGGTGCGGCGAGGTCTCGAGCGCGCGGGCGATGTCGGCGGTGCGGCTGGCGTCGTGCACCAGCACCACCGGTGCGGAGTCCTCGATGATGAAGGCGACCTCGTCCGGCGCGAGCCGGAAGTTCGTGGGGGAGAACACCGCGCCGATGCGGTGGCACGCCAGGTAGAGCATCGCGAACTCGGGGGAGTTGAACAGCTCGACCATCACGACCGAACCGCGGCCGGCGCCGTGCCGGACGAGCCACCCGCCGATGCGGTCGACGGCGTCGCCGAGCTCCGCGTACGTCCACGATCGACCCGTGTCCGGCTCGCGCAGCGCCGGGCGGCCTGCGAAGCGGTGGGTGTTCCGCGCGAAGCCGTTCGCGTACGTGAAGCTGCCCTCGAACACCTCTCGGAAGCGCGTCGGGTCGTAGTCGGATCGGGTCTCGGTCATCATCGCTCCCTGGGGCGGTCGAGCGGCGCGTCACGCACCGTTCGTCACTGTATCCGCCGCGCGGGGACGGCGGACGGGAGGCCCGGTGCGGGTCAGGCGCGCGCGTCCGGTTGCGTGGTGCGCGCCCAGAACCACGCCCCGATCGCACCCCCCACGCAGGCCGCGCCGACCGCGCCGAGCAGCACCGGCGACACGTGCGTCCCCGACGGGCCTGAGTAGACCGCGGCGGTGAGCGCGACCGCGACGACGGCGAGCGCGACGTACCGGCCGCGTGAGGCCGCGAGGAGCGCGCTGCCGGCGGACCCGGCGAACGGCAGCAGCGTCGCGATGACGGCTCCGACCCCGCCCACGCACAGGGTGATGGCGAACTCCGACGTCAGCGCGTGCCAGAAGCCCCCGCCCGCGGTCAGGCTGTGCAGCACCCAGCCCGAGGCCGCGAGTGCGAGCAGGGCGACCGTCCGCCAGGTCGCACTCCGGGCACCCGCGGCGATCGCCGAGCCGAGGCGCAGCGCGCCGGTGTCCAGGTCGGGGCGACCCGACGGCACGAGCACCACCCCGACGATCAGGGCGGGGGAGAGGTCGGCGGCCCGCGTGATGCCGCACGCGATCAGCGCCGCGAGCACCAGCCACGGGGACACCCGGAAGCCCACGGCGCGGTGGTCGGGTCCGGCCGCCCATCGGGTCACGAGCACCACGGCGGCGGTGAGCACCGTGGTCCCGAGCAGCACGGCGATCGCGAGGCGGACGTAGCGGGCCTCGAGCGAGACGCCCACGCCCAGCAGCGTGCAGAGGGCGGCCACGGTCACCGCGATCGTGATCGACACCCACGTCGGCAGGACGTCGTCCGTTCCCGAGCGGTCCGAACGCGAGCGGTTCCGTCCGAGCAGGCCGGCGAAGGGCGACCGGATGCGACCGCGGGCCGCCGCGGCGACGAGGGCGAGGGGCGCGGCGATGAGCAGGAGGAAGCCCGCGGCGACGGCCGTGGCGATGAGCACGGTCCGCCACGAGAACGCGGCCTGGATCGTCGGCACGGTGCGGTCGTAGGCGGTGGCTGCGGTCCAGTCGCCCGCGGGGCCGGACCAGTCGGTGTGGCCGCCGCCGGGGCCCGCCGCGCCGGGGGCGCTGGTGCCGCTCGTCGCGGTGCCGTCGCCGGGTCCGGCCGACGATCCGGACCCACCGCTGTCGTCGGATCCGCCGCCGTTCCCGTTCGTGCCGGTGCCGCTGCCGGTGCTGGTGCCGTTTCCGTTCTCGTGCCCGCCTGGGGGGCCGGTGTCACCGGGGTGCTGGCCGTCGACGGGCGGGGTCGTGGTGCCGGTGCCGTTCGTGGGTGCGTCCCCGCCGGTACCGGGCGTCCCGGTGGGGGTGCCCGACGTCGACCACACCATGACCCGCACGGCAGCGGACGACCGCGAGTAGTTGCCCGCGGCGTCGTGTTGCGTCGCGGTGAGGTCGTGGCCGCCGGACCGGAGCTGCGACCCGGCGGTCGAACAGGACCAGGACCCGTTCGCAGCCACCTCGGCACGGCAGACCGGTGCTCGGTCGACGTACACGGTCACGTCGGCGCCGGGCTCGCCGGTGCCGCGGACGAGCGTGGCACGCGAACCGACGCGGTCGCCGTCGCCGGGCGCCGTGATCCGCGGAACCGTCGGCGCGGTGCGGTCGACGGTGACCCGCACCGGGGCCGAGGACGCACTGCGCAGGTCGGAGCGGTAGCCGTGCGCCGTGCTCGCGGTCTGCGACGCGGTGACCGTGACGGTGGCGTCGGACCGCAGCGCGAGCGAGGCCACCCATCGACCGTCCGGTCCGACCGGGGCGCTCTGCTGCGACGACGACCCGGAGACCGACAGGAGCACGGTGGACCCGGGGTAGCCGGTACCGGACAGTGCGCCGCTGGTCGGGTGGTCGGACGCGACGGTCGGCGGCACGATGACGTCGGACGCCGGAGCGCTCGCGGACGGCTGGGTCGGGGTCGTGGCGTCACGCACCGTGAAGACCTGCTGGGGGCCCGACCGCACCGTGCCCAGGCAGGCCCACGACCCGTTCGCCTGCACCTGCGCGGAGCACCCGGCCGACCCGGTGGACGCCGGGCCGGTGACGCGGACCACGTGCGCCGGGGTGCCGGTGCCGTGGAACCGGGCGGTGCTGCTCGTGATGTCCCCCGGGTCGGCGATGGTCGGCGCGACGGGTGGTCGCCCGGTGGACGCGGGCGGGGGCGTCGGGGTGCCGGGGCGGCCGCTGCTCGGCGGGCCCACGAGTTCGCCCGGCTGCGGGGTCGCGGTGGTCGCGGCGCTGATGCGCTCGGTGTCCGCGGCGCCGGCGACGGCGAACGCGGGGGCGGCTACGGCTGCCGACAGTGCCGCGGCGAGGAGCGCCGTGGCCGAGGCGAGTGCGACGAACCGGGTACGACGACGAGGGCCGTCGCCCCCGACGGCCCGGTCGTCCACGTTGTCCCCGCGCGTGCTCACCGACTCCATCCCACGTGATGTGGGCCGCCGGGTCAATACGCCTCGCGGATGATGTCGGGCATCCGGTCCGGTTCGTCCGTCAGTCCGAATGCCCGGTGTGCATGACTCGGGAATCGCCCGTGAACCCTGGTGGTCGACGGGAGCACCGCGCACGCGTCGGTAGACTTCACGACGGCCGTTCAGGCCACGCAGCACCGCGGATCCGAACGCGAGAAGGAGCACCCCAACATGGACACCGGACTCGTCACGACGCTGATCGTCGTCGGAGTGGTGGTGGTGATCCTGGTCATCATCGGGATCTACCTCTGGGTGACGTACAACTCCCTCGTCACGCTCAAGGTGCGGGTGGACGAGGCCTGGAGCGACATCTCGGTGCAGCTGAAGCGGCGTGCCGACCTCATCCCGACCATCGTCGACACGGTCAAGGGGTACGCCACCCACGAGAAGGCCGTCTTCGACGACGTCACCAAGGCGCGCTCGGAGACCCTCACGGCCGGAGACGCCGGGACGGCCTCCGCGGCCGAGGGGCACATGCAGAAGGCGCTGAAGAGCGTGTTCGCCGTTGCCGAAGGGTACCCGCAGCTGCAGTCGAGCCAGAACTTCCTGCAGCTGCAGACCGAGCTCGTCGACACCGAGGACAAGATCCAGTCCGCCCGGCGCTTCTACAACGGCGGCGTGCGCGAGCTGAACACGAAGATCCGGGTCTTCCCGAACTCCACGTTCGCCAAGCGACGGGGCTTCGCCGAGGCGACGTTCTTCGAGACGGCCGAGCCGGCAGCGATCGCCGAGCCGCCGCGCGTCCAGTTCTGACCCCAGTCCCGCAGCTGCCGTGTACAGCGCCATCGCGCGGAACAAGCGCAACACCGTCGTCATCGTCCTGGTCTTCCTGCTGATCATCGGCGCGCTCGGGTTCCTGGGCGGCTACCTGGCCGGGAACGTCTCGATCGGTGTCATCGCGCTCGCGGTCGCCCTGGGCTACGCGGTGCTGCAGTACTTCTTCGCCGCTCGGCAGGCGACCGCCATCGCCGGCGGCATCGAGATCGACCGCACATCCGAACCGCGGCTCTGGCGGACGGTCGAGAACCTGGCGATCTCGACCGGCATGCCGATGCCCCGGGTCTACGTCATCCAGGACCCGTCGCCGAACGCCTTCGCCACCGGGCGCGATCCCGAGCACGCCGTCGTGGCCGCGACGACCGGGCTGCTGCAGATCATGGACGACCAGGAGCTCCAGGGCGTGATGGCCCACGAACTCGGGCACGTCCGGAACTACGACATCCGGGTCTCGACGATGGTGTTCGGGCTGGTGGTGGCCGTCGGTCTGATCGCCGACGTGCTCCTGCGCATCTCGATCTTCAGCGGCCTGTCCGGCGGCCGGAACCGCAACTCCGACAACGGCGGCGGCGCGAACCCCGTGCTGCTCATCGCCGGCATCGTGGCCGTCGTCGTCGCGCCGATCGCCGCAGCGGGTGTGCAGGCCGCCGTGTCCCGGCAGCGCGAGTACCTCGCCGACGCCACCGGTGCGATGACGACCCGCCATCCCGAAGGACTCGCACGGGCGCTCGAGAAGCTCGGCGCGTACGGTCGCCCGATGCAGACGCAGAACTCGTCGATGGCCCACCTGTGGATCGCCGACCCGATGCGCCCCGGTGTGATGGACCGGCTGTTCTCCACACACCCGCCGCTGCCGGACCGCATCGCGCGGTTGCGGGCCAACGCCGACCGCTTCTGACGCCGGTCAGGCCTCCGCTGCGTCGAGCTGCTCGGCGGGTTCCGGAGGATCGGCGTCGTCCACGGCCTCGTGGGGGACCAGCGGGAGCCCGAGTGCACCGGCGACGGCCGCCGCGGCCGTGCCCCGATCGGTGACCTCGACGGCGTCGAGTCCCTGCCACGCGGCGGTGCGTCGGAGCGTCTCGGCCAGCCGCTCGGCATCGAGGTGCTCGCCGGGCTCCTGCCACGCGGTCCGGACCCGGAGCACGCCCCGCTGCCGGTCGCTCTTCAGGTCGATCCGGCCGACGAGCCGGTCGTCCTGCAGCACGGGGAGCACGTAGTACCCGAAGACCCGCTTCGGCGCCGGTGTGTAGATCTCGATCCGGTAGTGGAACCCGTACATGCGCTCCGCCCGGCGGCGGAACCACACGACCGGGTCGAACGGGCTGAGCACGGCGTCGGCGGTGAGCTGTCGGGGCACCCGGGCGTCGGGGTGGAGCCAGGCCCGCTCGCCCCAGCCCTCGACCCGCACGGGCAGGAGCTCGCCGGCGGCCGTCAGCTCCGCGATGGCGGCCGCGGTGTCGTCCGACCGCAGCCTGTAGTAGTCGGCGATGTCCGCCCGGGTGCCGACACCGAGGGCGCGGGTGGCGTGCCGGACGAGTTCGAGCACGGCGGCGGCGCGCGGCGGGGCCGTCTCGAGGAAGCCGGCCGGCAGGACCTGCTCGGGCAGGGCGTACACGCGCTCGAAGCCCGACCGCCCGGCGCTCACGGCCTCGCCCCAGCGGAACATCTGCTCGAGCCCGGTCTTCACGTCGCTCCAGCCCCACCACGGACCACGGCGCACGTTCGACTCGTGCTCGACCGCGCTGGCACGCATCGGCCCCTCGGCACGCAGCAGCGCGTGCAGCTCGCGTCGGACCGCGGCGGTGCGGGTGACGCCGTCGATCCGGGTCGGGCCGGCGTCGCGCTGCCGCAGGGCGTCCATCCGCCAGCGGAACAGCCGCAGGTCGTCGCGTGGGATGAGGGCGGCCTCGTGCGCCCAGTACTCGGTGTACGGGCCGGACCGTCCGAGGGTCAGCCGGTCGAGCGTGGACCGGTCGTACGGCCCGAGGCGTGCGAAGAGCGGCAGGTAGTGGCTGCGTTCGAACACGTTCACGGAGTCGATCTGCAGCAGCCCGAGGCGGGCGAAGGCGGCGTTCACCGCGCGTGTCGAGACGTCCAGCGCCGGCGGCCGACCGAACCCCTGCGCGGCGAGGGCGACGCGGCGGGCTTCGGCATCGGAGAGCGAGGACCTGACCATGCGCCGACGCTACCGAACCCCGCCGACAGCACGGCGTCGGAACGTATGCCGTATCTGGAACGCGACGCCGAGCGCATCGCTAGGATCGGCCCATGGCCTGGGGCAAGAAGACACCGCACACCGATCCCGTCGTCGTCGATGACGCGGTGCCACCCGGCATGCGGATCGCCGGTGCGTGGTCGTGGCGCATCCTCGTCGTGGTGGGTGTCGTCGCGGTGGTCATCTACCTGGTGACCCTCTTCAGCGAGATCCTCATCCCGTTCCTCATCGGCATCGTGGTCGCCGCGCTCCTGGTCCCGCTGTCGAACTGGATGCAGCGCCACCACGTGCCGAAGTGGGTCGCCGTCATCGTCAGCCTGGTCGGTGGGCTCGCCGCCGTCGGGGCGCTCATCTGGCTCGTCGTCGACCAGATCGCCGCCGCGTACCCGTCGCTCCGAGACCGCACGCTGTCGCAGTACGACAACATCCGCGACTTCGTGCTCGGGTCCGGACTCGGCATCAGCCAGAAGGACCTGAACTCCTACCTCAACCAGGCGACGGACTGGCTGCAGAGCAACTCCGGCTCGATCCTGTCCGGGGTGGCCAGCGCCGGGTCGTCGCTGACGCACATCCTCACCGGGTTGTTCATCGTCATCTTCACGGTGATCTTCCTGCTCATCGACGGCAAGAACGTCTGGCGCTGGACGGTTCGACTCTTCCCGAAGAACGCCCGCAGCGCGATCGACGGCGCGGGTGTCGCGGGGTGGACGACGCTGACGAGCTTCATCCGCGTGCAGATCTTCGTCGCGTTCGTCGACGCCGTCGGCATCGGCATCGGCGCCGCGATCCTGCAGCTGCCGCTCGTGGTGCCGATCGCCGTGTTCGTCTTCCTCGGGTCGTTCATCCCGGTCGTCGGGGCGATCGTCACCGGGTTCCTGGCGGTGTTCGTCGCCCTGGTGTTCAACGGCTGGGTGGCCGCGGTCTGGATGCTCGTCGTGATCCTCGTCGTGCAGCAGGTCGAGGGACACATCCTGCAGCCGCTCGTCATGGGCAGCGCCGTCAAGGTGCACCCGCTCGCCGTCGTCCTCGGGGTCACCGCGGCCTCGGGCCTGGCGGGCATCGCGGGCGCGTTCTTCGCCGTCCCGCTCATCGCGACCGTGAACTCGATGGTCACGACGATCTCGAGCGGCCGCTGGAAGACGATGGACTCCGACCACGTGCGCGAGGCCAAGCAGGAGGCGCACGACGAGAACGTCCGGACCAAGCGCCGGCGCAAGATCCTCAAGCTGCGGGAGCGCCGTGGCGACGTCCCGAAGCCCGGCACCGACGAGCAGCCGACCGCGGTCAAGGGAACGGCAGGCTGACGCTGCACGATCCCTCGTGTCACGGGTTCGCCGCAGACGCCCGGAACGACGATGATGGGGGAGTGACCGACACCAGCGCCTCCCAGCACACGCTCGCCGCGATCCCCACCCTGGCGGACATCGAGACGGCACGGGAGACCATCTCGGGCGTCGCGCGCGTCACTCCGATGGAGACGTCGCAGTTCCTGGCCGAACTGCTCGGGTCGCCCGTGCACCTGAAGTGCGAGAACCTGCAGCGCACCGGTGCGTACAAGGTCCGCGGCGCGTACAACCGCCTGTCGACCCTGTCCGCGGAACAGCGCGCCAAGGGCGTCGTCGCCGCCAGCGCCGGCAACCACGCCCAGGGCGTCGCCCTCGCCGCACGCGAGCTCGGGATCCCGGCGACGATCTTCACCCCGGTCGGCGTCGCGCTGCCGAAGCTGCAGGCCACCCGCCACTACGGAGCCGAGGTCGTGCTGCGCGGCCACTCGGTGGAGGAAGCCCTGAGCGCCGCCAAGGACTTCGCCGCGCACACGGGAGCGGTCTTCATCCCGCCGTTCGACCACCCGGCCGTCATCGCCGGACAGGGCACCCTCGGTCTCGAGATCATCGACCAGGTGCCCGACGTCGACACCGTCGTCGTGCCGATCGGCGGTGGCGGTGTGATCTCCGGCATCGCCCTCGCGGTCAAGGGCATGGCCGAGCGGCTCGGGCGCCCGATCAAGGTCATCGGGGTGCAGGCCGAGAACGCCGCCGCCTACCCGTCGTCGATCCGCGCCGGCGAACCCGTCACCATCACGACGAAGCCGACCATCTCCGACGGCATCGCGGTCGCCCGTCCCGGTGACCTGAACTTCCCGATCATCCGCGACCTGGTCGACGACATCGTCGCGGTCTCCGACGACGACACCGCCCGCGCCCTGCTCGTGCTGCTCGAGCGCGCCAAGCTCGTGGTCGAGGCCGCCGGGGCCGTCGGCGTCGCCGCCATCATGTCGGGAGCCGTCCGCGACACCGGGCGCACCGTCGTGCTGCTGAGCGGCGGCAACATCGACCCGCTCATGATGGAGCGCGTGATCACCCGCGGTCTGGTCGCCGCGTCACGGTACATCGGCATCCGCATCATGCTGCCGGACCGTCCGGGCCAGCTCGCACGGGTCGCGCAGGTGATCTCGGACGCCGGTGCGAACGTGGTCGAGGTCCTGCACACCCGCCACGGACAGGGCCTGGTCATCAACGAGGTCGCCCTCGACCTGTCGATCGAGGCCCGCGGGCCCGAACACGCGCAGGAGGTCATCCAGCGCCTGCACGAGGTCGGCTTCCGCCCGGAGCTCCTCGAGCACTAGTCCACGACGATCCGCGAGTCGTTCGACGCGTGGACTGTCGGAAATGCGGTGCGCGCCCTGGGCGCGACCGGCGGACAGACGGGAGGCCCGTGGCGGTGTCGCCACGGGCCTCCCGTCCGTCTGTGGTGCTGCCTACGGCTCGTAGCGCTCGATCTTGACGACCTCGACCGCGATCTCCTTGCCGTTCGGCGCCGTGTAGGTGGCCTTGTCGCCGGCCTTGAGGCCGACGATGGCGGCGCCGACGGGGCTGACCGGGCTGTAGACCGTCAGGTCGGAGCCCTCGGCGACGATCTCGCGGCTGCCGACCAGGAAGGTCGACTCGTCGCCCGCGATGACGGCGGTGACGACCGTGCCGGGCTCGACCGTGCCGTCGAAGACGGCTTCGCTGACGGTGGCGTGCTTGAGGAGGTTCGTGAGGACGCGGATGCGCGCCTCGATCTTGCCCTGCTCGTCCTTGGCGGCGTGGTAGCCGCCGTTCTCCTTGAGGTCGCCCTCTTCGCGAGCGGCCTCGATGCGGCGCGCGATCTCGGCACGGCCCTCGCCGCTCAGCTCGTCGAGCTCCGCCTGGAGACGGTCGTGCGCCTCCTGGGTCAGCCAGGTGACCTGCGTGTCGTTGCTCATCTTCTGTCCCTTCGACCATGAAAAACGAGACCGGCCGAGTGGTCGGTCTCGAGAGGCGAATCAGGTCAGTCTAGGGAATCCAGCAGTCGTGGATCAACCCGGTGACGCCACGGGTCGTCGTCGTCACCTCAGTGCTGACGCTGCGCGTGCGCTGCTCGGACGGGGCGAGGGTGATCTCCTTCCAGCCCACGATCGAGTAGCTCTTGTCGAGGACCTGGACGGCGCACTTCGCGCGGACCCCCGGGTCGACGGAGACCTGCGAGTGCACGACCGTGCTGTGCTGGGAGAGGACCTCGTACCCCACGACGTCGTCGGTCAGGCCGCGGTCGGACTGGTCCAGACCCGCCCAGATCACCCAGGCGGCGAAGACCACGACGACGGCGATCGCGGCGGTGATCGCGACGGCCTTGCTGCGGCGCGCGCGGGCCGGGGTGCGGCCGTAGCGGTCGTCGAGGGTGGCGGCGTGGTGCTGTTCGGACAGTTCGGGGCTCCCGGGGTGATTATCCTGATCCCAGGGTAGTTCACGCGTCGCTGTGCACTTCCCGTCCCCGCTCGCCCACGCTCACCACACGTGAGGAAGTCCTGTGCCGTACCGCTTGCTGGCCGTCCACGCCCACCCCGACGACGAGTCGAGCAAGGGGGCGGCGACCGCTGCGAAGTACGTGGCCGAGGGGCACGAGGTGCTCGTCGTGTCCTGCACGGGCGGTGAAGCCGGCGACATCCTGAACGACCAGCTCGGCGAGCCGGCGACCAGCCGTGCGCACCGCGACATGGCCGGGTACCGCCGCACCGAGATGGCCGCCGCGCAGGCGGCCCTCGGCATCGACCACCTGTGGCTCGGCTACCACGACTCCGGTCTGCCCGATGCCGACAAGGGTGAGACCGTCCGACCCGGCACCTTCTCGACCGTGCCGCTCGAGTACAGCACCGAGGCGCTCGTCCGGGTCATCCGACGCTTCCGCCCGCACGTGCTCGTCACCTACGACGAGAACGGCGGCTACCCGCACCCCGACCACATCCGCACGCACGAGGTGTCCGTCGCCGCCTGGACCGCCGCGGCGGACCCCGCCGCGTACCCCGGCGCCGGCGAACCGTGGTCGATCGCGAAGCTCTACTACGAGCGCACGATGAACCCGCGACGCTTCAGCACCATCTTCGAGGCGCTGCAGGAGCGCGACCCGGACAGCCCCGCGATCGAACAGCTGCGCGAGTGGGTCGAGCGGTTCGCCGACCGACCCGACCTCGCCACCACGCACGTCGACGTGCACGAGTACTTCGACCACCGCGACGCCGCGCTCCGTGCCCACGCCAGCCAGGTGGCGCCGGACAGCGCGTTCTTCTACTGGCCGAACGACCTCCTGGCCACGGTGTGGCCGACCGAGGACTACCAGCTCGTGGAGGCCCGCGTGCCGACCGAGCTCCCGGAGACCGACCTGTTCGCCGGGATCCCAGCCGACAAGGAACCGACCCCGTGAGCTCCATCGCGGCGGCACTCGCCGCCACCCCCAGTCCCAGCCCCAGCGTCGTGCCGGACGTGAACGTCACCCCGGGGGTCGTCGGCTTCATCGCCATCGCCCTCGTCGCCGTCGCGACGATCGTCCTGGTCGTCGACATGACCCGGCGCATCCGGCGGACGCGCTACCGGTCGGAGATCCGCGAGCGTCTCGAGGCGGAAGCGAACGGCACCGCGGTCGACGGTCCGGCGACGGACGAGTCGGAGCGGCGTGCGGCCGAGGACGGCCGAGCCGACGTCGGGGACGACACCGAGCGCGGTTGACGCGCACCCACGCGCCTGCCGGAACCGGGTGTACCTGATCGGATCGGGCGTACCTGGTCGGAATTTCCGGGTGAGTACGCCCGGAACGACCAGCTATCGCACCCCTTCTGGGAAGGAACGTGCGACGGACGGTCAGCGCACCGGGTCCAGGGCGACGATGAGCACGCCGACCCACTGCGCGCCGAAGGCCACCACCGTCAGGGCGTGGAACACCTCGTGGAAGCCGAACTGGGTGGGGACCGGGTTCGGACGCTTGAAGCCGTAGACCAGCGCCCCGATGATGTAGGCGACGCCACCGGACAGCACGAGCACCGTCATCGGCACGCTCGCCGCGAAGAACTGCGGCAGCAGCCCGAGCGCCGCGCACCCGAGCACCAGGTAGATCGGCACGTACAGCCACCGTGGCGCGTTGATCCAGAGCACGCGGAAGGCGATCCCGAGCGCCGCCCCGGACCACATCACCCAGAGCACGACCACCATCAGGGTGTGCGGCAGGGCGCAGATCGCGATCGGCGTGTAGGTGCCGGCGATGAGCAGCAGGATGTTCGTGTGGTCGATGCGCTTGAGCACCGCCTTGACGGTCGGCCCCCACGGGAACCGGTGGTACGTCGCGGAGACCCCGAACATGGCCAGCGACGTCGCCATGAACACCGCGCTGCCGACCTTCGCCGCCGTGCTGTCGGCGAGGGCGATGAGGACGATGCCCATCGCGATGGCGAACGGGAACGCTCCGAGGTGGATCCACCCGCGCCAGGCGGGGCGGGGGTCCTCCGTGGTCGTCGCGGCCTCTTCGGTGAACGGGACGTGGGGGAGGGTGGCGGTCTCGTGCTCGTCCTGCATGGTGCGACTGTAAGCCCCGCGCCCGAACGGATGCCACGAGTTCCGGGGGAGCCGCACTCGGGACGCTCCGACCGACGGTGCACTACGCTCGGTGCGTGACCGGCAGGGTGGGATGGGCAGGACGAGGGATCCTCTACCGCGCCTACCAGAGCCGCATCCGCCGCCAGATCGAGGGCAGCGCGAAGCCGAAGCACGTCGCCATGATCGTCGACGGCAACCGTCGGTGGGCGAAGCAGCTCGGCCTCGAGTCCGCCGCGCACGGCCACCGCGCCGGCGCCGCGAAGATCCCGGAGTTCCTGACCTGGTGCGACGAACTCGGCATCGAGGTCGTGACGCTGTACCTGCTCTCCGCCGACAACCTGACCGGGCGTGCCGGAGCGGAACTCAGCGAGCTCGTGGGGATCATCGGCGACCTGGCCGGGGTCCTGGCCGACACCACGGACTGGCGCGTCCAGCACGTCGGGTCGAACGAAGGCCTGCCCGACTCGCTCGTGTCCGCGCTCGCCCAGGCCGAGGAGCGCACCGCCGGCCGGACCGGTCTCCACATCAACCTGGCCGTCGGGTACGGCGGACGCCGCGAGATCGCCGACGCCATGCGCAGCATCGTGGAGTCGCACGGCGCGGGCGGCGGCACGATCGACACCCTGGCCGAGGTCCTGACCCCCGAGCTCATCGGCGACCACCTGTACACGCAGGGCCAGCCCGACCCCGACCTGGTGATCCGGACCTCGGGCGAGCAGCGGTTGTCCGACTTCATGTTGTGGCAGAGCGCGCACAGCGAGTTCTACTTCGTCGAGGCGCTCTACCCCGACCTGCGCGAGGTCGACTTCCTGCGCGCCGTCCGCGACTTCGGCCTCCGCTCGCGACGCTTCGGCGGCTGACCGACGGACGTCGCCCAGGCTGCTGACGCGCTGGCCACGTCCCGCGTCGGTTCGGCCACGGCAGCCCCGTCCCAGTAGGCTCACAGGGTTCCACCCCGCGAAAGGTGCACCACCTGTGAACATCGACGAGTACGCCGCCGGCTTCTCCGAAGACCCCGGCTACCTCGACCACGCTGCGTTCGGCCCCGTGCAGACCGCCGTGCTCGAGGAGCAGCGCGTGCTCGGCACGATCCAGGAGCACATGCGCTTCGGCGCCATGGAGACGCTCGACGAGCAGGACGCCCGCGTCCGCACCGTCGCCGCCCGGTTGGTCGGTCGCCGCGAGGACCAGGTCGTCTCGCAGACCGCCACCACCCCCGGCCTGCTGCACACCGCCTTCGGCCTGACCGGCGGGGTGCTGGTGTCGGCGGACGAGTACCCGTCGCTGCCGCTCGCGCTGGCGAGCGCCGCCTCGGCGACCGGCGGCCGGGTCCAGCCCGTCGTCATCGAGTCCGGCGCCGGGTGGATGACGCCGTCGCGCATCCAGGAGCGTCTGACCGACGACGTGACGGCCGTGGCGGTCTCGCTGGTCGACTGGCGCACCGGCTACCTGGCCGACCTCGCCGGCATCCGCGAGGTCATCGGCGACCGCCTGCTGATCCTCGACGCGATCCAGGGCTTCGGGGTCGTCGACGCCCCGTACGAGATCGCGGACGTCGTCGCGACGGGCGGCCAGAAGTGGCTGCACGCCGGGTGGGGCACGGGCTTCACCGCGTTCAGCGACCGTGCCCTGAACCGCCTGCGTCCGGCGCTGTCCGGCCCGCACGGCACCACCGGCTGGCCCGTCGACGTCCCCGCCGTGCGCCCCGGTGCCGCCGGGTACCAGATGACCCGCATCGACCCGATCGCGCAGGCCCGCCTGGCGGTGTCGCTGGACCGGCTGACCGCCGTCGGTGTCGCCGCCGTGCAGGAGCGCGTGACCGAGCGCGTCGAGCGCGTGTTCGCGATCGCCGACGAGTTCGGGCTCGAGGTCGAGTCCAGTCGCGACCCGCGCGAGCGCGCCGGCATCGTCGTGCTGCGGCCGGCCGAGGGGCGCCTGACGGCACTGTCCGCGGCGCTGCACAACCACGGTGTCACGGCGACCACGCGGCTCGGCGTCGCGCGGGTGTCGGTGTTCGCGTCGACCACCGACGAGACGCTCGACATGTTCCGGGACGCCTGCGTCTCGTACGCGACGCTGCAGTAGCGCGCCCCACCAGCGGACGGGAGGCCCGTGGCGGCGCCGCCACGGGCCTCCCGTCCGGCGGCCGGATGCGTCGACTGCCGGAGTCGCGTTGTTCACGTGACCGTAACGCCGGAATCCGCGTGTCGCTGGCGGGGTGTCGGAGGGCGGACGTACGTTGTCCCCATCGGGCACCGCGCCCGATCGAAGCGGCCACAGTCGGTGCTTCGGGACCCGCTCCACGGCCGCGTTCGAGGACATGGACCGGGCTGCTCGCGGCCCGGGGATGGAGTGGTCGTGACCTCTCAGAACGTCTCTCGCGGAACCCAGCACCAGCACACCGCGGACTCGTCCACATCGGTCGCCCAGCGCACGTACGTGCTCGACACATCGGTGCTCCTCAGCGATCCGCGGGCGTTGTTCCGCTTCGCCGAGCACGCGGTGGTCCTGCCCGTGGTGGTCGTCAGCGAACTCGAGTCGAAGCGCAACGACCCGGAGATCGGGTACTTCGCACGGCAGGCCCTGCGGCTGCTCGACGAGATGCGCATCGAACACGAACGGCTCGACTTCCCGATCGCGCTCGGTGACGGCGGTTCCTTCCGCGTCGAGCTGAACCACTCCAACCAGTCCGTCCTGCCGTCCGGGCTGCAGCTCGGCGACAACGACTCCCGCATCCTCGCCGTCGCCTCGAACCTGCAGAACGACGGGCTCGACGTCGTCGTCGTCTCGAAGGACCTGCCCCTCCGCGTCAAGGCGTCGTCGATCGGCATGGCGGCGGAGGAGTACCGCGCCGAGCTCGCGGTGGACTCCGGCTACACCGGCATCGCCGACCTGCAGGTGTCCGGCGAGCAGATGGCCGACCTGTACGAGAAGGAGGAGATCCGCTCCGTCCAGCTCGACGGCGTGCCGGTCAACACCGGTGTCGTCATCCACTCCGAGCGCGGTTCGGCCCTCGGGCGCGTGCACACGGCCGGTTCCGTGGCCCTGGTCCGTGGCGATCGCGAGGTCTTCGGGCTGCGCGGCCGGTCCGCCGAGCAGCGGCTCGCGATCGACGCCCTGCTCGACTCCGAGATCGGCATCGTGTCCCTGGGTGGCAGCGCCGGCACGGGCAAGTCCGCGTTGGCCCTGTGCGCCGGGCTCGAAGCGGTCCTCGAACGGCAGCAGCACAAGAAGATCATGGTGTTCCGGCCGCTGTACGCCGTGGGCGGCCAGGACCTCGGCTTCCTGCCCGGTGACGCAGGCGAGAAGATGAACCCGTGGGCGCAGGCGGTCTACGACACCCTCGGTTCGGTGGTGTCCGACAACGTCCTCGACGAGGTCGTCGAACGCGGGCTCATCGAGGTGTTGCCGCTCACGCACATCCGCGGCCGGTCCCTGCACGACGCGTTCGTGATCGTCGACGAGGCCCAGTCGCTCGAACGGAACGTCCTGCTGACGATGCTCTCCCGCATCGGGCAGAACTCCCGCGTCGTGCTCACCCACGACGTCGCGCAGCGCGACAACCTGCGGGTCGGCCGCCACGACGGCATCGCGAGCGTCATCGAGCGGCTGAAGGGCCACCCCTTGTTCGCCCACGTCACGCTGACCCGGTCGGAGCGCTCGGCGATCGCCGCCCTCGTGACGGACCTGCTGGACTCGCCCGAGCTGGTGTAGCGCCCGGCAAACCCCTCGTGAAAGCGACAGATCTCCGCGAACGGTTCGCGGAGATCTGTCGCTTCGGCGGAGGGTTCAGCGCCGAGGCGTCAGCGCTGAGGCGGAGGGGTCAGTTCGGGTGGGTCATGGACAGGACGTCCAGTGCCGCGTCGAGCTGCTCCTCGGTGACCTCGCCACGTTCGACGTGTCCGAGCGCCACGACGGCCTGGCGGACGGTGATGCCCTCGGCGACGGCGTACTTCGCGACCTTTGCGGCGGCTTCGTAGCCGATGACCCGGTTGAGCGGGGTGACGATCGACGGCGACGACTCGGCGAAGGCCCGGGCGCGCTCGAGGTTCGCCTGCAGGCCGTCGATCGTCTTGTCGGCCAGCACCCGCGAGCTGTTCGCCAGCAGCCGGATCGACTCGAGCAGGGCCGTCCCCATCACGGGGATCGCGACGTTGAGCTCGAACGAACCGGACGCACCCGCCCAGGCGATGGTGGCGTCGTTGCCGATGACCCGCGCGCCCACCATCAGGGTGGCCTCGGGGATGACCGGGTTGACCTTGCCGGGCATGATCGACGAGCCCGGCTGCAGGTCGGGGATGTGCAGTTCGCCGAGCCCCGTGTTCGGGCCGGAGCCCATCCAACGCAGGTCGTTGTTGATCTTCGTCAGGCTGACCGCGAGCACCTTGAGCGCCCCGGAGGCCTCGACCAGTGCGTCGCGCGCGCCCTGGGCCTCGAAGTGGTCGACGGCCTCGGTGATCGGCAGGTCGGTGTCGCTCGCGAGCTGGGCGATGACCCGCTGCGGGAAGCCCTTCGGGGTGTTGATGCCGGTGCCGACGGCGGTGCCGCCGAGCGGGACCTCGGCGACGCGGGGGAGCGTCGCGGTGACCCGCTCGATGCCCAGGCGGATCTGGCGCGCGTAGCCGCCGAACTCCTGCCCGAGGGTGACCGGGGTGGCGTCCATCAGGTGCGTGCGGCCCGACTTCACGGCGTCGGCCCACAGCGTCGCCTTGGCCTCGAGCGACTCGGCGAGGTGCTCGAGCGACGGCACGAGCGTGCGGAGCAGGGCCTCGGTCACGGCGACGTGCACCGAGGTCGGGAACACGTCGTTCGAGGACTGCGAGGCGTTGACGTGGTCGTTCGGGTGCACCGCGGTGCCGCCGATCTCCGACGCCAGGGTTGCCAGGACCTCGTTCATGTTCATGTTCGACGAGGTGCCGCTGCCGGTCTGGTAGACGTCGACGGGGAACTGGTCGTGGTGCTGCCCACCGATGATCAGGTCTGCGGCGCCGGCAATGGCGTCGGCGACGGCGGGCTCGACGATGCCGAGGTCGCCGTTCACGATGGCCGCGGCGCGCTTGATGCGGGCGAGCGCCACGATCTGGGCCGACTCGAGCCCGGTGCCCGAGATGGGGAAGTTCTCGACCGCGCGCTGGGTCTGGGCGCGGTACAACGCCGACTTCGGCACCCGCACCTCGCCCATGGTGTCGTGCTCGATGCGGAACTCGGTCTCGGTGGTGTCGGTCACGTCGTCGTGGTCCTTCCTGGGGTGCTCGCCGGACGCGGTCGCGTCGGGGGACTGCGCCGGCGCACGAGGTCCCCGTGGGTCACGGAACCGGCGCCGGGCGTCGCGTTCGACTGTACCGGTGCGTCGGGTGTGGGGACGTGCGGGTGCGGCGCCGAGGCGGCGTCAGGCGTTGCCGACGACCGTGTCGATGGTGACCTCGCCCGTGCCGAGGTCGTAGGTCGCGCCGACCACGGCCAGCCGACCCTCGGCGATCGCGTCGGAGACCGCACCGGAGCGCTCGAGCACCTGGCGCAGCGTGGCCTCGAGGTGGGCGGCGCCGATCGCCTCCTGCGGGAGCTCGGCGTCGGTGGCGCGGACCTTCTCGACGCTCGGGGCGATGGCGTCCACCAGGGCCTGCAGGTGCGGCGCGGGGACGGGCTCACCGGAGCGGGCGGCGGCGACGGCACCGCACCGGGTGTGGCGCAGGACGACGACGAGCGGGGTGCCGAGCGCGACGACCGCGAACTCGATCGAGCCGAGCACGACGTCGTCGACGATCTGCCCGGCGTTGCGGATGGCGAAGAGGTCGCCGATGCCCGCGTCGAACACGTGCTCGAACGGCACGCGTGAGTCGGAGCAGCCGAGGACGGTCGCGAACGGCGACTGCGAGCCCTGGAGCTCGGTGCGACGGTCGGGGTCCGTGCGGCCCATGCGGCGCTTGTCGGCGGCGAAGCGGGCGTTGCCGTCGACGAGCAGGCGCAGGGCGTCGGACGGGGTGGAGGCGGCGCGGTCGGGCATGGGGCTCCTCGGATCGGGTCGGGCGGTGTCGGGTTGCGGAGGTGTCCGGCGGTGCGGCGTCCGGCGGTGGTTACCGGGCGAACTGCTCGGCGACGGCCTTGGCCACGGTGCGGTACGACGAGTCGTCGGCGGTGCCGGAGAGCACGACGGTGTTCGCGCCGAACGTCGACACGAGCGAGTACGCGTGGTTGCCGGCGTCGGAGCCTTCGTCCCGTCGGTCGTAGACGGTCCACTTCGTGCCGTCGATCACGCGGCTGCCGGTGGACGGGCGCTGGTCGAGCTGGTTCGACACCCACGAGCCGTTGGCGTCGATGCCCTGCTGCAGGCTGAGGTACTGCTTGTCCGGCGTCACGAACCCGACGGTCCAGACGTCGACGTCGTCCGAGGCCTTGTCGGAGAAGTCGGCGCGGTTCGACGTGAAGCCGCTCGGCAGGTCGGGGGCGGCCAGGGTGATGTCCCCGACGTGGGCGTCGGCCGCGATCTGCTGGTAGTCGACGGTGCGGTCGACCGTGGTGTCCGGCCGCACGACCACGGCGACGAGGAACAGGACGATGCCGAGCGACGCGATGAGCGCGATCACGAGGTTGAAGGCGGTCTGGTGCTGGCGGCGAGCGGTCCGTGCGGCGTCCTTGCGCGCCCAGGTCTCCTCCGCCGTCTCGGGGCGACCGAGTTCGGCGACGATCGGACGACCGTTCGCGTCGGTCATCGGGCGGAGCCGTCCTCGGCGCTGCTGGCCGCGCGCGCCGCGTCGAGCCGTGCCCGGGCGCCCACGAGCCACTCTTCGCAGCGCGAGGCGAGGGCCTCGCCGCGCTCCCAGAGCGACAGCGAGCGTTCGAGGGTCGCGGAGCCCTGTTCGAGCTCGCTCACGACGCGCACGAGTTCGTCGCGGGCGGCTTCGTAGCTCAGCGACTGGACGTCGGTCTGCTCGGGTTCCTGCTGGGATGGCACGACCCGATCCTACCGAGCGTCCACCGACGCACGGTCCCGCCCGCTGCGCCTGGGGAGAACACCGGCCGGTAGGGTCGCGCCATGGCTGATCTCCCCGAGGGCGTGGACTGGTACCCGGCACCGGGTGCAGGACCCGGAGCGGAGCACGACGGACGGGCGGGCCGCCCCGCGCTCGCGGTCGTCCTGCCCGGTGGCGGGTACGGCATGCACGCTCCGCACGAGGGGGAGGGGTACGCCCGCTGGCTCAACGGCATCGGCATCGACGCGGTCGTGTTCGCGTACCCGCTCGCCCCGCACCGTCACCCGGACGCCGTGGTGGCGACCCGCGCGCTCGTCCGCGACCTGCGCGCCGGACGCTGGGCGGGCCTCCCGTCCGATCCGCGGATCGTCGTGATCGGGTCGTCGGCGGGCGGGCACCTGGCGGCCCTCGTCTCGAACGCACCGACGGCGGCGGAGCGCGCCGTGTCGGACGTCGACGACCGACCCGACCTGACGGTGCTCTGCTACCCGGTGACGTCGATGACGGACAATTCGCACGTCGGCAGCACCGACAACCTGCTCGGACCGGGCGCGAGCGTCCGCGAGCGGTCCGCGGTGGACGCGGACCTGCTCGTCGACGACCGGACCCCGCCGACGTTCCTGTGGCACACGGCCGAGGACGAGCACGTGCCCGTGACGCACTCGCTGTCCTACGCACACGCGCTGGCGCGACACGGGGTGCCCTTCGAACTGCACGTGTTCGAGCGCGGGGTGCACGGCATCGGGCTGGCCGAAGGGCTCGGGCCGGCCGAGGCGTGGAGCACGCTGGCGACGACCTGGCTGCGCGACCGCGGGTGGTGAGCAGACCGTCCGTGACCCCGACGGGTCAGGCGGCCGACCCCGAACCCGAGCCGTCCGGACCCGGCCCGTCCGGCTCGAGCGTTCCGGTCGCCGTCCCCGCGCCGAGCGTGACGTGCACCGGCGTCTGCCCGGACAGGTCGTCGGACGACCGCACCACGCCACCGTCGGCCCGCTGCACGATCGCGTAGCCACGACGCAGGGTGTCCCGCGGCGAGAGCGCCCGGAGCCTGGCGGTCAGGTGCCCGACCTCGGAGTGCCCCCGCTCGAGCCGGCGGTCGAGCAGCTCCCGCGACCGGGAGAGGTCGCGGGCGACTTCTTCCGCACGGGTGTCGACGAGCCACGCGGTGGACGCGAGCGCGGGCCGCGAGCGGAGTGCCGCGATCCGGTCGGCCTCGACCGCGAGGGTCTGCGACAACCGCAGGCCGATGCGGGCGCGGGCCTGCCGGACGTTCGCGAGCTCTTCCGCGACGTCCGGCACGACACGCTTGGCGGCGTCGGTCGGGGTGGATGCACGGAGGTCCGCGACCTCGTCGAGGATCGGACGGTCGGCCTCGTGCCCGATGGCCGACACGATCGGGGTGCTCGCCGCTGCTGCTGCGCGGACGAGCCCTTCGTCGCTGAAGCCGAGCAGGTTCTGGAAGTCGCCGCCGCCGCGGGCGATGATGATGACGTCCACCGTCGGGTCGGCATCGAGCTCGAGGATCGCCGCCGTGACCTCGCCGACGGTGCGCTCGCCCTGCACCGCGGTGTGGACGGTGCGGAACTCGACCTGCGGCCACCGGAGCTGCGCGTTGCGCTTGACGTCCTTCTCGGCGTCGGAGTCCTTGCCCGTGATCAGGCCGATGCGGTGCGGCAGGAACGGCAGGCGCTTCTTGCGTGCGGGGTCGAACAGGCCCTCTTCGCCCAGGGTGCGGCGCAGGCGTTCGAGTCGTTCGAGCAGGTCACCGAGGCCGACGTGCTTCATCTCGACGACCTGCATGGTCAGCGAGCCGCCCTTGACCCAGTAGTTCGGCTTGACGGCCGCGACGACCCGGTCGCCCTGCTTGATGTCCGCCGGCACCCGGGACCGCACGCTCGACCAGATCGAGAACGAGACCGTGGCGTCGACCTCGACGTCCTTGAGCTTGCCGTACACGTTGCCGCCGGCGACGTTCCACTGCGTGATCTCGCCCTCGATCCACGCGGTGCCGAGCCGGTCGATCCAGTCGCGGAGCTTCGCGCCCAGGAGTGCGACCGGCCACGGGTTGTCGGCCGTCGGCGGGCCTTGTTCGATCGCCATGTCGCTCCTTCTCGTGCGGGACGTCCATCGTGCCCGACACCGGTGACAGCGGGCGAGCGGCGGGATCTCCACGGATGGTGCCCGCGCCCAGGTCGCGCGCGTTCCGCTCACCTATCATCGGGGACGTGACGATCACCAACGGCCACACGGTCCCGCTCGCCCCGCCGCGTGTGCACGCGGCGCGTGGGCGCCTGCGGGACGAGCCGGTCGCCGGTCCGAAGAAGGTGCTGCTCGCAGCCCCGCGCGGCTACTGCGCCGGGGTCGACCGGGCGGTCGTGGCGGTCGAGAAGGCGCTCGAGCAGTACGGCGAGCCCGTCTACGTCCGCAAGCAGATCGTGCACAACGTCCACGTCGTGTCGACCCTCGAGCAGCGCGGCGCGGTCTTCGTCGACGACGTCGCCGAGGTCCCGCGCGGGTCACACGTCGTCTTCAGCGCCCACGGCGTCTCACCGGCCGTCGTGGCAGGGGCTGCCGAACGCGACCTGCACGCCATCGACGCCACCTGCCCCCTGGTCACCAAGGTCCACCGCGAGGCCACCCGCTTCGCGAAGGCCGAGCGCACCATCATCCTCATCGGGCACACCGGCCACGAAGAGGTCGAGGGCACCATGGGCCACGCCCCCGACCGCACGATCCTGGTCAACGGACCGGACGACGTCGCCGCGCTCGACGTCCCCGACCCCGACAACCTGGTCTGGCTGTCGCAGACCACGCTGAGCGTCGACGAGACGATGGAGACCGTCCGCCTGCTGCGCGAGAAGTACCCCACGATCGCGAACCCGCCGTCGGACGACATCTGCTACGCCACCCAGAACCGCCAGGTCGCGATCAAGAAGGTCGCACCGGGCACCGACCTGGTGATCGTGGTCGGCTCCGCCAACTCGTCGAACAGCGTCCGCCTGGTCGAGGTCGCGCTGGAGCACGGCGCGAAGGCCGCGCACCGCGTCGACTACGCGGAGGAGATCCGCCAGGAGTGGCTGGACGGCGTCGCCACCGTCGGCGTCACGAGCGGTGCGTCCGTCCCCGAAGAGCTCGTCGCCGAAGTCCTCGAACAGCTCGCCGACGCCGGGTACGGCGCCGTGGAAGAAGTCGTGACCGCACACGAAGACCTGATGTTCTCGCTCCCCAAGGAGCTCCGCACCGACGCGTCGGGCAACCCGACGCGCGCGCTCGGCGGGCGTCGGGCATGAGCGGCGCGGACGGCTGGGGCTCGGTGCCGCGACGCGAGCCGGGTCACGTCGACGACACGGCGGCAGCCGGCCAGGAGGCCCGGGGCACGTCCCCGACGACGGCCGACGGTGCCGCGAGCGGCCGGGTCCACGGCCGACCCGCCCCCGCGTACGGCGAGTACGCGCCCGAGGGATGGGTCAACCCGGTCCTGGTCGAACGGGAACGACAGGAGCGTGAGCAGCAGGAGCGCGACCGCCGCCAGCAGGCAGCGAGCCAGGCAGGGCGGGACGGTGCGACGGCGTACCGGTCCGGTGCCGGTGCGGGCACCCCGGACGGTGCCGTGCCCGGCGGTCGTCCGGGCGCACCCGACGGGGCGCAGCGAACGACTTCGACGAGCCGGTTCGGCCGCACCCCCGCCGACTTCGTCCTGACGGTCGGGCTGCTCGCCTTCGGACTCATCTCCGTCGTGCAGTCGCTCGCCGTCACGAACGTCGCTTCGACGGTCCGGCGGACCCTCGAGACGCAGTACACGGCGCTGAACGACCCGAGCGCACTGAGCGGTGCCGCGATCATCGGCGCGATCACGAACGTCGTGGTGTTCGCGCTCGTGGCGTGGTGGTCGATCCGCCGGCTCCGGGCACGGAAGCGCACGTTCTGGGTACCGATCGTCGGCGCGGTCGTCGCCACGTTCGTGAGCACCATCGCGTTCATCGTCGTGGTGTTCCAGGACCCGCAGTTCGTCGAGTTCATGATGCGCCAGACCGGCGCCTGACCGCAGCCGGGTCCGGCCGGGCGGGGCTCAGTCCTCCAGGGCTCAGCCCGCCAGTGCTCAGCCCGCCAGGAACGCCGCGACGGCGCCGTGCAGCGACGCCAGGTCCTCGACGTGCACGAGCTCGCGGATCGAGTGCATCGAGAGCAGCCCGACGCCGATGTCGATCGTCGGGATCCCGAGCCGCGTCGCCGCGATCGGGCCGATGGTCGAGCCACCGGGGATCGTGTTCACGTTGACGAACGGCTGCCACGGCACCCCGGCCGTGTCGCACGCGGCGGCCCAAACGGCCTCGCCCTTGGCCTCGGTCATGTAGCGCTGGTTCGCGCTGATCTTCAGCAACGGGCCGGCACCGGGGCGTGGACGGTTCGTCGGGTCGTGCTTCTCCGGCTGGTTCGGGTGCACCAGGTGGCCAGCGTCGCTCGACAGCAGCCACGAGGCGCGGAACGCCCGGGCGGCCTCGGAGCGGGTGGCGCCGAGGCCTTCCTGCACGCGGCCGAGGACGTCCTCGAGGAACGGACCACCGGCTCCGGACGGGGTCGAGGAACCGATCTCCTCGTGGTCGAACGCGGCGAACACGGGGATGTGGTCGCCGTCGACCGGGGCGTCCACGATGCCGCGGAGTCCGGCGTGCACGCTCGTCAGGTTGTCCATCCGGCCCGAGGCCAGGAACTCGCGCTCGATGCCGATGCGGGCGGGGGCCTGGGTGTCGGCGAGGAAGAGGTCCCACGACACGGCATCGGCTCCGAGGCGGGCGCGCAGCCACTCCACGACCGAGGTCCCACCGGCGTCGCCGTCGACCCCGACGATCGGCAGCGTGTGGCGCTGGCGATCGATCTCCTTGCCGTCGTTCACCCCGCGGTCGAGGTGGATGGCGAGGTTCGGGATGCGAGCGACGGCGTCGGTGCTGACGAGCCGGACGCTGCCGTCGGCGTCGACGACCCGGCCGGCGATGCGGAGGTCGCGGTCGAACCAGGTGGACAGGAGCGCGCCGCCGTAGACCTCGACGTTGAGCTGCTCCCAGCCCCCGGTGCGGACGCCGGGGTTCGGCTTCACGCGGAAGCCGGGGGAGTCGGTGTGGGCGCCGAGGATCCGGAACGGGGTCGTCGCCGACGCACCCTCCGGCAGTCGCCACGCGATCACCGCACCGTCGCGGACCACCACGTACGCGCCGGGTTCGGTCGGCCAGGCGTCGAGCTCGGACAGCTCGGTGAACCCGGCTGCGACGAGGCGGTCACGGGACGCCGCTGCCGCGTGGAACGCGGTGGGCGACTCGGTGACGAACTGGGCGAACTCGGAGGCGATGGCGTCGACGGTCACCCGCCCATCGTGGCATGCGGTGGCGGCGACCGGACGCAGAACGGGGCACGTCCGTCGGACGCGCCCCGTTCCTCCCGGCCGGTGGACCCGACCGGACGGACCTGCTCAGCCCTTGGTGTGACCGGCGGAGCCGAGCACCTTCGCGGCCTCGCCCACGCGAGCCGCCATGGCGGACTCGGCGACCTTGCCCCAGGCGCGGGGGTCGTACTGCTTCTTGTTGCCGACCTCGCCGTCGATCTTCAGGACGCCCTCGTAGTTCCGGAACATCGAGTCGGCGATCGACCGCGTGAACGCGTACTGCGTGTCCGTGTCGATGTTCATCTTGATGACGCCGTTGCGGACGGCCTCGTGGATCTCGTCGTCGGTCGAGCCGGAGCCGCCGTGGAAGACGAGGTCGAGGGGGTTCTCGCCGGTGCCGTGCTTGGCCGCGACCGAGGCCTGGATCTCGCCGAGGAGCTCGGGCCGGAGCTTGACGCCCCCCGGCTTGTAGACGCCGTGCACGTTGCCGAAGGTGAGCGCGGCGATCCAACGTCCCTTGTCGCCGAGGCCGAGCGCGTCGACGACCTTCTCGACGTCGTTCGGAGTCGTGTAGAGCGCGTCGTTCGTGCCCTCGTGCTCGACGCCGTCCTCTTCGCCGCCGACGACGCCGATCTCGACCTCGAGGATCGCGTTGATGTTCCGCGTCTTCTCGATCATGGTCTTCGCGATCTCGATGTTCTCGTCGAGCGGCACGGCCGAGCCGTCCCACATGTGCGACTGGAAGATCGGGTTGCGCCCGGCGCGGACCTCTTCCTCGCTCGCCGCGATGAGCGGCAGGACGAAGCCGTCGAGGGCGTCCTTCGGGCAGTGGTCGGTGTGCAGCGCGACCGTGATGTCGTAGTTCTTCGCGACCTCGTGGGCGAACTTCGCCATCGCGAGGGCACCGGCGGCGCGGTTCTTGATGGTGTGGCCGGCGAAGTAGTCGGCACCGCCCGTCGTCACCTGGAGGATGCCGTCCGAGCCGGACTCCTGCAGGCCCTGGAGGACCGCGTTGATGGTCTGCGACGAGGACACGTTGACCGCGGGGTACGCGAACTTGCCCGCCTTCGCGCGTTCGATCATCTCGGCGTACTGTTCCGGCGTTGCGATGGGCACGTGGATCTCCTTCGACTTCGGTGATGTCCCCGCCGATCGTAGTCAGCCGGACTGGAGTGTGACTCGACGGGGGTCGGTAAGCTCAGGTCGTGACTCCCACTACGGAAACCGGCTCCCTGTTCCTCCAGCCCGACCGCAACCTGGCCCTCGAGCTCGTGCGTGCGACGGAGGCCGCCGCGATCCGTGCGCAGCCGTGGGTCGGGCGCGGTGAGAAGAACCTCGCCGACGGCGCCGCGGTCGACGCGATGCGCAAGTTCCTCGGCACGGTGAACTTCGACGGCGTCGTCGTCATCGGTGAGGGCGAGAAGGACAACGCCCCGATGCTCTACAACGGCGAGCACGTCGGCAACGGACACGGTCCGGCCTGCGACATCGCGGTCGACCCGATCGACGGCACCTCGCTCACCGCCGCCGGCCGCCAGAACGCCATCTCCGTCATGGCAGTCTCCGACCGCGGTTCGATGTACGACCCGTCCGCCGTGTTCTACATGGACAAGATCGCCGCCGGTCCCGAGGGTCGCGGTGTCCTGGACCTCGAGAAGCCGATCGGTGACAACATCCGCGCGCTGGCGAAGGCGAAGGGCAAGGACCTCGAGGACATGGTCGTCGCCGTGCTCGACCGTCCCCGCCACGACGAGCTGATCCGTGCGATCCGTGCGACCGGTGCCGGCACGCGACTGCTGCTCGACGGTGACGTCGCCGGTGGCATCGCCGCCGCCCTGCCCGGCTCGACGATCGACATGTGCGTCGGTGTCGGCGGCACCCCCGAGGGCATCATCACCGCGTGCGCGATCAAGGCGCTCGGCGGTGTGATCCTCGGCAAGCTCCAGCCGAAGGACGACGAGGAGCGCGAGCGCGCCATCGCCGCCGGCCACGACCTGGACAAGGTCCTCGACCAGGACGACCTGGTCACCGGTGACAACACGTTCTTCGTCGCCACCGGCGTCACCGACGGTGTCCTGGTCGACGGTGTCCGTCGCTCGCGCGGCGTCATCCACACCGACTCGCTCGTGCTGCGGTCGCGGTCGAACACCATCCGCCGGATCCAGGCGGACCACCGCGCGGAGAAGTGGTTCTGATCCGTCGGCGGTCCTGATCGGCGCAGATCCGCGCTGCACCACTGCAACCCGTCCGAACCACGTGATCCCGTGGTTCGGACGGGTTTTCGTTGTGCGGAGCGGAGCGGAGCAGTGCGGTGCGCCGCTGCGCAGTCAGTCGTCGTCGACGGCGCCGACGAGCTCCGGGGCCGTGAGCAGCCGCGGCTCGTCCTCGATCGACGCCGGGTCGGCGATCACCTTCGACTCGTCGAGCAGCGACAGCCGACGGGCACTCGGCAGGACCTGGCGTTCGAGCGACCCGACGAAGCGGTTGTAGTCGACGACCGAACCGCGGATCGAGCGGCCGAGCTTGTCGACGTGCCCCGCCATCGTGGACAGCCGGCCGTAGAGCTCGCGGGAGACCTTGAAGAGCTCGTGCGCCTCTTGGGAGACGACGTCCTGCTGCCACGAGAACGCCACGGTCTTCAGCACGGACCACAGGGTCACGGGCGAGGCGAGGGCGATGCGCTTGCGGAAGGCGTGGTCGAGCAGGCCGGGGTCGGCGGCGAGGGCGCTCGAGATGAGCGACTCGGACGGGATGAAGGCGACGGTGAGCTCGGGGGAGGCGTCGTACCCGGTCCAGTACTCGCGCGCGGCGAGGGCGTCGACGTGCGCGCGGAGCGCCTTGACGTGCTGCCCGATGAGCGCGTCGCGGCGGGCCCCCTCGGCTCCGGTGGCGGTCGCCGGGATCTCGGCGGCCTGCAGGTAGGCGCTGAACGGCACCTTGGCGTCGACGGCGATGGTCTTGCCGCCGGGCAGGTGCACGACCATGTCGGGTCGGGCGGTGCCGGCCGAGGTGGTGACCGATGACTGCACGTCGAAGTCGACCCGCTCGAGCAACCCGGCGGCCTCGACCACGTTGCGCAGCTGCGTCTCGCCCCACACGCCGCGGGTGCTGTTCGACGACAGGGCACTGGCCAGGGTGTCGGCCGTGGCGCGCAGGCGTTCCTCGGACTCGGCGGCCGACCGGAGCTGGGCGGACAGGGCGCCGTACTGCTCGCTCCGGGACTGCTCGAGCTCGGCGATCTTCGTGCGCATGACGTCGAGGGTCTGCGCGACGGGGCTGAGGGCGGAGAGCACCTTCGACTCGTTCTGGTTCCGGGCCGAGTCCGCGCCGTGCATGCGCTGCACCAGGTGCTCGAGCTCGGCGGAGCGACGCTCGAGGGAGTCGACCTGTCGGCGGTACTGGGCGTCCTGCGCATCGAGGCGCTCCTCGGCGTCGCGGCGGACCTCGTCGAGCCGCGTGCGGAGCGCCTCGGCGCTCGCGCGCGAGGCGGCGGCGTCGACGCCGGCGCGTGACCGCGCGAGCGACCAGGCGACGACCGCACCGACGGCGATGCCGATCACGAGACCGATGACCAGGGCGAGGATCTGCATGTCGTGACCTTGGCAGGACCCACCGACACCGCGCCTCCCGGCACACCGACGCGCCCGCAGAACCGGCGTCACCGGCGACACGGGACCAGCGCAGCAAGCTCCGAATCCCATGTCATGACATTAGGGCAAACAGGGTGTACAGTCGTGAACGTCCGCCGATGAAGCCGCACGGAAGGTCCACCGCGTCGCATGACGAACCAAGCTCCCCACGCCTACGACGTGATCACGATGGGACGCGTCAGCGTCGACATCTACCCGCAGCAGACCGGCCCGCTCGAAGACGTCACGACGTTCTCGAAGTCCGTCGGCGGCAGCGCGACCAACGTCGCCATCGCCGCGGCCCGCCACGGTGCCGACGCAGCGGTCATCACCCGCACCGGCAACGACCCGTTCGGCCGGTACATCGCCCGCACCCTGCCGGAGTTCGGCGTCGCGAACGCCTTCGTCGAGACGGTCGACGGGCTGAACACCCCCGTCGCGTTCTGCGAGATCTTCCCGCCGGACGACTTCCCGCTGTACTTCTACCGGGCCCCGAAGGCACCGGACCTGATGATCACGGCGAAGTCCCTGCCGCTGCACGAGATCGAGCGGGCGAAGATCTTCTGGACGACGGTGACCGGCTTGAGCGAAGAGCCGAGCCGCAGCGCACACCACACCGCGTTCCAGGCGCGGAGCGCCGCCGACGCCCCGACAGCACTGCACACCGTGTTGGACCTGGACTACCGCTCGGTGTTCTGGTCGAGCCCCGAGGCCGCGACGCGCAAGGTCGCCGTCGCCCTCGAGCACGCCACGGTCGCCGTCGGCAACCGCGAGGAGTGCGAGGTCGCCGTCGGCGAGACCGACCCGGTCCGCGCGGCCGACGCCCTGCTCGAGCGCGGGGTCGAGATCGCCATCGTCAAGCAGGGCCCCAAGGGCGTGTTGGCGAAGACCCGCGACGAGTTCGTCGAGTTCCGCCCGCACCACATCGACGTCGTCAACGGGCTCGGCTCCGGTGACGGCTTCGGCGGCGCGCTGACCCACGGCCTGCTGCAGGGCTGGGGCCTCGAGCGGATCCTCGCGTTCTGCAACGCCGCCGGCGCCATCGTCGCGACACGGTTCGAGTGCTCGACGGCCATGCCCACGAGCGACGAGATCGAGTCGTTCATCGCCAGCAACCCCGCCGACGGCACGAACCACACGAGCACGGGTGCGACCAACACCGAGGAGAAGACCCATGCCTGAGATCAGCCCCGCTGACTTCCAGCGCCTCCGGGACATCCGCGCCGGACAGCCCGAACTGGTGCGGTCCGTGCTCGACGCTCGGCACAAGCGCTCCCTGCTCGCCGACGACGGCAAGCTCTTCATCGTCGCCGCCGACCACCCGGCACGCGGTGCCCTGGCGGTCCGGAACGACGAGTCCGCCATGGCCGACCGCTACGACCTGCTCGAGCGGCTCGTCACGGCGCTCGGCCGCCCCGGCGTCGACGGGGTGCTCGGCACGCCCGACATCCTCGAGGACCTGGCACTGCTCGGCGCCCTCGACGGCAAGGTCGTCGTCGGGTCGATGAACCGCGGCGGGCTGCGCGGGGCGACGTTCGAGATGGACGACCGCTACACGGCGTACTCGGCACAGGCCATCAAGGACTCCGGACTCGACTTCGCCAAGCTCCTCGTCCGCATCGCCCTCGAGGACGCGGGCACCGCACCGACGCTCGAGGCCACGGCCCGTGCGGTCAGCGAGGCCGCCGCACTCCAGCTGCCGATCATGCTCGAGCCGTTCATGTCCGCGTGGCAGGACGGCCGGGTCGTGAACGACCTGACCGCCGACGCCGTCATCACCTCGATGGCGATCGCCGCGGGCCTGGGCGAGTCCAGCGCCTACAGCTGGCTCAAGATCCCGGTCGTCGACGACATGGAGCGGGTGATGGCGGCGACGACGCTGCCGACGCTCCTGCTCGGGGGCGACCCGTCGAGCAAGCCGCTCGAGACCTACGCCAAGTGGGCCGACGCCCTCGCGCTCCCCGGCGTGCGCGGCCTGGTCGTCGGCCGCACCCTGCTCTACCCGCCGGACGGCGACGTCGCCACCGCGGTCGACGTGGCCGCGGGTCTCGTCCACACCGGCAGCGCCGGCGCCACGCACGCAGCAACCACCACACTCGAAGGAAGCAACGCATGACCACCACGGAGACCGCCACCACCACCGTCGGCCACTGGATCGGCGGCAAGCACGTCGAGTCCGCGTCGGGCAACAGCGCCCCCGTGTACGACCCGGCACTGGGCGTCGCGACGAAGCAGGTCGCCCTGGCGAACGAGGACGAGATCCAGGCCGCCATCGCGAGTGCCAAGGCGGCGTTCCCGGCGTGGAGCAACCTGTCGCTCACCAAGCGCCAGCAGATCCTCTTCTCGTTCCGCGAGATCCTGAACCGCGACAAGGGCGAGCTCGCCGAGATCATCACGAGCGAGCACGGCAAGGTCATCGACGACGCCCTGGGCGAGATCGCCCGTGGGCAGGAGGTCGTGGAGCTCGCCACGAACATCCCGAGCCTGATGAAGGGCGAGTTCTCCGACCAGGTCTCGACCGGCATCGACGTCTACTCGATCCGGCAGCCGCTCGGTGTCGTGGGCATCATCAGCCCGTTCAACTTCCCGGCGATGGTGCCGCTGTGGTTCCTGCCGATCGCGATCGCCGCGGGCAACACCGTCGTGCTGAAGCCGTCCGAGAAGGACCCGAGCGCCGCCATCTGGCTCGCCGAGAAGTTCACCGAGGCCGGTCTGCCCGACGGCGTCTTCAACGTGCTCAACGGCGACAAGCTCTCGGTCGACGGGCTGCTGACCAGCCCGGACGTCGAGTCGATCTCGTTCGTCGGTTCCACGCCGATCGCGCAGTACGTCTACGAGACCGGCACGAAGCACGGCAAGCGCGTGCAGGCCCTCGGCGGCGCGAAGAACCACATGCTCGTGCTGCCGGACGCCGACCTCGACCTGGTCGCGGACAACGCCATCAACGCGGGCTTCGGCTCCGCCGGTGAGCGCTGCATGGCGATCTCGGTCGTCGTCGCCGTCGAGCCGGTGGCCGACGAGCTCATCCAGAAGATCACGGACCGCGCGGCGACCCTGCGCATCGGCGACGGTCGTCGCGGGTGCGACATGGGCCCGCTCGTCACGAAGCAGCACCGTGACAAGGTCGCCTCGTACATCGAGGTCGCAGAGCAGGACGGTGCGGTGGTTGTGGTGGACGGCCGCACCGTCCGACCCGACGGCGACGAGAACGGCTTCTGGCTGGGCCCGACGCTGATCGACCAGGTCCCCACCACGAGCCGCGTCTACACCGAGGAGATCTTCGGCCCGGTGCTGAGCGTCGTCCGCGTCGCCACGTACGAAGAGGGCCTCGAGCTCATCAACTCCGGTGCGTACGGCAACGGGACCGCCATCTTCACCAACGACGGCGGCGCCGCCCGTCGCTTCCAGCGCGACGTGCAGGTCGGCATGATCGGCATCAACGTCCCGATCCCCGTGCCGGTCGCGTACTACTCGTTCGGCGGCTGGAAGAACTCGCTGTTCGGTGACCACAAGGCGTACGGCGCCGACGGCGTGAGCTTCTTCACCCGCCAGAAGGCGATCACGAGCCGTTGGCTCGACCCGTCGCACGGCGGCATCAACCTCGGCTTCCCGTCGAACAACTGACCCGCAGCATGGCGAACGAACAGCACGAGCACGACCAGTGGTTCATCCCGGCGGGCTCCCGGCCCGAGGCGGGCTGGACCGACGTCATCGACGGTCGCATCGCAGGATGGACGCACACCGGGCTCCGGACCGGCACCCTGACGGACAGCGACCCGACCGGCACACGCGAGCTGCGCCTCCCGGCCGACGCCGTGGAGCGCATCGTCGTGCCGCTCGCCGGGGCGTTCCACGTGACCTACGCGGGCGACGCCGGTGACGGCGAGCAGGTCCTGCAGGGGCGCGCGAGCGTGTTCGAGGGTCCCACCGACGTCCTGTACCTGGGGTCCGGCACCGCGGCGACGATCACCGGCAGCGGCCGGTTCGCGGTCGCCGAGGCGCCCACGGACACCGTCAAGCCGACCACCTACGTGGCCCGGCAGGACGTGCCGGTCGAGCTCCGCGGTGCCGGGCAGTCCAGCCGCCAGGTGCACAACTTCGGCACCCCGGCCGCCCTCGACGCGGACAAGTTCATCGTGTGCGAGGTGATCACGCCGGCCGGCAACTGGTCGTCGTACCCGCCGCACAAGCACGACACGAACGTGCCCGGCGAGGAGTCGAACCTCGAGGAGATCTACTACTACGAGTCCGCGGTCGCACGCGGCCTCTCCGCGCCGGCCACCGCCGATCCGTTCGCGCTGCACCGGACCTACGCCTCGGACGACCGTCCGATCGACGAGTTCCGCGAAGTCCGCACCGGCGACGTCGCCCTCGTCCCGCACGGGTGGCACGGCCCCGCCGTCGCCGCTCCGGGCTACGACATGTACTACCTCAACGTGATGGCCGGGCCCGACCCGGAGCGCGTCTGGAACATCACCGACGACCCGGCGCACGGCTGGGTCCGCCAGGTGTGGGAGAGCGAGCAGCTCGACCCGCGCCTGCCCTACGAAAGGAAGCAGGCGTGACCACCACCACGCGCCGGATGACCGTCGGTCAGGCACTCGTCGAGTTCCTGGCCAACCAGTGGACCGTCGACGGCGACGTCCGCGAACGCACCATCCCGGGGATCTTCGGCATCTTCGGGCACGGCAACGTCGCCGGCGTCGGACAGGCCATCAAGCAGCTCCACGTCGAGCAGCCCGGACTGCTGCCGTACCACCAGGCCCGCAACGAGCAGGCGATGGTGCACGAGGCCGTCGGCTTCGCCCGCATGCACCGCCGCCGTGCGACCTTCGCCGCGACGGCGTCGGTCGGTCCGGGTGCCGCGAACATGCTCACCGCCGCCGCGCTCGCGACGACGAACCGCCTGCCCGCACTGCTGCTGCCGTCGGACACGTTCGCGACGCGGACCACCGACCCGGTGCTCCAGCAGATCGAACTGCCGCACGACACCTCCCTGCAGGTGACCGACGCGTTCCGTCCGCTGTCGCGCTACTTCGACCGTGTCGAGCGCCCCGAGCAGCTGTTCTCGATCGCCCTCGCGGCGATGCGGGTGCTGACCGACCCGGCCGAGACCGGTGCCGTGACGATCGCCCTGCCGGAGGACGTGCAGGCCGAGGAGTTCGACGTCCCCGTCGCGTTCCTGCAGCCGCGCGAGTGGCACATCCGTCGGCCGCTGCCCGAGCACGGACCGCTGGCGCGTGCGGTCGCCGCGATCCGGGCGGCGGAGCGCCCCGTCATCGTCGCGGGCGGTGGCGTGCTGTACTCCGGCGCGGAGCACGAGCTCGCCGCCTTCGTCGAGGCCACCGGCATCCCGGTCGGCACCTCGCAGGCCGGCGGCGGCTCGCTCGTCTGGGACCACCCGCAGTCCCTGGGTGGCATCGGCGCGACCGGCACGGCCGCGGCGAACGCGGTCGCCGCGCAGGCGGACGTCGTGATCGGGATCGGGACGCGCTACAGCGACTTCACGACCGCGTCGCGGACCGCGTTCCAGAACCCGGACGTCACGTTCGTGAACGTCAACGTGGCCGCGTTCGACGCCTACAAGCACGGTTCGCAGCTGCCGCTGATCGCGGATGCCCGGGAGGCCCTGGTCGCGTTGACCGCGGCGCTCACGTCGACCGGGTCGTCACCCGCAGAGCCCGCGTACGTCGTCGACGCCGCCTACGCTGCGGAGATCGCGTCGCTG
This sequence comes from Curtobacterium sp. TC1, assembly GCF_019844075.1. Classification (NCBI taxonomy): domain Bacteria; kingdom Bacillati; phylum Actinomycetota; class Actinomycetes; order Micrococcales; family Microbacteriaceae; genus Curtobacterium; species Curtobacterium sp. TC1. The sequence continues at coordinate 1,030,939 of NZ_CP081964.1, forward strand.
AAGGCCGCGTGGGACGCAGCCGTCGACGGCGCGTTCGCGCCGTCCGGCGCGGACCTGCCCGGCCAGCCGGAGATCATCGGCGCCGTGCAGTCGGTGTCCGACCCGCGCGACGTCGTCATCCAGGCGGCCGGCTCGCTGCCCGGCGACCTGCACAAGCTCTGGCGCGTGCGGGACGCCCTCGGCTACCACGTCGAGTACGCGTTCTCGTGCATGGGCTACGAGATCGCCGGCGGCATCGGCGTCCGTCGTGGCGCCCCGGACCGCGACGCGATCGTCATGGTCGGCGACGGCAGCTACCTCATGCTGCACACCGAGCTCGTCACCGCCGTGGCCGAGGGCATCAAGATCATCGTGGTGCTCATCCAGAACCACGGGTACGCGTCGATCGGGCACCTGTCCGAGACCGTCGGGTCCGAGCGCTACGGCACGAAGTACCGCTACCTGGACGAGACGCAGTCGTTCGACAACGGCGACCCGCTGCCCGTCGACCTCGCGGCGAACGCGCGGTCGTACGGCGTCGACGTGCTCGAGGTCCAGCCGGGCCCGGACAGCATCGAGGACCTCAAGGCCGCGCTGCGTCAGGCGAAGGCGAACGACCACACCACCCTCGTGCACATCAACTCGGACCCGCTGGTCTACGCCCCCGAGGGCGACGGCTGGTGGGACGTGCCGGTCGCGCAGACCTCGACGCTGTCGAGCACGCAGACCGCCCGCACCGAGTACGAGCAGCAGGTCGCCGCCCAGCGCCCGCTGCTCGGCTGAGCACCACCGTCCACCACACGCACCACACCCAGAGAGCAGACGACGACGTCATGACCGACACCGCCACCGCAACCGACGCCATCCGGATCGGCACCGCCCCCGACTCGTGGGGCGTCTGGTTCCCCGACGACCCGAACCAGGTCCCGTGGGAGCGCTTCCTCGACGAGGCGGCCGCCGCCGGGTACGAGTGGATCGAGCTCGGACCGTACGGCTACCTGCCGACCGACCCGTCGCAGCTGTCGGACGAGCTCGAGTCGCGCGGGCTGAAGCTCTCCGCCGGCACCGTGTTCACCGGGTTCCACAAGGGCGAGGACCAGTTCCAGCGCGCCTGGGACCAGGCCGTGGCGGTCGCGGGTCTGGCGGCCAAGCTCGGCGCCCAGCACCTCGTGACGATCCCGGACCTCTGGCGCTCGGACGCCACGGAAGAGGTGCTCGAGTCGCGCACCCTGACCGACGAGCAGTGGGACCGCCTCGGCACGGGGCACGACCAGCTCGGCAAGGCGCTGCTCGAGGAGTACGGCGTCCACCAGCAGTTCCACACGCACGCCGACAGCCACGTCGGCACCTACAAGGAGACCGTGCGGTTCCTCGAGGTGACGAACCCGGAGTACACGAACCTCTGCCTCGACACCGGTCACTTCGCGTACTACGGCGGCGACAACCTCAAGCTCATCGCCGCGCACCCGGAGCGCATCGGGTACCTGCACCTCAAGCAGGTCGACACCGACCTGCTGTTCGACGTGCTGAAGAACGACGTGCCGTTCGCCACCGCCGTGTCGCAGGGCATCATGACCGAGCCGCCGCACGGTACCCCGGAACTCGCCCCGATCATCGAGGCCGTCGCGAAGATCAACCCGGACGTCTTCGGCATCGTCGAGCAGGACATGTACGGCTGCTCGGTCGACGCCCCCGGCCCGATCGCCGAGCGCACGTTCCAGCACATCTTCGGTTCCACGTCCGCCGCCCGCGTGTCCTGACCGGCCACCGACAGCCGTCCACGCAGCGTCATCTACCCCAGGAGCACCGCCATGAGCACCACTGACAACCTCCGCGTCGCCGTCGTCGGCGCGGGCGCCATGGGCAGCGACCACATCCGTCGCATCACCTCGACCATCGCCGGCGCCGACGTCGTCGCCATCGTCGACCCCGACAGCGGCCGCGCGACCGCCGCCGCGGCGAAGGCGCCCGGTGCGATCACCGCAGCGTCGTTCGAGGACGCACTCGACGCCACCCCGATCGACGCCGTCATCGTCGCGACGCCGGGCTTCCTGCACGAGCCGGTCCTGGTGCCGGCGCTCGAGCGCGGCCTGGCCGTCCTGTGCGAGAAGCCGCTCACCACGTCGGCCGAGGACTCCCTGCGGATCGTCGAGCTCGAGCAGCAGCACGCCGACCGCCCGAGGATCCAGGTCGGCTTCATGCGCCGCTTCGACAAGGGGTACCAGGAGCTGCGTGCCCTGCGGGAGTCCGGTGCCAACGGCGCCCTGCTCGCGCTGCACCACGCGCACCGCAACCCGACCACACCGCCGAACTTCAGCGAGTCGATGCTCATCCACGACTCGGTGATCCACGAGATCGACATCATCCCGTTCATCACGGGCGAGGCGATCACGAGCGTCGAGGTGAAGAAGCCCCGCAAGAACTCGCTCGCGCCGGCCGACCTGCCCGAGCCGCAGTTCGTGCTGTTCACCACCGAGTCCGGCACCATGGCGATCGTCGAGATCAACGTGAACGCCCAGTTCGGCTACCAGGTCACGACCGATGCGGTGTTCGAGTCCGGGGTCGCCTACATCGGCCGCGAGACCTCGTTGAACCTCGTTTCGCAGGGCGTCTCCGGCCAGGGCGTCACCCCGTCGTTCGTCGAGCGCTTCGGTGCCGCCTACGACGAAGAGGTGCAGCGCTGGGTCGACGCCGCGCGGGCCGGCGGGATCGACGGGCCGAGCGCCTGGGACGGGTACACGGCGTCGGTCGTCGCCGAGGTCGCCGTGCGTGCGCAGCAGTCCGGTGCGCTCGAACCGATCACGTACGCGACCGCGAAGCCCGCCTTCTACGAGACGGCCTGATCGATGCCGAAGATCGCACTCGACCCCACGCCCTACCACCACGACCTGTCGCTGCTGGAGTTCCCGCAGAAGGTCGCCGACCTCGGCTACGAGTACCTGCAGCTCACCCCGCACAAGGACTTCATCCCCTTCTACCGGCACCCCACGGCCGACGACGACCTCGTCGACGCGTTCGCCGCGGCGTGCACGACGGCCGGGGTGCAGGTCGCATCGGTCCTGCCCGTCCTGCGCTGGGCCGGTCCGGACAAGGAGGCCCGCGAGGCCGCCGTCAAGAAGTGGAAGCGGGTCATCGAGATCACGAAGCGCCTCGGCGTGGACACGATCAACACGGAGTTCTCCGGCCGCCCCGAGCGCGCCGAGGAGTCCGAGGACCAGTTCCACTGGGCGATGGAGGAACTGCTGCCGATCATCGAGGACTCCGGCATCCGGGTCCTGATCGACCCGCACCCCGACGACTTCGTCGAGGACGGACTCGAGGCGCTCCGGGTGATCCGTGGCCTGAACTCGAAGAGCATCGGCTTCGTCTACGTCGCCTGCCACACGTTCCACTACGGCGGCAACATGGACGAGATCATCGACGCCGCGGGCGACTCCCTGCAGCTCGTGCACGTCGCCGACGCCTACGACCACCACCGGTCGCACGGCCTGCGCTACATCACGAACCCGCCCGGCAACCCGGTCCGGGTGCACCAGCACCTGCCGGTCGGGCAGGCGGACGTCGACTTCGACGCCTTCTGGGCCGCCCTCGACCGGGTCGGCTTCACGGCGCGCGAGGACACCGTCGCGGTGTCGAGCGTCTTCGCGGAGGACGAGAACGCCGACCAGGTCTCGCGCTTCCAGCTCGACACGATCAAGAAGGGACTCACACGATGACCGACACCCTCGAGACCACGACGCCCACCGGCGCCGACACCCGACCCGTCACGCTGCAGGCCGCGTCGCAGGCCGTGACCGCCCTGTGGAACGACTCCGCCGACCCGCGCGAACTGTCGACCGCGATCCACGAGTACGGCGCCGTCGGGGCGACCTGCAACCCGGTGATCGCGTACACGTGCATCAAGCAGGACCCGGAGACCTGGGTGCCGCGCATCCGCGAGATCGCCGCCGAGCACCCGACGGCGGGGGAGTCCTGGATCGGTTGGAAGGCCGTCGAGGAGCTCTCCATCGCCGCGGCCGAGCAGCTGCTGCCCGCGTTCGAGGCATCCGGCGGCCGCAACGGCCGCCTGTCGATGCAGACCGACCCGCGGTTCCACCGTGACGCCGACGCCCTGGTCGAGCAGGCGGTGCGGTTCTCGCAGCTCGCCCCGAACATCATCGTGAAGATCCCCGCCACCAAGGTCGGCATCGCCGCGATCGAGGAGGCCGCGTACCGCGGTGTCTCGATCAACGCGACCGTGTCCTTCACGGTGCCGCAGGTCGTGGCCGTCGGCGAGGCCATCGAGCGTGCGCTCGACCGTCGTGCCGCCGACGGGCTGCCCGACCAGGAGTTCGGCCACGTCGTCACGCTGATGGCCGGCCGGTTCGACGACTGGCTGAAGACCGTCGTCAAGCGCGACCACGTCCTGGTCGACCCCGGCATCCTCGAGTGGGCCGGCGTCGCCGCGGTGAAGAACGCCTACCGCGTGTTCCAGGAGCGTGGTTTCCGGTCGCGCGTGCTCGTCGCCGCCTTCCGCAACGCGCTGCAGTGGTCGGAGTTCCAGGGCGGCGACCTCGTCGTCTCGCCGCCGTTCCAGTGGTCGAAGGACATCAACGCGAACGCGTTCCCGTTCCGTCCGGACGCCATCGACGACGAGGTGCCGGTCGACGTCATCGCAGCCCTGCGCGCCGCGACCCCTGAGTTCGCGCGCGGCTACGACGTCGACGGCATGACGATCGACGAGTTCGACCGGTTCGGCGCCACGGTGACGACCCTGCGCCAGTTCCTCGACGCCGACGCGCAGCTCGACGCCCTGGTCCGCGACATCATCGTCCCCGCCGCATGACCGCCGGGAACACCGTCGCGCCGGACACCATCGGCGTCGGCCTCATCTCGGTCGGCTGGATGGGGCGGCTGCATTCGCGGGCCTACCGCGCCCTGCCGGACCACTTCCCCGAGCTCGGCGTGCAGCCCCGGCTCGTCGTCGCCGCCGACCCGATCGAGGCCGCTCGCGACCAGGCCGTCACCCGCCTGGGCTACGAGCGGGCCGTCGCCGACTACCACGAGGTCCTCGCCGACCCGGCCGTCGACGTCGTCTCGATCTGCTCGCCGAACTTCCTGCACCGCGAGATGGCGGTCGCTGCTGCCGAAGCAGGCAAGCCGTTCTGGATCGAGAAGCCGATGGGCCGCTACGCCAGTGACTCACGCGAGATCCACGAGGCCGTGCAGCGCGCAGGCGTCATCACGAGCGTCGGGTTCAACTACCGGCACGCGCCGGCGATCGAGCGGGCGCGCGAACTCGTCCGCAGCGGCCGCCTCGGTCGGATCACGAACGTGCGGGGTTCGTTGCTCGCCGACTACTCGTCCGACCCCGCGGCGCCGCTGACCTGGCGCTTCGAGCGGGAGCGTGCCGGTTCGGGCGTGCTCGGCGACCTGCTCTCGCACGGCCTCGACCTGGCGCAGTACGTCGTCGGTCGGATCGCCAGCGTGAGCGCCCTCGCCGAGACCTTCATCCAGGAGCGCCCGAAGCCGGCCGCGGGCATCGTCGACCGGAGCGCCGCAGCCACCGGTGCGCTGGGCAGCGTCGAGAACGAGGACTACGCCGCCCTGCTCTTCCGCTTCGAGGACGGCGCCGTCGGCACCATGGACTCGAGTCGTGTCATGCGGGGACCGCACGCCGAGTACACGCTCGAGATCTACGGCACCAAGGGGTCGGTGCGGTGGGACTTCCAGCGTCTCAACGAGCTCGAGGTGTACCTCGACGGCCAAGAGGTGGACGGCTACGCCACGCACTACGTCGCCGCGGGCGACGGCGAGTTCGCGCGCTTCCAGCCCGGCGCCGGCACGGCCATGGGCTACGACGACCTGAAGACGATCGAGGCCGCCCAGTTCATCGCGAGCATCCGTCGCGGGGAGCAGCTCGCCCCGTCCGTCGCCGACGGACTGGCCGCAGCGTCCATCGTCGAGGCGGCGGAGGCGTCCCTCGCCGACGGTGCGTGGCACGACGTCGCGCGCGTCGACGGGCCGCTCACCTACGCGGCGGCGACCCCCGTGCTCTAGACGGTCGCGGACGACGGACGGGAGGCGCGGTGCCAGCTGGCACCGCGCCTCCCGTCCGTCTGTTGCTGGGTCTCGATCCATGTTAGTTTGTCAGGACAAAGTCCCGAACTGCAGGAGGCACCATGCCGCTCGTCCGTATCGACCTCGCCACCGGCCGCACGCCGCAGGCGGTGCGCGCCATCGCCGACGCCATCCAGCAGGCCATCGTCGACGTGTACGCGATCCCCGTGCGCGACCGGTTCCAGGTGATCACCGAGCACCCGGCGCAGCAGATCATCGCCGAGGACGCCGGCCTGGGGTTCGAGCGCACCGAGGGTGTCATCGTCATCCAGGTCTTCACGCAGCGCGGGCGCACCGACGAGGCGAAGACGACGCTGTACGCGGCCATCCACGACGCCCTGGCGGCGATCGGTGTCGCCTCCGAGGACGTCTTCATCGGCTACGTCGAGAACGGCCCGCAGGACTGGTCGTTCGGCTTCGGACGTGCGCAGTACGTGACCGGCGAGCTCGGCGTGCCCTCCCTCGCCTGAGCGCCTGACCCGTCCCGCCGAGGTTCCGAAATCTCGGCATCTCGAGGCGTTCAGCGGCAGTTCGTGGAACCTCGGCGTCACGCGCGCGGCGGTTCGTGGAACCTCGACGTCACGCGGACCGCGCGGACTTCCTACTTGTCGACGAGGGTGACCTCGAACGAGTAGCGGTCGGGGCGGTAACAGTGCACGCCGTACTCGACCGCGCGGCCCGAGGCGTCGTACGCGGTGCGGCTCATCGTCAGGACGGGGTCGCCGTCCTCGATCTCGAGCAGACCGGCCTCTTCGTCGGTGACCGCGCGGGCGCCGATCCGCTGCTTCGCCACCCGCATCGTCACACCACGACCGCGGAGCAGCTGGTACAGCCCGTGGTCCTGCAGGTCCTGGTCGGTGATCTCGAGGAACTCCGGCGGCAGGTAGTTCTCGAGGATCGCCATCGGGACGTCCTCGGCGAACCGCACACGGCGGATGTGCGCGACGGTCGTGCCGGGCTCGACGCTCAGCGCGGCTGCGACGTCGTCCGGAGCCGGCACGTCGTTGCGCTCGAGGAGCTTCGTCGCCGGCGCCTGCGACCCCTGGGCCAGGTCGTCGTACAGGCTCGTGAGCTCGACCTTGCGGGTCACCGGGCCGTGTACGACCTGCGTGCCGATGCCGCGGCGGCGGACGAGCAGCCCCTTGTCGACGAGGTCCTGGATCGCCCGACGGATCGTCGGTCGGGACAGTCCGAGGCGCTCACCGAGCGCGATCTCGTTCTCGAGACGGGCGCCGGGCGGCATCACGCCGGAGCGGATCGACTCCTCGATGCGCGAGGCCACCTGGAAGTAGAGGGGCATGGGACCCGACCGGTCCAGGTCCATGAACAGGTCGGACGGCAGCTGGCCTTCGTTGGTCATCGCGGTCCTTCACACGTGCGGAGATGCCGGCGTCGGTGCCGACGGCATTGTCGTGACAATACCACCGGGAATGTGGCACCCCGGCCGCGCGCAGCGGGCGTTGCGTCAGTCGGCGAACACCATCGGACGGTTTGACAGCCGCGGCTGCGGCGTCGACGCCTTGGGCTTCTCGGCGCGGGCCCGGACCGGGGCGATCGCCACCCGGGTCGCCGCACCCAGGGCCTCGACCGTGTCGGTGCCATGGTGGCCGGCAGCATGGATGACGATCGCAGCACATGCCTCGGCATCGGCGGCGGCGTCGTGGTGCTGGAACCCCTCGAACCCGGCGGCCATCGCGGCGACCGGCAGGCGGTACGAGTCGAGCGTGTAGGTCTTGCGGGCGACCGCCAGGGAGCAAAGCGAGTGGTGCTCGGCCAGGTCGATGCCCGTCGCGGAGCAGCCACCGGCGATGACGCCCATGTCGAAGCGGGCGTTGTGGGCCACCAGCACGTCACCCTCGGCGAAGGCGACGAGGTCGGGGTACTGCTGCTCCCACGTCTTCGCCCGGACGACGTCCTCGGCGACGATCCCGTGGATCCGCGTGTTCCACTCGAGGAACGCGTCGTGTCCGAGGGGCGGGCGGATGAACCACGATGCCCGGTCGACGACCCGGCCCGCGCGGACCTTGACGAGTCCGACGGAGCACGCACTGGCGGGCGAGCTGTTCGCGGTCTCGAAGTCGATCGCGGTGAAGTTCAACGGCACGGTCCCGATCGTCGCACGGGGTGCCGACATCCCCCTCCGTTCCCGTCGGCGTTGCGTGTGGCTACTCTCAGCGCATGGGGAACGATGCCGACTGCCGTCCGCTCGTCCTGGTGCTCGCCGGTGCCGGCTACGGGCAGCAGGCGCCGCTGCTCTGGTGGACGAGCGAGATCGCCGCCGCGGCCGGGTGCGAGGTCGTCGCGCCACGCTGGCACGTCGACGACGCTGCCGGTGTCGATCCGGTCGGGTTCGTCGAGACCGCTGTCGCCTCGGCGCTGGGGGACCGGCTGCCCGACCTCGTCGTCGCGAAGTCGTTCGGCTGCTTCGCCCTGCCCTGGGCGCTCCGCAACGACGTCCCCGGGGTCTGGCTGACGCCGGTCCTCACCCACGACGACGTCGCGGCAGCGCTCGCCCGCGCGACCGACGCGCACGACGCGATCGGGGGTGGAGACGACACCATGTGGCGGCCGGAACGCGCGTCGGGGACCAGGGCGCGCCTCCGGACCGTCGCCGCTACCGACCACTCGCTGCAGGTGCCGGGCGACTGGCGGCGATCGCAGCGGCTGCAGGCCGATGTCTTCGACGTCGTCGAGCGGCGCATCACGGCCCTACGGCGCCGGATGCCGACGGACTAGGTTCGGCGCATGGGGGAACCGCAGGACATGGACGAGCTGCTGGCACAGGCGGAGCGCGTCGACGCAGTGCCGCACACCGCACGGCGTGCCGTCGCGTTGGCCGCCGCACTCCTCGCGGCCGGTGCCGCCGTCGCGATCGTGGCCACCGGATCGGCCCGTGGCCTCCTCGCCGCGATCCTGTGGCTGATCACGCTGGGCGGGTCGCCACCGCTGGACTGACGGACGGACTGGAGGCCCGGGTCGGCTCCGACAGGTCGCCGCCGGTAGGCTGACCTCCCGTGGCACTCACCATCGGAATCGTCGGTCTCCCGAACGTCGGCAAGTCGACCCTGTTCAACGCCCTGACCAAGAACCAGGTCCTCGCCGCGAACTACCCGTTCGCGACGATCGAGCCGAACGTCGGGGTGGTGAACCTGCCCGACTCGCGGCTCGACCAGCTCGCCGAGCTCTTCCACTCGGAGAAGACCGTGCCCGCGCCGGTATCGTTCGTCGACATCGCCGGCATCGTCAAGGGTGCGAGCGAGGGTGAGGGGCTCGGCAACAAGTTCCTCGCCAACATCCGCGAGGCCGACGCCATCGCGCAGGTCGTCCGTGGCTTCACCGACGACGACGTCGTGCACGTGGCGAACAAGGTCTCCCCGAAGGACGACCTCGAGGTCATCAACACCGAGCTGATCCTCGCCGACATGGAGACCATCGACAAGGCGCTCCCGCGGTACGAGAAGACCGTGAAGCTCAAGCAGGCCGAGCCGATCGTTCTCGAGACGGCTCGCGAGGCCCGTGCCGCGCTCGAGCAGGGCACCCTGCTGTCCGCGACGAAGATCGACCTCGCGCCGATCGCCGAGCTCGGACTCCTGTCCGCCAAGCCCTTCATCTTCGTGTTCAACGTCGACGAGGCGATCCTGACCGACGACGCCCGCAAGGCCGAGCTGGCCGCGCTCGTCGCCCCGGCCCAGGCTGTCTTCCTCGACGCCCAGGTCGAGTCGGAGCTCATCGACCTCGACCCCGCCGACGCCGCCGAACTGCTCGAGTCGACCGGGCAGTCCGAGTCCGGACTCGACCAGCTCGCACGCATCGGATTCGACACCCTCGGGCTGCAGACCTACCTGACGGCCGGTCCGAAGGAAGCCCGTGCGTGGACGATCGGCAAGGGCTGGAAGGCTCCCCAGGCTGCCGGCGTCATCCACACCGACTTCGAGAAGGGCTTCATCAAGGCCGAGGTCATCTCGTTCGACGACCTGGTCGAGACCGGCTCCATCGCCGAGGCCCGCGCTGCCGGCAAGGCCCGGATCGAGGGCAAGGACTACGTCATGCAGGACGGCGACGTGGTGGAGTTCCGCTTCAACAACTGACCTCAAGCTTGACGAGCGATCGGTATGCTCAATTTCGAGCAACGTTCCTTGGGGGGAAGATACGTGACCGCGAGCGTAGAGATCGATTACACGAACTGGGACTGGCTTCCCCGTGCGGCTTCGGAGTTCCAGGCGTACCTCGTTCGCCTGCTTGCTGAGCAGACGATAAAACCGCACGATGTGTCGGCACGGGCAAAGTCGATCGCCTCGTTCCAGCGGAAAGCTGCGAAGCCGTACGAGGATCCTGTCGGCGAGATCACGGACACCGTCGCAGTACGGGTCATCACGTTCTCGATCACCGATCGAGATCGGATTGCGGAGATCATCAAAGACCGCTTCGTCGTGAAGCCGGGCGAAGACCGCAACCCGGGTCTTGAGAAGAGCGAGCGTCGCCGCGGCTACGACTGCTGGCACATCGTCATCACGGGGGAGAAGCAGCCAGAGTCTGGCTGGCTGATCGAGCGGGGCGACCTGAGTCGGTACTTCAACACGTTCGGCGGTCTGGAAGTGCAGCTGCGAACGGTGGCTGCCCACGCCTGGGCGGAGTTCGAGCACGCTCGCCGCTACAAGGGACGTTCCTACAATGCCGTGACGGAACAGGATCGAGAGACCATCGATCAACTGTTCGGCGCGGCCTCCGATGCTCGGCGCGCCCTCGACGAAACCTTTGTTGCCATCGACAGGATTCTGGCGCATCCAACGTCCTCGGCTCCCCAACCGGAGCTCGACGAAGCGGTAAACCTCGACGAGGGCCGTGCGGAATCCGAGAACGCGCCACCTGGGCCGGACGGTGTCTCCGACGCCGAGGTTGCTGATCTTCTTCATCGCCAATTCCCGGGCGACAAGGAGGCTTCCGAGAGCGGCATGCGTTTCGCCCGCGAGTTGCTATCCGCGGTGGGGTACACGAGCGTCCAAGCGATCGAGGATGATCTGCTCTCGATCGACAGTGATCAGGTGCGCTCCCTGATGGACTACGAGGTGCCGGTCACCAGGGTGCGTCGGCTCGACGACGACCTCCTGTCGCTGCACGGAGAGAAGTACATCCGGCTCACCGCAGACCTTGGCAACGTTCGCTCTCGGGCGAAACAGCTCGAATGGCGCTTCGATCGTCTGCGCGGGAAGACGGGCTACTCCCGGTACTCGCTCGAGGGCTCGGATTGCCCTCCCGAGCTGCTCTCGAAACTCCTCCCTGGGGCAGCAGCGGTCCGGGCCGTGGTCGTAGCCGTGAGTCGGGTCGCGGGTCCCGGGGCGGCCGTCATGCCTGACATCGTCAGCCTTCGAGACGACCTGCCCAAGTGGACCCGTGCCAAGGCGGTCGATCTTGAGGACGGCGAGGTGCTCTACGTCGCCACGAACCTCAACAGGGAAGCGTCGGAGCGGATCATCTCGGACCTGTTGTCGTCCAACTCCGAGGTGGACCTGCGAGTCATCAAGGACGGACGCGCTCTGCTCAGTCCTTCGATTGCCTGACCGATGTCGTTCGGCCGCAGCGTCTTCGTTCCGAGCGCGAGTACCGAGCTGTCGAGCTGGTGGGCGCATCTCGCCGCGAAGTGGTCCTGGGATGATCCGACCCTGCTCCTGGGCCTCGTCACGATTGCTGTCACCGCACTCATTCCGATCTTCTTGTGGCGGCTCGGGTCGCGGCAGGCGGAGCGCGACGCTCTCCTGAACAAGTCCCAGGCTGCCACTCTCGAACGACAAGAGGGCATCCTTCGGCGACAGCGACGAGACTCGCTCCTCGAGATCGTCGGCCGCTCGTCGGACGCAGCGCACATCTCGCTCCTGTGGCGAGAGGTCGGTGAGTACGACGATGGAGACCGCGAACTCCTCCTCTCGGTATTCCGAACCAATCCTTCGCTCGCTCTTCCCGGCACGTCGTTCGGCGTTCGGGTGGAGGGCCGCCTCGACGACGTCATCGTGGAGCAGTACGTCAACGGGCTCGAACGTCGCTACTCGGAGGACGCCAGCGGGTATCGATCCTTTCCGGGACTCCTCGACTTTCTCGTGGCGGCGAGGGAACAAGGAACCCGAGTTGATGCATCTAGGATCACATCGCTCGTGACTGGCCAGGCTTCTGAGCATCAGCGTCCTGGGCACAGTTTCTTCCGCGCGTTGGTCGGAGTGTTCCCTGAGAGTGCGAGTGGATTGCTCAGGGCGGTGGAGGGCATCGACTCTCGCAGCGCGGGTGGCCTGCGACTGAACGTCCTCACGGGGACGCTGTTAGCGGTGAAGGACGCGGACCTAGGGCGACTTGGGCCTCGATCCGTCCCCCGCGACCGTGCCGTGGCGGAGCTACGTAGTTCACTGCCTGTTGCACTCGCTACCCTGATTCATCGAGATAATTTGCGGTCCTTTGATCGCTGGTCGCTCAGCGGGTCGACAGAACCCGTCACAGCCACCGTCGCCTGGCTGATCAGGGCTGTTGGTTGGCTGAGTGACACTGACGATCACCTCGCCATGCGCATGACGCAGAACCTCGCCGATGCGATCCGCTCCGCGTCACGCGCCGCAGACACCCGCGGGTGGGGAATCGACGACGAAGACGTTCGAGTCGGCTTTGATCGGATCAAGCGCATCCAGCCGTACCTGTGGGCCGAGTACGGTCCCGAACTTGAAGCCGCTGCCAGTGCCGTCGGCGCGTGGCGAGAACGTCCAACGAGTTGAGGGCTCCCTACCCAGCCGCCCCATTACCTGTCAGATGCTGGTGACCTCGGCGAAAAGTGAGCTAGCGGGTCCGTCCTCTCGAGCCTGGAATGGACTCAGCTTCGATGGACGGTCATTTGCACTGCAGGGGCACTTCTCCGGAGCCGACGTCCCGTGATCCGACGATGCTCGTCAATCCCGGAGATCCGGCCGTGGTCGGCCTGAGTCTGATGCTGGGCGTCGCCAGGATCAGCGAGAGCCTCGCCGAGGGCGAACGCGACCGATGGGACGGCACCCGCCCTTGGCGCACTCAGTCCACCAGCGCGAGAATGACAGCCGGGATCCGATGCTCGATCGCATCCCAGACGATCTCCTTCCGCGCCTTGCGATAGTCGTGCGACAGGATGTTCCGGGTCTTCCGGACGGCGGCGAGGGACAGGTCGGACGGCAATCGCGCTTCGCGTCCCGTGGGCACACGTCCGAGCAGGTCGTCGAAGTGGATGATGACGGCCTCGGCTGCACGGTAGGTCAGACTGCGCGGTGCTCCGAACTCGTCTCGACCGCGCTCGACGATCATGGAGCACTCGGCGAGCAGGTCGTGGAAGCTGTCCTGCAGCAACGGCCAACGCTCGCGGACAGCGCCGTCGGCGTCTCCGTCGGCGCGCGGACGCGGCGTGAAGCGGTGCTCGGGAGTCACAGTGGCACGGCCTCGGTGAGGACGTGCGCGAAGTGCGCATCGTCTTCGAGGTCGTCGGTGAGCACGTCGACCTCGAAGCCGGTGATGGCCTCGACCTCGTGGGCGAAGCCGCCGAGGTCGAACAGGGATGCGGCAGGGGTCAGGTGCACGAGCAGATCGATGTCGCTGTACTCGGTGTCCTGCCCGCGGAGCGTGGAACCGAAGACGCGAACGTTCTCGAGGTGGAACCGCTCCGCCTCGTCGAGGATCGCGTCGGCGTAGACGGCGAGAGGGATGCTCGGACGCGTTTGCGCAGCAGCGAGGATTCGCTGGAGCGACTCGAGCCGCGGCTGCTTGCGTCCGCTCTCGTACGCGGAGATGGTCGGCTGCTGCATCCCGGCGGCGGCGGCGAGGCTGGTCTGTGAGAGGCCCAGGTCCTCGCGGGCAGCGCGGATGAGTTGTGCTGCGCGTTCGACTCGCATGAGCACCTCCTCTATAGCTCTCGACTATAGATGCTTCGCGCTCGCTCGGGAAGGTGCGCGGTGGACTAGATTCGGCTCGTCCGAGCGCTCGAGGAGGCCCCCATGTCGTACGTCGTCGACTTCGTGAACGTGACCACGGTGGGTCTGGAGTCCTCGCCGGTCGCCGATGCACTCGCCGGGCTCCGGGCCAACGAGGCGCGGTACTTCGCGAACAAGTACGACCACGTGTTCACCACGCATGCCGCAGCTGACGTGCCGGACCTCGTCGAGTCCGTGCGCCGGGTGCTCGAGGAGGAGCGCGGGCTGGTCATCGCGTCACCACCGCTCGAAGCCACGGAAGCGCTCGTCGACGGTGTGCGATGGACGTACGTGTTCTACGAATCCGGTCTCGCGATCAACGTGCTCTACACGCTGGAGCCGGGCGGCAAACGCGCGGTCGGCTTCAAGCTCTCCGACGGCATGGAGGTCCCCGAGGAGCTCGCCGACAAGTTCAAGTTCGCACGGCAGAAGTCGAAGCTCGCCGGCACGATCCGCGGCTCGTTCTTCGTCGTGAAGGGCGAGTACTGACGCACCACGCACCACGCACCACGCACGACGAAGCGCCGCCGGGATAGCCCGGCGGCGCTTCGCGTTCGTCCTGGTGGAGCCTAGGCCGCGAGGGCCATCTCGCCCGCCTGCACGGACTGAGCCTGCAGCAGGGTGCGGCTGGCCTCGCCCGCCCAGGAGCGGCCCGGGACGGTCCAGCCGGCCTCGCCGACGGCGTCCAGACGGGTGCCGCGGGTGACGAAGGTCTGCAGGTCGTCGGCCGCGATGCGGACGAGGTACTCGCGCTGCGAGCGGTCGTCACGCACGGGGAACTCGGCGATGCGGTCGGGGGTGATCGTCGGGGCCGCGAGTGCGGTCCCGAACACGGTGATTCGTTCGTTGCTGGTCATGGTGCTGTACTTCCTGGTCATTCGGCGCCAGGGCGACTCGGTGTCGGCGGACGTCTCAGTCCGGCGCGACGCATCGAGTGCGGGGCGCGCACGTCGAGTTTCAACGTGCTGCTGATCCGTTCGGATCGAGCGGTGGTCTCGCTTGGAATGCGACTCGGGTGAGTCGGTGTCGAGACGTTGGTGTGCGCGAGTCAGATGGGTTCGCGGCAGTGCACCAACCAAGAACTATACGCACTCGAGGCGAAGAAGTCCAGCGATGGCCGGAAAGACGGCTCAGGACGCCAGGAACGCGTCCCAACGGGCGGCTCCGGCAGCCACGTTGCCGGAGCCGTCGAGTCGTCCAGCGGCGGAGGCCGGCTTGCGCGAAGCCTGCGCGTGGATCAGTTCGTCGAACGAGCCGGAGAACCCGAGGCGGGGCAGTGCGGTGGCGACGGCGTGCAGGTCGTCGGTGGACCACCGGGAGAACCCGGCACCGGAGACGTCGAGCGAGGTGGCGACCTCGAGCAGGTGCCCCTCCACGTCCAGCGCGGGGTCGACGGAGGTCCACATGTGCCGCTCGATGACCTCACCGACGCGTCGAGCGCGGGCTGCGTCCCACCCGGCGCCGAGGGCGAAGACGGAGCCCACGGCGCCGCCGGCGTCTTCGAACGGTACGGCGTGGGCGTCGAACGACGGTGTCACGCCGAGGTCGTGCAGCATCGTGGCGACGAAGAGCAGCTCGCGGTCGGGCTCGAGGTCGACGGTCGGGGCGAGCAGGACCGCCCACGCCCACGAGCGCAGGCAGTGGTTCACCAGCGCGGGGGAGGACCAGGTGCGGACGGCGTCCAACGCCCGTGCGGCGACGGGGGAGGGCGGGGTGAGCAGGGCTTCGACGTCGAGCGGCATGGCACGACAGTAGCGCTGCGACGGAGCCGTAACGGCGCGGAAACGTGCCGGGCCCGAGCCGGAAACAGCGCACCGTTAGCTTTCGGATCACTGAGTACCCGCTCAGCACCCGACCTCCTCCCGAAGGACCTGCACCCATGCAGCACCGCCTCCGGCTGCGCCCCCGCGCGACGATCGTGTCCTCGACACTCGTCGCCGCCGGGGCGATCGGCCTCGCCGCCCTGACCGCCGCACCGGCACAGGCAGCACCGACCGCGACGACCGCGACCATCGACGCCCCCACCACTGCGACCGTCGGCACCGCGTTCGACGTCGACCTGACGATCCCGGCGACGACCGACGTCTACGCGTACGAGATCACGCTCGACGCCGACGCGGACTCCGTGGCGTACGTCGACGACAGCGTCACCGGTCCCGACGGCGGGTTCGACAGCGTCGAGCAGGACGGCGACACCCTGACGGTCGTGCACACCCGCCTCGGGACCTCCCCGGCGCTCAGCGGCGACCTCGCTGCCTCGATCGGCCTGACGCCGACCGCGCCGGGCAGCGTCGACCTGGCGGTCACGAGCATCACGCTCGTCGGCTCCGACGGCACCTCGACGACCCTGACCGACCCGGCGAGCACCTCGATCTCGATCGCTGCAGCGGCGACGGCCACGCCGACGCCCACCCCGACGGCCACGCCCACCCCGGGCGCCACCGCCACGGCCGACCCGGGCACCGGCGCGGGCGACCCCGACCCGACGGCCACGGCCGGCCCGAGCGACCCCTCCGACCCGACCAACGGCGCCACCGCCGTGGCCGCAGCGGGTGGCGACCGTCCGACCGGCGGCGAACTCGCCTGGACCGGCGCCGACGTCGCCCCGTGGATCGCCGCATCGCTGGCCCTCCTCGCCGCCGGCGGAACCCTGATCACCATGCGTGCGCGCCGCGCCCGCCGCGAGCGCACCGGAGCAGCCGAATGACCGCCAAGAAGCCGGCCACAAGCAAGCAGGTCGCGGCAACGCCCACGACCAGCCGGAAGCGCACCGCCGTCGCGGGCGCCTCGCTCATCGCCCTCGTCGGCACCGTCCTCGCCGCGACCCCGGCGATCACGGCAGCAGCGGCTCCGGCGGCCGTGGACGCCAGCCCCGCCGCGATGCTCGCGCCGTACTACACGGACCTCGACCTGACCGGCGACGACCAGGTCACGAAGTCCGACCTCGCGGTGCTCACCGACCACCTGGGCACGACGAGCGCCAGTGACGACTGGGCGACGGTCAGCGCCGCGGACACCGACGCCGACGGCACGATCACCGTCGCGGACCTCGCGGCGCTGTCCCAGCGGATGATCTACGACGACGGCCCGTTCACGCTCGTCGAGGCGTCCACCATCGACATGCAGGCCGCCATGAACGCCGGGGTCACCACCTCGGTCGCCATCACGCAGGACTACCTCGACCGCATCGCCGCGTACGACCGCACCAAGGTCGACACCGCGTCGACCGGTCGCGCGCTCAACTCGATCGTCACGACGAACGCCGAGGCCCTCGCCGCGGCGAAGACGGCGGACGCCGAGCGGGCCGAGCACGGCATGACGAGCATGCTGCTCGGCGTGCCGATCGCCGTGAAGGACAACTACGACACCAAGGACATGCCGACCACGGGCGGCTGCGGCTGCTGGGACGACAACCAGACCGACACCGACGCCACGATGGTCGCCGGCCTGCGCGGTGCCGGTGCGGTGATCCTCGCCAAGGCCAGCCTCGACGAGTTCGCCTACGGCTTCGTCTCGGAGTTCTCGTCGAACCAGCCCGCCGGTTCGTCGTTGCTGGTCGCCAGCCCGTACAACACGGCGCAGACCGCCGGCGGCTCCAGCGGCGGTACCGGTGCGGCGATCGCGGCGAACCTGGCCGGCATCGGGTTCGGCACCGACACCGGTGGCTCGATCCGCATCCCGTCCACCTACAACCAGCTCGTCGGTATCCGTCCGACGGTCGGCCTGGCCAGCCGCGACGGCATCATCCCGCTCGCGCTGACGCAGGACACCGGTGGGCCCATCGCCCGGTCGGTGACCGACGCGGCCGTCGCGCTCGACGCCGTCACCGGTGTGGACGCGGCCGACCCCGTCACGAGCGCGCAGTCCGGCAAGGTGCCCACCTCGTACACGTCGTCGCTCGACGCCGACTCGCTCGAGGGTGCCCGCATCGGCTACGTCACGAGCATGGTCGGCACGAACGCCACGACCAAGCGGCTGTTCGACGCGTCCGTCGCGAAGCTCGAGGCCGCCGGCGCGACCGTCGTCCCGATCACCGCGACGACCGCGTTCAACCGGGTCCTGTCCGAGGGCAGCGGCAGCACGAACGAGTTCAAGCACGACCTGGACGAGTACGTCGCGAAGCACCTCGACCCCGACGTGACCGCCCGGTCGCTGCAGGGCATCCTGGCCTCGGGCGAGTACGTGCCGAGCCGCAAGTCGACCTACGAGTCCCGCGACCTGATCACCGACGCGCAGTACCAGGCGTGGGCCGGGCCGACGGGTTCGCACACGACGCAGCTCGCCACCGGCAAGCAGCTCGTCACGCAGATGCTCGACGACCAGGACCTCGACTCGCTCATCTACCCGTCGGGTACGCCGTACGGCACGCAGTCGACGAACATGCGTCTGAGCCCGAACACGGGCATGCCGGCGATCACCGTCCCGATGGGGCAGGCGACGGCGGCCGACGGCACGATCACCGGCGCCGGCGTGAACCTCGAGTTCCTCGGCCGCTCGTTCGACGAGAGCACGTTGATCGGCCTCGGCTACGCCTTCGAGCAGGAGACGAAGGCGCGCACCACGCCCGCGCTGTACCCGGCGCTCGGCTGAGCTGAGCGGGTCGCGTGACGCGACCAGAGAGATGACGGGAGGCCCGGTGCCAGCTGGCACCGGGCCTCCCGTCCGTCTTCTTCGTCAGTTCAGGGTCGGGGTGTCCTCCGGCACGACGCCGTCGGCGTACAGGTCGGTCGCCAGGTCGCGCAGCGCGCGCAGCGCGACGCGCTGCGTGAGCGGACCGTAGGAGATGCGGGCGACGCCGAGCGCCTCGTACTCGGCAGCGGGCAGGGCACCCGGCAGACCGATGACCGACAGCTTGCCGCGGCCGAGGCCGTCGACGAGCTGCTCGACGACGTCGCGCTGGATCGCGCCGGGCACGAAGACGAGCGCCGCGCCGTTGTCGAGGAACGCCTTCCCGCGTGCGATCGCGTCCGCGATGCTCTCGTCGATCGGACGGTCGCCGCCGCGGGCGATCGCGTCGGTGCGGGCGTTCAGCTGGAAGTCGACGCCCTCGGCCTGGGCAGCGGCGGTGATCGCGGCGACCCGGGCGACGGCTTCGTCGAAGGGGCGCAGGCGGTCCTCGACGTTGGCGCCGACGATGCCGGAGCCGATCGCGCGCCGGATGGTCTCAGCGGGGTCCTCGAACCCGTCGTCGAGGTCCGCGGTGACCGGCAGGTCGGTCGCGGCGGCCACGATCGCGGCGCCCGACAGTGCGAGGTCGAGGGGCATCCCGCCGTCCTCGTAGCCGTACGACGCGGCGATCGAGTGTCCGGCGGTCGCGATCGCCTTCGTGCCGGGCAGGTCGCTGACGACCTTCGCGGTGATCGCGTCCCACACGTTCACGACGCGGAGGATCTCCGGGGCTTCGTGCAGCTGCTTGAGGGTGGTGGCCTTGTCGGCGGTGCTCGTGCTCATGGGACCGACAGTAGGCGGGGCGACGCCCTGCGTCCCAGGGTGCGCGGAAGACGACGCTCGATGACAGGCGGGCTCGCGCCGGGCCTCCCGGTCGGTGCATGCTGGGACGCATGGCGAGCGACGAGCAGGACCCGGTCGGCACGCTCCGCGGGGTCCGGACGAGCATCAAGTGGACGCGGTACGCACCCGACGTGCTGCCCCTGTTCGTCGCCGAGATGGACCACGACGTCGCGCCGGAGATCCGGCAGGCCCTGATCGAACGCGTGTCGCAGTCCGACCTCGGCTACCTCGACGGCCCCGGGCCGCTCGCGCCGGCGTTCGCGCAGTTCGCTCTCGACCGTTGGGGCTGGGAGATCGACCCGTCCCGGATCCACCTGGCCACCGACGTCAGCGTCGGCATCGTCGAGTCGCTGCGACTCGCGCTGCCCGACGGCGGCCGCGTCGCGATCACGCCGCCGGTGTACCCGCCGTTCTTCGAACTCGTCGACGAGGCCCGATGTCAGGTGGAAGAGGTCCCGCTGCTCGAGCAGTGGGGGCAGTACCGGCTCGACCTCGACGGACTCGAGCGGGCGTTCGCCAGCGGGGTCGGCGTCTTCCTGCTCTGCAACCCGCACAACCCCGTTGGCCTGGTGCACGACCGGGCCGACCTGCTCGCGATCGCCGAACTCGCGGCGAAGTACGACGTGCTCGTCATCAGCGACGAGATCCACGCACCCCTGACCCACCCGGGCGTGCAGTTCACCCCGTTCGCAGCCGTCGCCGAGTCCGTCGGAGCCCGCAGCGTCTGCGTGACCTCGGCGAGCAAGGGGTGGAACCTCGCCGGTGTGAAGTGCTCGATCATCGTCGCCGGTGACGACCGCACCGCCGCGCTCCTCGACACCCTGTGGGAGGAAGTTGCCTGCCGCACGAGCATCCTCGGGCTGCACGCGAACCTGGCGGCGTTCACCGTCGGGACCACCTGGCTCGACGAGGTGGTGTCCCAGATCGTGGCCAATGACCGGCTGCTCGCGAAGCTCCTCGCCGAGCACCTGCCCGGTGTCGTCTACACACGGCCGCGCGCGGGGTACCTGGCGTGGCTCGACTTCCGCGGCATCGGGCTCGGTGACGACCCGGCCGTACCACTGCGTGAGCACGCCTACGTCGCGCTGAACTCCGGACTCGGGTTCGGGAGCGAGGGGCGCGGGTTCGTGCGCCTCAACCTGGCGTGCTCACCGGAGACGCTGCGCGAGGCCGTGTTCCGCATCGCCTCGGCGTACCCGTCGAGTGCGCAGGAGGGGCTGGTCTGGCACGTCGCGTGAGCGCGTGGGTCAGTCGATGTACTGGTTGCGCCCGACGACGCGGATCTGCAGGTCGTCGGTGCGGTCCATCGCCAGGACCTCGCGTGCGACGAAGCCGACGGCTGGCCAGCGGTCGACCTCGGTGACCATGAAGCCGTCGATGAACACCTGCCACGCGCCGCGCTCGCGGACCGCCTGCACTTCGTACGTCGCCATGCCGCGAGCGTACCGAAACCGGGCCGCTGTCAGTGCAGCTCGAGGGTCATGTGGACGTCGGCACGGACGTAGGGGCTCGGCACGAGCTCGTCGGCGCGCAGGTGCCGGAAGCCGAACGCCTCGTACAGGTGCACGGCGCTGGCCAACTGCGCGTTGCTCTCGAGGTCGATGCGGTGCGCGCCGAGCTCCCGGGCCCGGTCGAGTGCAGCGGCGATGAGCTTCCGACCGGTGCCGTGCCCCTGGTGTCCGGGCGCGACGGCCATCTTCACGAGCTCGAACACCCCCGGGGTCGTCGGCACGATGCCGATGCACCCGATCACCTGGTCGTCGAGCCGCGCGACGAAGACGGCGCCGCCGGGCTCGACGACGTGACCGACGGGGTCGCCGAGGAACTTGCGGTCCTCGTCCTCGAGCGCGAAGAACTGCGTGATCCAGGCCTCGTTGAGGACACGGAACGCCTCGGCGTCGGCGGGGGTGGCGAGGTCGGCGATGGTGACGGTGGAGGTCGCTTCGGGCATGGCTCCATCCTCCGATCCGGATGGGGTCACGTCCAATACTCGTTCGCGTTGATCGATACGCTGCATGCATGGATCGGGAACCGGACGTCGACCTCCGCCAGCTCCGTGCATTCCTCGCAGTGGCCGACGAACTGCACTTCGGCCGCGCTGCCGAGCGCCTCCGTATCGCGCAGCCCGCGCTGTCCCAGCAGATCCGCCGCACCGAGCGCGAACTCGGCGTCGACCTGTTCGTCCGCACGAGCCGCAGCGTCGCCCTCACCGCCGCCGGCCAGGCGCTGCAGGGGCGCGCGCGGTCGTTGCTCGGGCAGGTGCGCCGCGACCTCGACGAGACGGTCCGGGTCGGTCGGGGCGAGGCCGGCCGGCTCGACGTCGGCTTCGTCGTGTCGGCGCTGCCCCTCGGTCCGATCGAGCGGGTGCAGGCGTTCCGTGAGGTCTACCCCCTGGTCCGTGTGGACCTGACCGAGGGCTACTCGTCGACGCTCCTGGCCCGGATCGTGCGGGGCGAGCTCGACCTGGCCGTCGTGCGAGACCCGGATCCGGAGCCCGCCGTACGGCTGCTGCCGTTCCGGACCGAGGCGTTCGTCGCGGCGGTCCCACGCGGACACCGGCTCGCCGATCGTCGAGCCATCAGCGGCACCGAGCTCGTGGACGAGCCGTTCGTGTTCTTCCCCGCCGTGGCCGGTTCGCTCGCGACCGAGCGCAACCTCGCACCGGTCACCGCCGGCGGTCGACGACCCACGGTCGTTCAGGAGGCCACGACCTGGGCCACCGTCCTGCACCTGGTGGGTGCGGGACTCGGCGTGACCGTGGCTCCGGAGAGCGCCGCGCTCGCCGCACCGGACACCGTCGTGCTACTGCCGCTGACCGACAGCGATCACCGCAGCGAGTTGTCGTGGGCGATGCGTGTCGACGACGACCGCGAGATCCTGCGGAACTTCGTCGAAGCCGACTGAGCGAAGCAGACTGAGCGACGCCGACTGCGCGACGCCCGGCGGGAAGCGCTCCGCTCAGCCGAGTGCGAGCACGGGTGCACGGTGGTCGCCGAGCTCGTCGACGTGCCACGGTCGCGCGCCGCGCAGGGTCAACCCGAGCTGCACGAGCACGAACCCGACGTGGGGCTCGACGTCCGGGTCCCACGGCCCCTCGACCCCGAGACCGAACGTACCGAGCTCGTCGTCGGCCTCGTCGCGAAGGGTCAACCGCCAGCGTCCGTCGCCGAGCTCGTCGACCACGGCCCAGCGGGCGGTGCCGAAGCGGTTCACGCCGACTTCATGATGTCCGCGGTGAAGTTCTGCACGCGTTGCAGCAGCGAGGCGCCGCGCATCGCGATGGTCGCCGGCGGGTTGAGGTGCGGGGGCGCGGTGCGGATGAGCATCGAGCAGCCGAGGTCCTCGCAGATGTAGGTACCGATGGTGTTGCCGTTGCGCCCGGCCTCGCCCGCACGGGGCGCCGAGAACAGCCGCACCTGCGTCGCCGGCTGCGGGGAGTGGCAGAACGAGCACATCGCGGCGATGCCGGCGCGGAGGGACCCGCCCGCGGACCGGACGATGATGCCCACGGGGCGGTCGTCGATCCAGGACACGATGTACCCGCGGCGGGCGGCCTGCGGGTCGCGCCAGCCCAGGAACTCGCGCTCGTCCCAGAGCATCTCGTGCAGGCCGGGGATCGGCAGCTGCTCGAGCTCGTCGGGGGTGGCGTTGACGAACGAGGATCGGATGTCGGCTTCGGTCAGTGGCTTCACGGTCCGATCACCATATGCCTCGCCTCCGACACGTGCTCGCTCAGGAGAGACGTGCGGGCGACGGCGCGGTCGCGGATCGCCCCGCTCAGGAGAGACGGGAGGCGCGGATCGCCCCGAGCGCGCTGCTCTCGTCCGCCACCAGGACGGCCCGGCGCAGGGCGTCGCGTCCGACGCGTCGGGCTGCGGCGTCGTCGGCGGCGAACTCCACGAGGACGCGCGTCGAGCGCGCCATCGCGCGCGCACCGGGCACCCACGGGACCGCACGCTCGATCGATTCGGCGACCGCGACCGCCGCCGCGTGGTGCTGGGTCAGGTGGGCGCGTTCGTGGGCGACCACGGCCTCCAGTTCGTCCGTCCGCAACCGGTCTGCCAGGCCGGTGCTGACCAGCACACCGCCGCTCCGTCCGGGCACGGCGCAGGCCAGGGCGTGGTCCGCGTCGACGACGGCCACCGGGGTGCCGTCGATCTCGCGGTGCGGGGCGACGCCGGAGCGCATCGCCTGGCGGACGGCTTCGTGCTCGGGCCCGGGGCGGACGCGGACGGCGACCACGAACGCGATGACCGCGAGCAGTGCGACGCCGACGTTGAAGCCGTGGGTGGGGGAACCGTCGCCGCCCAGGAGGTCGGTGAGCGGGCGGTCGGCGAGCACGACGAGGGCGATGCCGGCGACGAACCCGACGACGCCGAGCAACACCGCGAGCGACCAGCACACCAGGGCGGTGCGCGGGCGGTCGATGGTCCAGGCGGAGCGGGTCAGCACCCTCGGGGCGAACACGACCACCAGCAGGGCGAGGACGATGAGCGCGATGCCGGCGACGACCACGGAGCGACCCCGGTCAGGAACGTGCGCGGGCGTCGAGGGCGCGGCGCAGGGCCTCGAGGTCGTCGGAGGCGAGCGAGCCGGTGAACTGCAGCAACGCTGCTTCACGGTCGGCCGAGGCGGCGAGCGCACTCGACATGAGGGACGCGGTCTGCTCGTCGCGACTGTGCACGGCGCGGAAGCTCAGCGGGGCGTCGTCGTGCTCCTGCCGCTCCACCTGCCCCTTGCGGCCGAGCCGGTCGAGGACGGTGAGCACCGTGGTCAGTGCTGGACGGGGCTCCGGGAAGGCGTCGAGCACCTGGCGGGCGGTGAGGCCGTCGGTCACGGAGCGGAGCGCGTCGAGCACCGCCTGCTCGAGCTGCCCCCTGGGGCGTGATCGCTGTCCGGCCATCCCCGCATTCTACGAGATGTCGAAGGCCGGTACGCGACACACGTTCGTAACGCGGTCTCGGTATGCTCGGCGCGGACAACTGAACACACCGGCCGTTCATCCGTCGCGGGAGACGCCGTGCAGTGCCCACGGGTACCTCGTGCCCACGGGCACATCGTGCCCTCGGGCGCACGCACGGCACCGAAGGAGCAATCCCCCCGTCAATCTCTCAGGTCCCACACCGCAGCGGACAGGCCACTCTGAAAAGCAGACGCTCAGTCGTCTCGCCCACGGTGAAAGCCGCCGGACCTCACGGGCCGCGGTGAAACTCTCAGGCCCATGACAGAGGGGGAGTTCCACCCGGCGATCGTCGCCGGGCCCTGCTGATGCCAGGAGAACTCCGCCATGAGTCCGACGCCACTGCGTTCGTCCCCGCTCGAACCCGCGCACGAAGCCGCCGGTGCGACCTTCACCGACTTCGCCGGGTACCGCATGCCCGTGCGCTACTCGTCCGACCTCGCCGAGCACCACGCCGTCCGACAGTCGGCCGGGGTCTTCGACCTGTCGCACATGGCCGAGATCGGGGTGACCGGTCCGGACGCCGTCGCCTTCCTCGACCACGCGCTCGCCGGTTCCTTCGGCGCGATGCCGCTCGGCCGCGCGAAGTACTCCCTGCTGCTCGCCGAGGACGGCGGGATCCTCGACGACCTCGTCGTGTACCGCACCGACGACGACGTGTTCCTCGTCGTCGCGAACGCCTCGAACCGCGAGGTCGCCGTCGCCGCGCTGTCCGAGCGCACCGACGGCTTCGACGTCGCGGTGTCGGACGACTCGGACAGCACCGCACTCGTCGCGATCCAGGGCCCAGCGGCCGCCGGCACGCTCGACGCCCTCGTCGTCGCCGATCGCCTGCAGCCGGAGAGCCCCCTCGACGACCTCGGCTACTACCGCGCCCTGCACGCCGTGTTCGACGGCTCCGAGGTGCTCGTCGCCCGCACCGGGTACACCGGCGAGGACGGCTTCGAGCTGTACTGCGCCCCCGAGGTCGCCCCGGCGATCTGGGACGCGCTGCTCGAGGCCGGCGCCGACCGCGGTGTCGTCCCCGCCGGACTCGCTGCACGCGACACCCTGCGGCTCGAGGCCGGCATGCCGCTGTACGGGCACGAGCTCAGCACCGACGTGCGCCCCGCCCAGGCCGGACTCGGCCGCGTGGTCGCGAAGACCGGCGACTTCGTCGGCGCGGCCGGTGTCGCGCCGTCGGACGACGCCCGCGTGCTCGTCGGGCTCGTCACCGATGGGCGCCGCGCCCCACGTGCCGGCTACGACGTCGTGCACGACGGCGCGGTCGTCGGCACCGTCACCTCGGGTGCTCTCTCGCCGACCCTCGGCCACCCGGTCGCGATGGCCTTCGTGGACCCGGCGGTCGCCGCCGAGGGACAACTCCTGCACATCGACGTCCGCGGAACGGCCATCCCCAGCACCGTCACCGCGTTCCCCTTCTACCGCCGCGCCTCGAAAGGCTGATGTCATGACCGACCAGACCGCACTCCAGTACACGGCCGACCACGAGTGGCTCCTCGTCGAGGGCGACACCGTCACCGTCGGCATCACCGACCACGCCGCCGAGCAGCTCGGTGACGTCGTCTACGTCGAACTCCCCGCCGTCGGCACCGCCACCACCGCCGGCGCGCAGATCGGCGAGATCGAGTCCACCAAGAGCGTCGGCGAGCTCTTCGCGCCGATCGAGGGCGAGGTCATCGCGGTCAACGACGCCGTGGTCGACGCCCCCGACACCGTCAACCAGGACCCGTTCGGCACCGGCTGGCTCGTGAAGATCAAGGTCGAGGGCACCTCGTTCCCCGAGGACCTGATGGACCACGACGCGTACCGGGCGTCCATCGCATGACCGGCCCCGACGACCAGCAGGTGTCCCAGAACCTGCAGACCTCCTTCGCCGACCGCCACATCGGCACCACCCCGGCCGACCAGCAGACGATGCTCGACACCGTCGGCCGGCCGTCGCTCGACGCCCTGGTCCGCGCGGCGATCCCCGAGTCGATCCACGCGGCACCCGTCACCGACTCGGTGATCCCCGCCGCCGTCGGTGAGACCGAGGCGCTCGCCGAACTGCGGGCGAAGGCCGGACGCAACACCGTCCGCCGCGCCATGATCGGCCTCGGCTACCACGGCACCCACACGCCCGCCGTGATCCAGCGGAACGTGCTCGAGAACCCGAGCTGGTACACGGCCTACACGCCGTACCAGCCGGAGATCTCCCAGGGCCGGCTCGAAGCGCTCATCAACTTCCAGACGATGGTCTCCGACCTGACGGGCATGGCCACGGCCGGCGCCTCGATGCTCGACGAGGGCACCGCCGTGGTCGAGGGCATGCTCCTCGCCCGCCGCGCGTCCAAGGTGAAGGGCGACGCGTTCCTCGTCGACGACGACCTGCTGCCGCAGACCCGCGCGCTGCTCGACCACCGCGCGGACGCCGTCGGCATCACGCTGCGTGCGTTCGACCCCGTCGCCGGACCGACCGACGAGCAGCTCGACGGCGCCTTCGGCGTGATCGTGCAGTACCCCGGTGCCTCCGGCCGGATCGTCGACCCGTCGTCGATCATCGAGCGCGTCCACGCCGGCGGCGGCATCGCCGTCGTCGCGGCCGACCTGCTCGCCATGACCCTGCTCGCCAGCCCCGGCGACCTCGGCGCCGACGTCGCCGTGGGGACGAGCCAGCGCTTCGGCGTCCCGCTCGGCTTCGGCGGCCCGCACGCCGGGTACCTCGCCGTCCGCGCCGGACTCGAGCGCCAACTGCCCGGTCGCCTGGTCGGGGTGTCCTTCGACGCCGACGGTGCGATGGCCTACCGCCTCAGCCTGCAGACCCGCGAGCAGCACATCCGCCGCGAGAAGGCGACGAGCAACATCTGCACCGCGCAGGTCCTGCTCGCCGTCATGGCCTCGATGTACGCCGTGTACCACGGACCCGAGGGGCTGCGGTTCATCGCGAACCGGGTCGCCCGGACGACGTCGGCGCTCGCCGCGGTCGCCCGTGACGCCGGCCTCCAGGTGGTGCACGACGCGTACTTCGACACGCTCACCCTGCGGGCCACCGGTCGCGCCGGGGCGGTCGTCGCCGCAGCGCAGGACGCGGACTTCCTGCTGCACCAGGTGGACGAGGACGTGTTCCAGCTCTCCGTCGACGAGACGACCACGCCCGACGACGTCGCCCGACTGGCGGGCGTGTTCGGGGCCGTGGACGTGACCGTCCCCGCGACCGAGGCTGCCGTGCGTGACGCGGCCACGGGCCTCCCGGCCGGGCTGCAGCGCGAGAGCGAGTACCTGACGCACCCCGTGTTCAGCGCACACCGCAGCGAGACCCGCATGATGCGGTACCTGAAGCACCTGGCGGACAAGGACTACGCGCTCGACCGTGGCATGATCCCGCTCGGTAGCTGCACGATGAAGCTCAACGCGGCGACCGAGATGGCGGCCGTGACGTGGCCGGAGTTCGCGAACATCCACCCGTTCGCGCCGCGCGGTGACGTCGAGGGCTACCTCGACATGATCGGTGACCTGGAGTCCTGGCTGGCCGAGGTCACCGGGTACGACACCGTGTCCCTGCAGCCGAACGCGGGCAGTCAAGGCGAGCTCGCCGGGCTCCTCGCGATCCGCGGGTACCACCAGGCCAACGGCGACGCCGAGCGCACCGTCTGCCTCATCCCGTCGAGCGCGCACGGCACGAACGCCGCGTCGGCGGTCCTCGCCGGCATGAAGGTCGTCGTGGTCGCCTGCGACGAGAACGGCAACGTCGACCTCGAGGACCTCCGCGCGAAGACGGAACTGCACGCCGACACCCTCGCGGCGCTGATGATCACGTACCCGTCGACCCACGGCGTGTACGAGCACGACATCCGCGAGATCTGCGACGCCGTGCACGACGCCGGCGGCCAGGTCTACGTCGACGGCGCGAACCTCAACGCGCTGCTCGGCCACGCCCGCTTCGGCGACTTCGGCGGCGACGTCTCGCACCTCAACCTGCACAAGACCTTCTGCATCCCGCACGGCGGCGGCGGACCGGGTGTCGGTCCGGTGGCCGCGAAGGCGCACCTCGCGCCCTACCTGCCGGGGCACCCGTTCGCGCAGCAGGCCGACCGCCGGCCCGGCTCGACCGCGGCCGACGCCGACGCCCGACTGGCGCACGCCGGTGGCCCGGTCAGCGCGGCCCCGTACGGCAGCCCGAGCATCCTGCCCATCACCTGGACCTACGTCCGGATGATGGGGCTCGAGGGCCTCACCCGTGCGACCGAAGCCGCCGTGCTCGGGGCGAACTACATCGCGGCACGACTGCGCGACGCGTTCCCGGTGCTCTACACGGGCGACGACGGGCTCGTGGCGCACGAGTGCATCCTCGACCTGCGGCCCCTGCGCGACACCACCGGCATCACCGTGGACGACGTCGCGAAGCGTCTGGTCGACTACGGCTTCCACGCCCCGACCATGTCGTTCCCGGTCGCCGGCACCCTGATGGTGGAGCCGACGGAGAGCGAGGACCTGGCCGAGCTCGACCGCTTCGTCGACGCCATGCTCGCCATCCGGGCCGAGGCCGCGGCGGTCGAGCGTGGAGAGTGGCCGGCGGACGACAACCCGCTCGTGCACGCCCCGCACACGGCGTCGTCGGTGATCTCGGGGGAGTGGGCGCACGCCTACACCCGCGAGCAGGCCGTCTACCCGCTGCCCGGCATCAGCGGCCGCAAGTACTGGCCGCCGGTCCGCCGGATCGACCAGGCGTACGGCGACCGCAACCTGGTGTGCGCCTGCCCGCCGGTGGAGGCGTTCGCGTAGCGACCCGCGTCCTCGACGCACCACCGAGACGACGGGAGGCCCGTGGCGGATCCGCCACGGGCCTCCCGTCATCCCTCGGTCAGGTCACGCGACCGGCGTGACGGGCAGGTGCTCCGCCCACCACGCGAGGACGTGCTCGAACCGCTGCACGCGGTGCCACGGCGAGCCGGAGCGGGAGAGTTCGTGGCCCTCGCCCGGGAACACGAGGAACGACGCGTCGACCCCGGCGCGCCGGAGCGCGACGAACTGGCGCTGCCCCTGCTCGATCGGACAGCGCCAGTCCGCTTCCGAGTGCGCGACCATGAACGGGATCGTGACCTGCGCGGCGTACGTCAGCGGGCTCCGGCGACGCTGCTCCTCGGGGTCGGCGCCGACGTAGGCGTCGGCGAAGTACCAGCCGATGTCGGAGCTGCCCGCGAACGAGTCCCACGCGTTCACGGCGCGTTCGCTCCACGCGGCGACGAACCGGTCACCGTGGTGGGCGGCGACCCAACTCGTCATGAACCCGCCGTACGAGCCGCCCATGATGCCGACGCGGGCCGCGTCGAGGTCGGGGCGCTCGAGCGCCGCGTCGAGCAGGGCGAGCACGTCGTCGACGTCGACGGTGCCCATCGCACCGATGACCGCGCGGCCGTGGTCGAGGCCGTAGCCGGCAGACCCGCGCGGGTTGCCGATGACGACGGCGTACCCGGCACTGGCGTACACCTGCGCCTCGTCGAAGAACGCCCAGGTGTCCTGGCCGAACGGTCCGCCGTGCACCACCCGGAGGACGGGGTGCGGGCCGTCGCCCTCGGGCAGGACGACCCAGCCGTGCACCGGGGTGCCGTCGGCAGCGGTGCCCGTGAGTTCCTCGATGCGGCGGACACCGGGGGCGGACGCCTCCGACCGGAGCGGAGCCGCGTAGTCGGTGAGGACCGTCGGCAACGCGTCGTCGGATGCCGTGAGGTCGACCACGTGCACCTCGCCGGGCGAGTCCGTCGTGGCAGCCGTGGCGACCAGGACGTCCCCGTCGACGGAGAAGCCCGAGACGACCAGACGGCCCCCGAGGACGACGCCGAGCTCGTCGAGCTGGAGCGGCGCCGTCGTGCCGGCGGGGACACGACGCACGGTGACGGTCCCGCGGTCGAGCACCGCGACGAGGACGTCTCCGCGGTGAAGCACGGGCGTTCCGGTGACGTCGACCGTCTCGCGGGCGGTCAGTCGGATCGGTTCGGAGTCGTGCGCCGCGACCCAGAGGCCTTCGGGTTCGGCGACCAGGCGTCCGTCGAGGTGCGACGCCCCGACGTAGTACACGGTGCCGTCCGGGCCCGTTGCGATCGCGCTGACGGAGCCCTCGGTCCGGATCGCGAGCGTCATCGTGCCGTCGGACGCGTCGACGCGGTACAGGTCGTCGTCGTGGGCCTCTCGTGCACCGAGGTCACGCGGGGCCACGACGAGGAGCGCGCCGCCGTCGGGGTACCAGGCCGGAGCGGAGACCGAGCACGGCGCACTCGTCAGCGGGGCGTCCACGGTCGCGGCGGCGGGGTCGGTGACGTCGACGACCACGATCTGCTGCAGCTTGTCGAGCAGGTACCCGGTGCCGTCGACGTGGAAGTCGAGCCGGGAGACGAGCCGCGGCGCCTCGGCGCCCGGTGCCGGACGACGGTCGGCACCGGGGACCGTCGAGCCGTAACGCCCCGGTTCGGGGAAGCGTGCGGTGACCGCGACACGCGTCGAGTCGGGCGACCAGACCGGGTCGCCGGCGCCGAGCGGCAGGGCGGTGACGATGCGGGCCTCGCCGCCGTGCACCGGTGCCACGGCGAGCTGCGGGTGCGCGCCCCCGCGGTCGTCCTCGACCGACCGGAGGAACGCGAGCGCCCGCCCGTCGGGGGACAGGACCGGTGACGAGTCGCGGTCGCCGGAGGTCCAGCGGACCGCGCCCTCGGCGGTCACGCGTTCGATGGTGCTGCGGGAGGCGTCCTGCTCGAGGTCCGGGCGGGAGACCGCGACGAAGGCCCTTCCGGCGTTCCCGGGATCACCGCTCACGGAGGGCGAGGAGGGGACGTGGAGATGGGGGATGTCGTTCGCGAGCACGTGTTCACGGTACGGCTGGTGGCGGGTGGATGCCCGGGTCCCGAGGGGGACTCGGGACAGGTGTTCCTTGCACAGAACTGTGTCGCAGTGCAACGAATTTCATGCAGATGCAACAAAAGCGCGAGGGTGTTCAGCGAGCGCGCGAATCTTGCATCCTCTCGCAAGGATCGTGCAACTTGGTTACCGGCTTGTAACCGTTCGCTCCAGGGTTTGGAGGCTGCTGTCCACCTTGCCTACAGTGCAGATGTCAAACGCGCCCGGGCGACACCGCTGTGCCCTGCGCGTCCCATGCACCAGGAGGAACCTTGATCAAGAAGCGCGCCGGGCTTTCCGCCCTCGCCGTGCTCGGGGCCACAGCACTCGCCCTGACCGCCTGCTCCAGCAACAGCTCCGACGGGGGTGGCTCGGGCTCGGCGAACGCGTCCGGGATCGTCACCACCAACGGCAGCGAGCCCCAGAACCCGCTGATCCCGTCGAACACCACCGAGACCGGTGGCGGCAAGATCATCGACTCGCTCTTCGAAGGCCTCGTCTCGTACGACGCCGACGGCAAGCCGGTCAACGAGGTCGCCAAGAGCATCGACACCGATGACTCGAAGACGTTCGACATCACGCTGAACACCAACTACACCTTCACGAACGGCGAGAAGGTCACGGCCGAGTCGTTCACCAAGGCGTGGAACTGGGCAGCCCAGAAGTCGAACGCCCAGGGCGCCAGCTACTTCTTCGAGAACATCGAGGGCTACAACGCCGACAAGGACTCGGAGCTCACGGGCCTCAAGGTCGTCGACGACGACGAGTTCACCGTCACGCTGAAGTCGGCCCAGTCGGACTTCCCGCTGTCGCTCGGCTACTCGGCTTTCGTGCCGCTGCCGTCCTCGTTCTACGACGACACCAAGGCGTTCGGTGAGAACCCGATCGGCAACGGTCCGTACAAGCTCGACGGCAAGAAGGCCTGGACGCACAACCAGTCCATCAAGCTCGTCACCAACAAGGACTACGAGGGCAAGCGCAAGCCGAAGAACGGTGGTCTGACGATCACGTTCTACGCCTCGCAGGACACCGCGTACTCCGACGCACAGGGCGGCAACCTCGACGTCCTCGACGCCGTGCCGGACAGCGCCTTCAAGACCTACAAGTCCGACTTCCCGGACTCGAACGTCAACCAGCCGGCCGCCATCTTCCAGGCGATCTACCTGCCGTACTACCTCGACCACTGGAAGGGCGAGGAAGGCACGCTGCGTCGTGAGGCCATCTCGATGGCCATCAACCGCAAGCAGATCACCGACAAGATCTTCGACGGCACGCGCACCCCGGCGAAGGACTTCACGTCGCCGGTCATCGCGGGCTGGAACGACGACCTCGACGGCTCCGACGTCCTGGACTACGACGAGTCCGAGGCCAAGAAGCTCTGGGCCGAGGCCGACAAGATCTCGAAGTACGACGACACCCTCACCATCACGTACAACGCCGACGGTGGGCACGAGGCGTGGGTGACCGCGGTCACGAACTCGATCTCGAACACGCTCGGCATCAAGGCCGAGGGCAACGCGATCCCGACGTTCCAGGAAGCCCTGGACCTCCAGACGAACGACAAGCTCACGGGCGGCAGCCGCACCGGTTGGCAGGCCGACTACCCGTCGCTGTACAACTTCCTCGGCCCGACCATGGGTGAGGGCTCGTCGAACAACTACTCGCGGTACGACTCCAAGGAGTACAACGAGCTGCTCGCCGAGGGCCGTTCGGCCGCCACGGTCGAAGAGGGCAACAAGGCCTTCGACCAGGCCCAGGAGCTCCTGTTCAAGGACCTCCCGGAGATCCCGCTCTGGTACTCGAACGTCACCGGTGTCTGGAACGCGGACAACGTGTCCAACGTGAAGTTCGGTTGGAACTCGGTGCCGCTGTACTACGACATCGAGGTCAAGAACTGATCTAGGTCTCCCAGAGACCAAAGCGCGAGCAGGTATCCTGCCTCGCGACCACCGGACGGGGGTTCGGGGACCGCACAGGTCCCCGAACCCCCGTACCTCGGCGGCAACACCTTCCCCCACCACATCGGGCGCCGCCGCCCGTGCCGGACATCCGTGCCGACCCTCGGAACGTCCACCCCTCACCACAATGAACCTGATCGACATCGCTCCGGACCGGGCAGGGATCTGATGCTCTGGTACCTCGGCAAGCGCCTCCTGCAACTCATCCCCGTGTTCTTCGGGGCCACGTTCCTCATCTACTTCATGGTGTTCTCGCTGCCCGGCGACCCCATCGCAGCGCTGTTCGGCGACCGCCAGCCGTCGCCGCAGGTCATCGAGACCCTGCGCCAGCAGTACAACCTGGACAAGCCGTTCATCGTCCAGTACCTGCTCTGGATCGGCGGCGTCTTCCGCGGCGACCTCGGCGTGACCTACTCGGGCCTGCCGGTCAGCCAGCAGCTCGCCTCGGCGTTCCCGATCACCGCGCGCCTGGCGATCCTCGCGCTCGTGTTCGAGGCCGTCGCCGGCATCGTCGTCGGCGTCATCGCGGGTCTGCGCAAGGGCAAGCTGTTCGACGCCACCGCGCTCGTCGTGTCGCTGCTGCTCATCTCGGTGCCGACCTTCGTCGTCGGGTTCGTGCTGCAGTACGTGTTCGGCATCAAGCTCGGGTTGTTCCGGGTCACGGTGTCCGGACAAGCGCCGTGGGACGAGCTCGTCCTGCCGGCGATCGTGCTCGCGTCGGTGTCCTTCGCCTACATCGTGCGGCTCACCCGTGCGAGCGTGGCCGAGAACACCACGGCGGACTTCGTGCGCACCGCGACCGCGAAGGGCCTGCCCCGTCGTCGTGTCGTCGGCGTGCACATCTTCCGGAACTCGCTCATCCCCGTGGTGACCTACCTGGGTGTCGACATCGGCAACCTGATGGTCGGCGCGATCGTGACCGAGGGCATCTTCAACATCAACGGTGTCGGCGGCACGGTGTTCCGCGCCGTCAAGCTCGGCGAGGGGCCGACGGTGGTCTCCTTCGTCGCCGTGATGGTCATCATCTTCATGCTCGCCAACCTCCTGGTGGACCTGCTCTACGCCGTCCTGGACCCGAGGATCCGCTATGCCAAGTAACGCCGCACCGCGCTCGGCGACGCACTTCGTCGCCCCGCTCGAGGAAACGCCCCTGCAGGCGATCGACCAGGTCAACGAGGACGAGAAGACCCGTTCCCTCTGGACCGACGCCTGGGAGTCCATGCGGACCCGCCCGACGTTCTGGATCTCCTCGGTCCTGATCCTGCTGATCATCGTCGTCGCGGTCTTCCCGGGCCTCTTCGCCCACGTCGACCCGCGTGCGTCGAACCTCGACAACAGCGACGGCGGGCCCGAGGCCGGGCACATCCTCGGCTTCACGCGTCAGGGCTCCGACGTCTACGCCCGCGTGATCTGGGGCGCCCAGAACTCGCTCATCGTCGGCATCGTCGCGACGGTCCTGGTGTCGCTCGTCGGCATCGTGATCGGCGCGCTGGCCGGCTTCTACGGCGGCTGGCTCGACACGATCGTGTCCCGCATCGGTGACATCTTCTTCTCGATCCCCACCGTCCTCGGTGCGATCGTGATCATGTCGGTCATCCCCGCGCGGAACGCGATCACCGTCGCGCTCGTGCTCGCGGCGTTCGCATGGCCGCAGATCGCCCGCATCATGCGTGGTGCCGTGCTGAGCGCCAAGCAGGCCGACTACGTCATGGCGTCGGCGGCCCTCGGCGTCAGCCGGTTCAAGACGCTCGTGCGCCACGTCATCCCGAACTCGCTGGCCCCGGTCATCGTGGTCGCGACCGTGTCGCTCGGCACGTTCATCGTGGCGGAGGCGACCCTGTCGTTCCTCGGCATCGGACTGCCGCCGTCGGCCCTCAGCTGGGGTCTCGACATCGGAACGGCGCAGACGTCGATCCGCACCAACCCGTCGACGATCTTCTGGCCGTCGGCCGCGCTGTCCATCACCGTGCTCGCGTTCCTGCTCCTCGGTGACGTGGTGCGCGACGCGCTCGACCCGAAGGCGAGGGCCCGCCGATGAGCGAGACGCTGACCAACCCCACCGGCCGACGCACCAACGCCGGCGGTGCTCCGCTGCTCGAGATCCGCGACCTGCAGGTCGGGTTCACGACGCAGTCCGGTCTCGTGCAGGCCGTGCGCAGTGTCGACCTCACCCTCGAGCAGGGCGAGCGCCTCGCCATCGTCGGCGAGTCGGGCTCCGGCAAGTCGACGAGCGCCCAGGCGATCATCAAGCTGCTGCCCGGCACCGGCCAGGTCACCGGCGGATCGATCAAGTTCAACGGGCGTGAGCTCGTCGGGCTGAGCGACAAGGAGATGTCCGAGATCCGCGGGAAGGAGATCGGCTACGTCCCGCAGGACCCGATGTCGAACCTCAACCCGCTGTGGTCGATCGGCTTCCAGGTCGAGGAGGCGATCCGTGCGAACGGCATGGCCACCGGCAAGAAGGCCGTCCGCGACCGTGCGATCGAGGTCCTGAAGGAGGCGGGCCTCGGCGACGCCTCGAACCGTCTCAAGCAGTACCCGCACGAGTTCTCCGGCGGCATGCGGCAGCGCGTGCTCATCGGCATCGGTCTGTCGAGCCGCCCGCAGCTGCTCATCGCCGACGAGCCGACGAGTGCGCTCGACGTCACCGTCCAGCGGGTCATCCTCGACCACCTCGAGAGCCTGACCCGCGACTTCGGCACCTCGGTGCTGTTCATCACGCACGACCTCGGCCTCGCCGCCGAGCGGGCCGAGA
Source organism: Curtobacterium sp. TC1 (assembly GCF_019844075.1). Taxonomy (NCBI): domain Bacteria; kingdom Bacillati; phylum Actinomycetota; class Actinomycetes; order Micrococcales; family Microbacteriaceae; genus Curtobacterium; species Curtobacterium sp. TC1. The sequence goes on from NZ_CP081964.1 coordinate 1,067,038, forward strand.
AGCTCGTCGTGATGTACAAGGGCCAGGTCGTCGAGGCCGGTCCCTCGAAGGAGATCCTGGCCAACCCGCAGCACCCGTACACGCAGCGCCTCGTCGCCGCGGCGCCCTCGCTCGCGAGCCGCCGCATCCAGTCGAAGGTGCAGCACGAGCGGGTCGAGATCGCCGACGCCGGCAGCGACGACGCCGAGCTCATCGCCCGGGCGCAGGAGCGCGAGCACCGTCCCGCCGAGGACCTCATCGTGGTGAAGAACCTCGAGAAGGTCTACAAGCTGCGTGGCAAGAGCCTCGCCACCCGCGAGCTCAAGGCCGTCGACGACGTGTCCTTCGCGATCCCGAAGGGCACCACCACGGCGCTCGTCGGCGAGTCCGGTTCGGGCAAGTCGACCGTCGCCAAGCTGGTGCTGCAGCTCGAGAGCATCACGAGCGGCACCGTGCAGTTCGACGGCATCGACATCGGCGCGCTGAAGGGCAAGGACCTCTTCGACTTCCGCCGCCGCGTGCAGCCGGTGTTCCAGGACCCGTACGGCTCCCTGGACCCGATGTACAACGTCGGGAACACGATCGCCGAGCCGCTCGCCACGCACAAGGTGGGCGACAAGGCATCGCGTCGGGCCCGCGTGCTCGAGCTGCTCGACCAGGTCGCGCTGCCGAAGTCGATGGTCAACCGCTACCCGAACGAGCTCTCCGGTGGGCAGCGGCAGCGCATCGCCGTCGCCCGCGCGCTCGCGCTCAAGCCGGAGGTCATCGTCCTCGACGAGGCCGTGTCCGCGCTCGACGTGCTCGTGCAGGGGCAGATCCTCGACCTGCTGACGGAGCTGCAGACCGAACTCGGCCTGACGTACCTGTTCATCACGCACGACCTCGCGGTCGTCCGCCTGGTCGCGGACAACGTGTGCGTCATGCGCCAGGGCAAGATCGTCGAGAAGGCGACGACCGACGAGGTCTTCGCCGCCCCGAAGGAGCAGTACACGAAGGACCTCCTGGCCGCCATCCCCGGCGCCGGGTTCGAGTTCGGACGCTGATCCTGCTGGACACCACGAACGAGACCGGTCGTCCCGTCGTCCTCCGCGCTGGTCGCGGAGGCGCCGTGGCGGCCGGCCTCGTCGCCGTCCTGGGCCTCTTCCTGCTGGTCGACGCGGCGGTACGCGGCAGCTGGATCGTCGTGCTCGACGCCGTCGGTCCGATCGCCGTGCTGGTCTGGGTCCTGTGGGTGCTCACCTACCGACCGTGCATCCGCATCGACGACACGGCCGTCACCGTCGTCAACCCGCTCCGCCGAACGGTGGTGCCGTGGCACGCGGTCGCCGACGTCACGCTCCGCTGGCAGATCGTCATCGAGACGGTCGCCGGCCGTCGCCTACAGTGCTGGGGCGGCCCGTCACTGCCCCGGCCGAAGCCGGCCCGGCGCGGTGAGCGTGCGGTGCTGCGCCAGCCGGACGAGATGGTCGTGCTGCTCGACCGCTGGGCGGAGCGGCGTGACGTCGCCACGGGCGGCGACGTCGTGCGTGGCTGGGACCGCCCCGCCGTGGTCGTCGGGGCGGTCGCCCTGGCGCTCCTCGTGGTCTCGCTGCTGAGCCTGTCGCTGGGCGGCTGACGCGGCTCGCGATCGCGACGACAGACGGACGGGAGGCCCGGCGCACGTCGTGCGCCGGGCCTCCCGTCCGTCTGCTGGTCACGTCCACCACGTGACCAGCGTCCTCAGACGACCGCGCCGACCCGCTCGGTGAGCAGGTGCTCCTGGTCGGTCTGGATGCAGGCGACGCCGCGGCCGTGCACGTCCTGCAGGCGCGGGTCCACCGTGCGGCACTGCTCCTGCCGGCCCTCGTCGAGGAGCTGGTAGAGCGGGCAGCGGGTGCGGAACCGGCAGCCGTCGATGCGCTCGGTGGGGGAGGGCAGGTCGCCGTCGAGCAGGATCCGACCGCGGGCGGCCTCGGCGGACGGGTCCGGCACCGGCACGGCCGACAGCAGGGCCCGCGTGTAGGGGTGCTGCGGGTCGGAGAACACCTCGTCGCCGTCGCCGTACTCGACGATGCGCCCGAGGTACATGACCGCGACGTCGTCGGCGATGTGCCGGACGACGGACAGGTCGTGCGCGACGAACAGGTACGACAGGCCGAGGCGGTGCTTCAGGTCCTCGAGCAGGTTGATGACCCCCGCCTGCACCGAGACGTCGAGCGCGGACACCGGCTCGTCGAGCACCAGGATCTTCGGCTCGACGATGAGCGCGCGGGCGATGCCGATGCGCTGCCGTTGGCCACCGGAGAACTCGTGCGGGTACCGGTCGATGTAGCTCGGCTCGAGCCCGACGAGTTCGAGGACCTCGCGGACCCGTCGCCGGATCTCGTCCTTCGCGACGCCGTGCACCGTCAGCGGCTCACCGATCACCGAACCGATGTCGAGCCGGGGGTCGATCGACGCCATCGGGTCCTGGAACACGACCTGGATGTCGCGGCGGATCGCCAGGCGGTCCTTCTTCGACAGCGACGCCGTGTCGACGCCGTTCACCCGGATGGTGCCCTGCTGGGCGCCGGCGAGCTCGAGGATCTCCATGATCGTGGTGGTCTTGCCGCAGCCGGACTCGCCGACCAGGCCGAGCACCTGCCCGCGCTTGAGCGTCAACGAGATGCCGTCGACCGCGTGCACCTCGCCGATCTGCCGGCGGAAGAGCGCGCCCTTGGTGAGCGGGAACGTCTTGACGACGTCGGTGAGCTCGAGGACGACGTCGTCGCCGTGGTCGATCGTCGCGTCGGGGACGTCGTCGGGCCGGGGGAAGATCTCCGACCGTTCGAGGGTGCCGGCGGCGATCTCGTCGCGACGGATGCACGCGGCGGTGTGGTCGACGAGCACGGCGGGCGCGGAGACCGCGGCGCCGGTGGCGATGTCGGCGACCGTGTCACCGCCGGCGTTCGTGATGGCGCCGGCACCGGCCTGCGTGATGGTCGGGGCGATGAGCGCCGGTTCGCCGTCGCGGCAGGCGTCGATCACGGCGGGGCAGCGGTCGGCGAACGGGCAGCCGGTCGGCTTCTGCGTGAGCAGGGGCGGGCGGCCCTCGAGCGGGACGAGCCGTTCGGTGCGGGCCGCGGTCATGTTCGGCATCGACCGGAGGAGCCCGATCGTGTACGGCATGACCGGCTCGCGGAAGAGCGGCTCGACCGGTGCCGTCTCGACGATGCGGCCCGCGTACATCACGGCGACGCGGTCCGCGTTGCCGGCCACGACGCCGAGGTCGTGCGTGATGAGCACGACGGCTGCGCCGGTCATGTCCTTCGCCGTCTGCAGCACGTCGAGTATCTGCGCCTGGATCGTGACGTCGAGCGCGGTGGTCGGCTCGTCGGCGATGATCAGCTTCGGGTCGTTCGCGATGGCGATGGCGATCATGGCGCGCTGGCGCATGCCGCCGGAGAACTCGTGCGGGAACGCGTCGAGGCGTCGTGCGGGGTTCGGGATGCCGACGACGCGCAGGAGTTCCTCGGCGCGGGTACGGGCGGCGTGCTGGGTGAGGGAGCGGTCGTGCAGTCGCAGCCCCTCGATGATCTGCTGGCCGATCGTGTACACGGGCGTCAGGGCGGACAGCGGGTCCTGGAACACCATCGCGATGTCGCGGCCGCGCAGGCGGGACATCTCACGGTCGTTCTTGCCGAGGAGCTCCTGACCGTCGAAGCGGATGCTGCCCTCGACGTGGGCCGATGACGGGAGCAGACCCATCACGGCCATCGAGGACACCGACTTGCCCGAGCCCGACTCGCCGACGATCCCGAGGAACTCGCCGGGGGCCACCGTGTAGTCGACCCCGCGGACGGCGTGGACGGGCTTGGTCTTCGGGTTGAACGTGACCGACAGGTCGGACACGGTCAGCAGCGGCTCAGTCACGGTTGGCTCCGGAGGTGGGGTCGATGGCGTCGCGCAGGGCGTCGCCGAGCAGGCTGGTCGAGAGCACGGTCGCGACGAGGGTCGCGGCGGGCAGGACGAACAGCCACGGGCGGGTGACGGCGGACTGGCTGCCCGCGGCGAGCAGGGTGCCGAGCGAGACGTCGGGGATCTGGATGCCGAAGCCGAAGAAGCTCAGCGAGCTCTCCGCCAGGATCGCGGCCCCGACGCCGAGCGTCGCGTCGATGATGAGCAGGGACGCCACGTTCGGCAGGATGTGCCGTCGGATGATCGTGAACGCCGGCACCCCCATGAACCGGGCGGCCTTGACGTAGTCGCGTTCGCGCAGGGACATCGTCTGCCCGCGGATGACGCGGGCCATGACCATCCAGCTGAACACCGCGAGGCCGACGATGAGCGCCACCCACGTCAGGTTCTTGAACACCGGGCTGAGGAGGACGAGCGCGTAGAACGACGGGATCACGAGCAGCAGGTCGATGACCCACACGAGCACGCGGTCGACCGTGCCGCCGAAGTAGCCGGCGATCGCACCGACGATGCCGGCGATCAGCGTGGCGGCCGGACCGGCGATGAGGCCGATGAGCAGCGACTTCTGCAGGCCGACGAGCGTCTGTGCGTAGATGTCCTGGCCGATGTCGTTCGTGCCGAACCAGTGGGCGGCGCTCGGCGGCATGCCGAACGCCAGACCGTCGGAGTCGACGGCGTTCCAGTGGTACAGGTGCGGGCCGACGAAGGCCCACAGCAGGATGAGCAGCAGCGCGCCACCACCGATGCGGGCACGCCAGGTGCCGAACACCTTGCGCCAGAGCGGCGTGCGGCCGCCCTTGACCTCGATGACGTGCGCCGGGACACCGGCGTTGCCGTCACCGGGGTCACCGGCGGTGGTCGTGGTCGTGGGATCGAGAACAGACACGGGTCACACCCTCACTCGCGGGTCGAGCGCGGCGTAGAGCAGGTCCGCGAGGGTTCCTGCGATGAGCACGAGGATCGCCGTGAAGAGGATCGTGCCCGATGCCGCGTTGATGTCGTTGTTGGTGATGCCCTGGACGAAGTACTCGCCCATGCCGTGCCAGCTGAAGACCAGCTCGGTGATGCTCGCGCCGGTCAGGATCAGCCCGAACGAGTACGCGAAGAACGTCGACATCGGGATGAGGGCGACGCGGACGCCGTGGCGCATGATGGCCGATCCGCGCGTCCGGCCCTTCGAGCGCGCGGTGCGGATGAAGTCGTTCGACAGCACGTCGAGCATCGCGGAGCGCTGGTACCGCGAGTACGTGGCGACGGCGCCGATGGTCAGCGAGATCGTGGGTAACAACAGGTGGATCAGCCGGTCGCCGAGCACCGGGAAGAACCCGTTCACGCCCGGCGTGTACTCACCCGTGAACCGGATCACCTGGGTGCCGAGGCCCTGGTTCATCGCGGTCGCCAGGATCATCAGGACGACGGCGATGACGAAGGTCGGGGTGGCGAGCACCGCGAAGGACAGGTACGTCGAGACCTGGTCCGACGTGCGGTACTGGCGGACGGCGTTCCAGACACCGAGCAGCACCCCGAGGATCGCGCCGAGCAGGGTGCCGATGACCAGCAAGCGCAGGCTCGTGCCGGAGCGGGCGACGATGTCGGCCGTGACCTCGGTGCCGCGCGTGCTCATGCCGAGCGACCCGTGCGTGACGAGGTTCGACCACCAGGTCCACGTCCGGACGATCAGCGGGGTGTCCGGATCCGCGCCGAGCTTCCGCAGGGACGCGTCGATCGTGCCCTGCGGTACGGCCGGGTTGCGGCCCAGGAACCGGGCAGCCGGGTTCAGCGTGGTGCTGGCGAGGATGTAGCCGAGGGTCGTCGCGACGATCGTCAGGACGATGTAGTTGACGATCCGCTTTGCGATGAAGGCAAGCATGTACTGGGACCTCGTGGGGTGCGGCCATCCGTCCGGACGGCGTTGTCGGTGGCGACAGGTTAGCCGCTCGCGGCGGAGGGATGGGACTTGGCGTTGTGACGCTATGCAACATTCGTTACGAGCATGTTTCGATTCCCCACATCAACCCTTGTGGAGCCTTCGGATGTGACTAGGGTTCTCAACCAACAGGCGTGGCGGCGGGGGTCGTCGCGTTCCAGCGCGATCAGCGCGAACCACAACGAAAGGGAATCCTCGCCATGCGAAAGAGGATCAAGGGCATCGCCGTGCTGGCCACCGCTGCGGCTGCGGCCGTCGTGCTGGCCGGCTGCTCCGGCGGTGGACAGGCGGGCAACAGCAGCTCCGCGGTCGCCGAGTCGTCGCTGAAGTCGACCGGTTGGACCGTCGCCGACCGCGCGGACGTCAAGGACGGCGGGTCGATCACCCTGCCGATCGACACCGCACCGGCGAACTTCCAGATCAACAACCTCGACTCCGGGACCGTCGACGACCAGACGATCGCCGGGACCTACCTGCCGAGCTTCATCCAGTTCAAGGAGAACGGCGAGTGGGAGGCGAACAAGGACTTCGCGACCTCGGTCGAGCTGACCAAGGACTCGCCCCAGACCGTCGAGATCAAGATCAACCCGAAGGCCGTGTGGTCCGACGGCACCCCGATCAGCGCGAAGGACGTCATCGCCAACTGGAAGGCGCTGAACGGCACGAACAAGGCCTTCGCACCCCTCGCCACCAACGTGTGGGAGGACGTCGACTCCGTCAAGCAGGGCTCGGACGAACAGGACGTCATCATGACGTTCTCGAAGACGAACGCCGACTGGGCGAGCGTCCTCGGCACCATCTACCCGTACTGGGCCGTCGACACCCCCGAGCACTTCAACACGGCCTGGGCCAAGGGTCCGTACGCCGCTGACGGCAAGACCTACGTCTCCGGTGGCCCGTACATCGTGAAGTCCTTCGACGCCAACGGCGGCGTGCTCACCTTCGAGAAGAACCCGAAGTGGTGGGGCGACGAGGGCAAGCTCGACACCATCGTCTTCAAGACGGTCTCGCGTGACGGTGTCGCGCAGGCGTACGGCAACAAGGAGCTCGACGCGTTCAACCTGAACGGCAGCGCCGACAACCTCAAGACGGCGAACTCGCGCTCCGACTCGAAGATCGAGCGCTCGCTCGGCACCACGCAGCGGCAGATCACGCTGAACGGCACGTCGGACGTCTTCAAGGACCAGGACGTGCGCCAGGCGTTCGCGCAGGCCATCAACCGCAAGGTCCTCGCCCAGGCGATCCTGTCGCCGGTGAAGAGCCCGGGTGACGTGCTCAACAACCTGACGTACCTGCCCGGTCAGGACGGCTACCAGGACGACGTGTCGAGCGTCTACGGCTACAGCACCGACAAGGCGAAGTCGAAGCTCGAGGACGCCGGCTGGAAGGTCGGTTCGGACGGCTACGCGACCAAGGGCGGCAAGGAACTCGACGTCCGATTCGTGATCCCGTCGGACAACCCGAACTCGGCGAACGTCGCGCAGCTCGTGCAGCAGCAGACGAAGCTCGCCGGCTTCAAGGTCACGATCGACACCGTCCCCTCGGACGACTTCTTCACGAAGTACATCACCACCGACGGCCGTGACTTCGACGCCACGTACTTCGCGTGGCAGGGCACGCCGTTCCCGATCTCGTCGCTCAAGTCGATCTACTACCCCGCCGACGCCGGCCAGAACTACACCGGTGTGACGGACGACTCGCTCGGCGCGGCATGGGACAAGGCGAACGCCGAGCTCGACCCCGATGCCCGCATCAAGGACGCGCAGGCGATCGACAAGAAGATCGTCGCCGTCGCCGGCACCATCCCGCTGTTCGCCGAGCCGTACGCCTGGGGTGTCCGCAAGGACCTCGTGAACTACGGTCCCGCGCAGTTCCAGCAGTACTCGGTCAAGTGGCAGGACGTGGGCTACACCAAGTAGTCCCGCGGTCGCACGACCCGCAACGACACCCCCGACGTCGCACGACGTCGGGGGTGTCGTCCTGCGTCGGCAGGGGCGTGGACGCCTGGCGCTACAGCCGGGCCGCCGCGAGCGACGCCGCGATCCCGAGCACGACGAACGCCAGCACCGTCCAGCCGTGCACCCGGTGGGTGATCGGTGCCGGGACCACGGTCGCCGGAGGCGGGCCGTCCTGCGGTGCCGGTGCGGGCACGAGGGTCAGCACCAGCGCGGCCGCAGCATCGACGTCGAGGTGATCCGGGCCTCCCGGTCGGCCCGGGACCTGCGCGGTGAGCCGCGCGGTCGGGCGGGTCGCGATCCACAGGCGGCGGACGCCCTCGCTCGAGACGACCTCGATGCCGTACTTGGTGCGCACCTCGGTGACGCGCGACCACGTGTAGGTGCTGGTGCGGCGGACGTCCACGATCCGCAGGTGCTCGGGCGTCAGCTCGACGCGCGGACGCCAGAGCGCGGCCCACGCCACGAACGCGATGCAGATGCTCGGGATCGGCACGAGCCAGGGGTTGCTGCCACCGAGCAGCGCCAGGGGGACGAGCGCCACCGCGACGACCCAGAGGACGAGGGCGAGGCGGCGAAGACCCGGGGCGACGATGGTGGTGTGCACCGGACGAGGTTACGAGATGCCTCCCCGGGAACGCCCGGGGAGCGGGTGTGACACACCAGCGCGTATCTCCGGACGACCCGATTCCCCGGGGAGGCAGATCCTGTTCGGACCTCTCGTGCGGACAATGGTCGTCGCCCCCAGTTCGGGTGTCAATACCCCATGGCGACGGGTTCGGGAAACCCCCACGCCGGGGAACAGCGTCAGCCGCGGGATCCGGTCACGAGACGAGCAGTTCGATCTGTTCGCGGATCGTCTCGGCCTTCGGGAACCGGAGGCCGACCAGGCCCACGTGCCGCCAGCGCACGACCCCGTCCGGGCCGATCACGAACACCGACCGGCGCAGTCCGATCCCCGGCGCACGCACGCCGTAGTCGCGGATCACCGAGCCGGCGGTGTCGCTCAGCAGGGGGAACGTGAGCGAGGAACCGCGCGCGAACGTCTCGTGCGAGTCGAGGGCCTGCGGGCTGATGCCCCACACCACGGCGCCGAGGTCGTCGAACTCGTCGAGCTCGGCCTGGTAGCTGCAGAGCTGTGCGGTGCACACGGCCGTCGCATCGCCGGGGTAGAAGGCGAGCACCACGGTCCGGCCGATCTCCGACGACAGGTCGTACTCGTCGTCGGTCCGTACCCCGTCGCGGACGATCATGCCCGGCAGGGTGAACGTCGGCGCGGACTCGCCGACCTCGGGGATGCTCATGTGCTCACGGTAGGGGTGCGTCTAGGAGAACAGCTGGGGGAACGCGTTCGCGACCCAGGGGTAGCCGATGAACACCGCGGCGTCGAGCAGGCAGTGCGTGACGATCAGGGGCATCAGTCGGCCCCACTTCGTGTAGATCCAGCCGAACACGATGCCCATCACGGCGTTGCCGACGAACGCGCCGAAGCCCTGGTACAGGTGGTAGCTGCCGCGCAGCAGTGCCGTCGACAGGATCACCTGCCACCGGCCCCACCCGAGGTCACCGAGCCGGGCGTAGAGGTACCCGATCACGATCACCTCTTCCTGCAGGCCGGAGCGGATCGCCGACAGCAGCAGGACCGGCACCGTCCACCAGTAGGAGTTCAGGGCGGCCGGGTCGACGTCCACCGTGATGCCGAGGGCACGCCCGGCGAAGTAGAGGGCGAGCCCCGGGATCCCGATGCAGAGTGCGATGAGCGCCGGGCCACCCAGGTCGGGCTTCACGCGGAAGCGGTCGATGCCGAGCCGGGCCAGGTGCGGGCGCGAGGTGCTCCACAGCAGGAAGCAGACGAGCGCGACCGGCGCCAGGTCCACCGCGATGCCGAGCAACTGCCGGGCCAGGTCGACGTACTGCACCGTCGTCGACGACGTGTTGAGCGCCGTCGACTGCTCGCCGAGCGGGGTCGTCTGCGACAGGTCGTCGATGATCTGCAGGATCGAGTACAGCGCGCTGGCACCCAGCGACAGGAGCAGCACGATCGTGATCTCGACCCACGTTCGCCGTCGGCTCATGCGGAGTACTCCTGTCGGTTGCGAACTACCGGTAGACTGGCGTGTCGGGCGTTCTGCCCACGGGTGCGGTGCTGTCAAATCACTGGCCCGACACTCTCCCAGAAATTGAAGGATGTCCTGTATGGCGCTCGCCACCCGGTCCGACCTGCGCAACGTCGCCATCGTGGCACACGTCGACCACGGCAAGACCACCCTCGTCGACGCGATGCTCACGCAGACCAACTCGTTCGACGCCCACTTCGAGGGCGAAGACCGCATGATGGACTCGAACGACCTCGAGCGCGAGAAGGGCATCACGATCCTCGCGAAGAACACGTCGGTGCTCTACAACGGCAAGCACGCGACCGAGTTCGGCGCGGACGGCCCCATCACCATCAACGTGATCGACACCCCGGGTCACGCCGACTTCGGTGGCGAGGTCGAGCGCGGCCTGTCCATGGTCGACGGCGTCGTGCTGCTGGTCGATGCGTCCGAGGGCCCGCTGCCCCAGACGCGCTTCGTGCTCCGCAAGGCGCTCGCCGCCAAGCTCCCGGTGATCCTGCTCGTCAACAAGACGGACCGCCCGGACTCCCGCATCGACGAGGTCGTCTCCGAGTCGCAGGACCTGCTCCTCGGCCTGGCGTCCGACCTGTCGGACGAGGTCGACGACCTCGACCTCGACGCGATCCTCGACGTCCCCGTGGTCTACGCCTCGGGCCGTGCCGGTGCCGCGTCGCGCAACAAGCCGGCCGACGGCTCGCTGCCCGACAACGACGACCTCGAGCCGCTGTTCGAGGCGATCCTGCAGCACGTCCCCGCGCCGAAGTACGACGACCAGCACCCGCTGCAGGCCCACGTCACCAACCTCGATGCGTCGCCGTTCCTCGGTCGCCTCGCGCTGCTGCGCATCTTCCACGGCACGATGAAGAAGGGCCAGACGGTCGCGTGGGTCAAGCACGACGGCACCGTCGCGAACGCCCGCATCACCGAGCTCCTCATCACCAAGGCGCTCGAGCGCTACCCCGCCGAGTCGGCGGGCCCCGGTGACATCGTCGCCGTCGCCGGCTTCGACACGATCACCATCGGTGAGACGCTGACCGACCCCGAGGACGTCCGTCCGCTGCCGACCATCACGGTCGACGACCCGGCGATCTCGATGACGATCGGCACGAACACCAGCCCGCTCGTCGGCAAGGTCAAGGGCCACAAGCTGACCGCCCGCATGGTCAAGGAGCGCCTCGACCGCGAGCTCATCGGCAACGTCTCGCTCAAGGTCCTCGACATCGGTCGCCCCGATGCCTGGGAGGTCCAGGGCCGTGGTGAGCTCGCGCTCGCCATCCTGGTCGAGCAGATGCGTCGCGAGGGCTTCGAGCTCACCGTCGGCAAGCCGCAGGTCGTCACGAAGCGTGACGAGAACGGCAAGCTGCAGGAGCCGTACGAGCACATGACGATCGACACGCCGGAGGAGTACCTCGGCGCGATCACGCAGCTCATGGCGGCGCGCAAGGGCCGCATGGAGAACATGACGAACCACGGCACCGGCTGGGTGCGCATGGAGTTCATCGTCCCGTCCCGTGGCCTGATCGGCTTCCGCACGTCGTTCCTGACCGAGACCCGCGGCACCGGCATCGCCAACGCGATCTCGCACGGCTACGACGAGTGGGCCGGCCCGATCCAGACCCGCATCAACGGCTCGATCGTGTCCGACCGCTCGGGTGTCGTCACGCCGTTCGCCATCACGAACCTGCAGGAGCGGATGACGTTCTTCGTCAACCCCACCGAAGAGGTCTACGAGGGCATGGTCATCGGCGAGAACTCGCGCGCCGACGACATGGACGTCAACATCACGAAGGAGAAGAAGCTCACGAACATGCGTTCGGCGAACGCCGACTCCTTCGAGTCGATGACGCCGTCGCGCCAGCTCTCCCTCGAGGAGTGCCTGGAGTTCGCGCGCGAGGACGAGTGCGTCGAGGTCACCCCGGCCGTCGTCCGCATCCGCAAGGTCGAGCTCGACGCGCAGGCCCGCCAGCGCTCGTACGCCCGCCTGAAGCGTCAGGACGCGTAAGCCAGAGCACGACCTGAGGAGGTCGGGGGTTACGGTGGATGCCGTGACTCTCGACCTCCTCTCGCTGTACCAGGACCTGCACGCCCACCCCGAGCTCGGTTTCCAGGAGCACCGCACCGCGGGCATCGTGGCCGACCGGCTCGCCGAGATCGGTGGCATCGAGGTGACCACCGGCGTCGGCGGCACCGGGGTCGTCGGCGTGCTGGCGAACGGCGAGGGCCCGGTGGTGTGGCTCCGCGCCGACATGGACGGCCTGCCGGTCCAGGAGCGCACGGGTCTGCCCTACGCCAGCCAGCACCGTGGTACCGACGAGGACGGCAACGACGTCCCGACGATGCACGCCTGCGGCCACGACATCCACGTCACCTGGCTGCTCGGCGCGCTCGAGCGCCTGGCGGCGACCACGGGCGACTGGCACGGCACGGTCGTGGCGGTCTTCCAGCCGGCGGAGGAGGTCATCTCCGGCGCCCGCGCGATGGTCGAGGACGGCCTGGTCGACCGGTTCCCGAAGCCCGACGTGGTCCTCGGTCAGCACTCGGCTCCGGCGCCCGTCGGCATCGTCGCGATCGGTTCCGGTCCGGTGATGGCGTCGAGCGACCGACTGACGGTCACGTTCAACGGCCGCGGGGCCCACGGTTCCGCACCGCAGGCGTCCCTCGACCCGGTCGTCACCGCCGCGTCCGCCGTCGTCCGGCTGCAGACCGTCGTGTCGCGCGAGGTCTCGCCGAGCGACGCCGGGGTCGTCACCGTCGGCAGCTTCCACGCCGGCACCCGCGCCAACATCATCCCCGACCAGGCCGTCATCGAGATCTCGACGCGTGCCCGCAACGAGGAGACCCGCGCGCGGATCATCGCGTCGATCGAGCGGATCGTCCGGGCGGAGAGCGACGCCGGTGGCCTGCCCGAGCCGACGATCGTGCGGTCGCCGGGTGCCGAGGTGACGGTGAACGACGCCGAATCCGCCGCTCGGGTGTTCGCGGCCGTGAGCGCTGCCGTGCCGGGAGCGCGCGAGCTCGAGATCGGGCTGGCGATGGCGTCGGAGGACGTCGGTCAGCTCGCGACGGCGGCGGGCGTCCCGCTCGTGTACTGGTTCACGGGGATCACCGACCCGGAGCTGTTCCGCCGTGGCGAGGACATCCCGAGCAACCACTCGCCGTTCTACGCCCCGCAGGCCGAGACCGCGATCCCGGTGGGCGTCGACGCACTGGTCGCCGCGACGCGCGCCTACGTCGCCTGACGGACGGGAGGCGCGGGGCGGCCCCGCCGCGCGGGTGACCGTCTCGGGGACAGGACGTTCACAGCCAACTCGCGCCGTGCCTGCCGGCTCACCCGTTACCGTCGGCGCATGCGTTCCCTCCGTACCCCGCTGATCGCCGCCGTCGCCGCCGGCATCGCCCTGGCCGGACTCACCGGTTGCTCGTCCGACGCCGTCGAGCAGGCGACGGACCTCGGGTCCTCGGTCGCCTCGACGGTCGCGGACGGCGTCGCCGGCATCGACGGCAAGGCGATCCAGGACGGCATGTCCTCGGTCGCGGGCGGGATCGACGGCGCGCTCGACACCGCGCTCAAGGGCGCGAACGTGACCTCCGACGGCAAGGTGCCCGACGGCTTCCCGTCGTCCGACGTGCCGCTCGTCGACGGCACGGTGCTCGGCGGGGGAGCGGGTCCGAACGGCTCCGGGTGGGTCGTGCAGGTGCGTGCCGGGGCCGTCGACGACTTCACCGCCGCTGCCCAGCAGCTCGCCGACGCCGGGTACACCGAGTCGGCGAAGCGCGCCGACTCGTCGAGTGCGTTCGGGATGTTCCGCAGCGACGGGTACCGCGTCGTGCTCACGTTCTCGGACGGCGACGACGGCGTCACCGCGACCTACATCGTCACGGCCCGCTAGTCCCGTACCCTTGGGGGCGATGTCGAAGGCTTCCGTCACGCGCCCCGAGCGCGTCCTGTTCGTGCACGCCCACCCCGACGACGAGACCCTGTCGTCCGGTGGGACGATCGCCACCCTGCTCGAGCTCGGCGCCGAGGTCACCGTGTTGACGGCGACCCGTGGTGAGCGCGGCGAGATGCTCACCGAGCGGCTCACGCCCCTCGCCGGTGACGCGCAGCGCGTCGCCGCGCACCGCGAGACCGAGATCGACGCGGCGCTCGCGGCCCTCGGCGGCCCCGTGCACCTGTGGCTCGGCGGTCGCGGGGCGCGTCCGACCGACCTGCCGGAACGCCGGTACGTCGACTCCGGCATGCAGTGGGGACCGGACGGCCGGGCGACCGCAGCCGACGACGCCCCCGCCGACTCGCTGACCGCCGCCGACCTCGGCGAGGTCGTCGACGACGTCCGTGCCGCGATCCGCTCCACCGGGGCGGACGCGGTCGTGAGCTACGCCGACGACGGCGGGTACGGACACCCCGACCACGTGCGCGTGCACCACGCCGCCCGGTACGCGGCCCGGGCGGAAGAGGTCGCGTTCTCGATGATCGTCGCCCCGGACGACGGAGACGCCGACGTCACCGTCGACGTCCTGCCGGTGCGGGCGAAGGTGCGCGCCGCCGTCGAGCAGTACCGCTCGCAGGTGACGGTCGACCCGGTGGACCCCGCCGACCCGACGGCGCTGTCGTGGGTGATGCCGCACGGCGTCCGCCAGCACGCCCCCGCGGTCGAGACCTTCCGGCACGACGCCGACCAGCAGCCCCCGGCACCGCAGACCTACGCCGAGATGTCCGGCCAGGGCAAGGTCGCGGCGGTCGCCGTCGCGCTCGTACTCGGGCTCGTCACCGGTGGGCTCGGCACGGTGACGCACCAGCAGACCATCGGTGCCGCCGCGTTCCCGATCGGCATGGTGATCACCACGCTGCTCGTGGTCGGGCTCACGGTGGGCATCCGGCTGCTGTACCGGTCGCGGGCCATGGTCGCCGCGATCGGCATCGGCATCCTCGTCGCCACGCAGGTGCTCGTCTCGGTCGGTGGGCAGGGCTCGCCGCTCGTGCTGGCGAACGCCGCCGGGTACGTCTGGACGTTCGCACCCGCCGTCATCGCCGCCCTGGTGCTCGCGTGGCCGGACCTGTCGGGGCTGCGGTCCCGGACGGCCCCGGGCCGCGAGTAGACTCGAACCCGCTCGTCGAAGGGAGCACCCGAACCGTGACCTACGTGATCGCCCAGCCCTGTGTCGACGTCAAGGACCGCGCCTGCATCGACGAATGCCCCGTCGACTGCATCTACGAGGGCGACCGGTCGCTGTACATCCACCCCGACGAGTGCGTCGACTGTGGTGCGTGCGAGCCGGTCTGCCCGGTCGAGGCCATCTACTACGAAGACGACCTGCCCGACGAGTGGGCCGACTACTACAAGGCCAACGTCGAGTTCTTCCAAGAGGTCGGCTCGCCCGGTGGTGCCGCGAAAGTCGGTGTGATCCACAAGGACCACCCGGTCGTCATGGCCGAACCGCCCCGCGGCTGAGCCGGACACGCACGTGGCGCTCGACCTGCCCGACTTCCCCTGGGACCAGCTCGTCCCGTTCAAGCACCGTGCGGCGGAGTACGAGGGCGGCATCGTCGACCTGAGCGTCGGTTCGCCCGTCGACCCGACGCCCGAGGTCGTCCGACGGGCCCTCGCCGATGCCACCGACGCGCACGCCTACCCGCAGGTCGCCGGCACCCCGGCCCTGCGGCAGGCCATCGCCGACTGGTACGGCCGCCGGCACGGGGTGACCCTGACCGAGGCGCACACGCTACCGACGATCGGCTCGAAGGAGTTCATCGCCGGTCTGGCGCTCTGGCTCGGCATCGGCGACGGCGACACCGTGGTGTTCCCGGCGGCCGCCTACCCGACCTACGAACTCGGGGCCGCCCTGGTCGGCGCGGACGCGCTCGCCTCGGACGACCCGGCGGCGTGGCCGTCGACGACGAAGCTGGTGTGGCTGAACTCGCCCGGCAACCCCGACGGCCGCGTGCTCTCGATCGACGACCTGCGCGTCGCGGTCGCCCGGGCCCGCGAGCTCGGCGCCGTCATCGTCGGCGACGAGTGCTACGCCGAGCTCGGATGGGACCCGGAGTACGCGACCACCCCGACCCCGACGATCCTCGACCCCCGTGTCGTCGGCGACTCGGTCGACGGCGTGCTCAGCGTGTACTCGCTGTCGAAGCAGTCGAACCTGGCCGGGTACCGTGCGGCCTTCGTCGCCGGTGACGCCGAGATCCTGGCCGACGTGCTCGCCGTCCGGAAGCACGCCGGGCTCATGCCGCCCCTGCCCGTGCAGGAAGCCATGATCGTGGCGCTCGCGGACCAGACCCACGTGCAGCAGCAAAAGGCCCGCTACCGTGCGCGCCGGAACATGCTCCGACGGGCACTCGAGGGCGCCGGATTCCGCATCGACCACAGCGAGGCCGGGCTGTACCTGTGGGCGACCCGCGGCGAACCCGCGCTCGACACCGTGTCGTGGTTGGCCGACCGCGGGATCCTCGTCGCGCCGGGCACGTTCTACGGTGTGGCCGGGGGCGAGCACGTCCGGGTGGCCATGACGGCGACCGACGAGCGCATCGCAGCTGCGGCACAGCGGCTCGCCAGCAGCCGTCGGCTCGGCACCGTCCAGCCCGGAGCGCAATCGGTGGTTCCCACCAAGTCGTGACCTCCGAGGTGTGCACGAGCGACAGACGCCGCGATTAGGCTGTCACCGTGACTGACACTGCCAACGACGCTCAGAAGACGGCCACACCGCCCACGACGCCCGTGCCCGTGAGTCCCGCCGCCGAACAGACGGGCGAGACCGCGACGCTGACGTACCCGGGTGGCAGCGCGGAGTTCCCGATCCTGCCGAGCGTCGACGGCGCGTCCACGATGGACATCTCGACGTTCAAGAAGCAGACCGGCATGAACACGCTCGACTACGGGTTCGTGAACACCGGGTCCACCAAGAGCGCCATCACCTACATCGACGGCGACCAGGGCATCCTGCGGTACCGCGGCTACCCGATCGACCAGGTCGCGTCGAACTGCACGTTCCTCGAGGTCGCGTGGCTCCTGATCTACGGCGAGCTGCCCAGCGAGTCCGAACTCGCCGACTTCGACGCCCGCATCCGTCGTCACACCCTGCTGCACGAGGACCTCCGTCGCCTGTTCGACGCCCTCCCGCACTCGGCGCACCCGATGTCCGTGCTGTCCAGTGCCGTCAGTGCTCTGTCGACGTACTACGAGGACGACATGGACGTCGACGACCCGGAGAAGGTCGAGCTGCAGACCGTGCGGCTGCTCGCGAAGCTGCCGGTGATCGCCGCCTACGCGCACAAGAAGTCCATCGGCCAGGCGTTCCTGTACCCGGACAACGGGCTGTCGTTCGTCGACAACTTCCTGCGCCTGAACTTCGGCACCATGGCCGAGACGTACCAGCCGAACCCGGTGCTGTCGAAGGCCCTCGACCGGCTCCTCATCCTGCACGAGGACCACGAGCAGAACGCCTCCACGGCGACGGTGCGCTTGGTCGGCTCGACGAAGGCGAACATGTTCGCGTCGATCTCCGCCGGCATCAACGCCCTGTACGGCCCGCTGCACGGCGGCGCGAACGAGGCCGTGCTCGAGATGCTGCAGCAGATCAAGGACTCCGGCGAGCCCGTGCAGCGCTTCGTCGAGCGGGTGAAGAACAAGGAGCGCGGCGTGAAGCTCATGGGCTTCGGACACCGCGTCTACAAGAACTACGATCCCCGCGCGAAGCTCGTCAAGGAGTCGGCGGACGAGGTCCTCGAGTCCCTCGGCGTGCAGGACGACCTGCTCGACATCGCGAAGGAGCTCGAGCAGATCGCGCTGAGCGACCAGTACTTCATCGACCGCAAGCTCTACCCGAACGTCGACTTCTACACCGGCATCATCTACAAGGCGATGGGCTTCCCGCCGCGCATGTTCACGGTGCTGTTCGCGATCGGCCGCCTGCCCGGCTGGATCGCGCAGTGGCGCGAGCTGAACAACGACCCGCTCAACAAGATCGGCCGCCCGCAGCAGCTCTACGTGGGTGCCCCGAAGCGGGATCTCCCCACGCGCTGACGCGCTCGGTGACGGACAGGAGGCACGGTGCCAGCTGGCACCGTGCCTCACTTCCGCACCGGGGGCACGCTGAGCCCGTCGCCTCCTCGCGGACGCCTCGGGCTCAGGGCCGCCTACGGTGGCGGCGAATCGCGGTCCCGGTGAGCAGGATGGCCGCGAAGAGCGCGACAGCACCCAGAGCGTTGCTCGTCCACAGTCCGGCCGTCGCCGGCGACGTCGTGATGACGACGCCGAAGGCGATCAAGCAGATGCTGACGACGATCGCGACGAGTACGCGCATCAATTCGCTCCGACCTGTTCTGGTCTCACACACAACGAGGGTTCCGTGAACCGCTGAAGGGGTAGACGCGGAGTGACTTCGATCCGCACCGAATGCCGTTGGTGGTCACCGCCCACGTCGCGGCGGCGATGATCGCTCCGGCCACCACGCAGAAGGTCCCCGCGCTGATCGCGCAGACGGCCGCGCCGAGGGCCCAGCCTGCACCGCTGATGATGGCGGATTGATCAGTCGCGTTGAAGGAGACGTACGTTCCGTACTTGTCGCTGCCCGCACCCAGACGGGCTCGGGGATCGCTCTGCACGAGATCGAACGAGAAGCCGTCTCCGAGCTCGACGGTCGTCGTTCGCTCGCCGTCGCTCCCGACGCGCTCGTCGGTGACGTACCCGCCTGCGCGGGCTTCAGCAACGGCGACATCGAGCTGCTCTGACGTGATGTTCGCCAGCGGTTGCGACATCGCGGTCGCGGTCGGGCCGCTCAGCGCTGAGCGGCCCTCTGCGTGAGCAGACGGAGCGATGAGCAAGCTCGACGCAATGATGGCGACAGCTGATCCGATCGCCGTACCGGTGGTGCGAAGTGACATCTTCTTCCCCTTCATCTCGAGGCGCCGCGACAGCGCGGCGCCGATTCGACCGTAGGGGAGTCGATGTCTGACACACAAGAGGTTACATATCAGCAAAGCGTTCCGGTGGTGGATCTCAGCTACGCGTGCAGCGCGGTGTTGAGCTGGATGCCCTCGCCCGCGCGCTGCAGGGCCTCGACCGCGCCGGACAGGCTGTTGCGGCGGAACAGGACGTTCGGGGCGCCGGAGAGCTCCGCCGCCTTGACGGTCTTCGGCGTGCCGTCCGGGTTCGGGGCGGCGCCGACCAGGACGACCTTCGTGCCGGCCGTGACGTACAGGCCGGCCTCGATCACGGAGTCGTCGCCGAGCGAGATGCCGAGGCCCGCGTTCGCGCCGAGCAGTGCGCGGTCGCCGAGGGAGACCCGGTGCGTGCCACCGCCGGAGAGTGTGCCCATGATGGACGCCCCGCCGCCGATGTCGGTGCCGTGTCCGACGACGACGCCCTGCGAGACACGGCCCTCGATCATGGCGTCGCCGAGGGTGCCGGCGTTGAAGTTCACGAAGCCCTCGTGCATGACGGTCGTGCCCGGCGCCAGGTGCGCGCCGAGGCGGACGCGGTTGGCGTCGCCGATGCGGACGCGGTCGGGCACGACGTAGTCCAGCAGGCGTGGGAACTTGTCGATGGCGTGCACGGCGATGCCCGCGCGCTGCAGCGACGGGCGCAGTCGGGTCAGGGTTTCCGGGTGCACCGGCCCGGCGTTCGTCCACGCGACGATCGGCAGGAAGCCGAAAACCCCGTCGAGGTTGATGGTGGTCGGACGCACGTGCAGGTGGCTGAGCAGGTGCAGGCGCAGGTACGCGTCCTCGGTGCTGGTCGGTGCGGCGTCGATGGTGACCTCGGTGGTGACGGCCTCGATCCGGACCTCGCGGCGGGGGTCGTCGCCCACGTGCACCTGCAGTTCCGCGGGGAACTCCGCGTCGGTCGGCAGCGCGCCGAGGTGCGTCTCCGGGTACCAGGTGTCGAGCGTCGTGCCGTCGGCGGCGATCGTCGCGAGGCCGTGGCCCCAGGCGTGCGTCGGGCGGTCGGCGGCGGTCGGGTCGGTGGCAGCGGTCGTGTCGGTCACCGCACCAGGGTACCGACGCCCTGGACGGGAGCACCGGACCGACCGGACGGACGCTGCGGACCGGCACCGTGCCTCCCGGACCCCCGTGCCGTCGGCCAGCGCGACGCAAGCGGCGGCCGATAAGGTGACCGCATGCCGGAGCAGCTCGACCTCACCGCCTCGTCCATCGACATCACCCGTGCCATCTGCGACATCGAATCGGTGTCGGGGAACGAGCAGGCCCTCGCCGACGCGATCGAGGCGGTGCTCACGCCGCTGTCGCACCTCGAGGTGATCCGCGACGGTGACGCGATCGTGGCACGCACGAACTTCGGGCGCGAGCGCCGCGTCGTGATCGCCGGGCACATCGACACCGTGCCGCTCAACGACAACCTGCCGACGGAGTTCCGCACCGCCGAGGACGGCACCGAGATCCTCTGGGGTCGCGGCACCGTGGACATGAAGGCCGGCTGCGCGGTCCAGCTCAAGCTCGCGTACGACCTGGTCGAGCCCTCCGTCGACGTGACCTGGGTCTGGTACGACCACGAGGAGGTCAGCGACCTGCTGAACGGCCTCGGTCGTCTGGCCCGGACCCGTCCGGAGCTGCTGGCGGCCGACTTCGCGATCCTGGGGGAGCCGTCCGGCGCGCAGATCGAGGGTGGCTGCAACGGCAACCTCCGCGCCGAGATCCGCACGTTCGGCAAGCGCTCGCACAGCGCCCGCAGCTGGATCGGCGACAACGCGATCCACAAGACGGCACCGATCCTGGCGACCCTGGCCGCCTACGAGCCCCGCACCGTCACGGTCGACGGGCTCGAGTACCGCGAGGGCCTGAACGCCGTCGGCATCAGCGGCGGCATCGCGGGCAACATCATCCCGGACGAGGCGATGGTGCACGTGAACTACCGCTTCGCGCCCTCACGCTCCGCCGACGAGGCCGTCGCGCACATCCGCGAGCTCTTCGACGGGTACGAGGTCACGATCGTCGACCTCGCCGCCGGTGCCCGACCGGGCCTCGACGCCCCGCTCGCGCAGGACTTCGTGGCCGCGGTCGGCGGCCCGGAGCCCCGTCCGAAGTACGGCTGGACCGACGTCGCGCGCTTCTCGGCACTCGGCGTGCCCGCGGTCAACTACGGCCCCGGTGAACCCGTCTTCGCCCACCACGACGACGAGCAGGTCCCGGTCGCGCAGATCACCGCGGTCGAGGCCGGCCTCCGTCGGTGGCTGACGGCCTGACGACGGCCGGGGTCCCCCGGCCGACCCCTGCACGCACCCGCTGGCGAGCCCGGTACCGGGTCGTGCCGTGGTGGGTCCGCATCACGGTCGTCTACGTGCTCGCGCGGTTCGTCACCGGACTGATGATGCAGGCGTTCGCGAGCGTGCAAGCGGCGAACTCGTTCACCGTCCAGCACCCGGCGTACCTGTCGTTCGCGTCCATCTGGGACGGCGCCTGGTACCGCGTGATCGCGACCGGTGGCTACCCGTCGACCCTGCCCGTCGACGCGGCAGGGCACGTGACCGAGAACGCGTGGGCGTTCATGCCGGCGTACCCGTTCCTGGTGCGCGGCCTCATGCTGCTGACCGGTGCGTCGTTCGAACTCGTCGCGGTGTCGGTGTCCTTGCTCGCCGGACTCGGTGCTGCCCTCGTGTTCCGCCGCCTGATGGGGCGCTTCCTCGACCCGGCACGGGCGACCTTCGCCACCGTGCTGTTCTGCGTCGCGCCCGTGTCGGCGATGTTCCAGGTGGCGTACGCCGAGTCGATGGGGCTGTTCCTGCTGCTCGTCGCGCTCCTGCTCATGGTCGACCGGCGGTGGTGGACGATGCTGCCCGTCGTGCTGCTGCTCGGCATGACCCGGCCGACCGGACTCGCCTTCTCGTTGCTCGTCGTCCTGTTCGTCGGCGCATGGGCGATCCGGCCCGCGTGGGTGCGGTCGTCGGAGCCGCTCACCCTGCGCCGGCTCGTGCCGCCAGCCGTGGTCGCGGTGGTGTCCGGGTTGGTGGGCCTGGCGTGGCCGGCGATCGCCTGGGCCGTCACCGGGGTGCCGAAGGCGTACACCGACACCGAGCTCGCCTGGCGGTCGTCGTACATCGGGTGGCAGGAGCTCGTGCCGTTCGCGCCGTGGATCCAGGGCTTCGGCTGGTGGTTCCACCAGCCGGCCGGCGGGATCCTGCTGGCCGCCGTGGTCGTCGGCTTCGCGGCGTTCGTCTGCATGCCCGCGGCACGTCGGATCGGGATCGAGCTGCGGCTCTGGGGCATCGCCTACGTCGTGTACCTGCTCGCCGTGTTCTTCCCGCAGTCGAGCACGTGGCGGATCCTGGTGCCGATCGCCCCGCTGCTCGGCATCGTGGCGCTGCCGCGGTCACGCGTGTACCGGGTGGCCGTCGTGGTGGCCTTCGTCGGATTGCAGTGGGTCTGGCTGTACTCCTGCTGGTGGATCGACGGCTACGACTGGACCCCGCCGTGATCGGCGCGGCGCTCTCGCGCCTGGGCGCGGGCCAGGAGCCGTGCAGCGGGGCCGCTCCGCTCGCGCTTCGGCACGGTCGCTGACATCGGTTCCGGGTCACCCGGCCGCCAGTTCGCCGCCGCCACGACCATCGCGTTGACGGTGGCGATGAACGGCACGGCGAAGAACGCGCCGACGACCCCGGCGATCGTCGTGCCCGCGGTCACCCCGAGGACGACCCCGAGCGGGTGCACCTTCACGGCGGTGCCCGTCAGGAACGGGTGCAGCACGTGGCTCTCGAGCTGTTGCACCACGACCACGATCCCGAGCATCACCAGCGCCGGTACCCACCCGTTGAACACCAGGGCGATGAGCACCGCGACCGCACCGGCGACGATCGCGCCGACGACGGGGACGAACGCACCGAAGAACACGACGACGCCGATCGGGATCGCCAGGGGGATCTGCAGGGCGAGCGCGCCGATGGTCACGCCGAGGGCGTCGGTGACGGCGACCACCAGCTGGACACGGATGAAGCTCGTCAGGGTCTTCCAGCCGGCGTGCCCGGCGACGTCGATGCGCGCGCGGGCACGACGCGGGAAGAGCCGGACGACCCAGCCCCAGATGCGCGGACCGTCGATGAGCACGAACAGCGTCGTGAACACGACGATGAACAGCCCCTCCAGCACGTGCACGGCGCCGGTGCCGGCGGCCTGGAACCCGGACAGGATCGTCGAAGCGTGCGCCTGCAGGTAGTCGAAGCCGTTCGACACCCATCCGTCGACGTCCTTCGCCGTGATCCCGAACGGCTCGCTGTCGAGCAGGGTCCGGAGCGACTGCACGCTGTGGTGGAGTCGGCGTTCGAGGGACGGCAGGTCGGACCGCACCTGCTCGGTGACGAGCAGCGCGAGCCCGCCGAGTGCCAGCACCAGGGCCACCAGGCTCGACAGCACCGCCGTCCACTTCGGCCACCGGTGCCGCTGCAGGAACGACGACATCGGCATGAGCAGCGCGCAGACCAGCAGCGCGATGAGGAACGGCACCACGATGTCCTGCAGCAGCACGACCAGCGCCACGAGGACCGCGAGCCCGGCACCCACGACGAGGATGCGCCAGGTGAACGCCGCGCCGATCCGCAGGCCGGCGGGCACGGCGTCGTCGGACCGCGCGGACCGCGTGGCCCGCTCGGGTCGTCCGTTGGGGGACTGACGGCGCGTGGAGCGGATGTTCGGCATCCGCCAAGGTTACGAACGCAACCCGCGAAGAACCGCCGATCCGACACCCCCAACCTGGGCGGTTTCGCAGTTGCCCCATCAATACGAGATAATGAGCGGGCATGTACTGCACGAAAGGGGACATCTGATGGCAGCCATGAAGCCGAGGACCGGTGACGGGCCGATGGAGGCTGTTAAGGAGGGTCGACTCATCATCGTGCGGGTTCCGCTCGAAGGAGGAGGCCGCCTGGTCGTCTCGGTCAACGATGCCGAGGCCAAGGAACTCCACGACGCACTCGCTGAGGTCGTCTCGGCCTAGTAGTCGAAAGCACCAGAACGACGGGCCCGGAGCGTGTACGCGCCGGGCCCGTCGTCTGCGTCCGGCAGGATGGCCTCGTGCCGAGGACCCACATGCCGATCCGCCGCGTCGAGGAGTACCGCGACCCGGACCCGATGCCGCGTGACGTCTGGCCGGCGACGCTGCCCCCGGTGCGGCAGCTGCTCGACGAGGGGCTCGACCTCGACCCCGTGACGGTGTTCGTCGGCGACAACGGTGTCGGCAAGTCGACCCTGATCGAGGCCATCGCGCTCCGCTTCGGGATGTCACCGGAGGGCGGCTCCACCCTGGCGAACCACTCGACGCGCCCGTCCGAGTCGGACCTGTGGGAGCACATCGTCCTCCGCCGTGACTTCGGTGCGCCCCGCGGCGGCTTCTTCCTGCGCGCCGAGACCATGCACGGCTTCTTCACCTACCTCGAGGACCACCCGAACCACTCCCGCCCGGAGCCGGTGTTCCACGAACGCAGCCACGGGGAGGCGTTCCTCGACTTCGTCATCGACCGCGCGCAGTGGCCCGGACTCTGGATCCTCGACGAACCCGAGTCGGCGTTGTCCTTCTCCGGGTGCCTGACGCTCATCGCGCTGCTGCGGTCGATCGTCGACAGCGGGGTCGGACAGGTCGTGCTCTCGACGCACTCGCCGGTGTTGGCGGCGTTCCCGGGCGCGACGATCCACGAGGTCGGCGAGTGGGGGTTCCGGCGCACCGAGTGGGACGAGCTCGACCTGGTGCGCAACCAGCGCTCGTTCCTCGAATCACCCGAGCGGTACCTCCGGCACCTCGAGTGACCGACGGCGAGGGGGACGCAGCGTGCGCTACGCGGTGACCTTCGTCAGCTGCAGCAGCCCGTCGCCCGCCGGCGAGAGCGCACTCCGCACTGCGCCCGACGTCGACACCTCGGTGAGCAGCAGCCGGAAGTCGGTGGTCGCCCGGTCCCGCTTGACGGGGTCGGCCACGCGTCCGCGCCACAGTGCGTGCGGCACCAGGACGGTCCCGCCGAGGCGCGCGAGCCGCAGTCCGTGTTCGACGTACTCGATGACGTGCTCGGGGTCGGCGTCGACCAGGACGACGTCGTACGACGCCTCGTTCATCCGGGGAAGCACCTGGTTCGCGCGGCCCGGGATGAGCCGGATCCGGGCGGGAGCGGTGCCGGCGCTGATGTAGGCGTCGCGGGCGAACTGCTGGTGGTCGACCTCGACGTCGATCGTGGTCAGGGTCGCGTCCGGCGCGCCGCCGAGCAGGTACAGCCCGGAGACTCCCAGGCCCGTCCCGATCTCGATGATGCTCGTGGCTCGGGACGCTGCGGCGATGACGCCGATCTGCGCGCCGATCGCGGGCGAGATCGCCTCGACACCGAGCTCCAGGGAGTGCTCACGAGCGCGGGCGATCGCCTCGGACTCCGAGACGATGTCCTCGGCGAACTTCCAGTTCGACTCTTTCTCTGACACGCACACTCCGTTCGGATGACAACTCTAGGGGTGCATCCGAGCCGCACGGGTTAGGCTCGCTCACGTGAACATCCCGCTCGACAAGATCCTGATCATCGGGATCATTGCCGTGCTCTTGCTCGGGCCCCAGCGCCTGCCGATGTACGCCCAGAAACTGGCCGAGTTCGTAAAGGCCGTCCGCCGGTTCGCCGACACCGCGAAGGAGCGGATGCGAGACGAGATGGGCCCGGAGTTCGACGACATCGAGTGGCAGAAGCTCGACCCGCGACAGTACGACCCCCGCCGGATCATCCGCGATGCACTCCTCGACTCCGGCGGCGCCAGCAGTGCCGCCGCGGTCCAGACCGCGCAGGTGACCGCGTCCAAGGTGCGCGCGACGGCTCCCGTCGTGCCGCTGGCCGTGGGGGAAGCGCCACCCTTCGACGCGGAAGCGACCTGACGCCCGTCACGTGACCACGAGACGTACGGGAGGCCCGTGGCGGATCCGCCACGGGCCTCCCGTACTTCCGGTGGTCGTGTCGCGTCGTTCCTTCCCAAAGCCCTCGCGATGGAACGCGGAATCGGGCGTACCTGGTCGAAAGAATCGACCAGGTACGCCCGATTCGACCAGGTGAACCGGTCGAGCGTGGCTACCGCAGGTCGGCGAGGAACCGGTCCGTCCAGGCGAGCGCCGGTGCGCTCGGGACGGAGCTGCAGGTCGGCGATGCCGTGGTCGAGGCGCAGGGCGTGTCCCGGTCGAGCGACCAGGAGTGGATCCCGGCGAGGCCGTTCGCCTTCGCGTAGGTGGACAGGGTGTCGACGTCGGCGAGGGTGAAGACCTCGTCGGTGGTGTCGTTGACGCCGATCATCGGGGTGACCTCGATCTTCGACGACGCGATGCCGTACGTGTGCTGCAGGTTCGTGACGGCTTGGATCGCCGACTTGCCCATCTGGCAGGTGGAGCCGGAGAGCACGCAGTTCGCGGCGGTCGCGCGGCCGAAGTCCATCGTCATGAGGTTGATCGTGTAGTTCGTCAGGGTCGACGCCTTGATCGCCTTCACGGTGGCGTCGCCGGTGCTGTTCAGCCCGCCGTACGAGCCGTCGCTGGCGGCCAGGGTCGCGAGCGTGAACGAGAAGCGCATGCCCGGGTACTTCGCCTGGGCGAGGGCAGCGGCGCTCACCAGGTTCTGCACGTCCGCGGCGGACTGGCCGCTCTCGATGTCGAAGTCGACGCCGATCATGTGCGGGGTGGCGTACCGGGCGATGAAGCTCTGCAGCGCCGCGCCCGAGCACTTGAACGAACCGGCGGCTCCACCGGTGCTCACGATGTAGTCCACCCCGGCGGCATCGAGCTTCGGGATGTTCGCGTTCGCGAAGGCATCCGCCGCGACACCGCCCCAGTTCTCGCTGCCGCACGTGCCGGTCGCGAAGGCGAGGGTGATCGTCTTGAGACCGGGTTCGCGGGTGGACACGAGGCTGTTGCTCGAGCCGACGACCGGGATGCGGGTGCCGGTGACGGCGGTGTTCATCACGTTCGTGTTCCAGTCGAGGTTCACGGTGATGTCCTTGTACGGGCTGAACACCAGTCCCTTGGCGGTGCCGCCGCTCCCGCCCGTGCCCGGGGTCGTCGTTCCCCCACCGGGAGGCGTGGTGCCGCCGCCGGAACCGGTGCAGGCCCCGGCGGAGGTCCACGGCTGGCCGCTGCCCGTCGCCCCCGAGTGGGTTGCCGGGTCGTCGCCCTGCGTCCACCAGTTCGCGGTGTAGTTCGTTCCGTTCTCGCTGACGGTGGCTCCGCCGTTGTAGGCGGTGCCGGCGCTCCAGGTGGTCGCGCAGGTCGTCGCGGCGAGGGCTGGCGCTGCTGCGAGCGAGCCCCCGGCGACGATGACGGCGGCGACGGTGGCCACGAGGCCCGATCGCACGCGGGTGTTCTGGTTCACACGGTTCTCCTGTCCTCGGCCGGACGTCCTCGTCCGACGGGTGGAGCCCTGGCGGTCACATTCCGCAAGGGCATTGTGCAATGCCCTTGCATAATGCTCCGGGGTGGAACGACCTGTCCATGAACGAACGTACAGGCGTGCGTCAGGTGGACGGGCGAGTGCCCGAGTCGTCAGTCGCGGGTGGCGACGATCGTGTAGGTCAGGGGGATCCGGTCACGATCGACGTCCGGCCACGCCCACGAACCGTCGCCGGTGTCCTCCATGCGGGGACTGAAGCGCCAGGGCAGGGTGCGCCCTTCGTCCAGGCGGCGGAGTCGGAGTCCGGCGCCGAGCAGGGCGTTCACGATCTCGGACAGCGGGTGCGGCCACTCGAACGTCCGGGTGTTCGCGACGGAGCCGTCGCCGGCGTAGGTGCCGGCGTCGTCCCACTGCTGCGCGGTGCCGTCCGGGAAGTACCGGTACCGGGTGACGAGCTCGTCGGCGGACTCGTCCAGCGCGTAGAGCGCCGGGTGACCGTCTCGGATGAAGAACACCCCGCCCGGGCGCAGCAGGCCGGCGACCTGTGCGGCCCAGCGGTCGAGGTCGGGGAGCCAGGTGATCGTCCCGATGCTCGTGTAGACGACGTCGAAGTCGCCGGTGACCGCAGCGCGGGCGTCGAGCACGTCGGTCTCCACCCAGGTGACGTCGAGGCCGAGCCGCGTCGCGAGGCCGGCAGCGGACGCGAGTGCCGCGGGGGAGAAGTCGACCCCGGTGAGCCGGGCGCCCTCGCGGGCGAGCGACACGGTGTCGGTGCCGATGTGGCACTGCAGGTGGCAGACGTCGAGCCCGGCGAGCGATCCGTTCGGCAGCCAGGGCGTCAACACCGGCAGGTCGTCGCGCACGACGTCGGAGCGGTGCCTCGGGTCGGACAGTTCGTCGATCGCGTAGGCACCCTCGTGGATGGGGACCCGGTCGTCCCAGTTCGCCCGGTTCGTGTCGCGGGCGCGGTCCCAGTCGACGCTGACGTGATCCATGCTCATGGCAACGAGCCTAGGACAGCGACAGGCCGAGCTTCCGTCCGGCCAGTCCGCGCCCCATGGTCGTGATGCCGTCGGCGATCGCGGCGAGTGCGACGGCCGCGGGGTCCTCCGGCGCGGCGAGCACGACCGGCAGGCCGGTGTCCCCGCCCTCGCGCAACGGCACGGACAGCGGCACGCTGCCGAGCACCGGGACGGGGGCGTCCTGCCCACGGGACAGTCGGGCCGCGGTCTCGGCGCCGCCGCCCTCGCCGAACAGGTGCAGGACCGAGCCGTCGGGCTGCACGAGGCCCGCCATGTTCTCGATGACCCCGATCACCCGCTGGCCGGTCTGCCGAGCGACGATCCCGCTGCGCTCGGCGACGTCGGCCGCGGCGGCCTGGGGGGTCGTGACGACGAGGACCTCGGCGTGCGGGAGCAGCTGGCCGACCGAGATCGCGACGTCGCCGGTGCCGGGCGGCAGGTCGAGCAGCAGGACGTCCAGGTCACCGAAGAACACGTCGGTCAGGAACTGGTTCACGGTGCGGTGCAGCATCGGGCCACGCCAGGACACCGCGGTGGAGGCGTCGTCGACGAACATGCCGATCGACACGACCTTCACGTCGTGGGCGACGGGCGGCAGGATCATGCTGTCCACCCGGGTCGGACGCGGCGCGACGCCGTGTTCGTCGGTCAGTCCCATCAGCCCGGGGATGCTGAAGCCGTGCACGTCGACGTCGACGATCCCGACCCGCAGGCCCCGGCGGGCGAGTGCGACGGCGAGGTTGGCGGTGACCGTCGACTTGCCGACACCCCCCTTGCCGCTCGTGACGGCGATGACACGGGTGAGTGAGTCCGGGGTGAACTGGATGCCGTTCGGCCTGCCGGCGCGCAGGCGCTCGGTCAGTGCGGCACGCGTCGCGGGGGCCATCACCGAGACGTCGACGGTGACCGACGACACTCCGTCGACGGAACCCGCTGCGACGCGCACGTCGCGCTCGATGGTGTCGGCGGCGGGGCACCCCACGATCGTGAGCTGCAGGTCGACGCACACCGCGCCTCCTGGCTGCACGTCCACCCCGCGGATCATGTCGAGCTCCGTGACGGGCCGACGGATCTCCGGGTCGATCACGCGGCCGAGCGCAGCGAGGACCGCCGTGCCCAGCTGCTCGTCGGCGGCGGCCGCGTCAGCCACGGGTGGAGCTGCCGGGCTCGTTCGCGTACCCGGCGTCGTCGGCGTCGCGCCGGTCGAGTTCCTCGAGCAGGGATCGCAACTCGGCACGGATGAAGTCCTTCGACGCCATGTCGCGCATCGCCAGCCGGAGTGCGACGACCTCGCGTGCCAGGTACTCGGTGTCCGCCAGGTTCCGCTCGGCGCGCTGCCGGTCCTGCTCGAACTGCACGCGGTCGCGGTCGTCCTGCCGGTTCTGCGCGAGCAGGATGAGCGGCGCGGCGTACGAGGCCTGGAGCGACAGCACCAGGGTCAGTGCGGTGAAGCCGATCGCTGCCGAGTCGAACTGCCACGGCTTCGGCGCGAGGGTGTTGTAGCCCATCCAGACCACGCAGAACAGGGTGAGGCCGATGAGGAACCACGGCGTGCCCATGCCCCGTGCGATGCCCTCGGTCGCGCGACCGAACGTGTCACCGCGTCCGCCGCGGCGCCGGGTCGGGAGCACGCGCGTGCGCATGCCCTTGGGGGAGTCGAGGCGGACGTCGGAGCGCTCGCGATCGCGACGGTTCTCATCCGTTCGGGCCACGGGTGGTCCTCCTTCCCGTCGTCACGGGTGTCTTGCGCGGGCGTTGGCGTGGAAGCGGTGAGGGTTCCCCCTCGCCCTGACTTCGCCAGTCGTCCGGCAGGACGTGGTCGAGGACATCGTCGATCGTCACCACCCCGACGAGGCGGTGGGCGTCGTCGACCACGGGGACGGACAGCAGGTTGTAGGTCGCCATCACGCGGGTGACCTCGGCGGCGCTCGCGTCGACCCGGACCGGTTCGGTCTGCTGGTCGATGAGCGTGCCGAGCCGTTCGTTCGGCGGGTAGCGGAGCATGCGCTGGAAGTGCACCAGCCCGAGGAACCGGCCGGTCGGCGGCTCGTACGGCGGCAGCGTGACGCACACCGCGGCACCGAGCACCGGGGCGAGGTCGTGGCGGCGGACGAGCGCGAGTCCCTCGGCGACGGTCGCGTCGGCGGAGACGATGACGGGCTCGGTGGTCATCAGACCACCGGCGGTGTCCGGCTCGTACTCCAGGAGCATGCGGACGTCCTGCGCCTCCTCCGGCTCCATGAGCTGCAGGAGCGCCTCGCTCCGTTCGTCGGAGAACTGCGCGAGCACGTCGGCGGCGTCGTCGGGCTGCATCTGGTCGAGCACGTCTGCCGCGCGGGCGTCCTCGAGCCGCGACAGGATCTCGACGCGCTCCTGGTCGGGCATCTCCTCGAGCACGTCGGCGAGCCGGTCGTCCGGGAGTTCCTCGGCGACCTCGAACCGGCGTTCCTCCGGCAGGTCGAGCAGGGTGCTCGCCAGGTCGGCGGGCACGAGGTCGGAGTACGCGGCGATGACGTGCTCGGCGGACTGGGCCTCGCCGGGGAGCTCGTCCTCGGTGACCTCGTTCCACGTCGCGAACGTCGTCGGGCCCTTGCCGAACGGCGACGGCGTGGTCTTCGGCTTGCGGAGGAAGAGCTGCGCGACCTCCCAGTCGCCCTGCCCGCGGTCCTCGATCGCGACGTCCTCGATGGTGGCGCGGATCCGCTGGTTCTTGATGAGCACCTTGCGGCCGAGCATCTCGGCGATCACCCGGACCTCCCCGCCGCGCTGCTCGAAGCGGCGCATGTTGACGAGCCCGGTGGTGATCACCTGGCCGGCACCGATCGAGGTGATGCGCCCGACGCTGACGAAGATGCGGCGCTTGCCCGGCACCTCGACGATCAACCCCACGACGTGCGGGGGATCGGCCCGGCGGTAGACCACCAGGACGTCCCGGACCTTGCCCACGCGGTCGCCCGCGGGGTCGAAGACGGAGCACCCGGCGAGGCGGGCGACGAAGACCTTCGTGGCGCTCACCCGACCCAGCGTAGTCGGTGTGCGTGGTGGCGCTTCCCCGGCGGTGCACGTGCGATTGCAAGGTGTGCGGTGAATGATGGCTGTGTGAGCAATCAGAGTCCCTTCGCCGGCAGGACCGCCCAGGCCTTCCCGACGCTGCCCAAGGGCGACGTCCTCGGCACGTACGACAGCTACCCCGACGCCCAGCGCGTCGTGGCGAAGCTCGCCGACGCCGACTTCCCGGTCAACCAGCTCTCGATCGTGGGCAACGACCTGAAGACCGTCGAGCGTGTCACCGGCAAGATGACCTACGGCCGTGCTGCGATCGCCGGAGCGCTGTCCGGGCTCTGGCTCGGCATCTTCTTCGGCATCGTGCTCACCCTGTTCTCGCCGAGCGCCGGCGGCCTGATCCTCGCCGCAGCGATCATCGGTGCCGCGTTCGGCATGCTGTACGGCATCGTCTCGTTCGCGATCACGAAGCGCCAGCGCGACTTCACGAGCGTCCACCAGGTGCTCGCCACGAACTACCAGATCGTCGTCAACCCGCAGCTGACCGGCCAGGCGCAGCGGATCCTCGGCGAGCACGGTGCGACGCCGTCCACGCACTGGAACGAGCAGCCCCAGCAGGGCGCGCCCGGTGCGCCCGTGCAGGGACAGCAGCCGTGGCGTCCTGCCCCGCCGCAGCAGTCGCCGTACGGCGGACACGCCACGCCCCACCAGCAGCCGGGAGGCCCGCAGCAGC
The DNA here is from genome assembly GCF_019844075.1 of Curtobacterium sp. TC1. Classification (NCBI taxonomy): domain Bacteria; kingdom Bacillati; phylum Actinomycetota; class Actinomycetes; order Micrococcales; family Microbacteriaceae; genus Curtobacterium; species Curtobacterium sp. TC1. Next base: position 1,099,056 of record NZ_CP081964.1, read on the forward strand.
CCGGCACGTCGGCCCACGGTGGGCAACCGGATGCGCCCACCGCCCCGCCGCGGTACGGCACGAACGACGGGCCCCGGTACGGGGAGAACGCGGACCCGGCAGCCGCCGCTCCCGCCGACCGACCCACCTCGGGTGGGTCGGCGATCCCCGAGCGTCGTCCCCAGGATCCGCCGCAGTACGGCGAGCGGGTGCCCGGTGCGACGCCGCCGGCACCGTCGTCCCCGTCGTCCCCGAAGGGCGACGACCGCGCCTGACGCGTGTGGGCTTGGTGTGCTCGGTCTACAGCACCTTCGAGTAGCAGATCGACAGCGGGGCACCGACGTACGGGCCGAAGTTGGCGATGCGCGTGAAGCCCTCGCGCTCGTAGAACCCGACGGCGCGCTTCTGCTCGTTCCCCGTCTCGAGCACGAGCGCGGGTGACCCGAGGTCGAGCGCAGCCTCTTCGAGCCGGCGCAGCAGGGCGGCCGCCACGCCGGAGCCGCGGGACTCTGGCCGGACGTACATCCGCTTGATCTCGGTGATGCCGTCCGCGACGACCCGGAGCCCGCCGCACGCCAGCGGTGTGCCCGCGTCATCGCGCGCCACGAAGAACACCGCGATGGAGTCGGCCGTCGGCTTCTCGCCGGGTTCGGTGTCGCCGCCGTAGGCGCGGTCGATCTCCAGACGCTGCGCGGCACGGAGTCGCTGCGCGTCCGGGGAGTCGAAGTGCTCGACCTCGATCGAGAACTGCGGCGTGCGGGCGTCGGTGGAGGCGTCGGGCGTCGTCACCCGCTCAGGCTAGCGGCCGGAGCGAGCGATCCACCCCTCCACTTCCGAGGGGGTCCGGGGGATGCCGACCGACAGGTTCTCGGCGCCGTCCTCGGTGACCAGGATGTCGTCCTCGATCCGGACGCCGATGCCGCGGAACTCCTCGGGCACGGTCAGGTCGTCCTGCTGGAAGTACAGTCCGGGCTCGATCGTGAACACCATGCCGGGCTGCACGACGCCGTCGATGTACATCTCGCGACGGGCCTTCGCGCAGTCGTGCACGTCGAGGCCGAGGTGGTGGCTCGTGCCGTGCACCATGTAGCGGCGGTGGAACTGGTTGTCCGGCTCGAGGGATGCTGCTGCCGAGACCGGCAGGAAGCCCCACTCGGCGGTCTTGCGGGCGATGACCTCCATCGCGGTGGCGTGCACCTGGCGGAACGTGATGCCCGGCTTGACGATCGCGAACGCGGCGTCCGCCGCCTCGAGCACGGCGTCGTAGACCATGCGCTGGACGGGGGAGAACGTGCCGCTGACCGGCAGGGTGCGGGTGATGTCGGCCGTGTAGAACGAGTCGACCTCGACCCCGGCGTCGATGAGGATCAGGTCACCCGGCTGGACGGCGCCGTCGTTCCGGGTCCAGTGCAGGATGCAGGCGTGGTGGCCCGAGGCGGCGATGGTGTCGTAGCCGACCGTGTTGCCGTCGGCGCGGGCCCGGCGGTTGAAGGTGCCCTCGACGATGCGTTCGCCGCGAGGATGCGCGAGGACGGCGTCGAAGTCGGCGATGACGTCGTCGAAGCCGTGCTTCGTGGCGTCGACGGCCTTGCGGAGCTCGCCTACCTCGTACGCGTCCTTCACCAGGCGCTGCTCGGACAGGTCACGGGCGAGGACGTCGTCGGTGGCCGGTGCGTCGTCGGTCTCCGGTGCGCCGCCGACGGCGCTGCCGAGTCGTGCGTCGAGGGTGCGGGTCAGGTCGTCGTCGGCCTCGCGCACCAGCAGCGCCGAGGCGTCGAGCCCGTCGGCGACGGCCGGGAAGGCACCGAGGTCGGCCGTGGCCAGCCCGAGGTCGGCGGCGACGGCGTCGAGCGAGGGACGCGGGCCGACCCAGAACTCGCCGATCTCCGGGTTCGCGTAGAACTCCTCCGAGTCACGACCGGCCGTGGCGCGGAAGTAGAGCGTGGCGTCGTGCCCGGAACCGTTCGGCGTCATCACGAGGACGGAACCGACGACCGTGTCGGTGCCCCACCCGGTCAGGTGGGCGAACGTGGAGTGCGGGCGGAACGGGTAGTCGCAGTCGTTCGAGCGGACCTTGGCCTGGCCGGCGGGGACCACGATCGCGCGGCCCGGGTGCAGCTCGGAGATGCGCGCACGACGCTCGGCGGCGAAGGCGGCCTGCTCGCGGGGCGCGGGGATCGTCTGCTCGCGGTCGGCCCACTGGGACCCGATGAAGTCCTTGAAGGTCGAGGACCCTGGGGTCGTGGAACGGTTGCTCGTCGCGCGGGGAGTCGTGTCGGCCATGGCTCCATCATCGCACCGCGCTGCCCCCGCGTCCTCTGCGGCCCCGCACCTGTGGATAGCATTGTCGACGTGCCCGACCCGTTCATCGACCTGCACGCGCACTCGAGTGTCTCCGACGGCACCGAGCGACCCGCGGAGCTCGTCCGAGCGGCCGCGGCCGCCGGCCTGGACGCCGTCGCGCTGACCGACCACGACACGACCGCCGGCTGGGCCGACGCGTCGGAGTCCGCACGGGCGCTGCCGCTGACGCTCCTGCCGGGTCTCGAGCTGAGCACGCGCATCGGCTTCCGCAGTGTGCACGTCCTCGGGTACCTGGTCGATCCGCAGGACCCCGGCCTGGTCGAGGAGACCGACCGCATCCGCGACGGCCGCCTCGCGCGTGCGCACCGCATGGTCGACCGCATCGGTGAGGACCACCCGATCACCTGGGCCGACGTGCTGGCGCAGGCGAGTCCCGGGGCCACCATCGGCCGCCCGCACATCGCCGACGCGCTCGTCGCCCGGGGCCTCGAGTCCGACCGGAGCGCGGCGTTCCGCGGCATCCTGCACCCGGCGTCCGGCTACTACGAACCGCACGAGGCACCGTCGCCCCTGCGCGGCGTCGAACTCATCCGACAGGCCGGCGGCGTGCCGGTCATCGCGCACCCGGCGGCCTCGTCGCGGGGGATCGTCATCGACGAGCCGATGCTCCGCGACCTCGTCGACGCCGGGCTCGGCGGCCTCGAGGTCGACCACCGTGAGAACCTCGCGCACGGCAAGCGCACCCTGCTCGACTGGGCGTCGCGCTACGGCCTGTTCGTCACCGGCTCGAGCGACTACCACGGCACCGGCAAGCCGAACCGGCTCGGTGAGCACCGCACGGCGCGGGCCGCGTTCGACACCATCCTGTCCGAGGCCACCGGCAGCGCCCCCGTGGTCGGCCCCGGCTCGCGCCTGTCCTGACCCGAGTCTCGTCACCACCAGCCCGAGACTCGCGTTCAGCGACAGTTCTCGTGTCCGCGGGCGCGAGGAATGTCGTTCAGCCCGAGTCTCGGGGGTGGAGACGACGAAGGGCCCGTCGCGTCAGCGACGGACCCTTCGGTCTGGAGGCGCTACTCGCCGTCCGACGAACCCTGCGGTGCCGAGGCGGTCGCCGAGGCATCGCCGGTGCCGGCACCGCGACGGCGGCGACGGCGACGACGCTTCGCGGCGCCGTCGGTGGTCCCACCCTCGGTGGCCGACGTGTCGTCGGTGGGCGCGGAGGTCGGAGCCGCGGACTCGGCGCCAGAGGCCTGCGAGGCGGGCTGCTCGGAGCCTGCTGACCGGGTGCGGCTGCGCGACCGCGAACGCGAGGCGTCACGCGGACCGGAGGCCGGACGATCGCTGCTGCGCTTCTCGGCAGGGGCACCCGCCGACGCCGCGTGCGACGAGGCACCGGGCAGACGGCCCTTGGTGCCCTTCGGGATGTCGAGCTCCTCGAACAGGTGCGGCGACGACGAGTAGGTCTCGACGGGCTCGGGGATGCCGAACTCGAGGGCCTTGTCGATCAGCGTCCACTTGTGCAGGTCGTCCCAGTCGACGAACGTGACCGCGATGCCGGTCTTGCCGGCACGGCCGGTGCGGCCGGCGCGGTGCAGGTAGGTGTCCGGGTCGTCCGGGATCGTGTGGTTGATGACGTGCGTGACGTCGTCCACGTCGATGCCGCGGGCGGCGACGTCGGTGGCGATGAGCACGTCGCGCTTGCCGGCCTTGAAGGCGGCCATCGCACGCTCGCGCTGCTCCTGGTTGAGGTCGCCGTGCACCGCTGCGGCGTTGAACCCGCGGTCCTTGAGCTCCTCGACGAGCTTCGCCGCCGCACGCTTGGTGCGGGTGAAGATCACGGTCTTGCCGCGGCCCTCGGCCTGGAGGATGCGGGCGATGACCTCGTCCTTGTCCAGGGAGTGCGCGCGGTAGATGAGGTGCTTGATGTTGGCCTGCATGAGGCCCTCGTCCGGGTCGGTCGCCCGGATGTGCACCGGACGGCTCATGAACCGGCGGGCGAGGGCGACGATCGGCGCGGGCATCGTCGCCGAGAACAGCATCGTGTGCCGTACCTCGGGGATGGCCTGGAAGATGCGCTCGATGTCCGACAGGAAGCCCAGGTCGAGCATGCGGTCGGCCTCGTCGAGGACGACTTCCTGCACGTGGGACAGGTCGAGGAGTCGCTGGCGCTGCAGGTCGATGAGTCGCCCGGGCGTGCCGACGACGATCTGGGCACCCGCCTTGAGCTGCTCGATCTGGCCCTCGTACGCCTTGCCGCCGTAGATCGCCGCGATGGTCGTCGGGCGGTTCGAGGTGGCGACCTCGAGGTCCTCGGTCACCTGGACGGCGAGCTCGCGGGTCGGGACGACGACGAGTGCCTTGACGCCGGGTGCCGGGTCGGCCCCGAGACGCTGGATGAGGGGGAGGCCGAACCCGAAGGTCTTGCCGGTACCGGTCTTGGCCTGGCCGATGATGTCCTGGCCGGTGAGGGCGAGCGGGATCGTCTGCTGCTGGATCGGGAAGGGCTCGAGGATGCCCTTTCCCGCGAGCGCGTCGACGATGTCCTGCTCGATGGAGAGGTCTGCGAAAGTCAAAGAATCACCTTAGTTCTGGTGGAAGTCCCGGCCAGTCTACCGATGGGCGGGTGGAGCGGGGCGCGAGGCGGTTCCCGCTATGCTCTCCGGGTGGTGTCGTGGTGGAACCGGAAGCGCGCGGCGCAGCTCGCAGCAGCGTGGCTCGCGTCGCGGAACCCGCGAGGCGCAGCCCAGGTCAAGCGCCTGGCGCTCGACGACGTCACCCCGGAGCTGGACGTGTACCTCGGCCAGGCCGCGTACCTGCAGCTCTCCGTCTACGAGACGATGGGTCGCGCCGGTGCCTCGGCGCCGACGCTGTCCGGTCGCCTGGTGACCGGCGTGCTCGCGACGACGGCCCTCGACCGGCACCGCACCATCGTCGCCGAGATCGAGCGCAACGGTTCGGACCCGGCGGCCCTGATGGCGCCGCACCGCGAGGCGATCGACCGGTTCCTCGAACGCACGAGCGGTGCCGACTGGTACGAGTCGATGCTGACCGGCTACGTCACGGCCGGCATCCTGAACGACCTGTTCGGCAACCTGCTGCGCTCGCTGCCGAACGACGTTCGGCAGCGGCTGCGCTCCGTGTTCGACGCGCGTGAGGAACCCGCTGTCGTCGAGGAACTGACCGCCCGGATCGAGGACGACCCCGAGGTCGGTTCGCGCCTGGCGATGTGGGGCCGACGGCTCGTCGGGGACACCCTGCTGGTGGCGCGGTCGGCCCTGGCGTCGCACGCGCGCGAGGACCAGGAGCGGCTCGAGCCGGTCTGGACGGAGCTCATCGCCGCGCACACCCGCCGGATGGACGCGCTCGGCCTGACGGCCTAGGCCCCGCGGGCCTTGAGCCGTTCGTAGTACTCGACGTCGCTCTTGTCGCGGCGCGTCCCGAGCAGCCACTCGACGACGAGGGCGACGACGCCCGCACCGACCAGGGCCACCACCCAGATCCAGGTGGCGTCGTACTGCCAGCCGGCCCAGGTCAGTGCCTCCCACAGGACGGCAGCGGCGATGCCGCCCACGGCGGGCCCGATCAGGACGCCACGACTGGCACGCCACGGCAGGACCACGTGCGCGATCCCACCGATGATCAGGCCGCCGAGGACGGCGAAGAGCAGTTCCACGTCGTCAGGCGACGAAGCCGATGCGGCGTGCCTCTTCCGCGCCGACCTCGACGTACGCCAGGGCGGCGACCGGCACGATGAAGCGGCGGCCCTTCTCGTCCTGGAGCGACAGGTGCGTCGCCTTCGACGCGAGGGCCTCCGACACGGCCTTCTCGATCTCGTCGGCGGTCTGGGCGGTCTCGAACGCGATCTCGCGCGGGCTGTTGATGATGCCGATCTTGATGTCCACGAGCACAGCGTATCCGAGCGGTCCCGGAGGACATCGGACGTTCGCCGCGGGCGCACTCGACGGCCGGGGTGCACGCCGCGCCCGCGCCCGGCCGGGTGGTGTCGGCGGTCGTGGGTACCGTACGAGCGTGCCGCAGACCACGCTGACGCCAGCTCCCGCAGACGCCGGCGTCGCACGTGCCCTGGTCGACGACCCGTCCCAGGCGGCCGTGCTCGCGTTGCCGGACGGTCGACACGCGGCGGTCATCGGGGCGCCCGGCACGGGCAAGACGACGACGCTCGCCCGGCTCGTCGCCGACCGGTTGCACCGACCGGACGCGATCAGTCCCGACGGGCACGCCACGGTGCTCGCGCTGACCTCGGCGCGGACCGCTGCCACCGCGCTGCGTGACCGACTCGCGGCCGCCGTCGACCGCGTCGTGCCGGGTGCGCTCGCCCGGACCGTGAACTCGCTGGCCTTCCAGATCGTCGCGCACGCCGCCGCCGTCCAGGGGCAGGAGGCGCCGACGCTGCTCACCGGTGGTGAGCAGGACCGCATCATCGCCGACCTGCTCGCGGGCCACGAGCTCGACGGGACCGGTCCGGACTGGCCCGAGCCGATCACCGCGGTGGTGCGCGAGCGCGCCGGGTTCCGGACCGCGCTGCGCGACGTCATGATGCGTGCGGTGGCGGCGGGTGTCGAACCCGAGGACATGCGCGAGCTCGCCGACGAGGGCGGTCGACCCGAGTGGCGGGCCGTGGGTGACTTCGTCGACGAGTACCGGGCGTCGGTCACGGCGTTCCGTGCGACCAGCCTCGACTCCGGTGAGCTCGTCGCGTTCGCCACCGCCGCCGTGCTGCGGGGGGAGCTGCCGGCGAGCATCGCGGCCCTCGGGCTGATCGTGGTCGACGACACCCAGGAACTCGTCGAGGGCGAGGTGGCGCTGCTCGGCGCGCTCGCCCGGTCCGGCGTGCAGGTCGTCGCGTTCGGTGACCCGGACATCGCCGCCTCGGCGTTCCGCGGCGCCGAACCGGACGTGCTCGGTCGCCTGGCGGTCCGGCTCGGCGTGGACCGGGTCGACGAACTCGTCCTGGGGACCGTGCACCGGTACCCCGCGCCGATCCGGTCGCTGGTCTCGGGGATCACGGGGCGCATCGGCACGGCGGCGGCCGGTCGGCAGCGCGCAGCGACGGCGAGCGACGAGGACGCTCGAGCCGACGCCGTCGTGCACCTCGAGGCCGCGAGCCGGTCGGCGTTGCTCGTCGCCATCGCCCGACGGCTCCGCGAGCACCGCCTGCTCGACGGTGTGCCGTGGCACCGGATGGCTGTCGTCACCCGCAGCGGCGCCGCCATCCCCGAGCTCGTGCGTGCCCTGTCGGTGGCCGAGGTCCCGGCGACCGCCGGCGCCGCACCCGTCCGTCCGCGTGACGACTCAGCAGCGCGCGCGCTGCTCGACGCCGCAGCGGTCGCCCTCGGGGTGCTGCCGCTCGACGCCGCCCTGGCCACGGCGTTCGCCACCGGCCCGCTCGGTGGCCTCGACACCCTGGCGATGCGCCGGCTCCGACTCGCCCTGCGGCGCGAGGAACTCGCCGGGGACGGCACCCGCACCGCCGACGAGCTCCTGATCGACGCGCTCGGCGCCCCAGAACGTCTGGCCACCCTCGACGCCGGCTTCGCCAGGCGGGCAACCCGACTCGCGCGCAGCCTGGTGCAGGCGCACGCCGACGCCGAGGCCGGGTCGAGCATCGAGGAGATCCTCTGGGGGCTCTGGGAGCGCAGCGGCCTCGCGAAGTCGTGGGGTGCGCAGTCCGCGGCTGGCGGGGTCGGAGCGGGCGAGGCGGACCGGCACCTCGACGCCGTCGTCGGCCTGTTCACCGCCGCCAAGCGGTTCGTCGAACGCACCCCGGACGCCCCGGCCCGGGTGTTCGTCGACGACCTGCTCGGCGCCGACCTGCCCGAGGACTCCATCGGCCCCGACCGCACGGCCGGCCGCGTCCGGGTGCTCACCCCCTCGGCGACGATCGGCCTCGAGTGCGACGTCGTCGTGGTGCTCGGCCTGCAGGACGGCGTGTGGCCGAACACCCGGGTGCGCGGCAGCCTGCTCGACCCCGACGGGCTGGTCCGGGCGGCTTCGGGCGTCGAGCGCTCGCCGATCGACGACCGGGCCGCCGTCGTCGCCGACGAACTCCGCCTGTTCGCCCGTGCCGTCTCCCGCGCCACCACACAGGTCGTGATCGGCACCGTCGCCAACGACGACGAGTCCCCGTCGCCGTTCGTCCGGCTGGTGCCGGTGCCGCCGGACCGGCAGCCGACCGTGCACCCGCTGTCCCTGCGGGGACTGGCCGGCTCCCTGCGCCGACGGGTGGTGCTGTCCGGCGACCACGAGGCCGCCTCGGCACTGGCCCGCCTCGCCGAGGCCGAGGTCCCCGGCGCGGCGCCGGACGACTGGTACGGCCTCGCCGATCCGACCACCGACGAGCCCCTGGTCGACCTCGACGCCGATCCGGCCCCCGAGGTCGAGGGCGGCGAACCCGTCGCGCCGACCGTGTCCGTCTCGCCGTCGCGCATCGGCACGTTCGAGGAGTGCCCCGTGCACTGGTTCGTGCAGACCTTCGGCGGCGGCGCACCGAGCCCGGCCATGGGGATCGGCACGATCGTGCACGAGGCCATGGAACACGCGACCGAGATCGACGTCGAGTCGCTGTGGGAGCGGGTCGAGGCCCGGTGGGACGAACTGACCTTCGAGTCGCCGTGGGTCGCCGACCGCGAACGCGCGCGCACCCGGCGGATGATCGAGGGACTCAGCGACTACCTGCGGACCTTCGCCGGGGCCGGCCGCCGACTGCTCGGCGCCGAGACCTCGTTCGCCCTGGTCACCGGCCCCGCCCGGATGCGCGGCAGCATCGACCGCATCGAGGTCGACCCCGAGGGCCGCGTCAGCGTGGTGGACCTGAAGACCGGCCGGTCGATGCCGAGCGAGAAGAACGACATGCCGGAGCACCCGCAGCTCGGCGCCTACCAACTGGCGGTCGAGGACGGCGCGGTCGAAGGGGTGCCGGCCGGCTCGGTGATGACGGACGCCCGACTGGTGTTCGTGCAGAACCCGCGCGGTGGGCACGCCTTCTCGGAGCGGACCCAGCACGCGTTCGACGCCGAGGCGCGCAACGCCTACCGGGAGCGCCTGCACGGGGTCGCGCGCGGCATGGCCGGGCGGACGTTCCTGGCGAACGTGGACGACCACTGCGAGAAGGCCCGGACCGGCGTCGAGTGCCGCATCCACGTGGTCGCGGAGGTGACCTGGTGACCGACACGACCGACGTGACCGACACGACCGACGTGACCGACGTGACCGACGTGACCGACACGACCGACGTGACCGCCACGGCAGGGACCGTCGCGCCCGCGATCCGGCACGGCGCCGACGCCATCGCCGACGCCCTCGGCCGCCCCCGCCCGACCGCGCAGCAGCGCGCCGTCATCGAGTCCCCGCTCGCCCCCGCCCTGGTCGTCGCCGGGGCCGGCAGCGGCAAGACCGAGACGATGGCGTCGCGCGTCGTCTGGCTCCTGGCGAACGGCCTCGTCCGCCCCGACGAGGTCCTCGGCCTGACGTTCACCCGCAAGGCCGCCGGCGAACTCTCGGTCCGCATCAACGACCGCATCCGTGCGCTGGAGGACGTCGGCCTGATCACCCCGGGCGACGCCTTCGAAGCGCCGACGGTGTCGACCTACAACGCGTTCGCGAACGCCGTCTTCCGCGAGAACGCCCTGCTCGTCGGCCGCGACGGCGAGTCCCAGGTCCTGACCGAACCCTCCGCCTGGCAGCTGGCCCGCCGCGTCGTGGTGGCCGCGCGTGACGACCGGCTGGCCGGACTCGACCGCGACGTCGACACCCTCACCGCGGCCGTGGTGGCGCTCGCCGGTGCGACGTCCGAGCACCTCGTCGAACCCGAGGACCTCCGTCGTTTCGCCGTCGAGTTCTCCGACCTGCTCGAGCTGCCCGGCAACCGGGGCAAGCCGTACAAGGCGATCACCGACGCCGTCGCCGCGATCGGTGCACTGGAACCGCTCGCCGACCTGGTCACGGAGTTCCGGCGGCAGAAGGTCGACCGGGGCTTCGTCGAGTTCTCCGACCAGATCGCCCTGGCGCTCGCCGCGGCCGAGTCCGCGCCGCGCGTGGTCACGGACCTGCGGCAGCGGTTCGGCGTCGTGCTGCTCGACGAGTACCAGGACACCTCGGTGGTGCAGACCCGGTTCCTCGCCCGGCTGTTCCGCGGGCACTCGGTGATGGCAGTGGGCGATCCGCACCAGTCGATCTACGGGTTCCGCGGTGCGAGCGCCGCGAACCTCGCCCGCTTCCCGCGCGACTTCGGGGGGACCGAGCCGGAGTCGGCGCGGCCCGTCACGTTCGCGCTGTCGACGAGCTGGCGGAACCCGGTCGACGTCCTCGCGGGGGCGAACGCGATCGTGGCTCCGTTGTCCGAAGCGTCCGAGGTCGACGTCGAGCGCCTGTCACCGCGACCCGGCGCCGACACCGGGACGGTCCGTGCGGTGTTCCCGGAGACCCTGCCGGAAGAGGCCGACGAGGTCGCCGCGTGGTTCCAGGACCACCGGAAGCGGAACCCGACCGGGTCGATGGCTCTGCTGCTCCGTGCCCGCAAGGACCTGGCGTCGTTCACCGCTGCGCTCGGTGCGCGCGCGGTGCCCTTCCACGTGCTCGGGACCGGCGGCCTGCTGCAGCGCCCCGAGATCGTGGACCTCGTCGCCTGCCTGCGGGTGCTGCACGACCCGGCCGCCGGCAACGACCTCATCCGGTTGCTCGCGGGCGCCCGGTGGCGGGTGGGCGCGGCGGACGTCGTCGCCCTGCACCACCTCGCGCGCTGGCTGTTCCAGCGCGACCACACCCAGCAGCGCCTCGACGACGAACTGACGGCGGCCTTCCGCGCCTCGGTCGCTGCGGGGGAGCACGGCTCGATCGTCGACGCCCTGGACTTCGTGGCGACCGCACCGGACGACCACGGTGCGCTCGAGGGCATCACGCCCGCCGGTCGCAGCCGGATGCGGGCGCTCGGCGCGCAGCTCGCGATGCTGCGGTCGCGGGCCGGCAGCGACCTGGTCGACTTCGTGACGCTCGTGGTGCAGGAGATGCGGCTCGACATCGAGGTCGCGGCGCACGAGCAGGGCAGTGGGGCGTACCTCGACGCCTTCATCGACGAACTCGCCGGGTTCGTGTCCACCGACGACCGCGCCGACCTCGGGTCCTTCCTGGGGTGGATCGACGCCGCTGCCCGTCGTGACGACATGGGCCCGCGCTCCGAGGAACCCGAGGCGGGCACGGTCCAGATCCTGACGATCCACGGATCGAAGGGCCTCGAGTGGGACGCCGTCGCGGTGCCGCGCATGGTCGAGGGCGGGCTGCCCGCACGGCCGCAGGAAGGCTCGTCCGGGTGGCTCGGCTTCGGCCGTCTGCCGTACGAGTTCCGGGGGGACGGCGCCGAGCTGCCGAACCTGGCGTGGCGCGGGCAGGAGACCCAGAAGGACGTCACGACCGCGATCGACGCCTTCAAGGAGCAGGTGAAGGCCCGCAACGAGGACGAGGAACGCCGACTCACGTACGTCGCGCTGACGCGTGCCCGCCACGACCTGCTCGTGTCCGGCTCGTTCTGGGCCGGCGGCGTGCGCCCCACGGAGCCGAGCCGGTACCTGCACGACCTGGTCGAGGCCGGGGTCGTGGACGACACCGCGATCCCGGAGACCACCGTGCACGACGAGAACCCCCTCGGCGAGGACGGTGCGACGCAGCTCTGGCCGCACGTGCCGTTCGGACAGCGGGCGCCCCGGGTGCTCGCGGCGGCCGAGCGGGTGCGGAACGCCAACCCCGGCGCCTCCGGCCGGTACGCCGCCGACATCGACCTGCTGCTCGCCGAACGACGCGCGACCCGGAACGCGAAGCACGCGGTCGTGGTCCCGCACCGTGTGCCGGCCTCCGGCTTCAAGGACTACCTGACCGAGCCGGACAAGGTGGCCGAGCGCCTGCGTCGGCCGATGCCGGAGCGTCCGTACCGCGCGACCCGGCTCGGCACGCTGTTCCACCAGTGGGTCGAGCAGCGCGCCCGGACGGGCGGGTCGCTCGAGACCCTCGACGTGTGGGGCGACGAGCTCGACCTCGACGCCGACGACCTGGTCGACGCCTCGCCCGACGCCGTGGTCACGGACGACGACGCCCGACGGCTGGCCGACTTCCAGGCGACCTTCGCGCGTTCCCGGTGGGCCGGTCGCACGCCGGTGGAGGTCGAGCGGGAGATCCACATCCCGTTCCTCGGGCACAGCGTCGTCTGCAAGCTCGACGCCGTCTACGAGATCGACGGGCGGGCCGAGGTCGTGGACTGGAAGACGGGCAAGGCGCCGTCCGGTGCCGACGACCTGGCCCGCCGGACCCTGCAGCTCGCCCTGTACCGGGTGGCGTACGCCGAGTTCACCGGACGGCCGCTCGACCAGGTCGACGCGGTGTTCTACTTCGTCGCGGACGACCTCGAGGTGCGTCCGACCGAGCTGCTGGACCGCGCCGGACTCGAGCGGGCCTGGACGGCCGCGATCAGCTGACGGGCGGCCGGGTCGCGGTCGATCGGTGGACGTGACCGCCCGGCGGACGTGACCGTTCGGCGGGGCGCCCCGCGCCCGTCCGGCGACGCACCGGAGGCCCGGAGCGGGTCCGCCGGACCGGCACCGGGCCTCCAGACGGTTGCGTGCACCGCGACCCACGCGACCGGCGTGGACCGCTCTGCGGGCGGGCGGCGTCAGCCGTGGCGGCGTTCGGTCGACGACAGCAGCTGCTCGACCTCGCCGATCTCCATCGTCTCGGGGGACACCGACTGCAGCGGCTCCGCGCTCGGCGCGTGCACCGCGTCCACCAGTCGGTGCATCATCGCGACCGCGTCGTCGACGACCTCGGTGCTCTTCGCCTGCACGCCGTGCAGCAGCCAGTGCGCCGTCTCGAGTTCGTGGTGCACACGAGCGCGCTGGGCGAGCTGGCGGTCGCGTCCACCGCCGTTCGCCTCGTAGGCGCTCAGGACGGTGTCGAAGGCGTCGCGTCGGCCGGCGAGCACCCAGGCGAGGTCCTTCGCCGGGTCGCCCAGCCGGAGCTCGCCCCAGTCGAGGATCCCGCTGACGGCGTCGCCGTCGACGAGCAGCACGCCGGGGCCGATCGATCCGTGCACGACGGTCGGGGTGAACTGCCACAGCTGCTGGTCGCGCGCGGCACCCTCCCACCGTTCGACCAGGGCGGCGGGCACGAGCTTGGTGGCGACGGCGCGGTCCATCACGGACACGGCGGAGCGCAGCACCTCGAACGGGGTGAGCGACGGCAGGCCGGCGTCGGAGACGAAGCTCGTCGGCAGCTGGTGGATCGCGGCGAGGGCGCGGCCCACGCTCGTGGCGAGCTCGGGGCGCTCGGCGAACGACGCGAGCGTCGGGTGCGCGCCCGGCAGACGGGTGGTGACGATGGCGCGGGTCGATCCGATCGGCGCCTGACCGCGGTACTCGGCCACACCGAACGGGAGGCGCGTGCGGATCCCGGCGCTCAGCGCACGGATCGCGACGAGGTCGGCCGACTGCCGGGCTTCCGCCCGCTGGTTCCGGGGACGTCGGATGACCGTCTCGGCGCCGTCGGCGTCGCGGAGGAGAGCCGACTCGTAGTCGCCGGCCGCGGCCGAGCCGAGCGTGCGCGTGCCCGTGACGACGAGACCGGGCACGGCCGTCGTCGCCAACGCGGCTAGAGTGAACTGGGATCCCGCCATGCCCCTCAGGGTAGGTGCGTGACGCCTGCACCGGTGCACGCCACGCTGTTCCCGAAGCCTTCCCAGCACGCCTTGCCCGCAGGCCTCGCCTGCACCTGAACCGAGGAGCCCTCTGCCGTGACCGTCGAGTTCGCCTCCCGGCTCCCGCTGTCCCGCAACGAACTCGACCGCGACGCCGAGTTCCGTACGACGCCGGACCTCGACCGGGTCCTGCGCGAGGACTCCGCGACCCGGTACCTGCCGGTGCACGGCTCGGAGATGCTCCGGAACGCCGACGGCACCCTGCGCTTCGTCACCGCGTCCGAGGTCCCGGCCGGCACCGTGACCCTGTACCTCGGCCGCGCGGTCGCCGATGCTGCCGACGCTCCCGCCGGCACCCGCTTCGTCGCCGCCCTCGTCGACGACGGCACCGCGGCGGCCATCGAGCCGTCCGACGACGCGTGGGAGAGCCTGCGCATGTTCGGCACCGAGCTGTCCCCGCGCGACCAGGGCCTGGCCGTCGAGGCGGTGGCGATGGCGAACTGGCACGCCGTCCACGGCTTCTCGCCCCGCACCGGGTCGGCGACCGACGTCGTCACCGGCGGCTGGGTCCGCCGCGACCCCGAGGGGCACGAGCACTTCCCGCGCACCGACGCCGCCATCATCGTCGGGGTCGTCGACGCCGACGACCGCATCCTGCTCGGCTCGAACGCCGCGTGGGACGCGAACCGCTACTCGTTGCTCGCCGGGTTCGTCGAACCGGGCGAGTCGCTCGAGGACGCCGTCCGCCGCGAGGTCTTCGAGGAGTCCGGCGTGCACGTCGAGGAGCCCGAGTACCTCGGCTCGCAGCCGTGGCCGTTCCCCGCGTCGCTGATGGTCGGCTTCCGCGCCCGCGCGGTGGACGGCGACCCGTCGACGGCGCGACCCGACGGCGTCGAGATCCTCGACGTGCGCTGGTTCTCGCGTGAGGACATCCGGGAGCGCGCGGGGGACACCCTGCTGCTGCCCGGCCGGACGTCGATCGCCCGCGCCATCATCGAGGAGTGGTACGGCGGGCCCCTGGACCTGCCGTGAGCGGGGTGCCCGAGCTCCGTCCACCGTCACCCGATGAACTGCTCGCCGCCCTCGACGCGGAGCAGCGCACCGTCGCCCGGACCCTGCTCGGCCCCGTCGCGGTGCTGGCGGGAGCCGGAACCGGCAAGACCCGGGCGATCACCCACCGCATCGCCTACGGGGTCGCGACCGGCACCTACGCGCCGAACCACGTCCTCGCGCTGACGTTCACCACCCGCGCTGCCGGTGAGCTGCGGTCGCGACTCCGCTCGCTCGGCGCCGGGACGGTGCAGGCCCGCACCTTCCACGCCGCGGCGATGGCGCAGCTCAGCTACTTCTGGCCGGACACCGTCGGCGGGCACGCCCCGAAGATCGTCGAGTCCAAGGGGCGGATGATCGCGCACGCCGCCGACACCGTCGGCATGTCGGTCGACACGCCGGTGCTGCGCGACCTGGCCGCCGAGGTCGAGTGGCGCAAGGTGCAGATGCTCTCGCTCGAGGAGTACGAGGCCGCCGCCGCCGAACGCGTCATGCCGCGTGACACCTCGCCGCGCCGGGTGATCGACCTGATGAAGGCGTACGAACGCCTCAAGGACGACCGCCGACAGCTCGACTTCGAGGACGTCCTGCTCGCCACGCTCGGCATGGTGGAGTCGGAGCCGCGGGTGGCGTCGTACGTGCGGCAGCAGTACCGGTTCTTCGTCGTCGACGAGTACCAGGACGTCTCGCCCGTGCAGCACGACCTGCTGCGCGCCTGGCTCGGCGGCCGCGACGACCTGTGCGTCGTCGGTGACGCCAGCCAGACGATCTACTCGTTCGCCGGTGCCTCGAGCGACTACCTGCTGGGGTTCGGCTCGGAGTTCCCGCGCGGCTCGGTCCTGCGACTCGAACGGAACTACCGCTCCACCCGCGAGGTCGTGCACGCCGCCAACGCGCTGATGCGCGGACAGCCGGGCGCCCTCGACCTGGTCGCCCAGACGCAGGAACCCGGACCCGACCCCGTCGTGGTGCCGTGTGTGCACGACGGCGACGAGGCGCAGACCATCGCCCGGCGGATCGCGGAACTCGTCGCCGCGGGGGCGAAGTACGGCGACTGCGCGGTGCTGTTCCGCGTCGGCGCGCAGTCCGCGGCGCTCGAGTCCGCGCTGGGCCGCAACGGCATCCCCTACCGCGTGCAGGGTGGCACGCGCTTCTTCAACCGCCCCGAGGTGAAGCTCGCGGTGCACCACATGCGCGGTGAAGCGATCCGGCAGACCGACGACGAACTGACCCGCCGTGTCCGTCTCGTGCTGCAGGTCAGTGGGTGGACGCCGACCGCGCCCGAGGGCACAGGCGCCGTCCGTGACCAGTGGGAAGCCCTGCAGGCGATCATGGGCCTGGCCGAGGACGCCCCCGCCGGCACGACCATGCAGCAGTTCACCCAGGACCTGGTGGACCGTGCGGCGACCCACCACGAGCCCGAGGTCGACGCCGTCACCCTGGCGACCCTGCACTCGTCGAAGGGCCTGGAGTGGCCCAACGTCGTGATCGCCGGCGCCGCCGAGGGGCTCCTGCCGATCTCCCACGCCACCACCGACACCGAGGTCGACGAGGAACGACGCCTGTTCTACGTCGGACTCACCCGTGCCCGGCGAACCGTGACCATCACGTGGTCGCGACAGGGCTCCACACGTGGGGGAGCCCGTGCTCCGAGTCGGTTCCTGGCAGCGCTCGGCACGCGCACCGCGGATGGAGCGGCACCGACCACCGGCTGACGGCCAGGTCGTCGCGGTCGAAGACCACCTGGTCGGGGTCGGCGCGTTGCGTCCGCAGGGGCAGGCGCTGCACGAGCAGTCGGGTCGTGGCAGCGGCCACCGCGGCGGTCCGCCAGGGCGACAGGGGCGACGGCGGTCGTCCCCACAGCTGCGACGCGATCGCCGGCCACGCCGGGTCGTCGTCCACGCGAGCGAACTCCGCGCACTGGAGGCACGGGCCGGCCCCCGGCACGACGAACGGCCCGAGGCGGATGCGTCCGTCGCCCACCACGACCGCCAGGTGCGGCACGCCCCTGCGGGTCCAGGCGGCGCGGAGCGCCGGGTCGACGACGTGGTCGGCGACCACCACGGCGAGCCGGGGCTCGTGCTCCGGCAGGACGACCGGGCCGCCCCGCGGGGACGACGTCCGGGCGACGGTCACGCCCTCACCGCACAGGTGGGCCGCGATCGTGTCCGCGAGCCCGCCGGACCCGTGCACCTCGATCCGTTCGAGCGGTTCGGGCAGGACGTCGATCACCGCGGGGGACGCCGCACCGAGCACCCGCGCGGCGACGTCCGGTGGGCAGCCCGACGTGACGGCGAGGCCGCTCAGGGCCTCGCGCCCCGTCTCACGCCGGAGGGCGCTGAGGAACCGCTCTTCGCCCGTGGTCGGGACGGCGACCACGGCACGGGGCGGATCGACCCCGAGCTGCACCGTGGCCGGGTCGCGCCAGACGAACTCGAGTGTCGGATCGATGCGGATGCCCATGACCTCACGCTGCCCGAGTCGGGGGCAGGCGTGGGGTCGGGAGGTGGATCTGTGGAGAACTCGTCGGTGGCGGCGTCAGCGGGGCTGGTCGCCGGGGTGGTCCCCGTCGGTGCCGGTCTCGTCGGTGCCGGTCCCGCTGTCGTCGGTGCCCGGGGCGCCGTCGTCGATCCGACCGGACTCGTCCTCGTGCGGGCGGGAACCGGTGGCGTCGTTGAGCAGGTCCTCGAGCGCCTTGTCGAACGCGTCGTCCTCTTCCGTCTGCGCGGGGTTCCGCAACCGGGCGACCAGGGCGTCCGGTGCGTCGACGTCGTCGGACGTGGGCACCAGGTCGAAGTGCGACCAGAGGGCATCACGCTGCTCCGCGCCGAGCTCGTCCGTGACCCGCTGCCACATCGCGGCGGCCTCGCGCAGACGGCGGGGGCGCAGTTCGAGGCCGACGAGCGTCGCGAAGGCCGACTCGGCGGGCCCGCCGGCCGCCCGGCGACGGCGGACCATCTCGGCGATGGCGCCGCTCTTCGGCAGCCGGACGGTGGCGGCGGCGGTCACCGTGTCGACCCAGCCCTCGACGAGGGCGAGCATGGTCTCGAGTCGTGCCAGCGCGGCGTCCTGCTCGGGCGTCCTCGGCGGGATGAGCGCACCGGAGGCGAGCGCGTCCCGCAGCTGCTCCTGGTTGGTCGGGTCGATGTCCGCCGCGAGCTCCTCGACGCGGTCGAACGGGATGTGGATGCCCTGCGCGTAGTCCGTGATCGACGAGATGATGTGCAGGCGCAGCCACCGCGCAGAGCGGAAGAGTCGCGCGTGGGCGAGTTCGCGGACCGCCAGGTAGATGCGGACCTCGTCCTCGGAGACGTCGAGTCCCTCGGCGAACTCCGCCACGTTCTGCGGCAGGAGTGCAGCGACCTGCTCGTCCAGCAGGGGCACGCCGACGTCGCCGCCGGAGACGACCTCCTTCGACAGCTGGCCGACGACCTGGCCCAGCTGGATGGCGAACAGCGCACCGCCGACGCCGCGCATCGCCTTCGAGACGTCGCCGAGCATCGCCTTGAGTTCTTCGGGAGCCCGCTGGTCGATGGCCTCGGTCAGTGCGTCGGCGATGCTGAACGCCACGGGCTCGGCGATCTGGGTCCACACCGGCACCGTCGCCTTCGCCCACTGCTCACGCGTGTAGAGGCTCGGGGTGGCGGTGAGCTCGGCGACCGTCGTGACCTCGTCCAGCCAGAGCGCCGCGACCTGGAACGCCTGGTCGGCCGCCTGCGAGGCCACCGGGTCGACGGCGTGGCCGCCCTCGCGGGCGATCGCGGTCGCGCGCTCGGCGGTCGCGGAGAAGTCGATGCCGTCTCCGCCGGACTGCGCGGCACGCTGCAGCTGGCTCATGAGGTTCGCGACGAAGGCCGGGTCGTTCGGCAGGCCGGCCGCCCCGGCGAGCTGCGACGGGTCGATCTGGCCCTCGCCCGAGAGCAGCTTGCGCAGCATCTCCTGGAAGTCGTCGTCCGGCCCCGGCTGTGGTTCATCAGGCATGCCGACTACGCTAATCGCTGCTCACGGGGCCGCACCTGGGATGCCCCCGTGGGAACGCCCGAACCGCTGCGCCGAGGGCGAACAGTCCCGCCGTACGGCGAGGACGACCGCCCTGCCGCCAGGCCCGGCGACCGCCCCTGGAAGGACCCCGCGTGACCCTCTTCGCCCCCGCGCCCCGTCGTCGTTCGCGTGCCAGGACCGTCGGGTGGGCGTTCGTGATCGGGGCCGTGGTGCTGGGCATCCTCGCGAGCGTGCTGCCGAGTCCGTACCTGATCGAGGTCCCCGGACCGGTCTACAACACCATCGGGACGCAGGAGCAGGGGACGGGCAAGGACGCGAAGGACGTCAAGCTGATCCAGGTCTCCGGGCACGAGACCTACCCCACCGCCGGAGCGCTCGACATGCTGACGGTCGGCATCCAGGGCGACGCGACGAACCGTCCGTCGTGGACCAGCGTCGTCCGCGCGATCTTCACGAAGTCCGAGGCCGTGATCCCGGTCGAGGCGATCTACCCGACCGGCACCACGACCGAGCAGGTCAACCAGCAGGACTCCGCCGACATGCAGGCGTCGCAGCAGTCCGCCGTGGCCGCGGCGCTGATCCAGCAGGGGAACGACCTGCCGACCGAACTCGAGGTCGGCACCGTGCAGCCCGGTTCGGCTGCCGACGGTCCGATCGAGAAGGGCGACGTCATCACGGCCTTCGACGGCACCTCGCTCACGACGAACGCCGACGCCACCTCGCTGCGCGAACTCGTCGCGGAGCACGGAACGTCGACCCCGGCGACCGTCACCATCGAGCGCGACGGTGCGACGAAGGACGTCCGGGTGACCCCGCGCGACGAGCAGGGCACCGCGCTCCTGGGCGTCGGCGTCACCGAGAAGTACGACTTCCCGTTCGACGTCTCGATCACGCTGCAGGACGTCGGCGGCCCCTCGGCCGGCATGATGTTCGCGCTCGGGATCATCGACGAGATCACGCCCGGCAAGCTCAACGGTGGCAAGCACGTCGCGGGCACGGGCACGATCACCGCAGACGGCGAGGTCGGGGCAATCGGCGGCATCCGGCAGAAGCTCTACGGGGCACGGGAGGCGGGCGCGACGGTGTTCCTCGCCCCGGCTGACAACTGCGACGAGGTCGTCGGGCACGTGCCGGACGGGCTCGACGTCTTCAAGGTGTCGATGCTCGACCAGGCCGTCACCGATCTGCAGACCATCGCCGACGGCGAGAGCACCGCGAAGCTCGCCCGCTGCGGTTCCTGACCGGGTTCCTGAGTCCTCGCACAGTTTCACACTCCGCGCGGTCCAATAGGATCAGTGCACTGACGGCCCGCCGCGAGCCGGGCCCGCCGGTCCGACACGTCTGGAGCACATCAAGTGACGACAACCTCGTCCACCTCGGGGCGGCGTTCGCCGCGGGTCCCGATCGTGGTCACGATCATCGTGCTGGCCGCACTGGTGATCGGCTTCTTCATCTTCGCCAGCCTGTACACGGACTACGCGTGGTTCGCGCAGCTCGGGTTCCAGCAGGTCCTCACGACGCGGTGGATCGCAGGGACCTTGATGTTCCTCGCGGGCTTCCTGGGCATGGCGGTGCCGGTCTTCCTGAGCATCGGGCTGGCCTTCCGGTACCGCCCGGTCTACGCGAAGCTCAACTCGCAGCTGGACCGGTACCAGCAGGTCATCGAGCCGCTGCGTCGTGCCGTCATGATCGGCATCCCGGTGGTGCTCGGCATCTTCGCCGGGTTGTCGACCTCGGGGCGCTGGAGCATGGTGCTCGAGTACTTCAACCGGACGCCGTTCGGCAAGACGGACCCGCAGTTCGGCCTCGACATCGGCTTCTACGTCTTCGAGCTGCCGTTCTGGCGCTCGATCGTGGCGTACTCGTCGGCCGTGGTGCTGATCGCCGGCCTCGCCGCCCTCGCTGCCTGCTACCTGTACGGCGCGCTGCGCTTCGGGGGACGTGAGGTCCGCATCTCGCGTGCCGCGCGCATCCAGCTCGCCGTCACCGCAGCGCTCTACATCGCACTGCAGGCCGTGAGCCTCTGGCTCGACCAGTACGCGGCGCTCACGAAGTCGAACTCGCTCATTACCGGTGCCCAGTACACCGAGGTGAACGCGGTCATCCCGGGTCGCGAGATCATGGCGGGCATCGCGGCGATCGTCGCGATCCTGTTCATCGTCACGGCGGTCATCGGTCGCTGGCGCATCTCGATCGTCGGGACCGGGCTGCTGCTCGTCGCCGCGATCGTCATCGGGGGCATCTACCCCTGGATCGTCCAGCGCCTGCAGGTCAAGCCCTCGGAGCGCACGTACGAATCCACGTACATCGAGCGGAACATCAAGGCCACGCGTGACGCCTACGGTGTCTCCGACGTCAAGGAACAGAACTACGACGCCACGACCGAGGCCAGCTCGGGCGCCCTCGCGCAAGACGCCCAGACGACGGCGAACATCCGCCTCATCGACCCGAAGATCGTCTCCGACACCTTCAGTCAGCTGCAGCAGTACCGGCAGTACTACCAGTTCCCGGACGAGCTCGACGTCGACCGTTACGACGTCAAGGGCGAGACCGAGGACACCGTCATCGCGGTGCGCGACATCGACCTCGACGGGCTGAGCTCTGCTGCGAACACCCAGTACAACCGGGCGTTCGTGTACACCCACGGCTACGGCGTGACCGCGGCCTTCGGCAACCAGCGCGCGAGCGACGGCAAGCCGGTGTTCCTCGAGTCGGGCATCCCGTCGAACGGTGCGCTGGGGGACTTCCAGCAGCGCGTGTACTTCGGTGAGACCTCGCCGGCGTACTCGATCGTCGGCGCCCCGAAGGGCTCGAAGGACGTCGAGCTCGACTACCCCTCCGGGTCCGATGACGACAACGGCGGGAACGCCACCACGACGTACTCCGGTGACGGCGGACCGAGTGTGGGCAACTTCTTCAACCGACTCGTCTACGCGGCGAAGTTCCAGTCGGAGCAGGTCCTGCTGTCGGACGCCGTCAACAAGGACTCGCAGATCCTCTACGACCGCGACCCGATCACGCGTGTGCAGAAGGTGGCTCCGTACCTGACGGTCGACAGCGACGCCTACCCGGCGATCGTCGACCACCGCATCCAGTGGGTCGTGGACGGCTACACGACGAGCGACGCCTACCCGTACTCGCAGAGCCAGAGCCTGTCGGACAGCATCTCCGGTTCGGAGTCCTCGGCGTACCGCACCGACCAGGTGAACTACATCCGCAACTCGGTGAAGGCCACGGTCGACGCCTACACGGGCAAGGTGACCCTCTACGCGTGGGACACCAAGGACCCGGTGCTGAAGACCTGGGAGAAGATCTTCCCGACGTCGGTCAAGTCGGTGTCGAGCATGAGCGCCGAGCTGCTGGACCACGTCCGGTACCCGACGGACCTCTTCAAGGTGCAGCGGTCGATCCTCGGCACGTACCACGTGACGAACGCGAACTCGTTCTACTCGGGTGACGACGCGTGGAACACGCCGCAGGAGCCCACCACGACCGGCGGGACGGACAGCGACGCGACCGCCGCGGACACGTCGACGACCACGAACGCCCTGGGCGCGCAGACGACGACGACAGCGAGCAAGGCGAACCTGCAGGACCCGTACTACCTGACGATGAAGGTGCCGGGGCAGGAGACCGCGTACAACCTGTACACGACCTACATCCCGCAGCAGTCCGCCGGCGCGAACAACCGCAACGTCCTGACGGGGTACCTGGCGGCCGATTCCGACGCGGGAGGTGCGGGCAAGGGCAAGAAGGCGTCGGGCTACGGCAAGCTCACGTTGTTGACGATGCCGAAGACCGACAACATCCCGGGCCCGGCGCAGGTGCAGAACCTGTTCAACTCGGACACCACGGTGTCGCAGGAGCTGAACATCCTGAAGCGCGGCAACTCGACGGTGAAGCAGGGCAACCTGCTCACGCTGCCGGTCGGCGGCGGCTTCCTGTACGTGCAGCCCGTGTACGTCCAGTCGACGTCGAGCGGCTCGTACCCGCTGCTGCAGAAGGTGCTGGTCGCGTTCGGCGACAAGATCGCGTTCGAGGACACCCTCGACGAGGCGCTCAACTCGCTGTTCGGCGGTGACTCCGGTGCTGCTGCCGGCGATTCCGATGCCAGCGGCTCGGGGAGTGGCTCCGGCTCGTCGGATTCGGACTCGGGTTCGTCCGACTCCGGCTCCGACTCCGACACGGGGTCCGGTTCGACGGGCGGTACGAGCGGATCGGGTGCCACGGGCAACGACGCGCTGCAGCAGGCGCTGTCCGACGCGAACGACGCCCTGCAGGACCGCCAGCAGGCCTACGCCGACAACGACCTGGTCGCCGCGGCCGAGGCCGACAAGCGCCTGCAAGAGGCGATCGAGGCCGCGACCGCAGCCGAAGACGGTAGCTGACACGCCGTGGCGGGGCACACGATTTGTGCCCCGCCACGACCGTGTGTAGGCTATTCAACGTGCCGCGGGGTGGAGCAGTTCGGTAGCTCGCTGGGCTCATAACCCAGAGGTCGTAGGTTCAAATCCTGCCCCCGCAACCAAGCGTCACACGAAAGCCCCGGTCCGAAAGGACCGGGGCTTTCCTCGTTCCCGGGCTCGTGCACGCCGGAGCGCGCCGCGGTGCGCCGGTACGCTCGGCGGATGGGCACCCTCACGATCGCCGCCGCGCAGTTCGCTCCCGCGGACGACAGCGCCGCGAACCTCGAGACCGTCCGGGCCGCGGCCGTCGACGCCGCCGCGCGGGGAGCGGCTCTGCTCGTCACGCCGGAGTACTCGTCGTACTTCACCGCCGAGATCGACGACCGGTTCGTCGCCGCAGCGCAACCGCTCGACGGCCCCTTCGTGTCAGGGCTGCAGGACATCGCCCGCGACACCGGTGTCGCACTGGTCGTCGGGATCGCCGAGACGACGGAAGCCGAGACGACGGAAGCAGCGACGACAGAAGCAGCGACGACAGAAGCAGCGACGACGGACGCGGCGGCCACGGCGGGTCCCACGCGCTTCCGCAACACCCTGGTGGCGGTGCTCCCCACCGGCGAGCTCGCGGCGACGTACCGGAAGGTGCACCTCTACGACGCCTTCGGGTCGCGGGAGTCCGACCGCATCGAGTCCGGCGATCCGGAGCAGCTGCCGGTCTTCGAGCTCGAGGGCGTCCGGATCGGACTCGAGACCTGTTACGACCTGCGCTTCCCCGAGGTCACCCGGCGGCTGGCCGCACCGGAGCACGGTGCGGCCGACGTCGTCGTGCTGCCGGCCGAGTGGGTGCGCGGCCCGGGCAAGGAACACCACTGGCGGACGCTGCTCACGGCGCGGGCGATCGAGAACACCGTGTGGGTCGTCGGCGTCGGCCAGACGCCGCCGGTCGGCATCGGCGCCTCGGTGGTGCTCGACCCCTCCGGCGTCGCGGTCGCCGCCGCCGGGTCCACGCCCGGCACGCTCGTCGCGACCGTCGACACCGCCGTGACCGCGGCGGTCCGGCAGGTCAACCCGTCGCTGGCACTCCGGCGGTACGAGGTCGCGCTGCGCGCCCTGCCCGGAGGCGCGGCTCGCCCCTGACGCGTGCGTCCCGTCCGGTGCGTGGTCCCGGCTGCGCCGGTGGCGGGATCGGGCTCAGGACGGCGCGTGGAGGCGTGCGAGGCGGTCGGCGGCGTCCTCGAGGACCGAGCGCCGCTTGCAGAACGCGAACCGCACGAGCGACCGGTAGCCCGCGGCGTGGTCCGGTCGGACGAACGCCGACACCGGCACGCCGACGACCCCGGCCAGTGCGGGCAGCTCGAGACAGAAGGCCCGCGCGTCGTCGTACCCGAGCGGCGCGGTGTCGGCGATCACGAAGTACCCGCCGTCCGGGCGCATCACGTCGAAGCCCGCTGACCGGAGCCCCGAGGCGAGCAGTGCGTGCTTGGCGGCGAGTTCGGCGGCGATCCCGGCGAAGACGGCGTCGGGCAACCGCAGTCCCACGGCGACGGCCGGCTGGAACGGCGCACCGTTGACGAAGGTCAGGTACTGCTTCACCGTCGTGATCGCGTCGACGAGTGTCGGGGGAGCGGTCAGCCACCCGATCTTCCACCCGGTCGTGCTGAAGGTCTTGCCGGCGCTCGAGATCGACACCGTCCGCTCGGCGGCTCCGGGCAGGGTGGCGATTGGGGTGTGCGGGACGGTGAACGTCAGGTGCTCGTAGACCTCGTCGGTGACGATCACGGCGTCGTACCGGGTCGCGAGTTCCACGATCGTGCGCAGGACCTCGTCGGGCAGGACCCTGCCGGTCGGGTTGTGCGGCGTGTTGACGAGGACGACGCGGGTGCGGTCGGTGAACGCGGCCCGCAGGGTGTCCTCGTCCGGCAGGAAGTCGGGGGCCGTGAGGGGCACCGTGACGTGGGTGCCGCCGGCGAGCCGGACGAGCGCGCCGTAGGCGTCGTAGAACGGTTCGAACGTGATGACCTCGTCGCCGGGTTCGACCAGGGCGAGGAGCGTCGCGGCGAGGGCCTCGGTGGCGCCTGCGGTGACCAGGACCTCGCGGTCGGGGTCGACGTCGAGGCCGTACCACCGCTGCTGGTGCTCGGCCACGGCGGTGCGGAGGTCGGCCGTCCCGCGTCCGGGCGGGTACTGGTTGACGCCGTCCCGGATGGCGCGGACCGCGGCTTCGAGCACCTCGGCGGGGCCGTCCTGGTCGGGGAAGCCCTGCCCGAGGTTGATCGCTCCGGTGCTCGCGGCGAGGGCGCTCATCTCGGCGAAGACGGTGGGCGCGGGGATGCCGTCCGGTCCGAGGAGCATCGCTCCCTCGGCTGCTCGCAACCAGGGTCCTGCCTGCCGCATGTGGTTCCCTCCGGTGACGGCGACGACGTGTCGCGCTGAACGGACCCCAACCTAGCTGGCCGTC
This sequence comes from Curtobacterium sp. TC1, assembly GCF_019844075.1. Lineage (NCBI taxonomy): Bacteria > Bacillati > Actinomycetota > Actinomycetes > Micrococcales > Microbacteriaceae > Curtobacterium > Curtobacterium sp. TC1. Next base: position 1,124,950 of record NZ_CP081964.1, read on the forward strand.
CGACGGCGATCCGGGGACGGACCCACAGCCCACGCATAAGATCGGCAGAGGATGCTTCCAGCGTCGCCAGAAGCACCGCTCAGGTGGTTGCGACAGACTGCACGAGCTTGAAAGGAGCACGTCCAGCATGACCGACACCACGCCCAACGGGCAGGGCGACGAACGCCGTCCGGACGATGCGGCATCGCCTGCCGCCAGCGAGGACGCCGCCGCAGCGGCCACGAAGGGGAACATGTCGATGCCGAACGACTCCGAGCAGTTCGACGACACCGAGCGGTCCGACCCCGCCGCGCAGCACGCGGCTCCGTCCGACGACGCCACGGGCGCCGACCACACCGACGTGATCCCGTCGGCGACCGACCACCCCACGGACCGCTACACGGCTCCGTACCCGACGCTCTCCGGTGACCAGCAGCGCGGCCCCGGCCAGCAGCAGACCGGCTACGGGCAGCAGGCCTCGCCGTACGGGCAGGCGTCCCAGTACGGGCAGCAGCCTGCGGCCGACCAGACGAGCCCGTACGGCCAGCAGTCGCAGTACGGCCAGCAGGGCCAGTACGGCCAGCAGTCGCAGTACGGCCAGCAGGGCCAGTACGGCCAGCAGGGCCAGTACGGCCAGCAGGGTCAGTACGGCCAGAACCAGCAGAGCCAGTACGGCCAGAAGAACCCGTACGGCCAGAACCAGCAGTCCCCGTACGGCCAGCAGCCGACCGCGGGTCAGCCCCGGTACGGCGAGTACGCCCAGCCGGCCTCCGCCGCGGCCCCCGCGTCCTCGTCGGAGTACGCGACCGCATCGGCGCAGGCGCCGCAGTCCGCCACGAGTGCCTTCGGCGACGTCGACGGCGCGAACCAGCGCAACGGCCACTACTTCGACGACGGCGCCTCCGGCGCGGCCTCGACCCCCGCCGGCACCCGCTCGGGCCGCAACAAGCTCGTCCTGCCGATCATCGCCGGACTGGTCGTCGCAGGTCTGGTCGGCGGCGGTGCCGGCTGGCTCGCCGGGTCGTCGCAGGGCGGCACGGTCACGTCGTCGTCCGGTTCGTCGCAGGGCGGCAACCTGACGGTGAACGACTACGACTCCGCGACCGTCGTCACCGCGGTCGCGGCACAGGCGACACCGTCGGTCGTGACGATCAACGTGTCGGCCAGCAGCGAGGCCGGGACCGGCTCGGGCGTCGTGATGAGCAAGGACGGCTACATCGTCACGAACACCCACGTGGTGACGCTCGACGGCGACAGCTCGAACGGCCGCATCACGGTGACGACCTCGAACGGCAAGATCTACGCGGGCAAGCTCATCGGCACCGACCCGACGGTCGACCTCGCCGTCATCAAGATCGACGCGACCGACCTCAAGCCGATGGAGTTCGCCGACTCGTCGAAGCTCAACGTCGGTGACACCGCGGTCGCGATCGGTGCGCCCCTGGGCCTGTCGAACACGGTCACGGACGGCATCGTCTCGACCCTGAACCGCAGCATCCAGGTCACGTCGAGCGCTCCCAGCGAGGGCGGCGACTCCAACGAGGGCGGCAACGGCGGCAGCGGTCCCTTCGACTTCTGGGGCAACGGCGACAACGGCAGCAGCTCGTCCGCGAACACGACGGTCTCGCTGCCGGTCATCCAGACCGACGCGTCGATCAACCCCGGCAACTCCGGTGGTGCGCTGCTCGACGCGAAGGGCAAGCTGATCGGCATCAACGTCGCGATCGCGTCGGCCGGCAGCTCGTCGTCGTCGGACTCGGCGGCCGGCAGCATCGGCGTGGGCTTCTCGATCCCGTCGAACCTGGTGGAGCGCGTCGCGAACGAGATCAAGGACAAGGGCTCGGCCACGCACGGTCTGCTCGGTGCCACCGTGGGCGATGCATCCGAGGACACGAGCGCGACCCAGATGGGTGCCCTCATCAAGTCGGTCTCGTCCGGCGGGGCGGCCGCGAAGGCCGGTCTGCAGAAGGGCGACGTCGTCACGAAGATCGGTTCGGCGACCGTCTCCGACGCGACCGACCTGACGGCGCAGGTCCGCTTCTTCGCGGGCGGCGCGTCGACGACGATCAGCTACATCCGGAACGGCCAGTCCCACGAGGCGGACGTGACCCTGGGCACGTACGACAGCAAGGGCTGACGCCACCACGGACAGGACGGGAGGCCCGGTGCACGACGTGCGCCGGGCCTCCCGTCCGTCTGCGGGTCGCGTCGCGGGCGCACCGCAGGTTCCGGGTTCGGGTCTTGATAGGCTCATGGTCGCTCTGCGGGGCGGCACCGCCCCGGTGCGTCCCGTGCACCCAGCCAGCACCCCGAGGTACGCATGCAGACAGACGGACAGCCCCTGCCGGGCGTCTCGTACGTGATGCCCGTGCTCAACGAGGTCACCGAGGTCCGCGCTGCGGTCGCCAGCCTGCTCGACCAGGACTACTCCGGCGTGTTCGAGGTCATCCTCGCGCTCGGCCCCTCGATCGACGGCACGAACGAACTCGTCGCCGAGATGAGTGCGGCCGATCCGCGCATCCGGGCGATCGACAACCCGGTCGGGTCCACACCGGCGGGTCTGAACGTCGCGATCCGGGCGTCGGTGCACCCCGTCGTGGTCCGTGTCGACGCACACTCGGTCCTGCCCTCGGACTACACGCGCATCGCCGTCCGCACCCTGCTCGAGTCCGGCGCGGACAACGTCGGCGGCATCATGCGCGCCGAGGGCCGCAGCCCGTTCGAGCGAGCCGTCGCGCTGGCGTACGGCAGCCGCGTCGGGCTCGGCGGGACCCCGCACCACGTCGGCGGGACCGCGGGCCCCGCCGAGACGGCGTACCTCGGCGTCTTCCGTCGCGACCGTCTGTTCGAGGTCGGCCTGTTCGACGAGGGCATCAAGCGTGGTCAGGACTGGGAGCTCAACCGACGCCTGCGCCAGACCGGCGGCACCGTCTGGTTCACCCCCGAGCTGGTCGTCACCTACCGCCCGCGACCGAGCCTGAAGCGTCTGGTGCGGCAGTTCGTCGCGACCGGGTTGTGGCGCGGGGAGCTCGCCCGCCGGTTCCCCGCGAACAACGGCCTGCGGTACTTCGTGCCACCGGCGATGGTCGCCGCGATGGCCGTCGGGATCCTCGCCGGCATCGTCGGCATCATCGGTGCGGCCCTCGGCAGCCCGGTCGCCTGGGCACTGCTCGGGTTCGCCGTGCCCGCCGTGTACCTGCTCTTCGTCATCGTCGGGTCGGTCGCCGTCGCGCGTCGATCCGGGGTGGCGACCTTCCTCTGGTTGCTCGTGGTGCTGCCCTGCATCCACGTGGGTTGGGGGCTCGGTTTCATCATCGGGTTCCTCACCCGCACCTCCGAGTTGACCACCCACACCGGACGGTGACCCCCATGACCGACCACGCCACCCCCGGCCGCGGATCCGCACGCCCGACGTCGATCGCCGAGCTGCGGGCCGTCGCCCAGCCGGACGAGGTCCGTGCCCGCGCCAACGCCGAGCACTGGACGGCGTCGCTGTACCTGCGCGACGTCTCGCCGTACCTGACCTGGGTGCTGCTGAAGACCCGCGTCAGTGCGAACCAGGTGACCGGTCTGATGATCCTGGTCGGGTGGAGCATCGCCGCGGCCCTGCTCATCCCGGGCATCTGGGGCGCAGCGCTCGCCCTGGTGCTCGGGCAGCTGCAGATGCTCGTGGACTGCTGCGACGGCGAGGTCGCCCGGTGGCGTGGTACCCGGTCGCCCGCCGGGGTGTTCCTGGACAAGGTCGGGCACTACACGACCGAGGGTCTGATCCCGGTCGCGCTGGGCATCCGTGCCGCCACCTGGCCGATCCACGGCGCCGACTGGATGTGGACGACGATCGGTTGCGCCCTCGGTCTGGTCATCGTGCTGAACAAGGCACTCAACGACATGGTGCACGTCGCCCGCGCGAACGCGGGGCTCGACAAGCTCGTCGACCGACGCGACGCCTCGACCGCGCCGTCCGGTCGGAAGCTCGCCTCGCTGCGCCGCCTGGCCCGGTTCCTGCCGTTCCACCGCCTGTACCACTCGGTGGAGCTGAGCATGCTGGCGTTCCTCTTCGCGCTCATCGGACTGGCGATCGGCGACACGCTCGCCAGCCGGATCCTGGTCGGCGCGCTGCTGCCCCTCGCCGTGCTGGCGACCGTCGGGCACTTCCTGGCGATCATCGCGTCGAAGCGGGTCAAGGCATGACCGACGACGCGGAGACCGCAGACCCGGTGACGCCGGGGACGGTGCGTCGCCACGCGGTCCCACACCGTGCGCGGCCGCGCGTCGCCGTCGTGAGCCTGTCGCAGGGCACCCGGCCGGAGGACCTCCGCCGCGGACTCGACAGCGTGCTCGCGCAGCAGGGCGTCGAGCTCGACGTGGTCTGCGTCGGCAACGGCTGGGAGCCGACCGGTCTGCCGGACGGGGTCCGGACGCTGGCGTTGCCGGAGAACCTCGGGATCCCGGCCGGACGGAACGCCGGCGCGGAGGTCGTCGACGGGGACTACGTGTTCTTCCTGGACGACGACGCCTCGATCCCGTCGGTGACGTTCCTGCAGGACGCCGTCGCCCGGTTCGAGCGCGACCCCTCGCTCGGACTGCTCCAGCCACGCGTGGTCGACCCGACCGGCGCCGCGAACCCGCGTCGCTGGGTCCCGCGCATCCGCAAGGGTGAGCCGGACCACTCGTCGCCGGTGTTCTCCGTGTGGGAGGGCGCCGTGGTGCTGCCGATGGACGTCTACCGGGTCGTCGGTGGCTGGGGCGCCGAGTACTTCTACGCCCACGAGGGCATCGAGCTCGCGTGGCGGGTGTGGGACGCCGGTCGACGTGCCTGGTACGCGGGCGACATGGTCGCCCACCACCCGGCCATCGACCCGGCGCGGCACACCGAGTACTACCGCCTGAACGCCCGCAACCGCGTCTGGCTGGCCCGACGGAACCTGCCGGCGCCGCTCCGGCCGCTGTACGTCGGCTCGTGGGCCGCGATCCAGGTCGCACGCTGGTGGCGGCACCCGCGACGCCTGGGGACGTGGTTCGCCGGGATCCGCGAGGGATGGGCCACCGACTGCGGACCGACCCGGCCGATGAGCTGGCTGACGGTCGCACGGATGACCATCGCCGGCCGCCCGCCGGTCGTGTGACCACCCCGACCCACACCGCCACCGCCACCGCAGAACGGGAGACAGAGCATGCCGATCACCAGTGACCTGCGGACCGCAGTGCGCCTGGCCCAGCGGCTGCTCGCCTCGCGCCGGAGCCGCCGCGAACTCGCGCGTCGTCTGCCCTCGGTCGCGGTGCCGGCACCCGGCACGATCGAGATCGCGGTGTACTTCGCCGACGGCCCCGTGAACATGTACCAGGTGCGCCAGTGGTACGCACCGCTGGCCGAACTGGCGAAGACCCACCCGGTCGCGATCATCGCGCGCAGCCCCGGCACGATGACGACGCTGATCGACGAGTCGCCCGTCCCCGCCGTGTACGCCCGCCAGGTCGTCGACCTGGAGCACTTCGTCGAGACGCAGGCGCCGAAGGTGGTGCTGTACGTCAACCAGAACGCCCGCAACTTCCAGATGATGCGGTACGGGCGCATGTGGCACGTCTTCGTCAACCACGGCGAGAGCGACAAGATGTACATGACGACGAACCAGTTCAAGGCGTACGACTACGCGTTGATCGCGGGTGACGCCGCGCGCGGTCGGCTCGCCGAGGCCCTGTGGGACTACGACCTCGACGCCAGGACCATCGCGATCGGTCGTCCCCAGGCCGACCACTTCGCCGGCGCTGCCCCCTACCCCGACGACGACCGCACCGTCGTGCTGTACGCGCCGACGTGGGAGGGCGACCGGGGCGCCGCTGCCTACGGGTCGATCGCGTCCCACGGCACCACCATCGCCGAGCAGGTGCTCGCATCGCCCCGGCACCGCCTGGTGTACCGACCCCACCCGCGGAGCGGCGTGCTCGAGCCGACCTACCGCGCGGCGCACGAGCGGATCGTCGCGGCGATCGCGGCGGCGAACACGGCCGACCCGTCCGCCCACCACGTCCACGACACCGGCGGGGAACTCGGCTGGCAGCTGGCGGACGCCGACGTGGCGATCACCGACATCAGCGCGATGATCTACGACCGACTGGCGGTCGGCAAGCCGCTCATCGTGACCCGGCCGGTGTCGCCCGAGGCCGACGTCGACGAGCGCGGGTACCTGAGCGATGCGAACTGGTTGACCGCGGCCGATGCGTCGTCGGTGCTCGCACGGATCGACGCGGCCCTGGGCGACGCCGCCGAGCTCGCCAAGCTGCAGCACTGGGTGGCGCAGTACTTCGGCGACACCACGCCCGGCGCCGCGACGGCCCGGTTCCACGCCGCCGTCGAGTGGTTGCTCGAGCGCTGGCGCACCGTCGCCGCCGAGCGTGGGGAGCGCTGACCCCCGTCTCGACGTGGTCACGGGTGCAGGCCGGGGCCGACGAGTGACATCCGCCAGAGGTACTCGGACCGGTCCGGGCGTCGCCAGCGGACGATGACGACGCCGGTGTCCTGCGGATCGGCGCCGAAGACGGCGACGGACAGGTGTCGACCGGGCTCGAGCCGGCGGACCGCCAGTGGTGGGCTGTAGCCGGTGCCCAGGTGCGTGAGGGTGAGTCCGTCGACCGGTTCGTCCCCGGTGTTGACGAGGTCGTAGCGGCGCGGGGCCTGCGAGCGGTCGATGGTGAACGGGACGGCGTACGCGGGTGCTGGGTGGTGCATGGGGGGAACGGTAGGGGGAGGGTCCGACGGTGGGGCCCTGGTGTGGCGCGCGGGTCCCGTCGCTGTGGAGGGGGAGCGTGGTGCCCGGGTTGTGGAGGGGGAGTGCCCCAGCCGTTCAGACGCCGTAGTCGGCCGAGTACTGCGCGAGAGCTTCCTCGATGGTGCCGTCGAGCTGCAGCCGGCCCTTGTCGAGGTACAGGCCGCGGTCGCAGAAGCGGCGCAGGTCCTTGTCGCTGTGGGACACGAAGAACAGCGTCCGGCCGCCGGCCAGGAGCTCCTCGATCCGCTTGTAGCACTTCTCGCGGAAGGCCTTGTCGCCGACGGCGAGGACCTCGTCCACCAGGATGACGGGTTCGTCGAGCCGTGAGATGACCGCGAAGGCGATGCGCACCTTCATGCCGCTCGACAGGTGCTTGTACGGGGTGTCGACGAAGTCCGCGATCTCGGCGAACGCGATGATCTCGTCGAAGGCGGCACGGATCTCGGCACGCGACATGCCGTGCAGGCCGGCGGTGAGGTAGACGTTGTCGCGGACGGACAGGTCGCCGACGAAGCCGCCGGTGATCTCGATGAGCGGTGCGACACCGGCGCCGACGTCGACCCGTCCCTCATCCGGCAGCATCACCTGGGCCACGAGCTTCAGGAGCGTGGACTTGCCCTGACCGTTCCGCCCGACGACGCCGATCGCCTCGCCGGGGCGGACGTCGAACGACACGTTGCGGAGGGCCCAGAACTCGTCGGCGCGCTTGCGGCGCCCTCGTCCGGCGAAGAGGTCCTTGAAGTTGCGGCTCGCCCGCCGGTTGCGCTTGAAGCAGATGCCGGCGTCGCGCACGGAGATCACCGGGGCGACGGTCTCGGTGCGTCGGGTCTGGTCGGTGGCGGTCATCACAGCTCCTTCAGCACGCGGTGCTCGCTCCGGCGGAAGACCGCGAAGCCGATCACGAGGACGATGCCCGTGATGACCACCGATGCGCCGACCTCGAACCAGTCGAGCTGGCTCGGGAAGAACGCCGCCCGGTACATCCCGAAGACGCCGGTGAGCGGGTTGACCGCGGCGATGGGGCGCAGGGCGTCGGGCAGCGCGTGCGTGCCGTAGATGATCGGCGATGCGTAGAACAGGAACCGCAGGACGAGCTTGGTCGCGCGCTCGAGGTCGCGGAAGAAGACGACGAGCGGTGCGACGATCAGGCCGAGGCCGTACACGAGCGCGCACTGCAGCACGATCGCCACCGGGAAGAAGACGACCTGCCAGTGCAGGTGCGCACCGGTCGCGATCGCGAACGCGGCCAGCACGGGCAGGCTCAGCAGGAACTCGATGCCCTTCGATGCGTCGATCCGCGCGACCCAGATGGTGCGGGGGATCGTCGTCGAGCGGATGAGCTTCGACTCCTTGATGAACGCCCGCGTGGAGTCCGAGACGCCGCCCGTGAACCACATCCACGGCAGCAGCGCGGAGAGCAGGAAGACGATGTACGGGTCTTCGCCGACGGAACCGCGGTGGAACACCTGGGTGAAGACGAACCAGTAGATCGCCGACATCACGAGCGGGTCGAGGATCGACCAGACGTAGCCGAGCGCCGAGGTCGAGTACCGCACCCGCAGGTCGCGGACGGTCAGCAACCAGAGCGCATGACGATACCGCCGACCGGCGCTCCGGGTCGCCGCTGGTGCGGCAGCCGCGGGCACGGTCGGCGCGCTCGCTGTGGTCACGGTTTCCCTTCGGGCGGAACCGCCGAAGGGGTCCTGACGGAGGTTCAGGCGAACAGGTTGTTCGCGCGCTCGAGGTCCTCGGCGAAGTCGATCTCGACCGCGTACAGGTCGGAGATGTCGATCGGGGACCAGCGTAGCCCGTCCTCGGCGATGGCAGCCTCGATGCCGCCCTCGAAGTACTCCTGGTCGTCGACGCGCCCGAGCTGGCGGATGAGGGCCTGCTTGTCGTTCGCCGAGACGTAGTTGATGCCGACGGCTTCGCCGAGCCCACCGACGACCTGCTTGGAGAGCTTGTGGATGAAGCCCTCGGCGTCGACGGTGTACTTGACCTCTTCGTCGGAGACCTTGTCGGTGTTGACGCTGACGAACGAGTGGTCCTCGTCGATCATGTCCGCAGCACGGACGAGCGCCATCGGGTCGAAGACCACGTCGCCGTTCATCCAGAGGACACCGCTCTTGCCGGTCGCCTTGAGGGCGCGGAGCAGGCTCTTCGAGGTGTTGGTGGAGTCGTAGGACTCGTTGTAGACGAAGGACGCGTCGGGGAAGGCCTCGACGATGTGCTCCGACTTGTAGCCGACGACGATCGTCACGCGGGCGCTCGAACCGAACGCGGCGCGGATGTTGTCGAACTGCTGCTGCATGATGGTGCGGCCGTCACTGAGCTCCGTGAGCGGCTTCGGCAGGCTGCGGCCGAGACGGCTCCCCATCCCCGCTGCGAGGATCACGATCTGCGTGGTCATGCTGGTCCCTTCTGGTGTCCGCCCGCGCGCCCTGGGGCACGGGCGGGCCTCGTCGAGTCTGCTCGCGGAACGTCCGAGTTCGCCGAGAACCAGACGCCGCGGACCCGTCGGGCCTGCCGCTGTGCGGTGTCGGAGAGCCCGCCGGAGCAGGTTTCCAAGTGGTGAACACTCCTTCGTGCCCTGGTGAATGATACGGAAACACCCGCTCAAGGGGTAGGTCAGCGGCGCTTCGTACTCATTTCGTGACACTGGAGCAGGCGGTTCCCCGCTGTCCGGAGAGCGTTGGTACGGTTGGGCGATGGCCGCCGGAGCAGACAACGAGGACGTGTACGCCACGACCGACGCTGCCTGGATGACCGAAGCGAGCGACGCCGACGAGCGTGACGCCGCGGCGGGGGACGACGCCGACGACGACGACATGGGGGAACCGGATGCGCGCGACGCCTCCGTTGATGACGAGATGACCGACGACAGCACGGCCACCGACACCACGACCACCGAACCCGCGACCACCGAACCCGATCCGGCCGCCGAGCCGGAGTCGGCTGCCGTACCCGGTCCCGCGGCGCGTGCCGCGGCAGCGGCCCCGACGACCACCACCGGCGCCCGACCCGCCAAGGCGCGCACCACGAAGCAGCGCACCAAGCGACCGGCGAAGGCCGACGGGGCGACCGGCAGCGTGCCTCCCGGTCCGACCGCGAGCGACGCGACGAACTCGACCGGGGACGCACCGGCGACTGCCGCACCCGAGGCGGACGCACCGGAGACGGGCGCAGCGGAGGCGGGCGCCGCGACCGGCCCCGCCGCCAAGAAGCGCGCACCCCGGGCCACTGCCACGAAGGCCCCGCAGCAGCAGCAGCAGCCCGTCGTGCTCGCCGCGAACGGCCTCGTCAAGCGGTACGGGCAGACGCTCGCCGTCGACGAGGTCGACCTCGAGATCCGCCAGGGCTCGATCTTCGGCGTGGTCGGCCCCAACGGCGCCGGCAAGACGACCACCCTGTCGATGATCACCGGACTGCTGCGTCCCGACGCCGGTTCCGTCACCGTCCTCGACCACGACGTCTGGGCCGACCCCACGGCCGCCAAGCGGAGCCTCGGCGTGCTGCCGGACCGCCTGCGGCTGTTCGACCGGCTCACCGGCGCGCAGCTGCTCTACTACTCGGCCACCCTGCGCGGCCTCGACGGCGCCACCGCGCGCGAGCGCAGCACCGACCTGGCCGAGGCGTTCGGGCTCGGCGAGGCACTCGGCCGCCAGGTCGCCGACTACTCGGTGGGCATGGCGAAGAAGATCGCCCTGGCCGCCACCCTCATCCACTCGCCGCGGGTCCTCGTGCTCGACGAACCGTTCGAGTCGGTCGACCCCGTGAGCGCCGCGACCATCACCGACATCCTGCGCCGGTACACGCGCGGTGGCGGCACCGTCGTGCTCTCCAGCCACTCCATGGAGCTCGTCCAGCGCACGTGCGACTCCGTCGCCATCATCGTCGGCGGCAAGGTCCTCGCTTCGGGCACGATGGCCCAGGTGCGCGGTCGCAAGAGCCTCGAGGACAAGTTCGTCGAACTCGCGGGCGGCCGCGTCGTGGCAGAGAGCATGGAATGGTTGCACAGCTTCTCCGGCTGAGGGCCGACCTGCTCGCGGGCGAGGTCCGCGGCAGCGCCCGCCGGTCCGTGTTCGTCGTGCTCGGCAGTCTCGTCGGACTCCTCGCCGCCGTCTTCGTCGCGACGCAGACGGTCGCACTGCGGTCGGCGGACCCCGACACGGCCCGAGCGGTCACCGTGCCGGTCGGCACGCTCATCGCGTTCGCGTTCACCGTCGTCCCGCTCGTGGTCGGCCGGAGCGACCAGCTCGACCCGCGGCGCTTCGCGGTGTTCGGCATCCGCCGGCGCACGCTCGCGGTCGGCCTCGTCGTCGCCGGGCTGATCGGCATCCCCGTCACCGGGGTCGTCGTCGTGGCGGCGGCGCAGTCCGTGGTCTGGGCGCGGGACGCCGGTACCGGTGTGCTCGCGGTCGTCGGCGGGCTGCTGGCGATCGCCACGTGCGCGCTCCTGGTCCGCGTGTGCTGCACCGTCGGCTCGCGGCTGATCGGTCCGCACCGGTCCCGTGACGCCGGTTGGCTCGTCGCGCTCGTGATCATCGTGCTCGCGATCCCGGCGGTGTCGCTGCTGCTCCGCGTCGACTGGCTCGATCCCGAGGGCGCCGAGATGCAGCGCGTCGCGGACGTCGCCGGCTGGACGCCGTGGGGCGCCGCCTGGGCCGTGCCCGCCGAGGTCGCCAGCGGCCACGTCGTGACCGGGTTCCTCAAGCTGCTCGTCGCGATCGCCGTCGTCGCCCTGCTGACCTGGGCGTGGTGGGCGCTCGTCGGTCGCGCGCTCGACACCGTCGACGGTCGCGCCCGGACCCGGCGGTACCAGGGGCTCGGCTGGTTCGACCGGCTCGGGTCGACCCCGGTCGCCGCCGTCGCCGCCCGCGCCCTGACCTACTGGGTCCGCGACCCGCGGTACCGCACCTCGTACCTGATCATCCTGTTCGTCCCGCTCGTCGTCATCCCGCTCGGGGTCGCCGGCGTGCCGTGGCACTGGACGGCGCTCGTGCCGTTGCCGCTGATGGCGCTGATCGCCGGGTTCCTGCCGCACAACGACGTCTCGTACGACAACACCGCGGTGTGGCTGCACGTCGCCTCCGGGGCTCCCGGGTGGAGCGACCGCCTGGGCCGCGTCGTCCCGGTGCTCGTCGTCGGTGCGCCGGCGATCGTGGCCGGCTCGGCGCTGTCCGCCTGGTTGTCCGACGACTGGACGGCGTTCCCGCTGCTGATCGGCGTGAGCGCCAGCGCGCTGCTGTCCGGACTCGGGCTGTCGAGCGTCGTGTCCGTCCTGCTGCCCTACCCGACCGTGCGGCCGGGGGACCACCCGTTCCAGCAGCCGCAGGCCGCCGGGGTGACGGCGACGGTCGCGCAGTCGATGATGGTGATCGGCATCGTGCTCTGCACCGTCCCGGCCGCGTGGCTCGCGGTGCTCGCCTTCGTCCGCGGCGCCGAGCCGTGGTCGATGCTGACGCTCTCCGTCGGCATCGGGGTCGGCGTGGTCGTGCTCGTCACCGGGATCGTCGCGGGTGGTCGGTTGTTCGACCGACGCGGACCGGACCTGCTGGCGGCGGCGCAGCGCAACTAGCGTTCCGGAGCGCGCGCAGGGAGCGCAGCGCGCCCGAGCGCAGACCGTCGTACCCTGGACCCATGAGCATGACGGAACCAGGCGGCGGCCTCGACGTGATGGACCGGGAGCTCGAGAAGCTCCTCGAAGACGAAGCGATCGAACCCGGCGACCACGAGCGGTTCTCGCACTACGTCAAGAAGGACAAGATCCTGCAGTCGGCGATGTCCGGCAAGCCGGTCAAGGCACTGTGCGGCAAGAAGTGGATCCCGGGCCGCGACCCGGAGAAGTTCCCGGTCTGCCCGGACTGCAAGGCCATCTACGAGAAGATGAAGGCCGAGTAGACGCGGTCCGCGGATCGTGAGCAGAAATGGTCGGGTCGCCTTCGGGGACCCGACCATTTCTGCTCACGAAGCGATGCGCAGCGGCGCGCTAGATCACCAGGGTCGGGATCGCGGGGTCGCCGCGACCGATGCGCGCGGCGTCCGCCGGCAGCTCGGCCTTGGCACGCTCGTGGTGTGCCCGAGCGGCTTCGACGCCCTGCACCCCGAGGAACGCCGGGTCCACCTCGCCGCCGGTGACGACGGGCACGAGCAGGGCGCGCTCGTCGGGGCCGACCTGCCCGGCGGTCAGCACGACCTCGGCCGTGGCGACACCGTTGCGCAGGCGACGCCCGGCTTCCTTCCGCCCGCCGATCGAGGCCTTGTCAGCCGACTTCTTCGCCACGGCGACCCAGTCGTCGCCGTCGGCGGACCGGTGCGCCACGAGCTTGAAGACCATGCCGGCGGCGGGGTGTCCGGAGCCGGAGACGACCGAGGTGCCGACGCCGTACGAGTCGACCGGGGCGGCCCGGAGCGCGGCGATCGTGTACTCGTCCAGGTCGTTCGTGACGGTGATCTTCGTGCCCGTCGCGCCGAGGCGGTCGAGCTGCGCCCGGACCGCCGCCACGACGGACGGCAGGTCGCCGCTGTCGATCCGGACACCGCCGAGCTTGCCGTCGGTCAGGCGGACGGCGGTCTCCACGGCCTGCTCGATGTCGTACGTGTCGACGAGCAGGGTCGTGCCGTTGCCGAGGGCGTCGAGCTGCGAACGGAACGCCGCTTCCTCGGAGTCGTGCAGCAGGGTGAACGCGTGCGCGGCCGTGCCCATCGTCGGGATGCCCCAGGTGCGGCCGGCCTCGAGGTTGCTCGTCGCGCCGAAGCCGGCGATGTACGCGGCCCGTGCGGCGGCGACGGCGTTCCACTCGCCGGTGCGGCGCGACCCCATCTCGGCGAGTGGGCGGCCGTCGGCGGCGGAGACCATGCGGGCGGCCGCCGAGGCGATGGCGGAGTCGGCGTTGAACACCGACAGGGCGAGCGTCTCGAGCACGACGGCCTCGGCGAACGTGCCCTCGATCTGCAGGATGGGGGAGTTCGGGAAGTACACCTCGCCCTCGCGGTACGCCCGGACGTCGCCCGTGAAGCGGTAGTCGGCGAGGAACGACGCGGTGCCCGCGTCGATGACCCCGCGGTCGCGCAGGAACCCGATCTCGTCGTCGCCGAAGCGGAAGTCGCCGAGGGCGGTCAGGAACCGCCCGAGGCCGGCGGCCACGCCGTACCGGCGGCCGTCGGGCAGCCGCCGGGCGAACACTTCGAAGACGCAGCGCCGGTGGGCGGTCCCGTCCTTCAGGGCCGCGTCGACCATGGTGAGTTCGTACTGGTCCGTCAGGAGCGCGCTGGTCACCTCCCCGACACTACTGCGAGCGTCGGTACGCTGGTCACCGTGACGGATGCACCGATCGGAGTCTTCGACAGCGGGGTCGGCGGGCTCACGGTGGCCCGCGCGATCATCGACCAGCTGCCGCGCGAGAGCATCCGGTACGTCGGCGACACCCTGCACTCGCCGTACGGCCCGAAGCCCATCGCCGACGTCCGCCGCTACGCGCTCGAGGTCATGGACGACCTGGTCGAACAGGGCGTCAAGGCCCTCGTCATCGCCTGCAACACGGCGTCGTCCGCCGTGCTCCGCGACGCCCGCGAACGGTACGAGCAGGCGTACGGCATCCCGGTGGTCGAGGTCATCCAGCCCGCCGCCCGCGCCGCCGTGAAACAGACCAGGACCGGGCGCATCGGCGTCATCGGCACGGTCGGCACCATCGCGTCGCGCGCCTACGAGGACGCCTTCGCGGTGGCCTCGGACGTCACCCTCGCCCTGGCGGCGTGCCCGCGGTTCGTCGAGTTCGTCGAGGCGGGGGACACCTCGTCACCGGAACTGCGCGAGGTCGCCGCCGGGTACCTCGACCCGATCCGCACCGCCGACGTCGACACGCTCGTGCTCGGCTGCACCCACTACCCGCTGATGTCCGCGGCCATCCAGTACGTGATGGGCCCGGACGTCACCCTGGTGTCGAGTGCCGAGGAGACCGCGAGCGACGTCTACCGCCGGCTCGTCGAGCACGGCCTCGAACGCACCACCACCACCGCTCCGACGTACTCGTTCGAGTCGACCGGCGACGACGAGGACGGGTTCCTGCGGCTCGCCCGCCGGTTCCTCGGCCCCGAGATCGTCCGCGTCGGCCACCTCGAGACCGGCGCCATCACGCTGCCCCGTGGGCGGCCCTGAGCGGCGACCAGCCGCTCGCCGCCGCCCGCTCCGTCGAACCGCACCGCGCCTCCCGGCCGGACCGAAAGGACACCATGACCACCCGCATCGACGGCCGCCAGGCCGAGGAACACCGCCCCGTCACCATCGAGCGGGGCTGGAGCACGCAGGCCGAGGGCAGCGCGCTCATCTCGTTCGGCAACACCAAGGTGCTCTGCACCGCCTCGTTCACGAACGGCGTGCCCCGCTGGCTCGCCGGCAAGGGCACCGGCTGGGTCACCGCCGAGTACTCGATGCTGCCGCGGTCGACGAACGAGCGCATGCAGCGCGAGTCGATCAAGGGCAAGGTCGGCGGACGCACGCACGAGATCTCCCGCCTGATCGGGCGCTCGCTCCGTGCCGTGGTCGACACGAGGGCCCTCGGTGAGAACACCCTGGTCATCGACTGCGACGTGCTGCAGGCCGACGGGGGCACCCGCACGGCGTCGATCACCGGCGCCTACGTGGCGATGGTCGACGCGATCGAGTGGGGCCGCGGCAAGGGCTTCATCGCGAAGAAGGCCACCCCGCTCACCGACAGCGTGCAGGCGATCTCGGTCGGCATCGTCACGGGCGAGCCGATGCTCGACCTGGCGTACACCGAGGACTCCGCCGCCGACACCGACATGAACATCGTCACGACCGGGTCGGGGAAGTTCATCGAGGTGCAGGGCACTGCCGAGCACGCACCGTTCGACCGCGACGAGCTGAACGTCCTGCTCGACCTGGGCCTGGCCGGCAACCAGTCGCTCGCGTCGATCCAGCGTTCGGCCCTGGGCCTGGCGTGACGACCCGCGAGGTGGTGCTGGCCACCCACAACCAGGGCAAGGTCGTCGAGCTGCGCGAGATCCTCGGGTCGGCGCTGGGCGAGGGTGTCGAGCTCGTCGGCTACGACGGCCCCGAACCGGTCGAGGACGGCGACACCTACGCCGCGAACGCCCTGATCAAGGCCCGTGCCGCGGTCGCCCACACCGGGCTGCCGGCGCTCGCCGACGACTCCGGCATCGCGGTCGACGCGCTCGACGGTGCGCCGGGCATCCACTCGGCGCGGTACGCGGGCACCCGGTCGGACGCCGACAACATCGCGCTGCTGCTGCAGAACCTCGAGGGCGTCGTGGAGCGCACCGCCGCCTTCGTGTGCGCTGCCGCCTTCGTGACGCCCGACGGGTTCGAGCACGTCGTCGAGGCGGTGTGGAACGGCGAGGTGCTGACCGAACCCGTCGGCGACGGCGGCCACGGCTACGACCCGGTGTTCCGGCCGGACGACGCCGACCGCTCGTCGGCCGAGCTCACCCGCGAGGAGAAGAACGCGCTCTCGCACCGCAGCAAAGCGTTCCGCGGCATCGCGCCGATCGTGCGGGAGCACTTCGGGCTCTGAACCGCCCACCTGCGACGACGACAGGCCCACACCGAACGGTGTGGGCCTGTCGTGTTCGGTCCGGCGACAGCTACAGCTGCGGGTCGACGGCCGTCGACTCGACCTGGTGCTCGTGCTTCTTCGCCTTGCGGGCGTTCCGGATGTAGGTCAGCGCCATCGGCACGACGGTCACGACGACCGCGGCCAGCAGGATGATGTCGATGTACTCGCGCACGATGTGGGCGACGAACGGGATGTGCCCGATGAAGTACCCGAGGAACGTCACGCCGACACCCCAGACGACGGCGCCGATCGCGTTGTAGAGCGAGTACTTCTTGTAGTCCATGCGGCCGACGCCGGCGGCGATCGGCGCGAAGGTGCGGACGACCGGCACGAAGCGCGCCAGGATCACCGCGAGCGGACCGAACCGGTGGAAGAACGCGTTGGTCCGCTCGACGTTCGCCTTGGAGAACAGACCGCTCTCCTTGCGCTCGAAGATCGGCGGACCGGCCTTCTTGCCGATGTAGTACCCGAGCTCCCCGCCGAGGAACGCCGCGGCGCCGATCATCAGGGCCGCGACCCAGATCGGGATGCCGCCGATCTCGCCGCCGCGGTCGAACGCGAACAGGCCGGTGATGACGAGCAGGCTGTCGCCGGGGAAGATGAAGCCGATGAGCAGACCGGTCTCGGCGAAGACGATCGCGCAGACGACGAGCACGGCGACGGCCCCGAAGTGGTCGAGGATGTACTGCGGATCCAGCCATGGGATCAGGGCGAGTGCGACGGAGTGCATGTCTCTTCCGGTCGTGCAGATGCGGTGACGGGAGGGTCACCCGCACGACGAGGGTACCGTCCGCCGATGTCGCGGACGTCCCTCCGCGGTATGAGATGCGCGAGCACGCAACCGTCCGTGCGGAAGGAGGGACTCGAACCCTCACGCCTGGGGCACAGGAACCTAAATCCTGCGTGTCTACCGATTCCACCACTCCCGCGAGCAGCGGCAGTCTACCGATCGGTCCCTGCTCGGCGGACGTCGGTGCGTGCGCACGGTGCGCCGGACGTCATCCGGTGCGGGGTTGGTCGCTCCGTGCACCGCAGCAGGCGTGCACGGAGCGACCAGCGGCGTTGTGGGTGACCCCGTCGACACGGTGCGGTGTTCGTGACGGAGGTGCGCCGGGCCTCCCGGGCAGTGGCCCGCACGTGCGCACGGTGCGCCGGACGTCACCCGGTGCGGGCTTCCTCGCTCCGTGCACCGCAGCAGTCGCGCACGGAGCGGGGAACCTCGCACGGAGTCGCGGAACGCGCACCGTGCGCCGGCAGCGCGGCGCGCGGTGCGCGGTACGCGCCGCGCGCGTCAGCGGAGCTGCCGCGGCAGGTACCGGGGGACGTAGCGCAGCAGCACGCCGGCGCCGATCAGGCCGAGCACGCCCATCACGCCGCTGGCCACCGCGATCGTCGCGACGGCCGTCACCCCCGAGATCACGAGCGGTGCCGCGGCCGACCCGAAGTCGCCGGTGAACCGCCAGGCTCCGAGGAAGGGCGCCGGGTCGTCGCGTGGGGCGAGGTCCGCGCCGAGCGTCATCAGGATGCCGGAGCCCACGCCGTTCGCGAGGGACATGCCCATCGCGATGCCGACGAACCAGCCGACGCGTGCGTCGAGGTGCCCGCTCCAGGCGAGCAGGAAGTAGCTGATGCTCAACCCGAGCATGCAGGGGAGTGCGCTCGCCAAGCGGCCCCAGCGGTCCATGATCTGGCCGCTCGTGTAGAACAGCGCGAAGTCGACGGCGCCGGCGATGCCGATGACCAGTGCCGCCGTCGAGTCGTCGAGCCCGACGCTCACCGCCCAGAGCGGCAGGATCACCTGGCGTCCGGCACGCATGGCGCCGATGAGCGCGGCGCCGCTGCCGAGCCGCAGCAGGACGGCGCCGTTCGCGCGGATGGTGCGGAAGAGCCCGTGCGCCTCCTTCTCGACGAAGACCGCTCCGGTGTCGGTGGACGGCTCCGTCACGCCGGTCGCGTCGGACCCCGACCGGGAGGCCCGTGGCGGCATCCGCAGACCGCGCGCGCCCGTCGCGGGGTCGCGCAGCACCAGGAGCACGGTCGCCGCCGCCAGGCAGCACACGACGTGGATCCAGAAGGCGCTGGCGGTGGTGCCGGTCAGGTGGATCACGCCGGCGGCGAGGAACGGCCCGACGAAGTACCCGAAGCGGAACACCCCGCCCAGGCTCGAGAGCGCCCGAGCGCGGATGCGGACGGGGATCGCCGTGGTCACGTAGGCGTGCCGGGCCAGTGCGAACACCGCGGTCGAGACACCGACCAGGAACACCCCGAGCGCCAGCACCCACGCGTTCGCCGCGGTCGTGCAGACGACGAGTCCGCCGACCGACACCAGGGCGGCGCCGATCATGGCGTTCCGCTCGCCGATCCGGGCGACGACGATGCCGGACGGCACGTCGCCGATGAGCTCGCCGACCAGGATGAGCGACGCGACGAAGCCCGCGAACGCCAGGGTCGCCCCGAGCGAGTCGGCAGCGATCGGGATGATCGGGATGATCGCGCCCTCGCCGATCGCGAAGAGTGCCGCCGGCAAGAAGCCGGACAACAGGACGGACCGGAAGTCGAATGAGTCGTTCCCCGTCGTGGCCATCGCACCACAACGGTACGCCAGCGGTACCCCTTCGTCGGCGGGTTACCCTGGAGGCATGCGTGTTCTGGCGGCGATGAGCGGTGGGGTCGACTCGGCGGTGGCTGCTGCCCGGGCGGTCGACGCCGGGCACGACGTGGTCGGGGTGCACCTGGCGTTGAGCCGGATGCCGGGCACGCTCCGCACCGGCAGCCGCGGGTGCTGCACGATCGAGGACTCGATGGACGCCCAGCGCGCTGCTGCGGCCCTCGGCATCCCGTACTACGTGTGGGACTTCTCGGCCCGGTTCAAGGAGGACGTCGTCGACGACTTCGTCGCCGAGTACCAGGCCGGGCGCACCCCGAACCCCTGTATGCGGTGCAACGAGCGCATCAAGTTCGCCGCCCTGCTCGAGAAGGCCCTGGCCCTGGGCTTCGACGCCGTCGCGACCGGGCACTACGCCTCGATCGTCACCGGACCGGACGGCTCGCGCGAACTGCACCGGTCGGCCGCGTGGGCGAAGGACCAGTCCTACGTGCTCGGGGTCCTGACCGCCGAGCAGCTGCAGCACGCGATGTTCCCGCTCGGGGCGACCCCGTCGAAGGACGAGGTCCGGGCCGAGGCCGCCGAGCGTGGCCTGACGGTCGCGCAGAAGCCGGACTCGTACGACATCTGCTTCATCCCGGACGGCGACACCCGCGGCTGGCTGGCGGACCGCGTCGGCACGGCGCCCGGCAAGGTCGTCGAGCGTGACGGCACGGTCGTCGGTTCGCACGAGGGCGCGACCGGCTACACCGTCGGTCAGCGACGGGGCCTCGCCCTCGGTCGCCCGGCGCCGGACGGCAAGCCGCGCTTCGTGCTCGAGATCCGCCCGAAGGACAACACCGTCGTGGTCGGGCCGAAGGAAGCCCTCGCCGTGACGTCGATGTCGGGCTCGCGGTTCACCTGGGCCGGGACGGCCCCGGCCGACCCGGCGACACCGTTCGCCTGCGACGTGCAGATCCGCGCGCACGCCGACCCGGTGCCCGCGACCGCGCGGGTGCAGGACGACGTGCTCGTGATCGACGTCGACGAGCCGCTGCACGGGGTCGCACCCGGGCAGACGGCCGTGGTCTACGTCGGCACGCGGGTGCTCGGACAGTGCACGATCGACAGCACCGTCAGCGCCGTCCCCGTCGGCGCCTGAGACCGCCGCTCCCGGGCGGCGGCCTCGCTGCACGCCGCGTCGGTGGCACGCGGTAGAACTGAGGGCATGAGCGAGACCGACGCCACGTTCGAGACCATCGACCCCGACGGGCTCGACGCCGCCCAGGCCGGGCGCGAGGTCGACCGGCTGCGGGCACGCATCAACGAGCTGCGACAGGCCTACTACCAGGGCGAGAACGGTTCGCCCGAAGCCGACGCCGACTACGACGTGCTGGTCCGGCGGCTCGACGCGATCGAGCATCGCTTCCCGGAGCTCCTGACCGAGGACAGCCCCACCCAGACCGTCGGCGGCCAGGCGCAGACCACGCAGTTCGCGCCGGTCGAGCACGCCGAGCGCATGCTCTCGCTCGACAACGTGTTCAGCCCGGACGAGCTGACCGAGTGGGCCCTCAAGGTGCAGCGCGACGCCGGTGCCGAGCGCGTCCGCTTCCTGACCGAGCTGAAGATCGACGGCCTCGCGATCAACCTGCGCTACGAGCACGGCCGGCTGGTGTCGGCGGCGACCCGCGGTGACGGGGTGGTCGGCGAGGACGTCACCGGCAACGTCCGGACGATGGGCACGATCCCGGACCGCCTGTCGGGCACCGGCCACCCGCCCCTGGTCGAGGTCCGCGGCGAGATCTTCTTCCCGGTCGCCGAGTTCGACGAGCTCAACGCGAACCAGCGCGAGGCGGGGGAACGGGTCTTCGCCAACCCGCGCAACGCCGCCGCCGGGTCCCTCCGCCAGAAGGAAGAGGGCAAGTCCGAGGCGAAGCGCGCGCTCATGGTCGACCGGCTCCGGCGGTTGCGGATGCTCGTGCACGGCATCGGCGCGTGGCCCGTGCGCGAACTCGAGCAGGAGACCGACGTCCGCTCGCAGTCCGAGGTGTACGAGCTGCTCGAGACGTGGGGGCTGCCGACGAGCAGCCACTACCGGGTCTTCGACACCATCGACGAGGTGAACGCCTTCGTCCGCTCGACGGGTGACCGCCGCGCCTCGGTCGAGCACCAGATCGACGGCGTCGTGATCAAGGTCGACGACCTCGCCCTGCACGAGGAACTCGGCTCGACGTCACGGGCCCCCCGGTGGGCGATCGCCTACAAGTACCCGCCGGAAGAGGTCCACACGACGCTCACCGACATCGTGGTGAGCGTCGGCCGCACCGGTCGTGCGACGCCGTTCGCCGTGATGGCCCCGGCCGAGGTGGCCGGCTCGGTCGTGCGCCAGGCCACCCTGCACAACCAGCAGGTCGTCAAGGCGAAGGGCGTCCTGATCGGCGACACCGTCGTGCTGCGGAAGGCCGGCGACGTCATCCCCGAGGTCCTCGGGCCGGTCGTCGACCTGCGCGACGGCACGGAGCGCGAGTTCGTGATGCCGACGCACTGCCCGGAGTGCGGCACCGAGCTCGCCCCCGCGAAGGAAGGCGACATCGACCTCCGCTGCCCGAACGCGAAGAGCTGCCCGGCGCAGGTCCGCGGTCGTGTGGAGCACATCGCCTCGCGCGGCTCGCTCGACATCGAGGGCCTCGGCGAGGTCGCAGCCGCAGCGCTCACGCAACCGCTGCACCCGGAGACCCCGCCGCTCGTGACCGAGGCCGGGCTGTTCGACCTGACGATGCAGGACATCGTCCCGATCGAGGTGATCGTGCGCGACGCCGAGACCGGCATGGAGAAGGTCGACGACGCCGGCGCCCCGAAGCGCGTGACCCCGTTCAGCCGGGCGCGCAAGAAGACCGACCCGCCGTTCGACGCCGACGCCCGCGGTGCCGACTACACCGGCGAGCCGAGCCGCTACCCCTCGAAGAACGCGTTCGAGATGCTCGCGAACATCGACGCGGCCAAGACGAAACCGCTCTGGCGCATCATGGTCGGGCTGAGCATCCGCCACGTCGGACCGGTCGCGGCGCGGGCGCTCGCGAACCACTTCGGTTCCCTCGACCGGATCCGCGCCGCCTCGCGCGAGGAGCTCGCCGCGGTCGACGGTGTCGGCGGGATCATCGCCGACGCCCTGCTCGCGTGGTTCGAGGTCGACTGGCACCGCGAGATCATCGACCGCTGGACGGCGGCGGGCGTGCAGTTCACCACGCCGGACCACCCCGGCCCCGGCGGTGCTGCGGTCGAGGGCGGTGTCCTGAGCGGTGTCACGGTCGTGGCCACCGGATCGCTCGAGGGGTACACACGAGAAGGTGCGCTGGAGGCGATCATCACCGCCGGGGGCAAGGCGGCGTCGAGCGTGAGCAAGAAGACCGACTTCGTGGCCGCGGGCCCCGGGGCCGGTTCGAAGCTCACGAAGGCCGAGCAGCTGGGCCTCCGGATCATCGACGCCGAGCAGTTCCACCTGCTCGTGACCCAGGGCCCGAGCGCGCTCCCCGAACCCGAGGAGACCACGGCCGAGTCCTGAGCCCGACCGCGAGCACGCCGTCGACGTGTCCGCCCGCCGCGGCGCGCCGTCCGACGCACCCAGTTCGGGGGACAAGTTGCAACGCGCATGACCGATCCTCGGGCTTTCTCCTTACACTCGACAGAGCATCACCCGTCGTCTGCAGGGGGACGGCGGGACGGCCTTCCAGGGGGAGACCCGATTGCTGCTCATCGCCGCGGCTCTGCTCACCGCCTCGATGCACTCGCTCGGAGTGATCGAGGCCCCCGTCGCGCCTCCGTCCCACGCCACCACGGCCACCGTGACGGTCGCGCTGGTCTCCGAACGCCACGCGGTGCCCCAGCCGGTCATGACCGGGGGACAGATCGACGTCGACACCGTCGCGACCGCGCACGGACGCGCCTTCCTCGACGACCTCCGCACCCTCGGCGCCGGTGCCCTGCGCCGTGCCGCGGACGACCGACGCGTGGTGGCGACCGCACAGGACGACCCACCCGCCGCGGCCGTCGTCGCGCAGTGGTGGGCGGGGCTCGACGCCGACGAACAGGACACGCTCCTGGCGCACGCGCCCTCGATCGTCGGCAACCTCGAGGGCGTGCCCTACGCCGTGCGCGACCGGGCGAACCGGTCGACCCTGGCCAGCGGCCTCGCCGACCACGACACGACTGCCGCCCACGCCGCGATGCTCGGACAGGTACGGGACTCGCTGCGGCGCGAGCCCGGTGACCCGCAGCGGTTCCTCGTCACGCTCGACACCCGGGCAGCGGGACGAGCGGCGATCAGCATCGGCGACCTCGACACGGCGGCGGACGTCACCGTCATCGTGCCCGGGATGTTCTTCACCGTGACGGGGCAGATGGCCGACTTCACGAACACCGCCAACGACCTGGCGAGCGAGCAGGCGACCCTCGCACCGCTGGCAGCCGGTGGCTCCGGTGACGGGTCCGGCGTCGCCGTCGTGGCGTGGATGGGCTACCGCACGCCCGACCTGTCGAACATCATGTCGCTCAGCCTCGCCGACACCGGAGCACAGCGACTCGAGCGCACCGTCGACGGTCTGCGGCAGATCCGCGACGGCGACCAGCCCCGGCTGAACATCGTGGCGCACTCCTACGGGTCGACCACGGCGCTCATGGCGCTCGCCTCCGGACGGATGAGTGCCGACACCCTCACCGTCCTCGGGTCGCCGGGCAGCGACGTCCGGTCGTCGGCGGAGCTGGCCGTCGCCTCGGACGAGGTGTTCGTCGGCGTCGCGCACAGCGACCCGATCGCGGGGTCCGGGTACTACGGCACGGATCCCGGCGGTGCGTCCTTCGGCGCCACCGTGATGGACCTGGCCGGCGGGGCCGACGCGCTGGCCGCCGGCGACCTGTTCCGCCGTCCGGTCGGGCACAACGACTACCTCAAGCCCGGGACCGCGTCGCTGCACGACGTCGCCCTGATCGGCGTCGGCCGCGGCGACCTCGTCCGCGAGCAGGTCCGACGTGGCAGCACCGGTGACGACGGCGTCGTCGGGGCGTCGATCGACATGTACCTGGTCCGTCCACAGGACCTGCAGCCGCGCGACTGACGCGGTGCGGCCCTGGACGTGACCGGATCGTGACCGGTGGCCGACGTGCCGGGCGTGCGCCGGGCCTCCCGGTCGGATCCGCGACCGCGCGCGGATCGCGACCCGCGTCGGGTGGTGCCTGAGCGGCAACCTGAGCGACGGCGCAGCCTCAGTCGGTTCCACGGCAGAACCAGTACAGCCCGCCTCCCTACGGTTCGGGGCATGCGTGTGGTGCGATGGCCTGGTGCTCTCCTGATGTTCGTGGTGATGTCCGTGCTCGCCGGCATGCTCGTCGCCGTCGCGGTGACGCCGGCGGTCGCCGTCGCGGGTGAGAGCACCTCCGGAGCGGTCGCGTTCTTCGAGGACCTGCCGAGCTACCTCGACGTGCAGACGCCGCAGCAGGTCTCGTCGGTGTACGCGACGAAGGGCGGCAAGCAGGTCAAGATCGCGTCGTTCTACGCCGAGAACCGGACGAACGTCACAGCCGACCAGATGGCGGACACGCTCAAGCAGGCCGCGATCGACACCGAGGACCCCCGGTACTACGACGAGGGCGGCATCGACGTCCTCGGCACGCTGCGCGGAGTCGCCGCGACCGTCGTCGGCGGCGACGTCCAGGGCGGGTCGAGCATCACCCAGCAGTACGTCAAGAACGTCCTCGTGCAGCAGTGCGAGGAACTCACCGGCAAGGACCAGGCCGCCACGGCGAAGAAGGTGGAGGCCTGCTACCAGGACGCGGCCGGCGTCACCCCGCAGCGGAAGCTGCAGGAGATGCGGTACGCGATCGCCGTCAACAAGAAGTACTCGAAGGACGACATCCTGACCGGGTACCTGAACATCGTCGGGCTGGGCGGCCGGGTCTACGGCGCCGAGGCCGGTGCCGAGTACTACTTCGGGGTGCACGCGAAGGACCTGTCGCTCGTGCAGTCGGCGACGCTCGTGGCGATCCTCAACAACCCGTCGAACCTGCGCATCGACGTACCGAGCGACAAGGACAACGGCTCGGCCAACGGGTACGCGCTGACGAAGGAGCGCCGCGACTACGTGCTCCGCCGGATGCAGGCGCACGGGTCGATCACGAAGGCCGCGATGACGAAGGCGATCGCGACGCCGGTCACGCCGAAGATCACCGAGACCGCGAACGGCTGCTCGACCGCGGCGACGAACGAGGACGCCGGCTACTTCTGCGACTACGTCCGCGACCAGGTGCTGCAGGACCCGGCGTTCGGCAAGACCGCCGCAGCACGCATCGCGACCCTCGACACCAAGGGCCTGCAGATCCACACCTCGCTCGACCTCGACCTGCAGAGCCAGGCGCAGACCGCGCTGTCGACCTACGTGCCGTCCACGATGGCCGGCGTCGACGTCGGCGGCTCGAACGTCACCGTCGAGCCCGGCACCGGACGCATCATGTCGATGGTGCAGAACACGTCGTACACGCAGGGGGACAACGCCGCAGCGGGGTCGACCGCGGTGAACTACAGCGCGGACTCCGGGTACGGCAACTCCGGAGGGTTCCAGACGGGGTCCACCTACAAGGTGTTCACCCTGGCCGAGTGGCTCGCGACCGGCCACACCCTGTCCGAATCGGTGTCGACCACCGAGCACACCTTCCAGAACTCGGAGTTCACCAACTCCTGCCAGAACGTCAGTGGCGGGACGTGGCCCGTCGCGAACGCCGAGTCCGTGCCGGCCTCGATGACCGTGCAGGCCGCCACCGTCGAGTCGATCAACACCGCCTTCGGCGCGATGGGCAAGCAGCTCGACCTCTGCAAGATCGCGCAGCTCGCCCAGTCGATGGGGATCCACCGCGCCGACGGCGGTGCCCTCGGGCAGACCCCCTCGTCGATCCTCGGCGTCAACGAGCTGTCGCCGATCGACCTCGCCGAGGCGTACGCGGGCTTCGCGAACGGCGGTGTCGTCTGCACGCCGACCGCCATCGACTCGGTCACCGAGTCGGACGGCACCAAGATCACCCCGACGCCGTCGTCCTGCACGCAGGGCGTCTCGGCGGACGTCGCCGGCACCGTGGACTACGCGCTGCAGGGGGTGCTGTCGGGCTCCGGCACCGCAGCCAGCGCGAACCCGGGCGACAGCGTGCCGAAGTTCGCGAAGACCGGCACGACCGACGGCGACGTGCAGAACTGGCTCGTGGCGTCGTCGACGAAGTACACGAACGCCACCTGGATCGGCAACGTGCAGGGGAACGTGAGCCTGGCGAACTGGCCGTTCCTGCAGGGGACCACCGGGTACAGCGCGAAGTTCGGCGTCGGGAAGTCGATGATGGCGTACCTGGACCAGACGGTCGGTGGGGACGCGCTGCCCGCTCCGAGCCAGGCGATGATCGGGCAGGCCAGCCACGCGTCGCAGTCGCAGTCGCAGTCCTCGCAGTCGTCCTCGGGATCCTCGTCTGGACAGGGGGCCTCGCAGGGCGACCAGACGACGCAGACCACGCCGACGCAGCCGACTGCTCCTTCCACTCCGGCAGCACCGGCGGCTCCCGCTGCCACGGCGGCTCCGGCAGCGGGCGACCAGAACGGGAAGTGACTGCTCGGGCCAATAGACTGTCGGACATCCCACGAACCGATCGACGGAGCACCATGCCTGACATCACGAGCGAGCAGGTCGCGCACCTGGCGAACCTCGCGCGTATCGCACTCACGCCCGACGAGATCGAGAAGCTGACCGGGGAGCTGTCGCACATCGTCGAGAGCGTCGCCAAGGTCGCCGAGGTCGCGACCGACGACGTCCCGCTGACGAGCCACCCCGTGCCGCTCGGCAACGTCACCCGACCCGACGTCGTCGGCCAGACGCTGACACAGGAGCAGGCGCTCTCCGGGGCGCCCGACTCCGACGGCGAACGGTTCCGAGTGACCGCGATCCTGGGAGAAGAACAGTGACCGACATCACGCGCATGAGCGCCGCAGCACTCGCCGACGCCCTCGTGGCACGCGACGTCTCGAGCGTCGAGGCCACGCAGGCCCACCTCGACCGCATCGCCGCGGTCGACGGCGACGTGCACGCCTTCCTGCACGTCAACCAGAACGCCATCGCGGTCGCGAAGTCGATCGACTCGCGCCGTTCGGCCGGCGACGACCTCGGGCCCCTCGCCGGTGTCCCGATCGCGATCAAGGACGTCCTGTGCACGCAGGACATGCCGACGACCTCGGGCTCGAAGATCCTCGAGGGCTGGGTGCCGCCGTACGACGCCACCCCGGTCGCCAAGCTCCGAGCCGCCGGCCTCGTGCCGCTCGGCAAGACCAACATGGACGAGTTCGCGATGGGCTCGACCACCGAGTTCTCGGCGTACGGTCCGACCCACAACCCGTGGGACCTCGACCGCATCCCCGGCGGCTCCGGCGGTGGCTCGGCCGCTGCCGTCGCCGCGCACGAGGCACCCATCGCACTCGGTTCCGACACCGGCGGCTCGATCCGCCAGCCGGGCGCCGTCACCGGCACCGTCGGCGTGAAGCCGACCTACGGCGGGGTGAGCCGCTACGGCGCGATCGCCCTGGCGTCCAGCCTCGACCAGATCGGCCCGGTCGCGCGCACCGTCCTCGACGCCGCGCTCCTGCACGACGTCGTCGGCGGGCACGACCCGCGCGACTCCACCTCGATCCCCGACGCCTGGCCGTCGATGGCCGCCGCCGCTCGCGAAGGGCTGCAGGCGGACACGCTGCGCGGCCTGCGCGTCGGCGTGGTCAAGGAGCTGGCCGGTGGCGACGGCTTCCAGGCCGGGGTCACCCAGCGCTTCCAGGAGACCGTCGCCCTGCTCGAGTCGGCCGGTGCGGTCGTCGTCGAGATCGACGCCCCGTCCTTCGCCTACGCGATCAGCGCCTACTACCTGATCCTGCCGGCCGAGGCCTCGTCGAACCTGGCGAAGTTCGACTCGGTGCGCTTCGGACTCCGGGTCACGCCCGAGAACGGTGCCACCGTCGAGGACGTCATGGCCGCCACGCGCGAAGCCGGGTTCGGGCCCGAGGTGAAGCGTCGCATCATCCTCGGTACCTACGCCCTGAGCGCCGGGTACTACGACGCGTACTACGGCTCGGCGCAGAAGGTCCGCACGCTCGTGCAGCGGGACTTCCAGGCCGCCTTCGAACAGGTCGACCTGCTCATCAGCCCGTCGGCCCCGACGACCGCGTTCCCGATCGGTGAGCGCATCGACGACCCGCTCGCGATGTACCTCAACGACCTCACCACGATCCCCGCGAACCTGGCGGGCGTGCCCGGCATGAGCATCCCGAACGGCCTGGCGCCCGAGGACGGCCTGCCCGTCGGCGTGCAGCTCATGGCCCCGCAGCGCGAGGACGCCCGCCTGTACCGCTACGGTGCGGCGCTCGAACGTCTGCTCGAGCAGCAGTGGGGTGCCCCGCTCATCGACCGGATCCCGGACCTCGACCAGAGTCAGCAGTCGGCTGCGCAGGAAGGTGTGATCTGATGGCGCAGAAGGACGCGCTCATGGACTTCGACGAAGCACTGGAGCGCTACGAGCCGGTGCTCGGCTTCGAGGTGCACGTCGAGCTCGCGACGAAGACCAAGATGTTCTCGGACGCACCGAACTTCTTCGGTGGCGAGCCGAACACGAACGTGACGCCGGTCGACCTCGGGCTGCCCGGGTCGCTGCCGGTCGTGAACGCGCAGGCCGTGCGGTACTCGATCCAGCTCGGGCTCGCGCTCGGCTGCTCGATCGCCGAGTCGTCGCGGTTCGCCCGGAAGAACTACTTCTACCCGGACAACCCCAAGAACTACCAGGTCTCGCAGTTCGACGAGCCCATCGCGTTCGAGGGCGAGGTCGAGGTCGAACTGGCGGACGGCACGATCTTCAACGTGCCGATCGAGCGCGCCCACATGGAAGAGGACGCCGGCAAGCTGACGCACGTCGGCGGTGCCACCGGCCGCATCCAGGGCGCCGAGTACTCGCTCGTCGACTACAACCGCGCCGGGGTGCCCCTGGTCGAGATCGTCACGAAGCCGATCTTCGGCGCCGAGCACCGCGCTCCCGAGCTCGGTGCCGCGTACGTGCAGGTCATCCGCGACCTCGTCCGGGCACTCGGGGTCTCCGAGGCCCGCATGGAACGCGGCAACCTGCGCTGCGACGCCAACATCTCGCTGCGCCCCCGCGGCCAGGAGAAGCTCGGCACCCGCACCGAGACGAAGAACGTCAACTCCTTCCGTGCCGTCGAGCGTGCGATCCGCTACGAGATCCAGCGCCAGGCCGCGATCCTGGCCGACGGCGGCACCATCACGCAGGAGACCCGCCACTGGCACGAGGACACCGGCCGCACGTCGGCCGGCCGTCCGAAGTCGGACGCCGACGACTACCGCTACTTCCCCGAGCCCGACCTGCTGCCGGTCGTGCCGGACCCCGCGGTCGTCGAGGAACTCCGAGCGTCCCTGCCCGAGGCACCGGTGGCTCGCCGCCGTCGTCTCAAGGGCGAGTGGGGCTTCGCCGACCTGGAGTTCCAGGACGTCGTGAACGGCGGGCTGCTCGACCAGGTCGAGGGCACCGTCGCCGCCGGAGCCGCGCCGCAGGCCGCGCGCAAGTGGTGGACCGGTGAGATCAGCCGCGTCGCGAACGCGCAGGACGCCGAGCCCGGCGACCTCGTGTCGCCGCAGCACGTCGCCGAGGTCATCGCGCTCGTCGAGTCCGGTGACCTGACCGACCGCCTGGCCCGCCAGGTGCTCGAGGGCGTCATCGCCGGCGAGGGCTCGCCGGCCCAGGTCGTCGAGGCCCGCGGGCTCAAGGTCGTGTCCGACGACTCGGCGCTCACCGCCGCGGTCGACGAGGCGCTCGCCGCGCAGCCCGACGTGCTCGCCAAGATCCAGGACGGCAAGGTCCAGGCCGCCGGCGCCATCATCGGCGCCGTGATGAAGGCCATGAAGGGCCAGGCGGACGCCGCCCGCGTGCGCGAGCTGGTGCTGGAGCGCGCGCAGCAGTCGTAGACCGGATCCGTTGACGGACAGGAGGCGCGGTGCCGGCTGGCACCGCGCCTCCCGTCGATCCTGGGGACGCGTCAGCGACCCGGTGACAGGATGAGTCGTGTCCGCAACGATCCGCGCCATCGGAACCGCCGTCCCGGAGACGACGCTCGAGCAGGCTGCGGTGCGGGATCTCTTCGCCGCGCAGCCCGAGCTCGGTCGTCTCGGTCGGCGGCTCGTCCCCGCAGCCTTCGACGCCTCGGCGGTCGACCACCGGCACACCGTGCTGGACGAGCTCGACCGCGAACGACCCGCCGGCGCCTTCCGTGACGCGTACGGCGCCCTCCACTCGCCGTCGACCGGCACCCGCAACGACCGGTACCGCGAGCTCGCACCGGCGCTGTTCGTCGACGCCGCTCGTGACGCCCTCGATCGTGCGGACGTGGACGCCGCCTCGGTCACGCACGTCGTCACGGTGTCGTGCACGGGCTTCACGCAACCCGGTCCGGACCTGGACATCGTGACCGCGCTCGGGCTGCCGCGCGCCGTCTTCCGCCACCACATCGGGTTCATGGGCTGCTGTGCGGCGTTCCCGGCCCTGCGGATCGCCGCCGCGTTCGCCGAGGCCGACCCGGGCGCCGTCGTGCTGGTCGTCTGCGCCGAACTCTGCACCCTGCACGTCCGCGCGAGCGACGACCCCGACCAGGTCGTCGCCAACAGCGTCTTCGGCGACGGCGCCGCGGCCGCCGTCGTCACGGCCGACGGTCCCGGCCTGCGCCTCGACGCGTTCGCCACCGCCGTCGTGCCCGAGAGCGCCGGCGAGATGGCGTGGAACATCGGCGACGAGGGCTTCGAGATGGTCCTGAGCACCGCCGTGCCCAAGCTCGTCGGCACCAGCGTCGCCGAAGCCGTCGCGTCGCTGCTCGACGGTCCCGCCGCCGACGTGCCGGTGTGGGCCGTGCACCCCGGTGGCCGCGCGATCCTCGACCGGACCCAGCAGGCGCTCGACCTGCCGGACGCGGCGATCGCTGCGAGTCGCACGGTCCTGCGCGACCACGGGAACATGTCGAGTGCGACCGTGCTGTTCGTGCTCCGCGAAGCCGTCGACGCCGGCGTCCCGGACGGGGCACCCGTGGTGGCGCTCGCCTTCGGCCCCGGGCTCACCGTCGAGAGCGCGCGACTGACCATGGTGCGCACGTGAGCCGTCCCGACGGCGGCTCCACGGGCCTCCCGGTCCTCGACCTGCGCACCCGTGCGCTCGACCTGACCGAGCTCATGGACGACCCGGACTGCGATCCGCGCGCGCTGGCGCGCACCTTCCGGCGGTTCGCGCTCGTCAACGCCCTGGTGAGCGGGTGGCGATCGGCGTGGCGGACGCACGTCGTGCCGGCCCTGCCGGTCACCGGCCGCGGACGGGTGCTCGACCTCGGGTGCGGTGGCGGCGACCTGGCCCGGGCCGTCGTGCGGTGGGCGGCGAGCGACGGGTTCGACGTCGAGGTCGTCGGGGTCGACCCGGACCCGCGGGCGATCGACGCCGCGAACCGACGGGCGCCGCGGGGCGTCAGCTTCCGGCAGCAGTCGAGCGGTGACCTGGTGGCGGCGGGGGAGCGGTTCGACGTCGTCGTGTCGAACCACGTGCTGCACCACCTGGGAGACGACGAGCGGACGGGCTTCCTCGCCGACTCCGCTGCGTTGGCGTCGGGCCGCAGCGTGCACTCGGACATCCGTCGGTCACGGGAGGCGTACCACGCCTACGCGCTGGCGTCGCCGTTGGTGTCCGCTGGGACCTTCGTCCGGGTCGACGGTCTGCGGTCGATCCGCCGGTCCTTCACCCTGGCGGAGCTGCGGGACACGTTGCCGAGCGGGTGGCGGGCGGAACGGGCATCGCCGCACCGGGTGCTGGCGGTCCGCGACGCCTGACGCTCAGGGCGGTTCCGCCAGCCGGCCTATCGCGTCCGCTAGCGTCGACGGCATGGCTGCGTCCGCACTGCACCGCGTCGCGGTCCTCGTGCTCGACGGGGCGAAACCGCTCGACGTCGGGATCCCCGCGCAGGTGTTCTCGAACCGGCCGAGCATGCCCTACGAGGTGCGGGTGTGCGGGCCCCGGGCCGGTCGGATCACCGGCGGCGACGGGCTGGCCTACGCGGTCGACCACGGGCTGGAGGCACTGGACTGGGCCGAGACCGTCTTCGTGCCCGGCTACCGCCGACCGTCGGACTCGGCGCCGCCGGCCGACGTCGTCGCGGCACTGGCTCGGGCGCACGACCGCGGCGTCCGCATCGCGGCGATCTCCACCGGGGCGTTCGCGCTCGCGGCCGCCGGGCTGCTCGACGGACGCCGGGCGACGACGCACTGGCACTACACGCGGGTGCTCCGTGAGCGGTACCCCGAGGTGGACGTCGACGAGGACGTGCTGTTCGTCGACGCGGGCTCGGTGCTGACCAGCGCGGGAGCCGCGAGCGGGATCGACCTGTGCCTGCACATCGTCCGGCAGGACCACGGCGTGGCGCTGTCGAACCACGTCGCCCGACGGCTCGTCAGCGCCCCGTACCGCAGCGGCGGCCAGGCCCAGTACGTGCCGCGCAGCGTGCCGGAGCCGCTCGGGGACGTGTTCGCGGACACCCGGGAGTGGGCGCTCCGGCACCTCGCCGAGCCGCTGACGCTCGGGGCGCTCGCACGGAACGCCACGGTGTCGGCACGGACGTTCTCGCGCCGGTTCGTGGAGGACACCGGGTACACGCCGATGCAGTGGGTGCTGCGGGCGCGCGTGGACCTCGCCCGGGAACTCCTGGAGCAGTCGGACCTCGGCATCGACCAGGTGGCCGATCGGGCGGGCCTCGGCTCCGACGCGAACCTGCGGACGCACTTCCGGCGGATCCTCGGGACGTCGCCCACCGAGTACCGACGGACGTTCCAGGACTGACCGCGCCGTCGCGGCCGTGGTGGCGACATCCTTTCGAACGCTGGCTTCCCTGCCACTGGAGCCGCGCCTCCCGGCCCGTGAGCATGGAGCACGGAACGAAAGGAACCCCACATGACCCGCATCGCCATCAACGGCTTCGGCCGCATCGGCCGCAACACGCTCCGCGCCCTGCTCGCACGGGGCGGCGACGACCTCGAGGTCGTCGCCGTCAACGACCTGACCGCCCCCGACACGCTCGCGCACCTGTTCCGGTACGACTCCGCCCTCGGCCCGTTCGACGGCACCGTCGAGGTCGACGGGGACACGCTCGTCATCGACGGCCGCCGTGTCCGCGTCCTGGCCTCGCGTGAGCCGTCGGAGCTCCCGTGGGGCGACCTCGGCGTCGAGGTCGTGCTCGAGTCGACCGGCCGGTTCACCGCGCGCGACGCAGCGGCGGGACACCTGACCGCGGGAGCCCGCCGCGTCCTCATCAGTGCACCCGCAACGGGCGCGGACGTCACCATCGCGTACGGCGTGAACACGGACACGTTCGACCCTGCCGCGCACACGGTGATCTCGAACGCGTCGTGCACGACCAACGCGCTCGCACCCCTGGCATCGGTGCTCGACGACCTGGCAGGGATCGAGCACGGGTTCATGACCACCGTGCACGCGTACACACAGGAGCAGAACCTGCAGGACGGGCCGCACCGGGACCTGCGTCGAGCACGCGCCGCCGGGGTCAACATCGTGCCGACGACGACCGGAGCCGCCAAGGCCATCGGACTGGTGCTGCCCCGCCTGGAGGGCAAGTTGTCCGGTGACGCCATCCGCGTGCCCGTGCCCGTCGGGTCGATCGTCGAACTGAACACCGTCGTCTCGCGGGACGTGACCGCGGACGAGGTCAACGAGGCCTACCGGGCCGCAGCCGCCGGACCGCTCGCCGGGGTCCTGGCGTTCACCGCGGACCCGCTCGTGTCGACGGACATCACGGGGCGGCCCGAGTCGAGCGTCTTCGACTCGCTGCTCACGCGCGTCGACGAGGGCCGGCACGTGAAGGTCGTCGCCTGGTACGACAACGAGTGGGGCTTCTCGAACCGCGTCGTCGACACGCTCGGGATGCTGGCGCGCGCGTAGGGCGGTGCCGCGCGCGCGGGCGGGCGCGCGCGGCCGCGCGGTCTGTGCCGCGAGAGCGACAGTCTGCCGCGGATGTTCGGCGGCAGACTGTCGCTTTCGCGAGGGGATCGCGCAGCGCCCCGGCCGGTCGCAGCACTCCGCCCGGTCGCAGCGCGTCAGCGGATCAGTGGATCAGCGCGGTCGTGCTCGCGAACGCGCGGGAGCGCACGGCGACGCGGTACCGCTCGAGCGCGGCGTCGTCGGCACCGACCGACTCCAGCGCCGCCAAGCCCGCACCGAGCACCGGGGGATCGGTGACCCAGGTCGGCACCGCTCCGGGGACCCGGGCAGCGAGCCCGTCGACGACGCCGTCCACGAGCAACGGGTGGCGAGCAGCGAGCACCCCACCGCCGAGCACGACGGGCACCGGCTCGGCCGCCGAACCACCGAGGCCCAACCGCTCGAGTGCGACCGCGGCGAGCAGGACGATCTCCTCCGCCTGACGCTCCACGACGCTCCGGGCCACGGCGTCGCCGGCTCCGGCCACCTCGAACAGCACCGGGCAGAGCCGGTTGAACACGCGCTGGTCGAGGCGTCCGAAGTGGATGGCCTCGGTGACCTCGCGGACGCTGCGGAGGCCGACCGCCGCCGGCACCACGTCGACCAGCGCCGTCGCCGGACCGCGGCCGTCGTCGGCCCGCGCCGCGTGCCAGAGCGCCCGGTTGCCGAGCCACGCACCACCGCCCCAGTCACCGGAGACGTCGCCGATGGCCGGGAACCGTGCGGTCGTGCCGTCGGCTCGCACCGCGAGGGCGTTGATCCCGGTGCCGCACACCACGGCCGCCGCGTCGGGGGACAGGGTGCCGGCCCGCAGCAGTGCGAACAGGTCGTTGTCCAGGACGTGCGGCTCGCCGCCGTCCTCGGCCCAGTGCGCGAGGGCCGAGGACGCCGCGACGAGCTCGTCGTGCAGGTCGAGCCCGGCCAGGTACACGTGCGTCGTGCGGATGCGCCGGTCGCCCAGCTCACCCACCACCCGTGCACGGACGTCGTCGAGGATCGGCCCGGCGAGGTCCCACCCGCGGGTCTGCGGGTTCGAGCCCGGACCGCGCGCGTGCCCGACGATCGTCCCGTCGAGCGCGATCGCGACGACGTCCGTCTTGCTCCCGCCACCGTCGACGGCGAGCACGACGTCGGTCGCGTCCGGTGGGACCGGAGCGGGCGGACGGGAGGCTCGCGCCGGGCCCGCCTCGCCGGTCCGGCTCAACCCGCCCACGTCGCCTGCTCCGATCGCGCCCACGGGATGTGTTCCGCGTTCGCGGCCAGGAGCAGGTCGGTGAGCTTCTCCGCCTTGTCGACCTGCCCCACGAGGGGGTGCGCCCACATCGCGCGGAGCACCCGATCGCGGCCGCCGTGGACCGCGGCGTCGAGCGCGAGGCGCTCGTACCCGGCGACGTGCGACACGAGACCGACCATGTCCGGGGCGAGTGGGGAGACCGGCAGCGGCGTGATGGCCTGACGGGTGACGCGGGACGGCACCTCGATGACGTGGTCGTCCGGCAGGAACGGGAACGTGCCGTCGTTCCGCACGTTGAGCACCTGCACGTCGCCGCGGTCGCCGAGGATCGAGGACAGCACATCGATCGCCGCCTCGGAGTAGTAGGCGCCGCCGCGCTGCTCCAGTTCGGTGGGCTTCGTCACGACGGACTCGTCGGCGTACTTCGCGAGCAGGGCACGCTCGGTCTCCATGACGGCCTCGGCACGGGTGGGTTCGTGCAGCTGCTCCTGCAGCACGATGTCGTGGCTGTAGAAGTACCGCAGGTAGTACGAGGGGATCGCGTGCTGCAGACGGAGGAGATCCGGGTGCATGTGCACGCTGTCCGCCGTCCGGTCGAGGGCGCCGTCCGACTCGGCGAGCAGGTCCGCCATCACGTCGCGCTCGACGCCGTCCGCGCCCGTGACGTGCACGCCGCGCTCCCACGTCAGGTGGTTCAGGCCGACGTGGTCGAGCCGCACGTGGTCGGGGGCGACGCCGAACTCCTTCGCGAAGCGTCGCTGGAACCCGATCGCGACGTTGCACAGACCGACGGCGCGGTGCCCGGCCTCGAGCAGGGCGCGGGTGACGATGCCGACGGGGTTGGTGAAGTCGACGATCCAGGCGTCCGGCTTGGCGTACTTGCGGACGAGTTCGGCGTACTCCAGGACCACGGGTACGGTGCGGAGCGCCTTCGCGAAGCCGCCGGGACCGGTGGTCTCCTGCCCGATGCAGCAGGCGTCGTGCGGCCACGTCTCGTCCTGTTGCCGTGCGGCCTGTCCGCCGATGCGGAGCTGGAACATGACCGCGTCGGCGTCGCTGACCCCGGCGACGACGTCGTCGGTGACGTGGATCGTGCCGGGGTGGCCGGCGTGCGCGAACATCCGCTTGGCGACGCCGCCGACGAGTTCGCGGCGCACCGGGTCGGGGTCGACGAGCCAGAGCTCGTCGATGGGGAGCTGGTCGCGGAGCCGGGCGAAGCCGTCCACGAGTTCGGGGGTGTAGGTGGATCCGCCACCGACGACTGTGAGTTTCACTGGAGCTGCTATCCCTTCACGCCGGTGAGCGCGATGCCCTCGACGAATGCCTTCTGTGCGAAGAAGAAGATGATGACGACGGGGACCATGACGACGACGGTCATCGCCATCGTCATCGACCAGTCGGTGCCGTGCTGTCCGCGGAACGTCGCGAGCCCGTACGCCACCGGCCAGGCGGCCTGGTTCTCGGACGCGTACAGGAGCGGGCCGTAGTAGTCGTTCCACGAGTGGAAGAACATGAAGATCGCCGCCGACGCGATGCCCGGGCGGGCCATCGGGACGACCACGCGCCAGAGCACGCCCCACTCGCTGCAGCCGTCCATGCGGGCGGCGTCCCCGTACTCCTTCGGGATGGTCATGAAGAACTGGCGGAGCAGGAAGATGCTGAACGCGTCGCCGAGCAGGTTCGGCAGGATGAGCGGCCACAGGGTGCCGGTCAGGTGCAGGTGCGACCACATCACGTAGACCGGCACCGCGGTGACCTGCGGGGGCAGGAGCATCGCGACGATGATCACCGTGAAGATCAGGTTCGCACCCCTGAACTTGATCTGGGCGAGCGCGTACGCCGCCGGTACGGAGCTGACGAGCATGAACGCGGTGGCGAGGACGGCGTACATCGACGAGTTGCCGAACCACTGCGTGAGCGGCAGTTCGGTGAACACCCGCGCGTAGTTCGAGAAGTCGAGCGGCCGGGGAACGATCGACGCCGTGAGTGCCTGGTTGCTCGACATCAGCGAGGTCAGGACCACGAACACGATCGGGGCGATGGTCAGCACGCCGAGGGCCACCAGAGCGGCGTGCTCGGCGATCCAGACCAGGGTGCGACCACGCGGCCTGCCGGTGCGGGGAGCTGGACCCCGTGGCGCCCGGGCGAGCGGGGACTGGGAGACGGCGGTCATCAGGACTCCTCGGGACGGAAGACGGAGATGCGGCGCATCGTGAAGACGAGCACCACCGCGGTGATCACGAACAGGACCACGGCCATGGCGGACGCGTAGCCGAACTGGAAGTTCGCGAACCCGTGCTGGTAGAGCAGCTCGGTGTACGTGAGCAGCGACGTGCCCGGGTAGCCGAGCTGGGCGGCGGTCCCGCCACCGATCGTCGCCTTGCCGGACGCGACCCCGGACGCCACCGCGGCCTCGGTGAAGTACTGCAGGGCCGCGATCACCCCCGTCACCGCGGCGAAGCCGATCACCGGGGCGATCGTCGGCAGCGTGATGTGCCGGACCTGCTGGACGCCGTTCGCACCGTCGAGCGACGCGGCCTCGTACAGGTCGCGCGGCACGTCGAGCAGGGACGCCAGGAAGATGATCATGATGTCGCCCATCACCCAGACGCCCAGGATCACGAGCGACGGCTTCGACCACGCCGGGTCGTTGAACCAGAGCGGGCCGTCGATGCCGAAGACCCGCAGGATCTGGTTCACCGGCCCGGTGCCCGGGTTGAACAGGAACACGAACGCCACGACGCTCGCCACCGGCGGGACCAGCGCGGGCAGGTAGAACAGCGTCCGCCAGAAGCCCGTGGCGGTGCGGGCCCGCGACAGCAGCCCGGCGACCAGCAGCCCGCACACGATCCGGACCGGCACCAGGATGACGACGAACCACAGCGTGTTGACGACCGCGGGGCCGATCTGCGGGTCCTGCGTGAACAGGAACCTGTAGTTCAGCAGCCCGACGAACTCGGGCTCCTGCAGCTGGTTGTAGCGCGTGAACGAGTAGAAGATCGACGCGACGAGGGGGTAGGCGAAGAAGATCACCAGGCCCGCCAGGGCCGGCGCGAGCATCGTCAGGGCGACGAGGCGGCGCCGGGACTCGGCGGAGCGGGGCCGACGTCGCGGAGCCGTCGGGGGCACCGGACCGGACCCCGTCGGGCCCGTGGGCCGGGCGGCGCGGGCGAGCCGCGCCTCCCGGCCGGTCGTCTTGGTGGTGACGCTCATCACGGACCAGCCAGCTGGTTCGCGTTGTCGATGTCCGAGTCGAGCTTCTTCAGCTTGGCGTCGAGGTCGCCGCCGTTCTGCTGGTAGGCCTGCCAGAACTTCGTGAAGGTGCCGATGTAGGCGGCGCCGTCGGCGGTGCCCGGCGAGGTCATGGTGTCCGCGTTGCCCGCGACGTCGACGAAGGTCTTGTAGTTCTCGTCGACCTCGAGGTCGGGGGACTCCAGCGCCGAGGTGAGCGTCGGGATGTTCTTCAGTCCGTTGCCCAGGGTGACCTGTGCGTCGGTGTTCGTCGACAGGTACTTCAGGAGTGCCCACGACAGCTCCGGGTTCTTGGAGCCCTTCGCGATGCCCGCGACGTTGCCCGCGATGTACGTCGAGCCGTAGTTGCCGAGGCCGTCCATCACCGGGGTCGGCGACGTGCCGTAGTCCAGGTCCGGCTTCTGGTCCTTGATGAACGCCGTGCGGTACTCGCCGTCGATCTGCATCGCGACCTGCCCGGTCTGGAACGCGTTGTCCGCGGCGAACTCCTGCCCGAGGCCGGACGTGAAGGCCTTGAGCTTGTCGTAACCGATCTCGTCGACGAAGTCCTTCTGCCAGGTGATGAGCTGCTTCCACGCGTCGGACGTGCCGATCACGCTGTTGCCGTCCTCGTCCAACCACGAGCCGTCGACCATCGGCGCCCAGTGCTCGGGCGAGTTCTCGTAGAAGTCGATGAGCGGGTTGAAGCCGAGCTGCTTGATCGAGCCGTCGGCGTTGTACGTCGTCAGCTTCAGCGCGTCGGTCTTGAGCTCGTCGAGCGTCTTCGGCGGGGAGTCGATCCCGGCCTTCTCGAGCAGCGGCTTGTTGACCATGAGCGCACTGACGTCGGCGAGGGCAGGCAGCGTGCACCGGGTGCCCTTGTACTGCGTGTACGACTGCACGGCCTTCGGGATGTCCGACAGGTCGACCTTGTCGCGCTTGATGTAGGGGGAGAGGTCACGGAAGGCACCCGAGGAGCAGAAGCTGCCCACGATGGCGGTCGAGTACGACAGCCCCACGTCGATGTTCTGGCCGGACGAGATCGCCTTCTGCAGCTTCTCGTCGTCCTGGCCGGCGTGGATGTCGACGGTGACGTCGGGGTTGGCCTTCTCGAAGCCCTCGACGGCGGTCTTCACCACGCCGGCTTCACGGCCGGTGAAGAAGTGCCACAGGGACACGGTGCCCTTGAGTTCCTTCGGGGCGCTCTTCTCGATCGAGTCGGCGCTGCTGCCGGAGCTGCAGCCGGCGACGACGAGGGCGCCGACGGCGGCGACGGCCGTGGCGGTGGCGATGCGGCGGAACGCCCGGCGGCGCGGGACGTTCGGTTCGGGGAGGGACAAGGCGGTACTCGCTCTCTGGTCTCGCTCCGTCGCCGTCCGTTTCCGGGCGCTGCCCGTTTCCGGGCGCTGCCCGTTTCCGGGCGCGACGAAGAGCCCTGTGACAGGGCTGGGTGATGGTGCCTCGAGTGGTGCGGGTGGAACGTTCAGGGGCGCTCGACGGGGTCCGGCGTCGGGGCATCGTCACTGATGCGCTCGAGCCGGTCCGCGAGCGCGGTGCGGACGACGTCGATGAGGACGTGCCGCGCACCGTGCAGGACGGGGGTGTCGGGGACGCCGGGCGCGACCACGGCGGTGGACCAGCGTGAACGGGTCCGGAGCCAGGCGGTCACGGCGGCGGCCAGGGCGGGGCCGCCGGCGATCCCGGTCGGGCCGTGCAGGACGACCGTCTCGGGATCGGCCACCGCGAGTGCGGGAAGCACGTTGTGCCCGACGCGCTCGCCGAGGGCGACGGTGAAGGGGTGCTGCTCGGGCAGGCCGGGCAGCTGCGGGAGCACCTGGCGCCAGTCGGCTGCGGTGCCGTCCGGTGCCGTGATCCCGTGCTCGGCGGCCAGGGCGATGATCGCGGGCTCGGAGATGAGGTCCGCGACGATCGTGGCCGTCGGGTCGATGGAGCGTGCGTCGGCGGGCACGCTGAGGTAGCCGATCTCACCCGCGGCACCGGACGCGCCGGTGTGCAGGTGGCCGTGCAGGTCGAGGGCCATGCCGAGGCCCTCGGCCATCCAGAAGAGCGCGAACGACCCGGGAGCCCGACCGGCCCCCATGTTGCGTTCGGCGATGGCGGCGAGGTTGGCGTCGTTCTCGACGACCACGTGGACCCCGAGGTCGGCGGACAGGGTCGCGCTCACCTGCTCGCGGGGCCAGCCGGGCAGGCCGTCGGTGAAGATCAGGGTGTCGGTGGCGTGGTCGACACTCGCCTGCACGCCCACCGCGACGGCGGTGACGAGCTCGGGGTCCACGCCGGCCGCGGCGGCTGCGCGGGAGATCGCTGCGGCCACGATGTCCGACCCGGGGGAGCGCACCTCGGCCTCGGACATCCGGTGCGTGGCGACCGGGAAGGTGCGACCAGCGGCGTCCACCACGGTCGACCGGACGTCGACGAGCTGGACGTCGACCGCCACACCGAGGTCGCGGTCGGTGATCGCTTCGTACACGACGGCGCTCGGCCCGCGGCGTCCGGCCTGGGTGTCGGTGCCGGCCTGGCGGATGAGGTCGGCCGACTCGAGCCGGCGGATGATCTCGGCGGCGGTGGGCTTGCTGAGGCCGGTCCGCTGTGCGATCTCGTTGCGCGTGAGCGGGCCGTCGTCGAGCAGCAGTTCGAGCGCTGCGCGGTCGTTCAGGACGCGGAGCAGCCCGGGCTGGCCGGGGGTGCGTCCTCGAGTGGTCATGTCGAGGACTGTAACGGACAACCTTCTTTACTGAAAGGTTTGTTTACCGATTCGAAACACGCGTTCTGCTGCGCGAAACGTGCCGCCCTGAGTGCTGATACGTTAACTGTGATGTTTCAACAGGTCAGTGTCGCCGATCACTTCCTCTCCCGTCTGCGCGAAGTCGGGGTGGATGAGGTCTTCGGCGTCCCCGGCGACTTTTCGCTGGCGTTCATGGACGTCCTCGAAGCCAGTCCCGACATCTCGTGGATCGGCTGTGCGAGTGAACTCGGTGCTGCGTACGCAGCGGACGGGTACGCGCGAGCCCGCGGGCTCGGAGTACTCTGCACCACGTTCGGGGTCGGAGAGCTCTCCGCCGCATGTGCGACCGCTGGTGCAGTTGCCGAGGACGTTGCGGTCCTGCACGTCGTGGTGACACCGCCGACCGCAGCTTGGCGCAGCAAGGCGTGTGTGCACCACACCTTCGCTGACGGCGATCTGGACCGGTTCGGCCGGGTCGCGGCTGCGCTCGGAACGCTGGTGTTCGACATCGGCTTCGACGAGCCATGTGACGCCATCGATCGTGCAGTGCGTCACTGGGCTGGCCGACGCGAGAGCGTGTACGTCCGTGTTCCGCAGGACGTCCTGTCGGCTGCCGTCCCCGAGGCGTCCGCGGTGCTGGGAGCGCCAACTCCGCAGAACGACGATCCTGACGTCGACGACCTGCTCTCTGCATACCTCGCCGCCCATCCTCGTGCGACCGCGGTCGTCGGTCATCTGGCCCTCCGGCACAACCTTCGAGGAGCGATCGACCAGCTCGCCCAGCGCAACGTTCCCTTGGCCGCCCTCCCCAACGGCAAGGGGATCGTGGACGAGACGGTCCCGTCCTACCTCGGCGTCTACAACGGGAAACTCAGTCGTGCAGGCGTCAATGCGCGCGTGGAAGCTCCGACTGGGCGCGTCCTCGTCGGCTGCGTACTCGCTGACACGACCACGGGAGGGTTCAGCCATGACTTCCCCGAGGATTCGACACTCGTCGTCGGCCGCAGTTCGGTCACGTGGGCAGGAAGGGTTCTCGAAGCGGAGATCGGCGTCGTGGTCCGGCGCCTTGCTGCGCTGTGGCCTGGTCTCCCGGCCCCGCCGCCGAGCAAGGCCCCAACCGAGCTGCCGACCGCTGTGCTTGTCGGCGATGGTCCACTGACGATCAACTCGATGTGGTCGAGCACTGCTGCGATCATGCCGACTCACACTCGTCTGTTCGCGGAGACCGGCACCTCGTACTTCGGAGCGCTCGACATCGCCTTCCCCGCAGACACGGTGTTCGAGTGCGCCGCCGTCTGGGCCGCCATCGGTCACGCGCTGCCTGCGGCGATCGGAGCGTCGATCGGTGACCGAACGCGTCAAGTTCTGGCCGTCGTCGGTGATGGTGCTGCACAAGTGACGGCCAACGAACTCGGGCTGCTGCACCGCTACCGGTCGAATGCGATCTTCGTCGTCGTCGACAACGGTGGGTACACGATCGAGCGTGTCATCCGCGGAGCGCGGGCGTCCTACAACGACGTCTCGTCCTGGGACTGGCCGATGGTGGCCCGCACCATCGGCGGCGGATCG
Organism: Curtobacterium sp. TC1; assembly: GCF_019844075.1. Lineage (NCBI taxonomy): Bacteria > Bacillati > Actinomycetota > Actinomycetes > Micrococcales > Microbacteriaceae > Curtobacterium > Curtobacterium sp. TC1. Next base: position 1,167,746 of record NZ_CP081964.1, read on the forward strand.
ACCGTGACCACCTCCGCCGTCAGCACGGTGATCGAGTACGCGATCGCTCTCGAAGCAGCGTTCTCGGACCCGGATCGAGCGCACGTGATCGTCGTGCGTACCTCCCCGATGGACGCGCCTCCGACGCTAGCAGCCGTCGCATCGGCGATCCGCGCCCGAGCCGAAGCGGTCTGCCGGTGACCGGCGGTTCGACCATGCCGCCGAGGGTCGTCTGTCTCAACGGGTCCGAGAACCCGCGCGGCGCGACGGGCGCCGTGCTCGAACGGTTCTCCGACGAACTCCGCAGCCGTGGAGTGGAATCGATCGTCGTCCCGCTTGCTGCTGCGGACATCAGCGGATGCGGACCATGCGGAGACTGCAACCTGAGGACGGAACGATGCGCACTACAGGACGACGTAGGGGACATCGTCCGGCAGATGGTCGAAGCGGAGGGAGTGGTCTACGCCAGCCCCGTGCACGGCTTCGGGCTGGCCGCGCCGATGCAGACGTTCATCGAGCGGGCCGGCGTCGGGCATCTCCGGTTCTCACGCCCTCTCGCGGACAAGGTCGGCGGTGCACTGGTCGTCGGCCGTCGGTACGCACATTCCGCTGTCCTGAACCAGCTCCACCAGAACATCCTGCTCAACCGCATGATCCTTCCAGGAAGCGGCTACCCCGCCATCGTGCGGACCGAGCAAGGCGACCCGGACCTGGATCACGAAGGAATGGCAGCGGTCCGCGCGATGGCCATCCGGATGGTCGAGGTGATCTTCCAGCTACGGGGGATGCCAAGCAGCAGCACCGGCCTGGCGGCCAACGAACGAAGTGAGCGTGCCGTCCACGATGAACCAGGACAGATCGAGACGAAGAGGAGCGTCACCCCATGACCGACCACACGACATCACTTGCCCGCGGCGAGACCTGGCTTCCGAGGTCCTCTGCGGCCGACGATTTCATCGGCCGGTACGTCGAAGTCTTCGAGCAGTACCACGACGCCCGGTTGACCCAGGAAGCCCTCCGAGCGTGGCGTTCGGATCAGCTCGCAGCTGTGTTGCACAAGGTGATGGGGTCGCCGTTCTACCGCAAACAGCTCCGAGGCGTCGATCTCGATTCGGTGCGGCCCGAGGACCTCACCGCGTTGCCGTTCACCACGAAGGAGGATCTTCGGCGCGAACTGTACGACGTGCTGTCCGGCCCGCTCCGCGAGGCGCTGTACTTCTACGAGACCACGGGAACGACCGGCAGGGCCACACCGTGTCCACGCGACGCCAAGGAGGTAGTCGCGTCGAATGCCTTCATCACCGAGTCGTGGCGCGCCATCTTCCGCGAGCACTTCGGAGCGCACCGTCCGTCCGTCGGGCTCATGGGGCCGACCGAGGTGCACTCCTTCGGGGACACGCTCGGCGACGTGGCGAAGAACCTCGGGTCGTGCAATGCCAAGATCTGGCCCTACTCGCCGGTCATGGGCTTCAAGCGAGCGCTCGAACTCATGCGCGACCTCGAGCTGGAGGTCATTGTCGCGACCCCGGGCGTCTGTCTGAACCTTGCGCGAGCGGCGTCGTTCCACGGATTCGACATCCGCGAGGACTTTCCGTCGCTCCGGCTGGTCTTCACCACGGGAGAGATGTGCACCCCGGCCTTGGCGCGCAACATCGAGTCGCTGTGGGGCGTGCGGTGCTACGACATCCTCTACGGTTCGCAGGAAGCGTTCGTGATGGGGACAGCAGCACCGAGCGGAGTGATGCGCTTCTCCGAGCTCAACTACATCGCGGAGATCATCGATCCTGACTCTGGCGAATGCCTCGGTGGTCGAGGAACTGGCGAGCTCTGTGTGACGATGCTGATGGACGGTGTGAAGCCGCTCATCCGCTACCGCACTGGTGACCTCGTCGAGCTGAGTGACGATGACCAGTCCGACATCGACCAACCCGGGCCGATCATCAAGGTGATCGGTCGGGTTGCGGATCGAATCAGTTTGGGCGGCAGCCCGGCGACCGCGAGCGATGTCGAGCAGTCGGTGCTGCACGGCGTCGTGGGCGCGTACGGCTACCAGGTCGTGATCGACGGTCCGGCCGATGGCTCCGAGGATCGTGTGACGGTGCGGCTGCATTTCCGGGATGGCAACTCATCGGAACACGTCCAGATGCTCCGCGAGATCGAGCGGCGTGTGCGACGGCGATTCGCTGTCGAATGCCGTGCAGAAGCTGTCGATGCTCTGGACGAGATCGTGAGTACCGGAGCGTTCGTGAGCTGGAAGGCAGCTCGCATCTCCGATCACCGGAACGAGCCAGGTGCGGAGGAAGTCATTGCCGCTCAGTTGGCGCTGCGCCGTGGTGTCACGTCGTGACCGTCGTCCACGGCATCGTCGGTTTGCCTGTCCCCGCAGCGCCGAACGCACTTGCAGACTTTGCGGGCGGGCGCATCGTCACCGTCTCGACACTCGGGCCTGCCGGCACGAGTGCTGACTGCGTCGCACGGGCGCTCCGGGACGCCCTCGGAGGCTGGATCGAAGTCGAACTGAGCCTGCGTGACGACATCTCGGCGGTCCGAAATGAGGTACTGGAAGGACGGGCAGAACTGGCGCTCATCCCCAGTGCACACCGGGAGGCGACTGACTTCCACTGGCACCCTGAGCTTCGATTGCGCGGAGCGTTCGTGCACTCCACGCCCCCGTACGGGATCGCGACTCGTCGTGGCTTCGAACCAGATTCCGGCGTCGTCCTTGCGTCGATGCCGGAAGTCCGGCACTTGTTCGACCAGTTGGCACCCGAACACCTCCTCGGCGCTGTCGCCGAGGAGAAGGTGACAGCATCGACGAGCAGCGCTGCGGCGATGGTGGGTACCGGCGAAGCGGACATGGCCGTCTGTAACGACGAGGCCCGCCGTCAGCAGGATCTGACCTGGTTCCGTGTCCGGAACGGTGTTCCGATCGTCTGGATGCTGTTCGGCAACGATGACGACGGCGAATGCGGGTCGGCACGCATCGATCGGGAGGAGCGTTGACGCGCGCGGCGGGGCCGGTGTTCCGATGGTGTCGCCGTCCCGCGCCCTTCGAGGTCGTCGACGGAGTGGCGATCCGGCCTGGTGCTTCGGCTCGCGTCCAGATCGGCGCGGCGCGAGACTTGCTCAGAGCAGCGCCAACCGGATCGCTGATCGTCGGTGCACTGCCATTCGACCTCTCATCGCCGGGAAGATTGTGGATCGGCAAACCTCGCTCGATGCTGCTTCCCGACTCGCGATCTGTTGGACATCAGACCGGACCATCGAGGACGGACGACATCGAGCATCGATCTGCCTTCAGATCTTTGGTCCGAAACGTCCTGCGTGGGATTTCTGATGGCGACCTTCAGAAAGTCGTCCTCGCCCGGACGGATGTGATCACGCGGCCGGAGGGCTTCGACGAGGCCGAAGTGTTCGCGCGGCTGACTTCAGACCGGTCCTCCGTGGCGTTTCAGGTTCGCGGTTCCGAGCCGCAAGGCGACTTTCTGGGGGCGAGTCCAGAAGTACTCGTGCGGGTCAACGGTGCAAGTCTCGTGTCGTCACCGTTCGCCGGCTCGGTGCCGAGGGGGGGAGTGTCGCGCACTCGTGCTCGAAACGAACTCATCCGATCCGCGAAGGTCGGCACAGAACACGGCCTGGTGGTCGAGGACATTGTTCATCGGCTTCGCGGAGTGGCGATGTCCGATGTTGATGTGGTTGGCCCAGAACTGCGGTCCACAGAACGCGTTTGGCATCTCGCATCCACCATCACGACGACGGTCGATCCGGCGCACATCGACTCGCTTGCTGCGGTGGAGCTGTTGCATCCGACGCCTGCAGTCTGCGGCGTGCCGCGAACGGCTGCTCTTCGGGTCATCAGTGAGAGCGAGCCCTTCGAACGAGGACTGTTCGGCGGAGTGGTGGGCTGGCAGTCGCACGATGGCGATGGCGAGTGGCGGGTGTCGATCCGTTGCGGACTCGTCACCGGGTTCTCCGTCCGTCTCTTCGCGGGCGCTGGCATCGTCCGGGGTTCCGACGCTGATGCCGAATATGACGAGACGACAGCGAAGATGCAGACGATGAACGATGCACTGGCCGCTGCCGGAAAAACGGGTGCACCGGCTTCATTGATGCAACCAGACGAAACACGAACACAAGAAGGCGATGCCAGATGGACGACGTGAGCGCACAGGCTGCCCGAATCGAGTGCGACGTTGTGCGTCGACCCGTGCCGCGGATGCCGGCGATGGATGCGTTTCGAGGGCTCCGGGCAACGTACGGACCGGATCGTGCATTCATACTCGAGTCGCAGGGTGGGCCGCAGGAAGACAACCGCGTCTCGATGTGTGGCCTTGCGGGGCGGACATCGCTCATAATCCGGAACGGTTCCGTGGCGATCGACGGCGAACGAGAGACAGTTCGAGTCATCGCCGGGGTCCTCGTCGAAGCGGGAGCGATCATTCCCGACGGAAGCGCGTACCGCTTGGCGGCTGACGATTCGCTCTGGGCGATTCCTCGGGTCTTGGAAGCGGCCTTGCGGACGTTCGACGATCGCGACGATCTCGCGTTGTCCTTCCTGGTCTTCTTCGGGTATGACGCGGTGCACTACATCGAGCGGCTCCCGCGTTCGATCCCGGATCAGGGTGATGCTCCGCCGGATGCTGTGATCAGTTTCGTCGACGCCATCGTGACCTTCGAGGAGCACGGCAGCGAACTGGCCGTTGTCCGCTCTTCTGTCTGGGGTGGCGAAGACCCTGACCAAATCGAGGGCGCGCTGACCGCATGGTCGGAGGAGAGCACCTCGCCGGAGGCTGTCGGCGGAATGCCGACGGTGCCACGTCCGCGCCGGATTCGCGACGATGTGACACGCGACGAGTACCTGAGGCGAGGCGAGGTCTGTCTCGAACACATCCGCCAAGGAGACGCCTACCAGGTGCAACTCGGACACTCCGTGACCATCGAGACCGATGCCGATCCCTTGGCAGTCTACGAACGCCTCCGACGGCGAAACCCGTCGCCCTACATGGCTCTATTCACCGTCGCGGGCCATGTCGTGGTCTGTGCGAGTCCGGAGTTGTTCGTCCGGCTCGAGAAGGGCTCGGCGACGATGCGGCCGATCGCCGGCACCATCGAGCGAGGAGCTGACGATGCAGCGCAGCAGGCGCAACTCGTTGACGACCCGAAGGAGCGAGCCGAACACCTCATGCTCGTCGATCTCTGTCGGAACGATCTCGGACGTGTCGCAAGACCCGGGACGCTCGACGTCGAGGTCATGATGGCCGTCGAGACGTACTCGCACGTGCTCCACCTCGTGTCGCAGGTCGTCTGCGAGCTGGAAGCTGGGTACGACGCATGGGACGTCATCCGTGCGGGTTTCCCAGCCGGCACGATGTCCGGAGCTCCGAAGGTGCGCGCGATGGAGATCATCGAGTCCCTGGAATCGACTCGACGCGGTCTCTACGCGGGCGCCTTCGGATTGATCGGCCTCGGCAGTAGGCCAGCTGTTCTCGGTCTCGCCATCCGCATGGCCGTCGTTCACTCCGGGACGTACGTCCTCCGCGCTTCAGCGGGCTTCGTCGCAGACTCGACGGGAGACAGCGAATGGGAGGAGACCCTCCAGAAGATGGCTGCTCCCTACTGGGCGGTCTGCGGGGAGGAGATTCGATGAGTGTCGTCCTGGTCGACGCGTTCGACAGCTTCGTGCACATCATCGACCAGTACCTCGCCGATGTCGACGACGAGCGGACCGTGCTCCGGTCGGCTCCAGACACGATCCAGCGTGTCGAAGCGCTGCGACCGGACTTCCTCGTCCTCGGTCCGGGCCCAGGGCACCCGAGTGCGTCCGGCCACGTCGAGCTCGTCCGCCACTTCGCCGGAAGGATGCCAATTCTCGGCGTGTGTCTCGGGCATCAGGCGATCGGGGCGTCATTCGGCGCTGCTGTCGTTCGCGCCGACCGCATCCGCCACGGGAAGACGAGCACCATCCACCATGATGGTCGAGGGCTCTACGCGCTGGGATCGCAAGGGCCGCGCGAAGTCACGCGGTACCACTCTCTCGTCATCGACGAGTCCACGTTGCCCGCCGATCTCGTCGTCACGGCACGGTCGGAAGACGACGGTTTCGTGATGGGGGTTCGCCATCGGACACTTCCCGTCGAAGGCGTCCAGTTTCATCCGGAGAGCATCGGCACGCACGACGGGGCGGCCTACTTCCGTGGCTTCCACCAGGCATACGTGGAGTGAGCGACCGGCGCCTACGGCCGCAGCAGCACCTTGATCGCCCGACGTTCGTCCATCGCCCGGTACGCCTCGGCGGCCTCGTCGAGCGGCAGTTCGAGGTCGAACACCCGGCCCGGGTCGATCGTGCCCGACAGGACGTCGGGCAGCAGCTCCGGGATGTACTTCCGGGCCGGCGCCATCCCGCCCGCGATCGCGATGTTCGTGTCGAAGAGGTACCGGGTGCCGATCGTCGGGACGCCGTGCGGGACCCCGACGAAGCCGAGGTTGCCGCCCGCACGCACCGAGTGCAGCGCCTGGTCCATGCTCTCCTCGGTGCCCACGGCCTCCACCGCGCAGTCGGCCTGGTCGCCGCCGAGCAGGTCGCGGATCGCCGCGACGCCCTCCTCGCCGCGGGAAGCCACGATGTCCGTCGCGCCGAACTCGCGAGCGAGCGCCTGGCGGTCGGCGTGCCGGCTCATCGCGATGATGCGCTCGGCGCCCAGTCGCTTCGACGCGAGCACGGCGGACAGGCCGACCGCGCCGTCGCCGACCACGACGACCGTCTTGCCCGGGCCGACCGCTGCCGACACCGCGGCGTGGTGCCCGGTGGAGAAGACGTCGGACAGTGTCAGCAGCGACGGCACGAGGGCGGGGTCGACCGGGCCGGGGACCGCGACGAGCGTCGCAGACGCGTCGGGGATGCGGACGTACTCGGCCTGCGCGCCGCCGACCGGGTCGCCGTACGCGTCCTTCCCGCCGAAGCCGGACAGGTGGTCGCAGCCACTGGTCATGCCGTGGCGGCAGGCCTGGCAGGTGCCGTCGTTCATGGTGAAGGGGGAGATGACGAAGTCGCCCTCGTGCAGGTCGGTGACCTCGTCCCCGACGGCGACGACCTCGCCGACGAGTTCGTGCCCGATCGGCCGTGGCTGCTTCGTCTCGGTCACGCCACGGTAGGGCCAGAGGTCGGAACCGCACACGCACGCCGCGACGACCTTGACGACGACGTCCTTCGGGGTCAGGACCGAGGGGCGGTCGCGCTCCTCGACGCGGATGTCGTTCGGGGCGTGGATGATCGCTGCGCGCACGGGAGGCCTTCCGTTGAGATGGTGGGGAGTCGGCGCGGTCGACGTCGTCCGGGCCGACGTCGACAGTACCCTCGTGCGGGTGGACGACGACCGGTACGGCGGGGACGTGCTCTCGGGAGACTGGCGCTCCCGCGGAGTGAAGAAGGTGCGGCAGGTGCCGCTCGAACGCGACATGGTGCTCGAGGACCCGGACTCCGGGTGGGCCGGTGCCGTCGTCGGACTCGAGGCGGGCAACATCGCGCTCGAGGACTGGAAGGGCCGCACCCGTTCCTTCCCCTTCACCGGGCAGTTCCTGCTCGAGGGCGAGCTCGTCACACTGGGCCGCCCGCAGGCGTCGGTCGGCCGGTCTGCCGCAGCTGCTGCCGGCTCACCTGGTTCGCTGGGTTCCGTCCACACTGACTGGAGGCCCGGGGCAGCGCCCGCCGTGCGGCAGACGTCCGACGGCGGTCGCCTCCGCACCGCGTCCGGATCGTTCGCGGTGGAGTCGCAGCGTGCCCGGGTGGCCCTGCCGAGCCGGATCATGGTCGAGGGCAAGCACGACGCCGAGCTCGTCGAGAAGGTCTGGGGTGCCGACCTGCGCGTCGAGGGCGTCGTCGTCGAGGAGCTCTCCGGCGTCGACAACCTGGCCGACGTCCTCGACGAGTTCCAGCCGACCCGTGACCGTCGCGTCGGCGTGCTCGTCGACCACCTGGTGCCCGGGTCGAAGGAGTCCAGCTTCGCCGAGGCCGTGATGCGCGGCAAGTGGGGCGCACACGTGCTCGTGGTCGGGCACCCGTTCGTCGACGTCTGGCAGTCCGTGAAGCCCGCCCGCGTCGGACTGCAGGCGTGGCCGACGATCCCGCGGTCGATCGAGTGGAAGAAGGGGATCTGCCAGGCGCTCGGGTGGCCGAACGCCGAGCAGGCCGACATCGCCCGGGCGTGGCAGCGGATCCTCGGGCAGGTGCGCACCTTCGCCGACCTCGAGCCGCAGCTGCTCGGCCGCGTCGAGGAGCTCATCGACTTCGTGACGGAACCCAAGGCCTGAGAACCGGCGGATTGCCGGACCGGCGCGGTGTGCCGGGGGTGATCCGCGCCTCCAGGCCTACTGTTGAGGGATGGACGGCATCGACGGACGCGTGCGCAGCGCTGTCGACGTCTGGCTGCGCTGGCTGCCGCGCTGGCAGATCGGGACCGCCCGCCCGCGCACGCGCATCTGCCGGAAGTGCACCGGGTCCCCGATCGCGAGTGCCGCCGGCTTCGGCCCGGACGTGCCGCACGCCGTCCAGCACGCGCTGATCGGGCGGATCTCGACCATCGTCGAGGACGCCGTCGACGACTACACGGCCAAGAACCTGCCGCTGCTCCAGCGCGAACTCGAACGGGCCGCCGCACGGAAGCGGCACGCGGGGTACCAGCCGGCCGAGGGGCTGTCGCCCGAGTTCCAGGGCCTCGACGTCGATCCCGAGCCCTCGCCGGGTTCGCCGTTCCTCTTCACGCTCGGGGAGCTGGCGGGGACGGGCGCGGGGGAGCAGACACCGCGGGAGCCACTGTCCGACGAGGCCAAGGCGGCGCTCCGGCACGAGATCGAGTTGTCCGACGAGTGCGCCCGCTCGACCGGCACCGCGGTCTGCCTGGCGCTCATCGACCACCGGCCGCGCATCGCCGAGGCCGTCGAGCGCCTGGTGGAGCCGCAGATCGAGGCGCTCGTGACCGACATGTTCCGCGGGTTCGACGGTCCGGACGAGGGGCCGCGCTCGGGCTTGTTCTGAGGTGCTTCGCTCGGTGCGAGGTTGATCACTCCGTGCGCGCTTGTTGCGCTGCGCCGAGTGGTCAACCTCGCACCGAGAAGGTCCCGGTCAGCGGGGGAGCAGCGTGCGGCCGGGGATCACGGTGCCGCGCAGTGAGCGGTGCTCGACGGGTCGCGCGGGGTCGTCGATCCGGCCGATGACGAGGTCGATCGCCTCGCGGCCGATCCGCTCGATCGGCTGCTCGAGCGTCGTGAACCCGATCCAGTCGCTCGCGAGGGGGTACACGCCGTCGAACCCGGTGACCGACAGATCGTCCGGGACCCGGACACCGCGGCGTGCGAGCGCCTCGCACACGTCGAGCATGAGCCGATCGGTCGGGCACATCACCGCGGTGACGCCCGACTCGCGCATCGCGTCGACCAGGTCGGCGGCGAGGTCGTCCGGCGGGCGCACGAAACTGGCATCGATGTCGATCACCCGCGTGCCTCGAGTCCGGAGCCGCTCGACCATCGCCGACGATCGCGCGTGCTGGGTGATCGCGTTGTCGAGCGGGACGGTGAGCACCACGACCGTGCTGTGGCCGGCGTCGGCGACGGCGTCGGCGATCGCCGCGCCACCGTCCGCTTCGTCGCAGTAGACGCTCGAGAGCGCCGGGTGCAGCTCGGGCCGACCGGCGACGACGGTGGCGATGCGTGGTGCGAACTCGGCGATGTCGGCGGACGGCATGAGGCCGCTGCACACGACCAGTCCGTCGACGCGCATCGAGACGAGGGCCGCGAGGGCGGACTTCTCGTCCTCGACCCGGCCGACGCCCGTCGTGGTGACGACCCGGTAACCGAGCTCGGATGCGCGGCGCTCCATCACGGCGTGCAGGGCGGTGTAGACCATCGACGAGGCGTCACGGACGAGCATCCCGATCGTGTTCGTGCGGCCACTGACCAGCCCGCGGGCCATCGCGTTGGCGACGTACCCGAGCTCGGTCGCGGCGCGTTCCACTCGCTCACGGGTCTCGTTCGAGAACCGCCCCGTGCCCGAGAGGACCCGGCTCACCGCCGACTTCGAGACTCCCGCACGTGCGGCGACGTCGAGGATGGTCGGCTGGGAACCGCGGCTGCCGTTCACGCGTCGGTCGCCGCAGCATCCTGCCGCGACCGCGAGGTGAACCGGAGCACACCGCGGACGATCGCCCGCCAACCGAGCAGGAACACCCCGAGCACGATCGTGGCGACGATGACGAACGAGATCGGCAGCGGGTTGCCGTCGACGTCGCCCTGGCCGGTGGCGACACGGATCGCCAGACCGACGAAGACCGTGAGGACCCAGACCACGACGCCGGTCGGCCAGAAGCGCAGCGGGCGGGCCCAGGCTCCGCTCGTCACGTACCCGATCGCCCAGCCCGCCAGGAACGGGTACGCGGTGGTCCAGAGTGCAAGCGCCGTGTTGGCTTCACCGTGCGACGAACGCCCGATGAGTGCGAAGACGACGATGAGCACGACGTCGATGACCGCTGCGAGCCAACCCCAGGTGCGTGTGTTCACCCGGACAGTCTCGCAGCTGTTGATTTATCACCTCGCGACTGTGGACGGGCGCGGCTGTCCACAGTTTGATCCCGCGGTCCTCGCACCGTGCGAGGCAACCGCCACCATCCGTGCATGGCTGCTCCTCAACGTTTTCCCGCCGTCCCCGACTGCAAGGTCCTCGTCGCGCACGAGTCACGGCCGGACGAGGCTGCGGCGATCCGCGTCCGAGCGCGAGCCGGGGAACTGGTCCGCATCGCGCACGGCCGGTACGCCGATGCCGAGCGGTGGAAGGGCCTCCGACCCGAGCAGCGGCACCACGTGCTCGTGCGATCGCTCGTCGACAGGATCCGACCGCGCTTCGTCGTGTCGCACCTTTCGGCGGCGGCGGTCATCGGCGTGCCGCACGTGGGCCGTTGGCCGGAGCGAGTCCACCTGATGAGACCTGGGCAGGATGCGCGGACGACCAACGCGACGTTCATCGTGCACGCCGACTTCGACCCGTCGATGGCGGGTACGTGGCGGTTCCGCGCGGACGACTTGACCCTGACGGACTTCGACCGGACCGCGGTGGACCTCGCCATGACGTTGCCGATGGCCGAGGCAGTGGTCGCCCTCGACCGACTCCTCGCCCTCGGCGCTGACCGCGACGCCGTCCTGGACGGGGTCGCGCGGCGGGGACGGAAGGGCCGGCGCCGTGCCGCGCAGTCCGTCGGTTTCGCGGACGCTGCCGCCGACTCGGTCGGGGAATCCCTGGTCCGGGTCCGTCTGGACGAGTACGGCGCACCCACCCCGGTGCTGCAACGACGCTTCACCACGTTCGGCGAGCCGGACATCGTCGTGGACTTCTGGCTGCCGGACCACGGCGTGGTGATCGAGTTCGACGGTGAGGTGAAGTACCGCGATCCGCGCCTGCGCGGAGGTCGGACGGCGGAGGACGTCGTCATCGCGGAGAAGCACCGCGAGGACCGGTTGCGGTCGTTCCCCGAGGTGCGCGGTGTGATCCGGTACGGCTGGAAGGACGTGTGGGACGAGTCCGCGTTCCGCGCGAAGCTCCGGAACGCGCGGGTGCCGATGTCGCGATGACCTCGCACGGTGCGAGGGCCGGCGCGAACGGTGCGAGGTTCCGTCTTCGGTGCGGGGGCGTGCGACGGGCACGGAGTACGGAACCTCGCACCAGAGCGAAGCCCGCCCGCGCGCCCCGGAGTTCACCCGGCGGCGACGCCCGCGGCACCCGGCGTTCACCCGGCAGCGCCACACTCGACCTCGGCGCGGGAACGTTCCCACACGACCCGCACGACCCCACCCCGCACGACCCCACCCCACGGAACAGGGAGAACCCACGTGAAGACCCGAGTCCTCGCCGGCCTCGCCATCGCAGCGGCCGCGACCGTCGCGCTGTCCGGCTGCGTCCAGAGCGCCAACGCCTCGAACGCCGCAGACACGAGCGGCGGCACCACGAACCTCACGGTGTTCATCAGCGGCGACACCAACGTCCAGGACCTCTGGGACAAGTCGCTCATCCCCGCCTTCGAGAAGGTGCACCCGAAGATCCACGTCAGCACGAGCATCGACCTGCACGGCGAGCACGACGCGCAGACCCAGGCCAACCTCGCCACCGCAGTCAAGGCCGGCAAGTCCGTCGCGTACGACCTCGTCGACGCCGGCTTCGTCAGCACCGCGGGCAAGGCCGGGCTGCTCAGCACGGTCAGCGACAGCACGATCCCGAACCTGGAGGACGTCCCCGAGGCCACGAAGCAGCAGGGTGGCGACAGCGCGATCCCGTACCGCGCCTCGAGCGTCCTGCTCGCCTACGACTCGAAGAAGGTGACGGACCCGCCGAAGACCCTCGACGACCTGCTCGCCTGGATCAAAGCGAACCCGGGTCAGTTCGCCTACAACTCCCCGTCGTCCGGCGGCTCGGGTGGCTCGTTCGTCGCCACGGTGCTCGCGAAGTACCTCACGCCCGCCGAGCAGGAGACGATGCAGACGACGTACGACAAGTCGCTCGAGTCGAAGTGGGACAAGGGCTTCGCCGCGCTCAGGGACCTCGGCCCCTCGACGTACCAGAAGGGCGTCTACCCGAACGGCAACGACCAGGTCGTGCAGCTGCTCGGCAGTGGCCAGATCGCGATGGCACCGGTCTGGAGTGACCAGTTCATCACCTCGCAGAAGACCGGCGTGATCCCGAAGACCGTCAAGGCGATCCAGATCACCGACCCGTCGTTCACCGGCAGCGCGAGCTTCCTCGGCATCCCGAAGACCGAGCCGAAGGCCAAGAAGGCGGCTGCCGAGCAGCTCGCCGACTTCGTCCTGAGCGCGAAGGGGCAGCAGCTCGTCGCGAGCGCCGTCTCCGGCTACCCGGTCATCCCGCTCGACAGCCTGCCGAAGTCGGTCGCCGAGCAGTTCGCCGACGCGAACCCGTCGCAGCTCCGCCTCGGGTTCCAGAGTGACTTCGCCGCCGACATGAACGCGGCGTGGGACGCGAAGGTCCCGCAGTGACCCAGACCGTCCAGGACGGCCCGGCGACCGGCCGGGAGGCCCGTGGCGACTCCGCCACGGGCCTCCCGCCCGCTCCGCCCTCCGCCCACGGCACGGCGCAGCCCGCCAGCGACCGCACGACACAGGAGCGCCTGGCCCGCCGCCAGCGCTGGCAGGGCCTCGCGCTCGTCGCGGCGCCCGTGCTGGTCGTGGTCCTGTTCGTCGGCGTCCCGGTGGTGAACGCCGCCCTCTTCAGCCTCGGGTTCACCGGCGGCCTGAACCAGGCGCTCGCCGACATCGGCGGCGACACCGTTCACGGGTTCTCGTTCGCGGTGTACGGCACACTGCTCGGCAACGCCACGTTCCTGCGCGACCTGGTCGCGACGCTCGGTGTCACCGCGCTGTCCACCTGCCTGACCGTGGCGCTCGCCGTGGCGGTGGCCGTGGTCCTCCGGCTCCGCGGTGGGATCCTCGGCAAGAGCCTCAGCGTCCTCGCGGTGGTCCCGCTCTTCGTGCCGGTGGTCATCGCGAGCTGGTCGGTCCTGACGTTCACCGATGCGCAGGGGTTCCTCCGGAGCCTCGGTGCCCAGTTCGGCCTGGATGTCCCGGTGTGGGGGTACACCCTCGTCGCCGTGGTGTTCGGCAGCGTCTGGACCAGCCTGCCGTTCGCGGTGCTGATGATCGCCGGGGCGCTGCAGGGCACCCCGGACGCCCTGGTCGAGGCCGCGAAGGACGCCGGCGCGAGCACCTGGCGGGTGGTCTGGCAGGTGCTCCTGCCGATGGCGGCCACCCCACTCGTCATCGCGACGACGTTCACCGTGATCGGGGTCCTCGGGTCGTTCACGGTGCCGTACTTCACCGGTCCGAACGCGCCGACGATGCTCGGCGTCGACATCTCGAAGTACTTCCAGGCCTACAACCGTCCGCAGCAGTCGACGGCGATGGCGTTCATCGTGTTCGCCTTCGCGGCGGCCGCGAGCATCTCCTACCTCCGCTCGACGGTCCGCTCGAACGCGGGCGAGCTCGACAAGAAGCAGCAGGAGCAGCAGTGATCAAGCGTCTGACCGGCAACGCCCTCGTCTGGGCGACCGCGATCGTGTTGGCCGTCTTCATCCTCGGGCCGCTCGTCTGGCTGGCCGCTCGTGCCTTCGCCACGACGTGGACCTACCCGAACCTGCTGCCCGACGGCTGGACCCTGCAGTGGTGGGGCACCGTGTTCGAGGACCGCAGCCTCGCCGTCGCGGTGCAGAACTCGCTCGTCCTCGCCCCGCTGACCGTCCTCATCGCCGCGGTGGTGTGCCTGCCGGCCGCCTGGGCGATCAGCCGCATCGAGTTCCCGGGGCGGCGGCTCGTGCTCGTCGGGCTGTTCGCCACGAACGCGTTCCCGAAGATGGGCCTCTTCGTCACGATGTCGGCGATGTTCACCGCGCTGGACCTCATGAACACGGTGACGGGCATCCTGATCGTGCACGTCCTGGGGTGCGTCGTGTTCATGACGTGGCTGCCCGCCGCCGCGTTCTCGGCCGTCCCCCGGTCCCTCGAGGAAGCGGCCCGTGACGCGGGGGCGAGTCGCTGGCGCACGTTCTGGCGGGTCACGTTCCCGATCGCGTGGCCGGGGATCCTCGTCGCGATGGTGATGTCGTTCCTGGCGTCGTTCGACGAGGCGCAGGGCACGTACCTCGTCGGCGCTCCGACCTACATGACCATGCCGACGGCGATGTACTCGCTCGTCCTCAACTCCCCGCGGCAGGTCTCGGCGGTGTTCGCGATCGCGCTGAGCATCCCGTCCGTGGTCCTGCTGCTGCTCGCCCGGAAGCACATCATGGGCGGCCGCCTCGCGGACGGGTTCCAGATCCGATGACCCGGCCGCAACCGACCGGACAGACCCCGATGACCCACACCAGCACGAAAGGCGACCAGATGACGGACCAGGCGCTCGTCGCGGAACGCGCACCGGGCCTCCCGGTCGACGGCAGCACGACCGACCGCAGCCGCACCGGCGGACTCACCGTCCGCGGGCTGCGCAAGACACTCGGCGGACGCGACGTGGTCGCGGGCATCGACCTCGACGTCGCGAAGGGCGAGCTCGTCTCGCTGCTCGGACCGTCCGGGTGCGGCAAGACGACGACGCTCCGCTTGGTCGCCGGGTTCCTGCCCGCCGACGGCGGCGTCGTGTCGATGGGGGACCGCGACGTCACGTCTGCCGGCCCCGAGCGCCGACCGAGCGCGATGGTGTTCCAGAACTACGCGCTGTGGCCGCACATGACGGTGACGCAGAACGTCGCGTTCCCGCTGCGGACCCGACGGGTCCCGAAGCGGCAGGCGGCGGATCGGGTGCGGGACGCACTCGAACTCGTCGGCCTGAGCCACCACGCCGGCTCGAAGCCGACCGCGATCTCGGGCGGTGAGCAGCAGCGCGTCGCCCTCGCCCGCGCGATCGTGCAGGAGCCCGACGTCCTGCTCCTCGACGAGCCGCTGTCCAACCTCGACGCCAAGCTCCGCGTGAGCGTCCGCGACGAGATCCGCCGCATCCAGCAGCGCCTCGGCATCACGACCGTGATCGTCACGCACGACCAGGACGAAGCGCTCAGCATCTCCGACCGGATCGCCGTCATGCACGACGGACGCATCGAGCAGATCGCAACGCCGACCGAGTTGTACGCCCGCCCCGCCACCGGGTTCGTCGCGTCGTTCATCGGGTCGACGAGCGTCGTCTCCGGCCGGTTCCTCGCCGGTACGTCCGTCAGCCCGACTGCGGCCGACACCGTGCTGATCCGCCCCGAGCAGGTCGTCCTGACCGACGACGCACCGATCCGCGCCACCGTCGCCCGTGTCGTCATGCGCGGCCACTTCGCCGAGGTCGTGCTCACCACCGACGGTGCCGAGCTCCGCGCCTTCGTCACCGGAGCGCCCCCGGCGGTCGGCACGGAGACCGGGGTCCGGCTCGGTGCGGTGCTCGTCTACCGCGACGGTGCACTGCTCGAGGGCACCCGATGAGCGGCGCCGTGCCGGTCACCGACCGCGCCGTCCCCGCCGCGTCGGCAGCAGCGTCTGCTCCTGCGTCCGCCGCGCCGGCCGCCGGTGACGGGTCGGTCCCGTCCGACCCGACCGGGAGGCCCGGCGTGCGTCCGCCACGGCTGGTCGCCCACCGCGGTGCGCCGCGCGTCCGGCGGGAGAACACCCTGCCCGCCATCGCGGTCGCCGAGGCGCTCGGCGCGGAGGTCATCGAGGTGGACGTCCGTCGCACGGCCGACGACGTCGCCGTCCTGCTGCACGACGAGACCCTCGGGCGGATGTGGGGCGACGCCCGACGGGTGTCCGACGTCGCCTGGTGCGACGTCGCCCGGCTCGGCAACGGGCTCGACCGGATCCCGCGGCTGGACGCCGCGCTGGAACGGCTCGACGGCTGCCGCTCGGTCCTGCTGGTCGACCTGACCGACGCCGAGGACGCCCTGGTCGCCGCCCGGACCGTCGCGGGTTCCACCGCGTCCACCAGCGTGGCGTGGTGCGGTGCGCCGGCCGCCATGGCCGCGGTCCGCTCGGTGCTGCCCGACGCCGACGTGTGGCTCGCGTGGGAGTCGCTGGACCCGCCCGCCCTGGCCGACCTCGCGGCCCTGACCCCGTCGACCCTGAACCTCGACATCGCGTTCCTCACGCCGCGGACGATCGAGGTCGCGCACGCCCTCGGGCTGCGGGTCGCCGTCTGGACCGTCGACGAGGCCGAACCGGCGCTGTGGGCGGCACGGCTCGGCGTCGACTCGATCACCACGAACGACGTCGGCGCGATCGGCGCGGCGCTGTCCTCGGCGGAGCGGGACGGCTGGCCGGAGCGGGACCGTGAGCCGACCGAGACCGAGGTCGCCTCGCGCGCCCAGGCCCTGGCGCACCGCATCGCGCACGAGGTCATCGCGTTCACCCGCGAACACCCCGTCAGCGAGGTGCGGACCAAGGCGAACCCGGCCGACCTCGTCACCGACGTGGACCGCCTGGTCGAGCAGCACGTCCGCTCCCGCGTGCGGATGGTGTTCCCGACGCACGGGTTCACCGGCGAGGAGTACGGCGACGCGCCCGGTGACCGGCACCGCTGGTACCTGGACCCCGTCGACGGCACCACGAACCTGGCGAACGGGGTGCCGTGGACGTCGATGTCGCTCTGCCTGACCCGCGGTGGGCGCCCGCTCGTCGGGGTCGTGGCCGATCCGTGGCGGGGCGAGGTCCTCGAGGCGCGGCGCGGGCGCGGTGCGACCCTGCGTGACCGGCCGCTGCGGCTGGACGACACCCCACGCCCGCTCGCCGGGGCGGTCGTCGGCACCGAACTCGACGGGCACCGGCCGTGGCCCGGGTTCGGGGTGTTCCTCGACGCCCTGGCCGACCGGTCGTGCACGCTGCGGGTGCAGGGCTCCGGCACGTTGACCATCGCGCAGGTCGCGGCCGGCCGGGGGATCGGCGGGTGCGTGTCGGCGTTCAACCCGGTCGACCACGGGGCCGCCGTGCTGCTCGTGCACGAGGCCGGCGGGATCGTGCTGACGCGCTCCGGCCCGGTCGAGGGCTTCCCGCCCGTGGGCGAGCCGTTCCTGGTGGCGCACCCCGGAGCGGCGGACGAGCTGCACGCGGTGTGGACGGCGGCGCTCGCCGCGGGCGCGGCGGTGCACGGCGCGGGGTGAGCGGGCGCGTGCGCGCGGCAGGTGTGGCCGGCGCACGGTGCGGGGTCCGCGTTCTGGTGCGGGGTTGACCGCTGGGTGCGGCGCTGTAGGCGCGCACGGTGCTGCCAACCCGGCACGGGTCGTGCAGGTGCGCACGGTGCGCACTGGAGGCGCGGGTCGGGTCGGGTACGGGCCTCCCGTCGGGTGGGTGATGCGCACGGTGCGGGGTCCGCGTTCTGGTGCGGGGTTGACCGCTGGGTGCGGCGCTGTAGGCGCGCACGGTGCTGCCAACCCGGCACGGGTCGTGCAGGTGCGCACGGTGCGGACTGGAGGCGCGGGTCGCGCAAGTGCGCACGGTGCGCCCGCGGACGCGGGCGCGGCGGCGCTCGGCTGACTCTGAGCGGGCGCTCAGTCAGCGGCCGACCCCGCTCCATAGGGTGGCACTCCACGGCAGGTCCGACCGGATCGACCGTGCACCCGAAGGAGCATCGACCATGGGATTCCTCGACCGCCTGCTCGGACGTCCGGACCGCGACCGCACCGGTGACGTGCGGCAGGGCGACGCGCAGCAGAACCAGTGGGGGCAGCCGCAGCAGCAGGGCTACCGGTACGGCCAGCAGTCGTACCACCAGCCCGCTCCGACGGGGACGCCGGCCGAGCAGCAGCCGGGCGGGCAGTACGGCGTGCCGCAATGGGGTGGTGCACCCGCACAGCAGCAGCAGGGGGCGACGACCGACGACGAGCGCGCGGTGGAGCGGTACCGCTACCTGCTCCGCACGGCACCGCCGGAGCGCATCGAAGCGGTGCACGCCGAGGCGTTCGCGAAGCTCACCGACGAGCAGCGCCGCATGGTCTACGACGAGTTCACCCGCACGGCGCCTCCCGGCGAGGCTCCTCGTGGCGACGACCCCCATTCGCTCGCGCAGTCGGCGACACGGTCCGAGATCCGCCAGCCGGGCTTCATGGAGCGGTCGCTCGGCGGTGTCGGTGGGGGCGCGGGACGCTTCGGTGGCCAGCGCGGCGGGCCGTCGTTCGGCAGCATGATCGGTGCCTCGATCCTCGGCACGGTGGCCGGCTACGTCATCGGTTCGGCGATCATGAGCGCCTTCCTGCCGGACCCGGGATCGTTCGATGGCGGTACTGACGCTGCGGGTGACGGCGGTTCGGAGGACACTGGTGCTGAATCCGGCGATGCCGGTGCGTCCGACGGTGGCGCGTCCGACGGCGGCGGGTTCGAGAGTGCGGGCTGGGGCGACAGCGGATCCGACTTCGGCGGTGGCTTCGGCGACTTCGGTGGCGGTGACTTCGACGTCTGAGTGACGTCCGTCGCTCCACCGGGCCCCGGGTACCCACCGTGTCCGACGAAGGAGCGACATGGCCATCATCGAAGCCTCCGGGCTGACCAAGACGTACAAGTCGAAGTCCGGGCCGGTGCACGCACTGGCCGGACTCGACCTGTCGGTGCCCCAGGGCACCGTGAAGGCACTGCTCGGGCCGAACGGGTCGGGCAAGACCACGACCGTGAAGGTCCTCACCACCCTCATCACGCCCGACTCCGGCACGGCGTCGATCGACGGCATCGACGTGATCGCCGACCCGCAGGCGACCCGGCGGTCGATCGGCGTGTCCGGGCAGTACGCCGCGGTCGACGAGAACCTGACCGGCTTCGAGAACCTCGAGATGATCGGGCGGCTCTACCACCTGGGCCGCAGAACGTCGCGGGAGCGCGCACGGGAGCTCATCGACGTGTTCGACCTCTCCGAAGCCGGGGACCGTCCGGTGAAGGGCTTCTCCGGCGGCATGCGGCGACGGATCGACCTCGCCGGTGCCCTCGTGATGAACCCGCGCGTGCTGTTCCTCGACGAGCCGACGACGGGACTCGACCCCCGCAGCCGGCTCGCGCTCTGGGGCATCATCGAGGGCCTGGTGGCCGAGGGCGCCACGGTCCTGCTCACCACGCAGTACCTCGAAGAAGCGGACCGGCTCGCCGACGACATCGCGGTGATCGACGACGGCCGGGTCATCGCCGAGGGCACCGCCGACCACCTCAAGGCGCAGGTCGGCGGGCACCGGGTCGTCGTGACCCTGGTGGACGAGACCGACGGCGACGCCGTGACGACCGTCCTGCGCCGCTACGGCGTCGGCGACGTCGAGGCGTCGGGCGACGGCCGCACCCACGCCATCGCGGTCGAGGCCGGGCCCGCCGCCCTGCAACGGGTGCTCGCCGACCTCGGCGACGCCGGTATCGAGCTCCACGACGCGGGAATGCGGCGACCGACCCTGGACGACGTGTTCCTGCGGCTCACCGGCCACGCCGCGACGGAGGACGAGGCCGACGAAGCCGCCGCCACCAAGCAGAAGGAGACGGCCCGATGACCGCCACGACCATCGCGCCGGGTCGGCAACTGCCCGTCGTCGTCACCTCGCCGATCGCCATCTGGTTCGAGGACGGCTGGACCGTCACCAAACGGAACCTCATCAAGCTCAAGCGGTCGCCGGACATGCTCGTGTTCGCGGTGCTGCAGCCGATCATGTTCGTCCTGCTGTTCAGCCAGGTCTACGGCGGCGCGATCGCGGTCGAGGGCACCGACTACACGCAGTTCCTGATGGCCGGGATCTTCGCCCAGACCGTCGTGTTCGGGGCCACGTTCTCGGGTTCGGCGATGGCGCAGGACCTGAAGGAGGGCCTGATCGACCGGTTCCGCACGCTGCCGATGTCGGCGTCCGCGGTGCTCGTCGGCCGGACCAACTCCGACCTGGTGCTCAACTCGATCTCGATGGCGATCATGATGCTCACCGGGCTGGCCGTCGGATGGCGGGTGAACTCGTCGCCGCTCGAGTTCCTGGCCGGCATCGCCCTGCTGCTGCTGTTCAGCTACGCGTTCAGCTGGGTGATGGCGCTGCTCGGCATGAGCGTCAAGACGCCAGAGGTCATCAACAACGCCTCGTTCATGATCCTGTTCCCGCTGACGTTCATCTCGAACGCCTTCGTGCCGAGCGACACGCTGCCGCTGGTGCTGCGGGTGTTCGCGGAGTGGAACCCGGTGTCGTCGCTCGTGCAGGCGGCCCGCGAGCTGTTCGGCAACGTCGGGTCCGCGCCGGTGCCGGACATCTGGACGATGCAGCACCCGATCGTGACGGTGCTGATCGGGGTCGCGGTGATGCTCGTCGTGTTCGTACCGTGGGCGGTCAACAAGTACACGAGGATCAGCGCGAAGTAGCAGTCCTCCACAGGGGCCGTCCGGGTGCGCGCGTGCGTCACCCGGACGGCTTAGCATCGTCCACGTGACCGCGACAGACGCCGAGCGGGCCGCCCAGCGCGACGCCACGGAGCCACCCCTCGACCGCAGCACCCGACTGCGCCGCTGGATGCTGCAGGGCGCCCACCAGGGGGCGTCCCACCAGGGCCCGCACCAGGTCGAGGTCGAGAAGACCCACCCGTGGTGGCGGGTCATGTGCCTGACCGGTGTCGACTACTTCTCGACCCTCGGGTACCAGCCGGCGATCGCGGCGCTCGCCGCCGGCCTGCTGTCGCCGATCGCCACCATCGTGCTCGTGCTCGTCACGCTGTTCGGGGCGCTGCCTGTCTACCGCCGGGTCGCGAGCGACAGCTTCCGCGGTGCCGGATCGATCATGATGCTCGAGAAGCTCCTGCCGTGGTGGGCCGGCAAGCTCCTGGTGCTCGTGCTGCTCGGGTTCGCCGTCACCGACTTCATGATCACGATGACGCTGTCGGCGGCGGACGCCACGGCGCACATCGCCGAGAACCCGTACACGCCGCACTGGTTCACCGAGATCCCCGTCCCGCTCACCCTCGCGCTGCTGCTGTTGCTCGGCGTGGTGTTCCTCCGCGGGTTCAAGGAGGCGATCGGCATCGCCGTCGGCCTCGTCGCGGTGTTCCTCGCGCTCAACGCCGTCGTCGTGGTGGTCGCGCTCTGGCACGTGTTCGAGCACCCGATGGTCGCCAGTGACTGGTGGTCCGGGCTCACGGCGCAGCACAGCAACCCCCTCGTGATGGTCGGCATCGCGCTCATCGTGTTCCCGAAGCTCGCCCTCGGCCTGTCCGGGTTCGAGACCGGCGTCGCGGTGATGCCGCAGGTGCGCGGCGACGCGTCCGACGACACGAGTGCTCGGCCCGAGGGGCGGATCCGCGGCACGAAGCGGCTCCTGACCGTCGCGGCCGTCATCATGAGCTCGTTCCTGATCACCTCGTCGATCGCCACGACGTTCCTCATCCCGCAGCACGAGTTCCAGCCGGGCGGCGGTGCGAACGGCCGTGCCCTGGCCTTCCTGGCGCACCAGTACCTCGGCGGGGTGTTCGGGTCGATCTACGACTTCTCGACCGTCGCGATCCTGTGGTTCGCCGGCGCGAGCGCGATGGCCGGCCTGCTCAACCTGGTGCCGCGGTTCCTGCCCCGGTACGGCATGGCTCCGCAGTGGGCGCGCGCGACCCGGCCGCTCGTCATCATCTTCACGCTCATCGCCTTCCTGATCACGATCGTCTTCCGGGCGAACGTCGACGCTCAGGGCGGGGCGTACGCCACCGGCGTGCTCGTCCTGATCACGAGCGCCGCGGTCGCGGTCACCCTCTCGGCCCGCCGCAGGCAGCAGAAGAAGCGCACCATCGCGTTCGGCGCCATCTCGGTCGTGTTCGTCTACACGACGGTCGCGAACGTCATCGAGCGGCCCGACGGCGTCCGGATCGCAGCGATCTTCATCGTCGCCATCGTCGTGGTGTCGCTGGTCTCGCGGGTGCGCCGCTCGTTCGAACTCCGTGCGTCGTCGATCGAGCTGGACGCCACCGCCCGGCAGTTCGTCGAGGCCGACGCCGACCAGTTCAGCGCGGTGTGCATCATCGCGAACGAGCCGGGTGCCGGCACCGCCGAGGCGTACCGGGCGAAGGGACGCGAAGAGCGGCGGGACTCCGGCATCCCGGCGCGCGTGCCGACGATGTTCCTCGAGGTCCTGCCCGCCGACTCGTCGGACTTCGAAGAGGACCTGCTGGTCGAGGGGCACGTCGTGCACGGGCACCGTGTGCTCCGGGTCCGGTCCGGCAACGTGCCGAACACCATCGCGTCGACCCTGCTCGCGATCCGCGACACCGCCGGGGTCGTCCCGAGCATCTACTTCGAGTGGAACGAGGGCAGCCCGATCCGGAACGCCCTGCGCTTCGTGTTCACCGGCGTCGGCGACGTCGCACCCGTCACGCGCGAGGTCCTGCGCGAAGCCGAGCCGGACGTGCACCGCCGCCCCTCCATCCACGTCTCGTGACGGCGTCCGCGGGCAGCCGTCGTGTCCCGGCGCCCGCCGGCGGGCTCGCGGCGGTCGTCGTCGCTGCGGTGGTCTGGGGGACCACGGGCACCGCGACGCACTTCGCCCCGGGCGTCCCCGCCTTCGTCTTCGGCGCCGTCACCTTCGGGATCGGTGGCCTCGTGCTCGCCGCAGTCGCCGGACGCGGCACGGTCCGTGCCGTCGTCGAACGCCGCACCCGGGGGTGGGCACTGCTCGGCGCGACCGCGCTCGTCCCGTACGCGGTGGCGTTCTACGCCGCGCTCGCCGACGCGGGGGTCGCCCTCGGCACCACCATCGCCATCGGGTCGTCACCCGTGTTCGCCGGGCTCGTCGAGTGGGCAGCGGACCGGAGGCCCGTCACCCGCAGGTGGGTCGTCGCCACGCTGGTGAGCGTGGCCGGCATGGTCGTCGTGACCCTGGCGCGGTCCGAGCACGACGGTGGCGGTGGCGCGCTCGCGCTCGGGATCGCCAGTGCGCTGCTCGCCGGACTCACCTACGCGCTGTACTCGTGGGCGGTCGCGCGGGGACTGCACGCAGCGGCCGGGGCGGTGTCGGTGCCGGGCGGGCCCGGCGTCGAGGCCGTCGCGGCGGGGCTGCCGAACGGCCGCGGGCTCGTCGGCGCCGTGTTCGGCATCGCCGCCGTGCCGCTCGTCGTGCTCGTCGTCGTCGGCGGGGCGCCGTTCCTCGGCGACGGCGGCAACTGGCCGGTGTTCCTGTACCTGGCCATGGTGCCGACGGTCCTCGGCCACTCGCTGTACGCCGTGGGGCTGCGGGCGGTCGGGGCCTCGGTCGCGACGCTGGTGTCGTTGCTCGAGCCCGTGGTGGCCGCGGTGCTCGCCGTGCTCGTCGTCGGGGAGCACCTCGGCGTGACGGGGTGGCTCGGCATCGCGCTCGTGGTGGCCGGGCTCGTCGTGCTGGCACTGCCGGCGCGTCGCGGGCGCTGACGCACGTCGGGTCGCGGCGGTCGCCGACGCGCGACGGGTCGCGGCGGTGACGGGGCGCGGCGGTCGCTGACGCGCGTCAGTCGTCGGCGAGGATCTGGTCCCGCACCTTCCGCCGCAGCACCTTGCCGATCATCGAGCGCGGCAGGTCCTCGACCACGACGACGCGGCGCGGCACCTTGTACGCCGCCAGCTGCTCGCGCGCCCACGTCCGGAGGGCCGCGGCGTCGAACGACGACGGGTCCTTCGGCACGACGGCGGCGACGACCTGCTCGTTGCCGCCCTGCGTGATGCCGACGACCGCGACCTCCTTGACGCTGGGGTGCTTCAGCAGGGCGTCCTCGACCTCGGACGGCGACACGTTGAAGCCGCCCGTGATGATGAGTTCCTTGAGGCGGTCGACGATCCGGACGTAGCCGTCCGCGCCGATCGCCACGATGTCACCGGTGCGGAACCAGCCGTCGGGGGTGAAGACCTCGTCGGTGGCCTCGGCCTTGCCCCAGTAGCCGCGGAACACCTGCGGGCCACGGACCTGCAGTTCGCCGGGCTCGTCGACGCCGAGCACCGTGCCGTCGTCGGGGTCGACCACGCGGGCCTCGGTGGAGGACAACGGCAGACCGATCGACCCGAGGCGACGCTCCGGGGACACCGGGTTCGCCATCAGCACGGGGGAGCACTCGGACAGTCCGTAGCCCTCGACCAGGTACCCGCCGGTCCGCGCTTCCCACGGTTCGACGATGTCCTGCGACAGCGGCATGGCGCCCGAGATGCCGATCTCGATGCCCTCGAGCGACACCTTCGCCGAGTCGGCCGCGTGCTGCAGCCGCGCGTAGATCGGCGGGACGGCCGGCAGGAACGTCGGCGGGTGCTTCTTGATCGCGGTGAGCACGAGTGCCGGGTCGAACGTCGGGAACAGCACGAGCCGCGAGGCCATGCTCATCGCGAAGGTCAGGCACAGCGTCAGACCGTAGGCGTGGAACATCGGCAGCACCGCGTACACGACGTTGTCACCACGTCGGATCTGCGGCACCCAGGCGCGGGCCTGCGCGGCGTTGGCCAGCAGGTTCCGGTGCGTCAGGACGGCGCCCTTCGGCGTGCCGGTCGTCCCCGACGTGTACTGGATCAGGGCGACGTCGTCGGTGGACGGCCGCGGGTGCCGCTTCGACAGCTTGCGGGTGCCGACCAGGTCGTCCCACTTGGTCGTGCCGCGCACCGCGGTGGTCAGCTTCGCGCGGGACTCGCGGGCCTTCGCCACCGGCAGCGCCAGGGCGAGTCGGGTGCTGCGAGGCATCGCACGGGTCAGGTCGACCGACACGATCGCGTCGACCTTCACGTCGGCCGGGAAGTCCTGCAGCGTCGCGACGGACTTGTCCCAGGCGATCGCGACCTTCGCGCCGTGGTCCTCGAACTGGTGGCGGAGTTCGCGCGGTGTGTACAGCGGGTTGTGCTCGACCACGATCGCGCCGAGGCGCAGGACCGCGTAGAACGCCACGATGTGCTGCGGGCAGTTCGGCAGCACGATCGCCACCCGGTCGCCGGCACCGACGCCGAGCTTGCGGAGGCCGTTCGCCGCGCGGAGGACCTGCTCCTGCAGGTCCGCGTAGCTGGTGGTCCGCTTGAAGAACTCCAGCGCGACCTTGCCCGGGAACCGTCGTGCCGATTCCTCGACCAGGTCGATCAGGGAACCGTGCTGTTCCTCGATGTCGTGCGGGACCCCCGGGGCGTACGAGGCAAGCCAGGGACGAGGCGTGTCGATGCTCACGCGTCCCAACCTAGCGGGCCACCCCCGCGCCCGCTGGGAGACGTCGGCCACGACCGGGGTGCACGACGCCGGGCGCGCTCCCAGGGGACGGACGGACGATGACGCCATGCCCTCCGTCTCCGATGCCTTCCGCTCCCGCCTCAACGACACGTTCACCGGTGGGGCGACGAGCAAGCCGGAGTGGATCGACGAACTCGAGGACGGGACCGACGCGGGCTTCTTCGGCCCGGGTTCCGCGACGTGGGCGGTGCACGGCGGCAAGCAGACGATCGTCGCCGGCGTCCGCGCACTCCTCGTCCAGGCGTTGCACCCGGGTGCCCTCGCCGGAGTCGCCGACCACTCCCGCTACCGCGAGGACCCGTTCGGCCGACTCGCCGGCACCATCCGGTGGATCTACACGGTCTCGCACGGCGACACCGCGACCGCCCGCGGTGCGAGCGAGTGGGTGCTTCGCCTGCACGAGCGGGTGCGCGGCCAGTACGTCGACGGCCACGGCATCGCACGCGACTACGCGGCGAACGACCCCGACCTGGCCCGCTGGGTGCACCTCGCCTTCACCGACGCGTTCCTCCGCGCCGCGCAGCGCTGGGGCGGCCCGATCCCCGGCGGTGCGGACGCCTACGTCCGCGAGTGGGCGACCGCCGGCCGGCTCATGCGCGTCGAGGACGCCCCGGAGTCCGAGGCGGAGCTCCGCGCCCAGATGGACGGGTACCTCGACCGCGGTGAACTCGCCGTCACCGCGCGCACCCGCGACGTCGTGAAGTTCATCAAGAACCCACCGCTCGCGCTCATGCTGCGACCCGGCTACCAGACGCTGTTCCAGGGAGCCGTCTCGACGCTCGACCCCCGCCACCGGTCGATGCTCGGCCTGCGAGCACCCGCGATCGGACCCGTCGAACTGCCCGTCGGCCGGGCCACGGGACTCGTGCTCGACGGCATCGGCGGCGTGCTCGGCAACCAGACGGGCACCGAGCGCGCTGCGCTCGTGCGCATCGCGCGCCTCGAGCGCGAGCGCGGCGCCGTCGCCTGACACGACGGCGTGTCACGTGTCGTGGACGTGACCGGAGACGGACGGGAGGCCCGTGACCAGCTGGTCACGGGCCTCCCGTCCGGTCGGTGGGGGCGTCAGAAACCGGACGGCACCCGGGGCGTGTACGCGGACTCGAGTCGCGTCACCTCGTCGTCGGTCAGCGTGATCGCGGCGGCCGCGACCGCGTCGTCGATGTGGTGCTCCTTCGTCGCACCGACGATCGGCGCGCTCACCGCGGGCTTGCCCGCGACCCACGCCAGCGCGATCTGCGCCATGCTCACGCCGCGGTCGCTCGCGATGGACTCGACGGCTCCCACGATCGCGCGGTTCGCGTCCTCGTCCTGCCGGTAGAGCGTCTTGCCGAACTCGTCGGTGCTCGCGCGCGACCCGGAGCCGTCGGCGTCCCACGGGCGGGTGACCCTGCCGCGGGCGAGGGGGCTCCACGGGATCACGCCGACGCCGGTCGCGTGCGCGAACGGGTGCATCTCGCGCTCCTCCTCGCGCTCGAGCAGGTTGTACTGGTCCTGCATGGCGACGAACTTCGTCCAACCGTGCAGCTCGGCGGCGTGCTGCATCTGCGCGAACTGCCACGTCCACATGCTGCTCGCGCCGAGGTACCGGGCCTTGCCGGCCTTCACGACGTCGTGCAGGGCCTCCATCGTCTCCTCGACCGGCGTGACCGGGTCGAAACGGTGGATCTGGTACAGGTCGACGTAGTCCGTGCCGAGCCGGGTCAGCGAGGCGTCGATCTCGTGCATGATCGCGGCGCGGGACAGCCCGGCGCCGTTCCGACCCGGACGCATCCGGTTGAAGACCTTCGTGAAGACCTGGACGTCCTCGCGCGGCGCGAGCTCCTTGAGGAGCGTGCCGGTGATCTCCTCGCTCGAGCCGTCGGAGTACACGTTCGCCGTGTCGAAGGTGGTGATGCCGGCGTCGAACGCGCGACGCACGAAGGGGCGGGCCTCGTCGATGCCGACGCTCCAGGCGTGCGAGCCGCGGTCGGGGGCGCCGTAGGACATCATGCCGAGGATGACGGTGCTGATCTCGAGGCCGGAGGCGCCGAGGCGGGTGGTCTCCGCGGGTGCTGCGTTGCTCATGCGCTCACCTTGGCATCGCGGCCTGTGACGGCGAGCAGACGGACCTGGAGCGGAGCGTCGTCGTCGACGTCGACCGGGGCGGCGTAGAGGCCGGTGGCGGCGAGGTCCTCGATCTGCGGCTCGAAGTACTCCCACACCGCCTGCACGAGCTCGTCCGGCAGCGACTCGTCCGTGCCGGTCGCCCGCGCCAGGTCCCACGTGTGGATGGTGATGTCGCTCGTCTGCTCGGTGAGGTACTGGCCCGCCGGGACGACGTCGGTGCTGAGGTGCACGGGGGTGTCCCGCGGGGCGTTCCGCCATGCATCGGTCGCGGCGGTCGCGAAGCGCTGCCACTCGGACACGAGGTCGTCGCCGATGGCCTCGAGGTCGGCTTCGGCCTGCGCGTAGTCGCATCCGGTGAGGAGCTTCGGGATCCAGCGCTGCTCGTCGACCACGTGGGTGACGAGGTCACGGGTGGTCCACTCGGAGTCGGGCGTGGCGGCGTCCCAGTCCGTCACGGCGGCGACGCGGCGGCCGAACTCGGCTGCCGCGAGGGCCTGCATCGCGATCCAGTCGGTGGCCATGGTGGTGCTCCTGTTCGTCGGGCTGGCGTGCTCGGTGCGGTGGTGCGGTGGTTGGTAACTCGTGGGTCTCGGTGCGGATTCCCGCGCGTGCGGTGCGTACCCGTTCCCGCTGCCCAACGCTACGCCGCCGCCGGCTCGCGGGCGTCGTGCGCGCGGCGTCGCCCGCTCGCCTGCTGCCGAGCGGGCGAAATGTCGGCATCGTGCCCGTGCCCGGTGCCGAGCGGGCGAAATGCCCGGGCCGAGCTCGAACGAAGGCGGGTGTTTCGCCCGTTCGCGGTGGGACGCGAAGGGATGCGGCAGGACGCGGTGCGGCGTCCGGCGATGGTGCTCGCTGCAGACCCGAAGCCTCGGCGGGGACGACGAACGCCCCGGCTCCGTGGGGAGCCGGGGCGTGTGTCTCGGGTTCGGGTCGTGCTGTTCGGTGCCCTCAGTCAGGCAACGAGGCCGAGGGGACTCAGGCCGCCTGGAGGACGAACTGGACGTCGAGGTTGATCGTCACGTCGTTGCCGAGCGTGAAGCCGCCAGCCTCGAGCGCTGCGTTCCAGTTCACACCGAACTCGGTGCGGTCGATCTTGGTGGTCGCCTCGGCGCCGAACTTGACCTGGCCGTAGCCGTCGGTCGTGAAGCCACCGAGCTCGGCCTTGAGGACGACCGGCTTGGTGACGCCACGCAGGGTCAGATCGCCGGAGATGTGCAGGTCATCGCCCTTGGCCTCGATGCCCGTCGAGCGGAAGGTGAGCTGCGGGTGCTCTTCGGTGAGGAAGAAGTCGCTCGTCTTGAGGTGCTGGTCGCGCTGCTCCTGGCCGGTGTTGATCGACGCGACGTCGATGTTCGCCTCGACGGTCGACTCGAGGGGGTTCTCGGCGGTGACGACGGTGGCGTCGAAGGTCTCGAACTTGCCCTTGACCTTGCTGATCGCGAGGTGGCGGACCGAGAAGGTGACCTCGGAGTGGGTGGGGTCGATCTTCCAGGTGCCGGTCTGGTAGCCGGGGATGGTCGTGGCGGTGAGCGTCATGGTGGTCCTTCTTCCGAACGAGAGTCTGTGGTGCGACGCGATCCATGCGCCTGCATCAACCTGATACTACGCCAGTGTGCACCCTTTTGGTTGAAGCGTCAACCATTGTTCACTGAAGTGTCGCAAGGCGGCGGTCGTGCGGTGCCCGGTACCCGACGTCCAGCAGGCGGCGTACGCGCTGCACGAAGCGGTCGATCCCGCGGCCGACGTCATCCGCAGTGGCGCGGACCAACCACCAATCGACGTCCTTCAAGCGCTCGCCACGGGTGAGGTCCTTCCGGAAGGTGGCCGGATCGGTGCGGTGCAGATCGCTCTCGTACTCGATCGCCACCCGAGCAGCGGGATAGGCGAGGTCGACGCATGCGATCCATCTGCCGTCCACGACCACATCGTGGTTCAGGGCGGGCTCCGGGAGTCCGCGGCGCACGAGCGCCAGCCGGGCCCTGGTCTCGCCCGGCGAACGTGAGCCGGGCCTGATCTCGGCGAGCGCGCGGCGGAGCTTGACGACGCCCCGGAGTCCGCGCCGCCGACTGACTGCCTGGACGAGTTCGTCGGCCGTCGCCCATCCGAGCCACCCGACGAGGGCGTCACCGGCGATGATCAGTTCGTCGAGCGTCAACATCGTGCCGAGGGCGACGAAGGTGTCCGCGGGGGTGGTCAGCCGAACACCCCGGCTCCGGGTCGCACGGACCCTGCCGTGGTGGGCGCGGTGTCCGACGGCACCTCGGACACGAAGCGCCTGATCGGCCCCGATCGTCGTGACGTGGAGTCGTGGCGTGCCCTCGAACCGGCGGGGGAGCGGGATACCGAGGATCGCGGCGGCAGTGACGTGGCTGAACACCTGGTCGGGGCGTAGTCGGGGAGCCAGGGCTCGGGCGCGTTCGTCGACCGTTCGCGGCGGAACCGCCGAGCGGATGCCGTGGAACGGGCGAACGAGGTCACGTGCATCGAGGCGGCCACGGGACACCCCTCGGTGCAGTGCGTCACGGACGCGGAACGAGGCGTCCCGCAGCGCCAACGGGAGTCGGCGTCTGGCGGTCATCTCCACATCGTGCAGCCGAGCGGGCGCGGCGGAGGTGGGTCGCGCCTCCTGTGTGGACGGCCCGCGGTGCTGGTGCCCTTGTGGAGGAGTTGCGCCGCGGCCCGAGCGGGCGGAACACCAGGGTCCTGCTGCATGGCGACCGCGGCATTTCGCCCGCTCGCGGGGGCGAGCACCGGCGCGAACCGCCGCGCTGCCCACCGCCGGTCGGCGGAGCGATCGTGACCGGGAGGGCGGCGTCACGATGTCGGCCCTCGGGGAGGGTGTCGTGGCCACCAGACCGGCGAAGACGCGAGCGGGCGGTTTGCCAGGGTGTCGCGGCCCGGCACCCCGGCATTTCGCCCGCTCGCGGAGATGGGCGAGCGCACCCCGCCCGCACCCCGCCCGCACCCCGCCCGCACCCCGCCCCGCACGCCGGGCGCGCGGCCGCGCCCGGCAGGCACTCGCGGGGCCCCTCAGGTGTCGGCGGCCTCCAGTACCGTCGGAGCCATGGAATTCAGGTACCTGGGCAACTCCGGACTCAAGATCTCCGAGATCACCTACGGCAACTGGCTGACGCACGGCTCGCAGGTCGAGAACGACGTCGCCTCCCAGTGCGTGCGGGCAGCGCTCGACGCCGGCATCACCACCTTCGACACCGCGGACACGTACGCCAACACCGCAGCCGAGACCGTCCTCGGCGAAGCACTCAAGGGCGAGCGGCGTGCGGGTCTCGAGGTCTTCACCAAGGTCTACTGGCCCACCGGCCCCAAGCAGCACAACGACGTCGGACTCTCCCGCAAGCACATCTTCGAGTCGATCGACGGCTCGCTGACCCGCCTGCAGACCGACTACGTCGACCTCTACCAGGCGCACCGGTACGACCACGAGACGCCGCTCGAAGAGACCATGCAGGCCTTCGCGGACGTCGTCCGCCAGGGCAAGGCGCTCTACATCGGGGTCAGCGAGTGGAACGCCGAGCAGATCCGCGCCGGCGCTGCGCTCGCGAAGGAGCTCGGGTTCCAGCTCATCTCGAACCAGCCGCAGTACTCGATGCTGTGGCGGGTCATCGAGGGTGAGGTCGTCCCCGCCTCGAAGCAGCTCGGCCTGTCGCAGATCGTGTGGTCGCCCATCGCGCAGGGCGTGCTGACCGGCAAGTACAAGCCGGGTCAGCCGCTTCCCGAGGGCTCGCGTGCCACGGACGAGAAGGGCGGTGCGGACATGATCAAGCGGTTCATGCGCGACGAGGTCCTCGAGGCCGTGCAGCGCCTGCAGCCCGTCGCCGATCAGGCCGGCCTCACCCTCGCGCAGCTCGCGATCGCGTGGACGCTGCAGAACGACAACGTCGCCAGCGCCATCGTCGGTGCGTCGCGTCCGGAGCAGGTCACGGACAACGTCAAGGCAGCGGGCGTCACGCTCGATGCCGACGCGCTCGCAGCCATCGACGAGGCCCTGGGTGACCTCCCGGAGCGCGACGCGGCCAAGACCGTGTCCCCGGCGCAGCGTCCCGCCTGAGACGCGACCCACCATCGGACGGGAGGCCCGTGGCGACGCCGCCACGGGCCTCCCGTCCGTCGTGGACCCAGCCCGATACACGACGTACGGTGATCCTGCCGGTCCCAGTCCGCGGAACGCGCCTGACGACGCGTCTGCGTGCCCCGTGTGAACAGCACGTGTCGTGGAACTGGCAGAGGCCTGGGTAAGCCCGTACCCCACCCAAACCGCAGTCGCGTTACCCCCGAATCGGGGGCATGACCCGAACTGATACCCCCGTTCTGGTGTCACCCGACACCGGTGCGGTGCCGACCGTGCGACCCGGCACGGTCCGGCGCCTGCTCGCCACCGCGAGGCAACTCGCGTCGTTCGGCACGATCGGTGCCGTCTGCTTCGTCATCGACCTGGGGCTCTACAACCTGCTGCGCGCCACCGTCATGCCCGACGGTCCCATCGCCGCGAAGATCGTGTCGGCCGTCGTGTCGACCGCCGTGGCGTGGATCGGCAACCGCTTCATCACGTTCCGCGCCGAGCGCCAGACCGGCCGCCGCGAGACCGTGCGCGAGGGGCTGCTCTTCGCTGCCACCAACCTGATCGGGCTCGGCATCGCCGCGGCCTGCCTGTTCGTCTCGCACTACGTCCTCGGGTTCACCTCGACCCTCGCCGACAACGTCGCCGGCAACGGCGTCGGCCTCGTGCTCGGAACCGCCTTCCGGTTCGCCGCGTACAAGGCCCTCGTCTTCCGTTCCACCGATGCTCGTCGCACGAAGGGGTTCGCCGCATGACCATCTCCGCCACGCTGCTGACGGCCGCAGGGCCGCTGCTCCAGCCGAACGAGGGGACCGCTCCGTCGAGCGTCCCGAACCGTGGGACCACCGACGTCCCGACCGGAGGCTCCGGCGCCGTCCAGCAGGCCGCGTGGTCGCTGGGCGAGTGGATCGGCTACTCCGCCCTCATCGCCATCTCCGTGCTCCTGACGATCGTCGCGCTCACCACGTTGTGGTGGATGCTGCACGCCTGGCGCTCGCGGGACGCACTGAAGTCGACGAGCTTCAGCCAGACCCCGCGCCCGGCCGCGCACCGCTTCACCCTGCTGGTGCCCGGGCGGCATGAGCAGGAGGTCATGGGCGAGACGCTCGACATGCTCGCGAAGCAGGACCACCCGGACTTCGAGATCATCGCGATCGTCGGCGAGGACGACCCGGAGACGGACGCCGTCGTGCGCGCTGCTGCCGCGCGCCACCCCGAGCTGATCCGCGTGGTCGTCGACGACACGCTGCCGAAGAACAAGCCGAAGGCGATGAACCTGGCGCTGCAGTACGCGACCGGTGACGTCGTCGGCGTGTTCGACGCCGAGGACGAGGTCTACCCGCAGCTGCTCACCCTGGTGGACTCGCGGTTCCAGGAGACCGGCGCCGACGTGGTGCAGGGCGGCGTGCAGCTGATGAACTTCAAGTCCAGCTGGTGGTCGCTCCGGAACGTCCTGGAGTACTACTTCTGGTTCCGTTCGCGCCTGCACTTCCACGCCGGCTCGAAGTTCATCCCGCTCGGTGGCAACACCGTCTTCGTGACGAAGGAACGCCTCGACTGGTCGAACGGCTGGGACGCGCACTGCCTCGCCGAGGACTGCGAACTCGGCGTCCGCCTGTCCGCCGACGGCGCGAAGGTCGTCGTCGCCTACAGCCCAGAGGCCGTCACCCGCGAGGAGACCCCGCCGACCTTCGCCTCCCTGCTCAAGCAGCGGACGCGCTGGAACCAGGGCTTCCTGCAGGTGCTCGGCAAGGGGGAGTGGAAGAAGCTGCCCTCGTTCCGCCAGCGCTTCTTCGCGCGCTACATGCTGACCATGCCGTTCATCCAGGCGGCCACCGGGCTGCTCATCCCGCTGAGCGTCCTGATGATCCTGTTCGTCAAGGTGCCGACGGCGATCGCCCTGGTGTCGTTCATCCCGGTGGCACCGACGCTCATGCTGCTGGCCGTCGAGGTCGTGGGCCTCAACGAGTTCGGTCGCCTCTACAAGGAGAAGGTCCGCTTCCGGGACTACGTGAAGCTCGTGCTCGGTCTCGTGCCGTACCAGGTCTTCCTCGCCGCAGCGGCCGTCCGGGCCGTCGTCCGCCACGCCAAAGGGCAGAACGGCTGGGAGAAGACGGAGCACACGGGCCAGCACCGGAACGCCGAGCAGCCGGCCGAGGTCGTCGGCTTCGCGTCGGAGTTGACCGGGTCCGCGGGCGCGACGTCTTCGACTTCGACTTCGTCTTCGTCTTCGTCTTCGTCTTCCGAGCGTGAGCTCGCCGGCACGACCACCGGAGGGACCCGATGAGCGCCAGCATCACCAACACCACCGGCATCCCAATCCGCGGTGCCGTCGCCGGGGACCACACCGGCATCAGCGCCTGGTTCCGCCGACACTCTGCGAGCCTGACCTGGCTGCTGCCGGTCGTCGCGATCACCGTCATCGTGCAGGCCTGGAACATGTCCGGCACCCCGCAGCGGATCGACGACGAGGGCACGTACACCGCGCAGGCCTGGGCGATCATGCACCTGGGCGAGATCACGCACTACACCTACTGGTACGACCACCCGCCGCTCGGCTGGATCCAGATCGCCGGCTACACCGGTCTGACCGGGGCGTTCGCGCGCTACCCGTTCGCCGTCGAGGCCGGCCGCGAGGCGATGGTCTTCTTCTCCGCCGTCTCGAGCATGCTGCTGTTCGTCCTGGCCCGCCGCCTCGGTGCCGGGCGGATCACCGCTGCCGCAGCCGGACTCGTCTTCGCGCTGTCGCCGCTCGCCCTGCAGTACCACCGCACGGTTTACATCGACAACGTCGCGACGCCGTGGTTGCTCGCCGCGTTCGTCCTCGTGCTCAGCCGTCGCCAGCAGCTCGCCGGGTTCGCCGGAGCCGCTGCGTGCCTCGGCATCGCGGTGCTCTCCAAGGAGACGTACCTGCTCGCCCTGCCGTTCCTCATCTGGATGGCGATCCGCCGTGCCGACAAGAGCACCCGCCGGTACACGCTGAGCGTCGCCGGCGCCGTCCTGGTCATCATCGGCGGCGGGTACCTGCTGCTCGCCGCGGTCAAGGGCGAGTTGTTGCCGAGCAGCGGTCGGGTCAGCCTGTTCGAGGGCATCACCTACCAGCTCGGCTCGCGCTCGGCATCGGGTTCGCTGTTCGACCCGGGCAGCTTGGCCAACGCCGCCGCGTCGCAGTGGTGGGCGCTCGACCCGGTGTTCATCGTGCTCGGCTCGGCTGCCGCGGTCGTGGGGCTCTTCCTGCGCCGGGTGCGTCCGATCGCCGCGATGCTCGTCTTCCTGCTCGCGATGATGTTCCGCCCGAACGGGTACCTGCCGGTGCCGTACGTCATCATGCTCATCCCGTTCGCCGCCCTGCTGGTCGCGTACACGGCCGAGCGTGCCGTCCTGTCGATCGCCGGTCGGGTCCGTACCCGTACCCGCCTCGGCACCGGAACCCGTCGTGGTCTCGGCATCACCTGGGCCGTCACCACCGCAGTCGCACTCGTCGTGGCGGTGCCGCTCTGGGGAACACAGCTGCGCGGCTTCGTCCTGGGCAACCTCGACCTGCCGATGCAGCAGGCCGAGCAGTGGGTCGGGGACAACGTCTCGAAGTCCTCCCGACTGCTGGTGGACGACGCCATGTGGGTCGACCTCGTCGAGGACGGCTTCGCCCGGAACAACGTGGTCTGGTACTACAAGCTCGACACCGACGGAGCCGTGGAACGCCAGTCGCCCAACGGGTGGAAGGACTCGGACTACGTCATCACGACGGACTCCATGCGGACCGGCGGCAACTCGTCATCCGACATCCGCCAGGCGATCGAGAACTCGACGGCCGTCGCGACCTTCGGCTCCGGCGACCAGCAGGTCGAGGTCCGACGCATCCACGCCGAGGGATCGACGGCCGCACAGACCGCGATCACCCGGGCCAGCGACCTCCGGAAGACCATGGGCACCGAGCTGGCGTCGAACCCGGCGCTCCGGGCCGACGACGGCACCAAGTCGCAGTTCCGCGCGGGTCAGGTCGACTCGCGGGCGATGATCGCGCTCGGCCAGGTGCTCGCCGACCAGGACGTCCGCGTCGACCGGTTCACCCCGCTCACGGGCGAGACCGGCCAGCCGTTCCGCACCGCCGTCCTGCACACCAGTGACGTCGCCTCGGCCGAGCGCGTGGCCGCGACCTTCGACGCGATGTCCGAGTCGTTCCGGCCGGCGTCGGTCGAGCGTGAGGGCGAGCGGCTCACCGTCACCTACACCCCGGCGGACCCGACGACGACCGCGACGAGCGCCTCGTGACACCCGCGGCCGATGCCCGGGCCGCGCGGCGGTTCGCCGAGCGGGCGAAACACCCGGGTGCCCCGCGCGCGGACCTCGGCATTTCGCCCGCTCGCGGGGAGGCCCCGAGCGACACCCCAGCCGCCCGCGCCGCCCGCGACACCCGCGCCGCCCGCGGCACCACGGAACCGAACACGACCAGCACCACGACCCGAAGGAGCACGACCATGACCGCACACACCCAGCGACGCCGCACCGTCGTCGTCGGCGCACTCGCAGCGACCCTCGTCGCCGCGACCGTCGGACTCGCAGCACCCCAGACCGCCACCGCCGCCACCGCCACCGACGAGGGCTGGCTCCGCGTCGGCCACCTCTCGCCCGACACCAAGAGCGTCGACGTCGAGCTGTCCAGCCTGTCCGGCGGCAAGACGGTCTTCGAGCTCGACGACGTCACCTACGGCCAGGTCAGCAAGTACCAGGAGCTCCCGGTCGGCACCTACGTGCTGTCGATGCGGGCCTCCGACGCTCCGGACTCCACGCCGGTGATCTCCACCGACGTGCAGGTCGACAAGGGCGACGCGAGCACGGTCGTCGCCTACGGCAAGAACACCGACCTCAAGACGACGGCGTTCACCGACGACCTGCAGCAGCCGGGCGACGGCAAGGCGAAGCTCCGGCTGGTCCAGGCCGCCACCACGGCGAAGCAGGTCGACGTGAGCACCTCCGAGGGCACCGCCATCGCCGAGGGCGCGGAGTTCGGCACCGCCACCAAGTACGCCACCGTCGACTCCGGCAAGTGGACGCTCGACGTCTCCGGCAGCGGCCAGCAGGGCACCGCCAGTGTCGACCTCGCGGGCAACACCGTCTCCACCCTGTTCGTCCTCGACGACAGCAAGGGTGACCTGACGGTCGTGCCGGTCACGGACGCCGCAGCCACCGCCGCGACGCCGACCGGCGGCGTGCAGACGGGTGGCGGCGGCGCAGCCGCCGACCGCCCGATGACGGAGGCCGTCCACACGGCCATCGCAGCGCTCCGCTCGCTGTACCGCTGACGCCCTGGCGGGAGGCCCGGATCACGTGCGCCGACACGCTCACGTGATCCGCCCCTCCTGTCCAGATCCATCGTCACCATCCACGGAAAGGCAGGCCAGCATGACCCGCAGGACCTGGATACCCGTCACCGCCGCGGCGGCGGTGGTCGTCGCCGTCGGCGTCGCGCTCATCGCAGTGCGGCCGTGGGGGCAGGACACCGCAGCCGAGAACGGCTCGGCCGCCACCCCGACCTCGACCAGCGCGCCCGACGCGGCGCGCTCCCCGGAGCAGCTCCGCACGGAGTTCCTGGACCGCTACGTGCAGGACGGCCGCGTCGTCCGCACCGACCAGGGCGACGACACCGTCAGCGAAGGGCAGGCCTACGGGCTGCTCATCGCGTTCGCGAACGGCGACCGCGACCGGTTCGACGACATCTGGAAGTGGACGAAGACGCACATGCTGACCGACGACGACCTGCTCGCCTGGCGTTGGACGCCGGACGACGGTGTCGCCGACGAGCAGCCGGCGAGCGACGCCGACCTCGACGCCGCGCGGGCACTGGTGCTCGCCGGAGACGCGTGGGGCGAGGACCGCTACACGGCAGCCGGCACGCGCATCGCCTCGGCGATCCTGGAGCACGAGACCGCGACGACGGACCTCGGCACGATCCTGCTGCCCGGGCCGTGGGCGGACTCCGAGCCCTACCGGTACAACGCCTCGTACGCGTCGCCGGCAGCGTTCGCGGTGCTGGCGAAGGCCACGGGCGACGACCGGTGGACCGCGTTGAACCGCGGTTCCCGAGCGGTGACGACGGCCGTGCTCGACGAGTCACAGCTGCCGAGCGACTGGTCGCAGGTGCATGCCGACGGCACCGTCGACCCGATGCCCGCGACCGGCGGGGACCAGCGCGTGCTGTACGGCTACGACGCGATGCGCACGCCCGTCCGCTACGCCGAGGCCTGCTCCGCCGACGACCGTGCCCTCGCCGGTTCGCTCGCCCCGACCCTGCGCCGGACGACGCAGCTCGCGGCCCAGCTCGACCTCGGCGGGACCGCCGTGACCGAGGACACGAACGCGTTGGCGTACACCGCCAGGGCAGCGGCGGAGCACGCAGCCGGGTCCTCCGGTGCGGCTGCCGACGACCTGGAGCGGGCAGACCGCACGGCGGCCACCACGCCGACCTACTACGGGGACGCCTGGGCCGCCCTCGGTGCGACCATGCTCACCTCGGACGTGCTCGGCGGCTGTGCGACGACGGCCGGAGGTGCATCGTGACCGGCCGGCGGTCCGCCGGGCGCGGTCCGGCGGTCCGGCGTCGTGGTGTGGTGATCGGGGCCGTCCTGGCCGCGGTCGTCCTGGGCGGCGGCGTCACGGGTGTGGCCCTCGCGTCGACCGTCGGCAGCGACGGGTCGGGTGAGCGTGCCGGCTCGGCGCCGTCGAGTCCGGCGTCGGGGTCTGCTCCTGCGTCTGCCGGGTCGGGCACCGAGGGGTTCCAGGACCCGGCGGCGCCCGCTGCCCGCTCCTCGGCGACCCCCGTGAGCGTCTCGATCCCCGCGATCGGCGTGCAGTCGGACCTCGAGGACCTGCACCGCGGCTCGGCCGGTGAGCTCGACCCGCCCGTCGACTGGGACAGCGCGGGCTGGTTCAGCGACGGCATCGTCCCCGGCGAGGTCGGCCCGGCCGTGATCGCCGGCCACGTGGACAGCCCGACGAGCGCCGCGGTGTTCTTCCGCCTCGACGAGCTGGTCGCCGGTGACGAGGTCCACGTCGCGATGTCCGACGGCACCACCCGCACCTTCACCGTCGACCGCTCGGATCGCGCCGCCAAGTCGGCGTTCCCGACGAGCGACGTCTACGGCACCACCCCGACCGCCCAACTCCGACTGATCACCTGCGACGGTGTGTTCGACACCGCCACCGGGCACTACACGGACAATCTGATCGTGTTCGCAGACCTCTCGTCGGACTGACCCACGACCGACCGATACATTCGATGTGGAGCACGAGGAGCACCATGAGCGAGACCCTGGTCATCATCCCGACCTACGACGAGGCGGAGAACGTCCGTCCCATCGTCGAGCGCACGCTCGCCGCCACCGACGACAGCGTGCACGTGCTCGTCGTCGACGACAACTCGCCCGACGGCACCGGTGAGATCGCCGACGCGATCGCGAGCGAGACCGACCGGGTGCACGTGATGCACCGCACGGTGAAGGACGGCCTCGGCGGCGCATACCTGTCCGGCTTCGCGTGGGGCCTCGAGCACGGGTACGCCAAGCTCGTCGAGATGGACGCCGACGGCTCGCACCATCCCGAGTACCTGCCGTGGATGCTCGAGCTCGCCGACACGAACGACCTGGTGCTCGGATCCCGCTGGATCAAGGGCGGGAAGGTGGAGAACTGGCCCTGGTACCGCGAACTGCTGTCCCGCGGCGGCAACCTCTACACCCGTCTGGCCCTCGGCATCGCGGTCCGCGACGCCACGGGCGGGTTCCGTGTGTTCACCTCGCGGGCCTTCGAGCGGATCGACCTGGCGGGTGTGGCGTCGAAGGGCTACTGCTTCCAGGTCGACCTGTGCTGGCGTGCCCTCGAGGCCGGTCTGCGCGTCGTCGAGACCCCGATCACGTTCACCGAGCGGGAGTTCGGTGTCTCGAAGATGAGCGGCAACATCGTGCGTGAGAGCCTCGCCCTCGTGACGAAGTGGGGCATCGACCGCCGCATCCGCGAGACCCGTTCCCTGGTCAAGGACCACCGGAAGCTGCCGTCCGTGCGGAAGAACGCACACGCGGTCGCCGACCACGCCGCCTGATCCGCGGCGACGGCGCTCAGCGTCGGCGCTCGGCGTCGCTACCGCGAAAGCGACAGTGTCCCGCGAACCGTTCGCGGGACACTGTCGCTTTCGCGGATCGGACGCCCGCGGGCAGCCCGGACGCCAGCGCAGCGACTAGCGCAGCACCACCACGCCCCGCCCGCGGAACCGCACGCAGTCCGTCGCGACCTCGGCCGCACCGAAGCGGTAGAGCTCCTCGCCGGTGGCACCGGGGACCGGCACCTCGGCAGCGTCGTCGAGGAAGTTCACCACGACGTGCACCGGTGCGACGTCGGGCCCGAGCAGCCCGCGTGTGAGCACCAGCCACCGCCGGTCCTCACTGAACCGCACGGCGTTCGCCTCGTACCGGTGGTCGACGAAGGCCTGGTCGGTCCGCCGCAGGGCGACGAGCACCCGGTAGGCACGCAGGATCGCCGCGCCCCGCTCGGAACTGATGTCGGCCCAGTCGAGCTTGGAGTTCGTGAACGTCGTCGGGTCCTGCGGGTCCGGCACGGCGGACTCGTCCCACCCGTGCTCGGCGAACTCGGCGATGCGCCCCTCGGCGGTGGCCGCGCCCAGCTCGGGCTCCGGGTGCGAGGTGAAGAACTGCCACGGCGTCGTCGCGGCGAACTCCTCGCCCATGAACAGCATGGGCGTGAAGGGGCCGAGCAGCGTCAGCGCCGCCGCGATGACGAGACCCTCGTCGTCGAGCGTCGCCGCCAGACGGTCGCCCGCCGCGCGGTTGCCGATCTGGTCGTGGTTCTGGTTCGTGACGACCAGGGCCGTCGCCGGCGAGGTGCCGCGGTCGATCGGCTGCCCGTGCCGCCTGCCACGGAACGACGACCACGTGCCGTCGTGGAAGAACCCGTGGTCGAG
Organism: Curtobacterium sp. TC1; assembly: GCF_019844075.1. Taxonomy (NCBI): domain Bacteria; kingdom Bacillati; phylum Actinomycetota; class Actinomycetes; order Micrococcales; family Microbacteriaceae; genus Curtobacterium; species Curtobacterium sp. TC1. Next base: position 1,208,586 of record NZ_CP081964.1, read on the forward strand.
CACCTTCGCGAGCGCCGACAGCGGTGCGAAGTCGGCGTAGTAGCCGTTCGTCTCACCCGTCAGCGCGACGTGCACGGCGTGGTGGAAGTCGTCGGACCACTGCCCGGAGAGTCCGTACCCGGCGGCTTCACGCGGGCGGAACATCACGGGGTCGTTGAGGTCCGACTCGGCGATCAGGGACAGCGGTCGACCGACGAAGGCGCCGTACGCGTCCGTCTCGTCGGCCATCTCGGCCAGCACGTGCGGTCGGGTGGTGTCGCGGATCGCGTGCACGGCGTCGAGCCGGAGCCCGTCGACGTGGTGGTCGCGGAACCACATGCGCACGTTGTCGAGGACGTACCGGCGGACCTCGGGGTGCTCCACGTTCACCGAGTCGCCCCACGTGTTCGCGAGGCCCTGCACCAGGTACGGCCCGTACAGCGGCAGGTAGTTGCCGCTCGGACCGAGGTGGTTGTAGACGACGTCCTGGATGACGCCGAGACCGAGCGAGTGTGCGGTGTCGACGAAGCGGTCGTACGCGTCCGGGCCGCCGTACGGCGCGTGCACCGCGAACCACGCGACGCCGTCGTAGCCCCAGTTCCACTCGCCGTTCACACCGTTGACGGGCAGCAGTTCGACGAACTCGACACCGAGCTCGACCAGGTGGTCGAGCTTCTGCGCGGCTGCGTCGAGGGTGCCCTCCGGCGTGTAGGTGCCGACGTGCATCTCGTAGATGACGGACCCGCGGGCCGGGCGTCCGGTCCACGACTCGTCGGTCCACGCGAAGCGCGCCGGGTCGACCACTGCCGAGGTGCCGTGCACGCCGTCCGGTTGGAAGCGACTGCGGGGGTCGGGCCGGACCGCGTCGTCGTCGCCGAGGCGGAACCCGTAGCGGGCACCGACGACCGGCATGATCGCGTCGGTCGACCACCAGTCGTCGTCGCCCCGGGTCAGCGGGTACTCGACGTCGTCGACGACCAGCCGGACGCGGTCCGGCTCGGGCGCCCAGACGGCGTAGCGGTCGGGTGCGGTCATGCGTGACCCTCCAGGATGTCGATCTCGGCTTGTGCGTCGGACTCGGTGGTCGCCGGGGCGGTTCCGGCGGTCGACCGGGAGGCCCGTCCCGCGTCGGACGCGTCGGTCACGGTGTCGGTGTGGCCGGGTTCCCCGACCGTGGCGGCCGGGACGAGCAGCGCGACCGGGTACGTGGTGAGCAGGTCCGCGAGCGCGATGCCCCGGCTGGCCGGGAACGACCTGCCGGTGAGCAGGTCGACCCGATCGACGGGGACGGCGTGCACGAGGGTGTCGCCCCAGCCGCCGACCCGTTCGAGGCCGATCGGCAGTCGCGTGGCGACCGTCACGGCACCACCGCGGTCGAACGCGACGACGTGGTCCGCCGCGCTGCCCGTCGCCTCGAGCGCGAGGTACCGCGTGAAGAGCTCCGGGTGGTCACGGCGGAGCCGGAGCGCACGCGCGGTCACGAGGAGCTTCGCAGCGCCGTCGATCCCGATCGCGGGCAGGTCCTCGGGGCCGTCGTCGTCCGGGCCGTCGATCTCGGCGAGGACGTGGCGCCGTTCGGCGTAGTCCACCGCACGGCGGTTGTCGGGGTCGACGAGGGAACGGTCCCAGAACTCGGTGCCCTGGTAGACGTCGGGGACGCCGGGCGCCGTGAGCTGCACGAGCTTCTGCGCGAGCCCGTTCGACCACCCGGCCGCGTCGATCCGCTCGTCGAGGGCATCGAGCACGGCCACCACCGCGGGCTCGTCGAACGCCGCGTCGACGAGCGCGTGCATGCGCTCCTCGAACGCCGTGTCCGGCTCGGTCCAGGTCGTGCTGTCGCCGGCTTCGCGCGACGCCTTCTCGGCGTAGGAGTGCAACCGCTCGCGGCTCGCTGGCCGGGCACCGACGATGGCCTGCCAGAGCAGGTCCGCGAACACGCGGTCCTCGAGCGGGACGAGGGACTGCAGCCGGTCGAGGGTGTCGGCCCACTCGCTGCCGAGCTCGGCCAGGACCGCGATGCGTGCCCGGGTGTCCTCGCTGCGCTTCGTGTCGTGGGTGGTGAGCGTCGTCATGGTGTGCGGCCAGCTGCCGAGCCGGTCGCGCTGCGCCTGGTGGAAGTCGGCCACGGACACCGCGAACACGCTCGGGTCGCTCCCGACCTCGCTCAGCGACGTCAGGCGGGACGTGCGGTAGAACGCCGTGTCCTCGACGCCCTTGGCCATCACCATGCCGCTCGTCTGCTGCAGGCGGACGGCGGCGGCGTTCTCCGGGTCGACGAGCGCCGGGGCGATGCGGTCGATGACGTCGTCGAGGTCCGGGCGGGCCTCGGCGGCACGTTCGAGCGCGGCGATGAGGTGGTGCGCGCCCTCGGGCAGGTAGGTGCGGTACACGTCGAACGACGCGACGACCTCGGCGAGGGCGTCCACGAGTCGTTCGTGCGTGATCGCGTCCGCCCCGGCGGCGGCCGGGGCGAGGAGGCGGGCGAGCCGCTCGACCTCGCTGCCGAGGATCCCGTCGGCGATGCCGCGACGGGTGTCGTGCGTGAGCTGCTGCCAGTCGGCCGGTTCCGCTCCGGACGCGGCCGTCAGCGTCGGTTCGCCCGCGGGGTCGACGAGCACGCGGTCCAGGACGCCCAGGGCGTCGTACCCGGTGGTGCCGTCGACGGGCCACGAGCTCGGCAGTTCCTCGCCGGGCTCGAGGATCTTCTCGACGAGGGTGTACGCGCCGCCGGTCAGCTCGGCGAGGTCCTGCAGGTACCCGGCGGGGTCGTACAGCCCGTCCGGGTGGTCGATGCGCAGGCCGTCGACGAGGCCGTCGCGGAACCAGGCTCCGATGACGCCGTGCGAGGCCGCGAAGACCTCGGGCTCCTCGACTCGGATCGCCGCGAGCGTGTTCACCGCGAAGAACCGGCGGTAGTTGAGCTCGTGGTCGGCGCGCTTCCAGTGCACGAACGCGTAGTGCTGCAACTCGTGCACGGCCTCGACCGAGTCGCCCGGGTGGGCGCTGCCGGGCGCGGTCGGGTACGCGGTCTCACCGACCCGCAGCACCGGGCGTTCCGGGTCGGACGTGTCGAGCGACACGGCGTCGAGCAGCCGGTCGTCGAGGACCGGCACGCGGACCTTGCCGTCGCCGGCGTCCCAGTCGACGTCGAACGCCCACGCGACGGGGGAGCCCTGGCCGAGTTCGAGCAGGGACCACCACCACGGGTTGACCTCCGGGGTGGCGACCCCGACGTGGTTCGGGACGACGTCGACCAGTACGCCGAGGCCGACGGCGTGCGCGGCTTCGGCGAGGACCCGGAGGGCCTCGTCACCGCCGCGGTCGGTGTCGACGTGCGTGTGGTCGACGACGTCGTAGCCGTGGTCCGAGCCGGGTTCCGACTGCAGGACGGGCGACAGGTACAGCCAGTCGGCGCCGAGGTCGTGCACGTAGTCGACGAGGTCGCGTGCTGCGGCCAGGTCGAAGTCCGCGGAGACCTGCAGCCGGTACGTCGAGACGGGGACGCGACGCCCGGTTCCCGGTGCGACGGCGCTCATCGTGCGGTGCCGCTCGGTGCGGTGGAGCCGGCGGGGTTCGCCGGGGTGACGGCGTCCTGCGGGGACCGGAGCTCCGGATCGCCCTCGTGGTGCTGGACCTCGACCGGCGCGGCGGAGACCTCGTGGTTCGGCTCGGCGCGGAGGACGATCATCGACCGGGCGGGGACGTCGAGCGGCGTCCCCGCGTCGATGACCTCGTCGCGGGCGCCGGGCTCGGCGGTGTCGATGCGGACCGTCCACCCCGGTGCGTACTCCTCGGGCGGCAGGGTGAAGGTCACGACGTCGTCGTGGGCGTTGAAGTACGTGATGAACGCCACGTCGGTGACACGCTCACCGCGGGAGTCGCGCCCACGGATCCCGTCGCCGTTCAGGTACATGCCGACGCTCTTGCCGAAGCCGGAGTCCCAGTCCTCCGGCGACATGGCCTCGCCGTCGGGGGTGAGCCACACCACGTCGGGCAGCGGCTCGTCCTGGCCGCGGCGGACCGGGCGCCCGTTGAAGTACCGGGTGCGGCGGAACGTCGGGTGGTCGTGGCGGAGCTTCACGACGTCGGCCGTGAACTGGACGAGGTCGTCGTCCGCGGTCTCCCAGTCGATCCAGCTGAGCTCGGAGTCCTGCGCGTAGACGTTGTTGTTGCCGGACTGCGAACGGCCGAGCTCGTCACCGTGGGCGATCATCGGCACGCCCTGGCTGAGGAGCAGCGTCGCCAGGAAGTTCCGGCGTCGCTGCAGCCGCAGGGAGTTCACGGCCTCGTCGTCGGTCGGACCCTCGGCGCCGGAGTTCCAGGACCGGTTGTGGCTCTCGCCGTCGTTGTTGTCCTCGCCGTTGGCCTCGTTGTGCTTCTCGTTGTAGGCGACGAGGTCGTACAGCGTGAAGCCGTCGTGCGCCGTGATGAAGTTGATGCTCGCCTTGGGCGTGCGGCCGTCGTGCTCGTACAGGTCGGCCGAGCCGGAGATGCGGGAGGCGAACTCGCCGAGCGTGGACGACTCACCGCGCCAGAAGTCGCGCACGGTGTCGCGGTACTTGCCGTTCCACTCCGACCACTGGGGCGGGAAGTTGCCGACCTGGTAGCCGCCGGGGCCGACGTCCCAGGGCTCGGCGATGAGCTTGACCTGCGACACGATCGGGTCCTGCTGCACGAGCTCGAAGAACGCGGACAGCCGGTCGACCTCGTAGAACTCGCGGGCGAGCGCCGAGGCGAGGTCGAAGCGGAAGCCGTCGACGTGCATCTCGGTCACCCAGTAGCGCAGCGAGTCGAGGATGAGCTGCAGCGAGTGCGGGTGCCCGACGTTGAGCGAGTTCCCGGTGCCCGTGTAGTCCATGTAGAACTTCTTGTCGTCGTCGACCAGGCGGTAGTACGCCGCGTTGTCGATGCCGCGGAACGACAGCGTCGGTCCGAGGTGGTTGCCCTCGGCGGTGTGGTTGTAGACGACGTCGAGCACGACCTCGATGCCGGCGCGGTGGAGTTCCCGCACCATGGTCTTGAACTCCTGCACCTGCTGCCCCTGGTCGCCCGAGGACGAGTACGAGGAGTGCGGCGCGAAGAAGCCGATGGTGTTGTAGCCCCAGTAGTTCGACAGCCCCTTGTCCTGCAGGGTGGAGTCGTTCACGAACTGGTGCACGGGCATGAGCTCGAGCGTCGTGATGCCGAGTCGCTGCAGGTGCTCGATGACCGCCGGGTGGGAGACGCCGGCGTAGGTGCCGCGCTGCTCCTCCGGCACGTCGGGGTGGGTCTCGGTGAGGCCCTTGACGTGTGCTTCGTAGATCACCGTCTCGCCGTAGGGCGTGCGCGGTGCGCGGTCGCCCTGCCAGTCGAAGAACGGGTTGATCACGACGCCCTTCATCATGTGCGCCGCGGAGTCGTCGTCGTTCGTCGAGTCCGGGTCGCCGAAGGTGTACGCGAAGAGTGACTGGTCCCAGTCGATCTCGCCGCTCGTCGCCTTGGCGTAGGGGTCGAGCAGGAGCTTCGACGGGTTGCAGCGTGCACCGCTGTCGGGGTCGTACGGGCCGTGGACACGGAAGCCGTACTCCTGCCCGGGGCCGATGTTCGGCAGGTAGGCGTGCCAGACGTAGGCGTCGACCTCGACGAGGGGGATGCACTCTTCGTTGCCGTCGGTGTCGAACAGACAGAGTTCGACGCGCTCGGCGACCTCGCTGAAGAGCGCGAAGTTCGTGCCGCTTCCGTCGTAGGTCGCCCCGAGCGGGTACGGGTTGCCGGGCCAGGTGTGCAAACGGTCCTCCAGGTGATGGTCGCGCCAACATATCGGTGACGCCCGTCCGCGTCCGCAGACAAGCCCCAGCTGTGCACCCTTGCGCGCGTGGCCCGCCCTGTGGAGGAACGGACGAGTAGCGTCGCGCGCATGGCCAACATCGTCACGCAGATCGCAGACAAGGTACGCCCGATCGGCGTCTCCACGAACTACGGGGACCCCGTCGAGGTCGGAGACCAGACCCTCATCCCGGTGTCCCTCGGCTGGTTCGGCTTCGGGGGCGGCGGGGACGACGAGAACGGCGGCGGTGGTGGCGGCGGCGCGTCGATCCCGGTCGGCGCGTACGTCCGTCGCCCCGGCAAGGACCTCGAGTTCGAGCCGAACCTCATCTCGCTCGTCGCCGTCAGCATCCCGCTCGTCTGGGTGACCGGCACCGTGCTCCGGAAACTGGTGCGCGTCCTGAAGAAGTAGCGACGATCGGACGGGAGGCCCGTGGCGGACCCGCCACGGGCCTCCCGTCCGATCCGTGGTCGCGACCCGTCATGTGGTCGCGACCACGTCTAGACTGCTGGGACACACACGGGAGTCCGGGACCGCCGGGCTGAGAGGGAGCGAGTGGCGCTCCGACCGTCGAACCTGATCCGGATCATGCCGGCGCAGGGAGGAGTCCAGCACCATGTCTTCTGGCACGTCATCAACCGTCCACACCGCCCCGCGGCGTTCGCTGCGCTGGCGGGTCGTCGACATCGTCGTCGCGAGCGTGCTCGCGGTGGCACTCGGCGTCGTCTTCCGGCTCTGGGAGTTCGGCTACGAACCCATCAGCGCCGTCATGGACCTCGTCCTGCCGGGGACGAAAGCGCTGTTCGGCGGGGTCTGGCTGCTCGCCGGCCCACTCGTCGCCATCGTCGTCCGCAAGCCCGGCGCCGCACTCTACGGTGAGATGGTCGCCGCGTCCGTCGAAGCGCTCTTCGGCACCCAGTGGGGCTGGCTGACGCTCGAGGCCGGGCTCGTCCAGGGCCTCGGAGCCGAGATCGTCCTCGCACTCTTCCTGTACCGCGTGTACCGGCTGCCGGTCGTCGTCCTGGCGGGCGCCGCGGCCGGCCTCGCGCTCGGCATCAACGACACCGTGCTGTGGTACCCCGGCCTCGACGCCGCGTTCAAGGTCGTCTACGTCGTCTGCGCGATCATCTCGGGCGCGGTCATCGCGGGTGCCGGCTCGTGGTTGCTCGTCCGCGCACTCGCCCGCACCGGCGTGCTGTCCTCGTTCGCGGCGGGTCGCGAGCACAGCCGACGTCGGCCGCGCGAACTGGTGTGAGGGTGTCCGCTCCGTCGTCGACGTCCCCGGGCGCCGTCGGCGTGCGCGCCGCACGCATCGCGTTCCGCGGCTGGGGGTGGCGCTACCCCGAACGCGCCGAGTGGGCCGTCCGCGGTGTCGACCTGAGCGTCGAGCCGGGGGAGCGGGTCGCGATCGTCGGACCGTCCGGCTCCGGCAAGTCGACGCTGCTCCGAGCGGTCGCCGCCGTCCTGCCCGACGAACCCGACGCCACCGACGACACGGCTGCCTCCGCGCAGGGCTCGGTCCTGGTCGACGGTGCCGACCCCCGCGCGGTCCGCGGGCGTGTCGGCCTCGTCATGCAGGACCCCGAAGCGCACACCGTGATGTCGCGGATCGGTGACGACGTGGCGTTCGGCTGTGAGAACCTCGGCGTCCCGCGCGAGGAGACCTGGGCGCGGGTGCGGTCCGCCCTCGAGGTCGTCGGGCTCGACCTGCCCCTCGACCGTTCCACCGCGATGCTGTCCGGCGGCCAGCGGCAACGGCTGGCGCTCGCCGGGGTGCTCGCGATGCGTCCGGGAGCCCTCGTGCTCGACGAACCCTGCGCGAACCTCGACCCGGCCGGCGTGCTCCAGGTGCACGACGCCGTCCGGGCGCTGCTCGACGAGACCGGGGCGACCCTGCTCGTGGTGGAGCACCGGATCGGCACCTGGCTCGACCTGGTCGACCGGCTCGTGCTGCTCGCACCCGGCGGCGGAGTCGTCGCGGACGGCGCCCCGGCCGAGGTCCTCGCCCACCACGGCGCCGCGCTCACCGCGGCCGGGGTGTGGGTGCCCGGCGCCGAGCCCGGACGTGGTGCGGCCCGCGGGCGCCGTGCCGCTGCGCGAGCGGGCGAAACACCCGGGTCGGCCGCCGAGGGCACCGCGGCATTTCGCCCGCTCGGCGCGGGGAAGGGCGCGGGGGTGGGCGCGGCGCTGCTCGAGGCCCGGGACCTCGGGACCGCCCGCGGCAAGCGGCAGCGGGTGGGCAGCGGGATCGACCTCGAGCTCCGAGCCGGTCAGGTCCTGGCGGTCACGGGACCGAACGGCATCGGCAAGTCGACGCTCGGCCTCACGCTCGCGGGGCTCCTGCCTCCGGCCGCGGGGGAACTCTCGGCGACGACGGAACTCGCCGCCGGCCTCGACCCCGCACCGCACACCTGGTCGAGCCGCGAGCTGTCCGCCCGCATCGGCACCGTCTTCCAGGACCCCGAGCACCAGTTCGTCGCCCGCTCCGTCCGCGAAGAGGTCGAGGCCGGCCCCAGAGCGCTCGGCACGCCGGACGCCGCGGACCGGGCGGACGCGCTCCTCGGCGAGTTCGGCCTCGCCCACCTCGCCGACGCCAACCCCTTCACGCTGTCCGGCGGCGAACAGCGACGGCTCGCCATCGCCGCGGTGGTCGCCGCCCGGCCGCCCGTCGTCGTGCTCGACGAACCGACCTCCGGGCAGGACCGCGCCACGTGGGACGCCGTCGTCCGGCACCTCGGAGCGCTCGCCGACGCCGGCACCACCATCGTCGCCGTCACGCACGACCGCGACCTGATCCGTGCACTCGACGCCGAGGAGGTCGCGCTCGCGGCGGACGGCGCCCAGCGTGTGGACGGCACCCAGCGTGTGGACGGCGACCAAGGGCGCGCGGAACGCGACCAGGGGGGTGCGACGGCGCCCACCCCGGCGACGGTGCCGACGACGTCGAGCCGAACCGCGCCTCCAGACCGAACAGACGCAACGACCGCGACCGCCCCCGCGACCGACCACCACCGCGGCGTCCGCGCCGTCCAACCGGTCGCCGCACTCGTCGGCGTCCTCGCACTCGGCGTGTGCCTCGTGCTGAGCCTGGACGTCGTGTCCGCAGCCGTCGCCCTCGCCCTCGAGCTCGCCCTGCTGCCGCTCCTGCGGCTGCCGGTGCGGACCCTGCTGCTGCGGGTGTCCCCGGTCCTGGTGGCCGTGCCGCTCACGGCGGTGAGCATCGCGCTGTACGGACGACCCTCCGGGCGGGAGTGGTTCGACTTCGGCTTCGCCCACGTCACCGACGGGTCGCTGACGCTCGCGCTGGCAACGGCTCTGCGCGTGCTCGCGGTGGGGCTGCCCGCGGTCGCGTTGTTCGTGCGCGTCGACCCGACCGACCTGGCCGACGGGCTCGCGCAGGTGCTGCGACTGCCCGCGCGGTTCGTGCTCGGAGCGCTCGCGGCCATCCGGATGATGACGCTGCTCGTTGACGACTGGCGGCAGCTCGCGATGGCGCGGCGAGCTCGGGGGCTTGCCGACACCGGGCGGCTGCGGCGTGGGGCATCGATGGCGTTCGCGCTGCTGGTCCTGGCACTGCGTCGCGCGACGACGTTGGCGGTGGCGATGGAGTCGCGTGGGTTCGGGGCTCCCGGACGACGGACGTGGGCGCGGGTCGCGCGGTTCGCGGGGCCGGAGTGGGCGATGGTCGCGGTGCTCGTCGGGATCGGCGTGGTGTCGATCGCGGTCGCGGTGGCAGCGGGGACCTGGCGTGTCTGATGCGACCGAGGCGGCGAGCGGCGACGGTCTCGCCGCGGGTGTCGCCGCAGCCGCTGCCGGCGCCGCGGCGGCGTCGGGAGGGCGCCGCGTGGTGCTCGTCGACGGCCGCTCCGGCACCGGCAAGACGACCCTCGGCGACCAGCTCGCCCGGCTGCTGGGAGCGCAGGTCGTGCACCTCGACGACGTCTACCCGGGGTGGGACGGACTGCGCGCGGCGGCCGACGCCGTGGTCCGTGACGTGCTCGGCGCACCCAGCGGGTACCGCCGGTGGGACTGGGCGACCGACGGTCCTGCGGAGTGGACCGCCGTCGACCCCGACATGCCGATCGTGATCGAGGGCTGCGGGGCGGTGTCCCGGGCGTCGGTGGCGCTCGCCTCGCTGGCGGTGTGGCTCGAGGCCGACGACGCAGTCCGGTGGGACCGGGCGATCGGCCGCGACGGCGACACCTTCGCGCGCGAGTGGGACCGGTGGGCGGCGCAGGAGCAGGACTTCATCGCCGCCGAGGACCCGGCGTCCCTAACCGACGTAGTGCTGCGGACGTAGCGCGGTCGCCCGAGTCTCGGGCCGTGCCGCGCCGAGTCTCGGGCTGAGCGACAGATCACGCACGCACGAGCGCGAGAACTGTCGCTCACCGCGAAACTCGGGCCGTGCCGCCGCCCGCGCCCGCACGCGCCCGCGCAGCGGGGTCCACCGCGAACACCGCCGCCACGATGGTCAGCACCGCGTACACCCCGAGGTACCCGCACAGGATCCACGGCGAGCCCCCACCGAGCTCCACGAACACCGCGGCCAGCAGCGGCGTCAGTCCCACCGAGAAGATCGACCCGATCTGGTACCCGAGCGACATCCCCGAGTACCGCCGCCCGGTCGGGAACTGCTCCGCGAACCAGGCTGCCTGCGGCCCGTAGATGCTGTCGTGGAACACGCACATCCCGATGAGCGCCACGAGCGGCAGCAGCACGAGCGGCCCGGCGTCGAGGAACGCGAAGAACGGCCAGATGAGCACCGCGATGCCCACTGCCGACCAGATCGTGAGCACGCGGCGACCCACTCGGTCGGACAGCCAGCCCCAGAACGGCGTCGACACGAGCGACACCGCCGAGATCACGAGCACGGCCTGCAACCCCGCATCGGAGCCGGACGGTCCCCGCACGGCCGCGAGGTAGGTCAGCGAGTACGTCGTCAGGATCGAGTACAGCGCGGGCTGCACCAGGCGCAGTCCGGCCGTCACCAGGATCGCGCGCGGGTGGTGCCGGATCGCCTGCCAGACCGGGAACCGCTCGACCCCGCCGGAGGCCCGCAGCTCCTGGAACACCGGAGCGTCCTGCACGCCGAGCCGGATCACCAGGCCGACCGCCACGATCACCGCGGAGAACAGGAACGGCAGCCGCCACCCCCAGGCGAGGAACACCTCGGTGCCGAGCAGCGAGCGCACCAGGGTGAACACGCCGGTCGCGAGCAGCATCCCGCCCGCCGACCCCATCTGCGTGAACGCCCCGAACAGCCCGCGGTGCCGCTCGGGTGCGTGCTCGACGGACAGGAGCGCCGACCCGCCCCACTCCGCGCCGGCCGCGACGCCCTGCAGCAGCCGCAGGAACACCAGCGCGACCACGGCACCGACACCGATGCTCGCTGCCGACGGCACGACACCGATCAGCGTCGACGCGATGCCCATCAGCACCAGGGACGCGACGAGCAGCTTCTTGCGTCCGATGCGGTCGCCCAGGTGGCCGGCGATCACCCCGCCGAGCGGCCGCGCGACGAAGCCGACCCCGTAGGTCGCGAACGACGCGATCACGCCGACGGCGGGCGTCACCGACGGGAAGAACGTCGGCGCGAACACCAGGGCGGATGCCGTCGCGTACAGGTAGAAGTCGTAGTACTCGACCGTCGTGCCGACGAACGAGGCCAGGGCGACGCGACGGCGGGTCGCGGTGGTCGACGGTGCGGCGGGAGGGCCGGGAGGCGCGGTGACGGTACTCGGGGTCGGCATGCCTCAGGAGCATGGTCGTCTCCAGGGCCGCGGGGAACACCGCGCGTAACGGAAGGTCACGTCGCTGTCGTCGGGCGGTGCCCGCCGACCACGATGGGACGCATGAGCGATGCACCGAACCGTCCGCTGCGCTTCGCGGCCTTCGTCATGAACACGACGTCGCACATCCAGCACGGCCTGTGGCGGCACCCGGACGCCCGCCAGGCCGACTTCGACAACGTGACGCTCTGGACCGACCTGGCGAAGACGCTCGAGCGCGGCAAGTTCGACGCCGTGTTCTTCGCCGACGTCGTCGGTACCTACGGTCCCGGCCGCGGCGACTACTCGACCAACCTGCGCGAGGGACTGCAGATCCCCTCGAACGACCCCTCGATGCTGCTCTCCGCGCTCGCCGTGTCGACCGAGCACCTCGGCCTGGCGTTCACGTCGAGCGTCATCCAGGCGCACCCGTTCGACTTCGCCCGCAGGGTCTCCACGCTCGACCACATCACGCGGGGCCGCATCGGCTGGAACGTCGTCACGAGTGCGCTCGACAGCGCCGCCCGCAACTTCGGCGCCGACCGGCTCGAGGAGCACGACGAGCGCTACGTCTGGGCCGAGGAGTACCTCGAGGTCTGCACGAAGCTCTGGGAGGGCTCGTGGGAGGACGGCGCCGTGCTGAAGGACCCGGTCCGCGGCTACGCCGACCCCGACAAGGTGCACCGCATCGACCACCACGGCACCCGCTACGACGTGCAGGGTCCGCACCTCAGCGCGCCCAGCCCGCAGCGCACGCCGGTGCTCTTCCAGGCCGGCTCCTCGCCCGCCGGTCGGGCCTTCGCGGCACGGAACGCCGAGGCCCAGTTCATCCTGACCTCGAACCGGGACGCCACCGAGCAGCTCATCCGCGAGACCCGCGACCTCGCCCAGGCCGCGGGCCGCCAGCGGGAGGACATCGCGTTCTTCCTCGGGCTGACGTTCGTCACCGGCTCGACCGAAGCCGAGGCGAAGGCCAAGGAAGCGGAGATCGACGAGTACCTGGCCGCCGACGGGTTCCTGGTGCACTCGAACCTCGGCTTCGACCCGGACACCGGCGAGGCCCTCGATCCGGACACCCCGCTGTCCGAGGTCCGCACCCACGCCGGGCAGTCGCACCTGCAGTGGCTCCGTGAGGCCGCCGGCGACCGCGAACCCACGATCGCCGACCTCGCACGCCTGTCCGCGAAGCTCCGCGCCCGGGTCGTCGGCACGCCGGAGCAGATCGCCGACGAGCTCGCCGACTGGCAGCGGGTCGGCGTCGACGGCGTCAACGTCATCAACTGGACGCTGCCCGGTTCGTACGAGGAGTTCGTCGACCACATCGCCCCGACCCTGCAGGAGCGTGGCCTGATGCAGTCCGAGTACCGCGCGGGCACCCTGCGCGAGAAGCTCTTCGGGCACGCGCAGCTGCCCGACTCGCACCCCGCCCGGCAGTGGCGCGGCGCGTTCTCCGGTGGCGCGAGCGGCGCGACCGCGGCCCACCCGGACGACGCACCCCGTGCCGTGGAGGTGCCCGCATGACGGACGCGACGACGACCGACGGGCGCACACCGGGCCTCCCGGCCGACCGCCTGGCCACGCTGCGGGCGCGCTTCGCACCGGTGTTCGCGACCATCCGCGAGGGCGCGGTCGAGCGTGAGCTCGCCTCCGGTGCTCCCGGCGACCGGCCGCTGCCGCACGCCGAGGTCCGCGCGCTGGCTGACGCGGGGTTCGGACGGTTGCGCGTGCCGGAGGACCGGGGCGGCTTCGGCGTGACCCTTGTCGAACTCGTGCAGCTGGTGGCGGACCTGGCGGCGGCGGACTCGAACATCGCGCACCTGTGGCGGGGACACTTCGGGTACACCGAGCTCGTGCTGCTCCGGCCGGACTCCGGATCGCGCGACGAGTGGCTCGACCGGATCGTCGACGGCGCGATCATCGGGAACGCGACCTCGGAGCGGACCGGCACGACCCTGGCCGACATCTCGACGACGGTGACGCCGGCCGGTGGTTCCCTCCGCCTCGACGGTCGGAAGTTCTACTCGACCGGCACGCTCTACGCGGACTGGATCTACCTGGCGGCGGACCGCGACGGGGAACGCGTGACGTTCGCCGTCGACGCCACCGCACCCGGCGTGACGAGCGTCGACGACTGGGACGGCTTCGGGCAGCGGCTGACCGCGTCCGGCACCACCGTGTTCGACGGGGTGCCGGTCGACCCCGCTGCGGTGTCGGCGTACCGGGACGCCCCGCTCTCGCACATCCAGGCCTTCTACCAGCTGTACCTGCTGGCGGTCCTCGCGGGGATCGGGCAGGCGGCGTCCGACGACGCCGTGGCGTTCGTCCGACCACGGACCCGCACGTACATCCACGCGAACGCGGCCACGCCGGGGGAGGACCCGCAGGTCCTGGCGGTCCTCGGTCGGCTGTCGAGCGGGGCCTTCACCGCCCGGTCACTGGTCGCCGCCGCGGCGGGACTGCTCGACGCCGTGGTCGCGACGAACGAACCCGGGGTCGGCGTGGACCGCGTGCTGCTCGACGCGGCCGAGAACGCCGTGTACCAGGCACAGGTCGAGATCGGGCCGCGGGTGCTGCGGTCGGCGTCCGAGCTGTTCGAGGTCGGTGGGGCGTCAGCTGCCGACCGGACGCGCGCGCTGGACCGGCACTGGCGGAACGCGCGCGTGGTGGCGTCGCACAACCCGGCGGTCTACAAGGAGCGGCTCGTGGGGGAGTACGCGCTGCACGGGCGGGGGCCGGTGGGTGCGTGGGAGAAGTACCACGAGGTGGGGCCGACGCGGTTCTGAGGGGCGGCGCCCGCTACGCCCAGCCGAGCTCGTGCAGGCGCTCGTCGTCGATGCCGTAGAAGTGCCCGATCTCGTGGACGAGCGTGGTGTGCACTTCGTCCTTGAGTTCCTCGAGGGTGTCGCACTCGGCCAGGTGCTGCTTGCGGAACACCACGATCCGGTCGGGCAGCTCGCCGAAGCCGTACTGCCCGCGCTCGGTCGCCGCGATGCCGTCGTACACGCCGAACAGCTCTTCGCCTCCCTCCGGTTCGTCCTCGACGACGAACACCACGTTGTCGAGCCCGTCGACCATCTCGTCGGGCAGGAGGTCGAGTTCGGCGGTCACGAGCTGCTCGAAGTCGTCGGCGGACATCTCCATCACGGGGTCGATCGTGCCACACCCGGCAGGATGCCTTGCTGACGGAGCAGCTCGAGCAGCGCCGGTGCCGACGCGTGCGATGCCTCGGGTGTGACGTGCACGGGATCGAAGCGTGTCAGGACGTCGCCGATGAGCAGCGGGCAGGACCCGAAGGCGCACCAGAGCGGGGTCGTGTCGAGCACCTCGGTGCCTTCGACGCCGCGCAGCGCCGAGGTGAGCGCGCGCATCTGCGAGCGGGCGACGCCGTCGCTGGTCAGGCAGTCCTGAGGGCCCTTGGTGCCTGCGGTGCAGCTCGTGGGGGCGTAGCCCGGCGGCGTCGCCGGCACCACGACGACGCGACCGACGTGGACGCGGGCCGCCTCGATCATCTCGCGGATGCCGTCCTGGTAGGCGTCCTGGTCGATCGACTCCAGACTCGGGTCGTTCTCGTCCCAGAACCGGTTGGTGACGACGAGGACGTCCGGCCTGGTCCGCTCGAGTTCGGCGAGCACCTCGGCGTTGTGCGTGGCGCACGTCGCGGCGTCTGATCGGAGCGCGGTCGTCGAGAAGGGGCAGCCGATCTCTGCGGCGTTGCGGACCCGGACGCCGGCCTCGGAGACATCGGCGAGGGCACGCCATCCCGGCGCCGAGAACGCCCCCGTCGAGTCGCCGGCGAGCACGATGTCGGTACTGGTCTCCGCCTCCGGGCCCCACGTGCAGCCCGCGGCACGCCAGTCCGCGCCGATCCGCGAGCACCCGATGGTCGACGCCCAGTCCGAGGCGGTGGTGAGCGAGTCCGCGTAGCCGGCCGCGCTGATGGCGTCGGCGCTCGGCGTGAGGGTGTCCGGCCACGCACGCGCGGCCAGACCTGCGGCGACGGCATCGGCACGCGCCCGGAGCGCGGGGAAGGCGTCGTCGTCCTCGGCCGGACCTGCATCGGCCGCCGCGGCAGGCACCGCGGGGAGCGGCTTCAGTCGTTCCGCGGTGCCGGACACGGTGATCAGCGTCAGCACGGTCAGGACGGTGAGTCCGCCGAGCTGGAGCCGCAGACGGTTCTCACGCAGCGTCGACACGAGTCCGCGGTGTCGGAAGGCGGTCTCGACCGTCGCGTAGCTGGCGATCGCGGCCAGCAGGGACAGCGCCACGATCGCGGGCATCGGCAGCGAGGTGAACAGGGGCAGCAGGACGATGAACGGCCAGTGCCAGAGGTAGAGGGAGTAGCTGATCGCGCCGAGCCCGACGAGGGGCCGCCACCGGAGCGGAGCCGCAGCTCGGACACCTCGGGGTCCTCCGGTGCCCGCGATCAGGACCAGGGCGGTGCCGATCGTCGGGACGACGGCGAGCGGAGCCGGGACGCCGATCGACTCACGTCCGATGACGATCGACACGATGATCGCGACGGAGCCGATGACCACCAGGACCTCGGCGAGCAACGGGCGCAGTGCGCGTCCTCGCCGCACCAGCAGGGCCACCACGACGCCGAGGCCGAGTTCCCAGGCGCGGGTCGCCGTCGAGAAGTACGCCGCGCCGGGATCGCGGGTGACCGCGAGGAAGGCCCACGCCAGTGAACAGATGGTCAGTACGGCGATCACCACGGTCGTCAGGCCGGCCCGTCCGACCTCGGCGCTGCGCCCGGTGCCGGCCGAGCGCCCGAGCAGGAGCAGCATCAGGACGGGGAGGACCAGGTAGAACTGTTCCTCGACCCCGAGGGACCAGAAGTGCTGGAACGGCGACGCCGAGGTCGTCGCGGCGAAGTAGTCGGTCCCCTCGGATGCGAGCCGCCAGTTCTGCACCGCGAGTGCGGACCAGAGGGCGTCCGTCGCGACCGACCCGAAGCGTGTGGCGGGCAGCAGTACCCACGCCGCCGCGGTGGTCGTGACGAGCACGAGCATCGCGGCCGGCGCCAGACGACGCACCCGTCGGACCGCGAAGGCGCGCAGGTCGATCCGACCGCTCCGTGCCCGTTCGCGCAGCAAACCGGCCGTGATGACGAAGCCGGAGAGCACGAAGAAGACGTCGACACCGAGGAACCCGCCGCTCGGCCAGTGGAAGGCGTGGTCGAGGACGACTGCGGCCACCGCGATGCCGCGGAGCCCCTGGACGTCGGAGCGGAGGGTTCGGGTGTGCATCGGAACAGGATATCCATTGCGTGATATTCCCTGCAAGTAGTTCACATGACGCCGAGAAGCGCCCAAACGACGAAGGCCCCGATCCAACGGACCGGGGCCTTCTGTTCTGGGTGAATAACGGGTCTCGAACCCGCGACCTCCTAGACCACAACCAGGCGCTCTACCAACTGAGCTATATCCACCATGCACACACCGGCGGACCGGCGCGACCACTCAATAGTAGTACATGCCGCGGGTGGTGCCGACCACCCGTGTCGTCACTCGGCCGCGGGCTGTGCCAGGCGCGGTTCCCACTTCTCGACGACCTCGGCCTGGACGGCGCGGACGTCGTCGGTGGTCGGGCCGGGTTCGGCGACGAAGCCGGCGCGGCGGTAGTACTCGAGCTCGCGGATCGACTCGAGTATGTCCGCGAGCGCGCGGTGCCCGCCGTGCTTCTCCGGCGAGTTGAAGTACACGCGCGGGAACCAGCGGCGGCAGAGCTCCTTGATGCTCGAGACGTCGACGCTGCGGTAGTGCAGGTGGCCGTCGACGCGGGGCATGTACTTCGACAGGAACGCCCGGTCGGTGCCGATGGTGTTGCCGGCGAGGGGAGCGGTGCCCTCTGCCGGGACGTGCTCGAGGATGTACTCGAGCACCTGGTACTCGGCGTCCGCCAGGCTCACGCCGTTCGGGATCTCCTCGATGAGCCCTGACGTGACGTGCATGTTCGTCACGAACTCGTTCATGTTGTCGAGCGCGGACTGGTCCGGCTTGATGACGATGTCGAATCCGGGGTGCACGGGCTCGAGGTCGAAGTCGGTGATGACCACGGCCACCTCGACGAGTTCGTCGACCTCGAGGTCGAGGCCGGTCATCTCGCAGTCGATCCAGACGAGGCGGTCATTCGCGGTTGCCATGTGCACGATCCTATTCCCGGCCCGCGTGCGCCCCGTGCGCGGCGGCGCAGCGGCGTCCGCCGAGCGCGCGAGCGGGCGAAATGCCGCGGTCGTGCGGCGGGGCGACCCGGGTGTTCCGCCCGCTCGGCAGGCCGCTCGACGCGGGGTGCGCGGGGCGGTGGCGCGCGGGGCGGTGGTGGTGACGGCCTGGAGGCCCGGAGCCGGTCCGCCGGGCGGGCGCCGGGCCTCCAGGCCGGTCGCGCCCCGTGCACCCACCGCGAGCGGGCGAAATGCCAGGCTTGCGTCGCGCGGCACGCGGGTGTTTCGCCCGCTCGACGAGCGCGTGGCGAGCAGACGCGCGAACGCGCAGGCGCGCAGGCGCGCAGGCGCGCAGACGAGCAGGCGAGCAGACGCGCAGACGCGCGGATGTGCCGAGAGGGCTTGCGCCGCGGTTGCGGTGACGGCCTGGAGGCCCGGTGCCGGTCCGTCGGGCGGGTGCCGGGCCTCCGAGCCGCTCGCGATCAGTGCGCCCACCGCGAGCGGGCGAAATGCCCGGGCCGCGTTGCCGGGCACCCGGGTGTTTCGCCCGCTCGCGGGGCTCGCGGGGCTCGCGGGGCTGGAAGGGGAAGGAGGGGCCCGCGACTAGGACATCTCTCCGGCGCCGATGGCCTCGACCTCGACGCGCTCCGGCTCGGCACCGTCGTCCACGCGGCGCAGGACCTTCGTGGTGCAGAGGACGACGACGAACGCGACGGCGACCGACGTTCCGGCGAACACGTACGCGGCCGAGGGAGCGAACGCGTCGGCGAGCAGGGTCGCGACCGGCGGGGCGATGGCTCCGCCGATGAAGCGGACGGCGGAGTAGGCGCTCGAGGCGACCGATCGGGGCAGGTCCGTGGCCTCCATCACGCACTCGGTGAGCACCGTGTTCAGGACACCGAGGACGAGTCCGCCCACGATGACGCAGATGATGAGGCCGACCTGCGAGTCCACGACGACGGCCGCGGCGAACAGGTCGAGCGCCAGCAAGGGCAACGCGATCTTCAGCACGGTCGTCCGGCGGAGACGGGCGGTGAGCATCGGCGCGACCCAGACGGACGTGATCGCGAGACCGAGCCCCCAGCCGAAGAACGTGAAGCCGATGCCGAGCGCGCCGAAGCCGAGCGGGAAGGGCGTGTAGGCGAGCAGGACGAAGAAGCCGATGTTGTAGAACAGCGCGGTCGCGGCGAGTGCGGCGAGCGCGGGACGGCCGAGGGCACGGAACGGTGCCGAGAGCTTCGTCGGGGTGGGCTTCTCGAGGCGGCCGGTCTTCAGCAGGGCGACGATGGCGATGAACGCGACGGCCATCAGGGTGGTGACGCCGAAGAACGGACCGCGCCAGCTGACCGATCCGAGCAGGCCGCCGACGAGCGGACCGACGGCGATGCCGAGACCGAGTGCTGCCTCGTAGAGGATGATCGCCGAGTCGGTGCCGCCTGATGCCGCACCGACGATGGTGGCCAGCGCGGTGGAGATGAAGAGTGCGTTGCCGAGGCCCCAGCCGGCGCGGAAGTCGATGATGCTCCACACGCTGTTCGACGTGGCGGCGAGGACCGAGAACACGACGATGAGCGCCAGACCGATGAGCAGGGTGCGCTTCGCACCGATGCGGCTCGAGACCCAGCTGGTGAAGAACATCGCGACGCCGGTGACCGCCAGGTAGCTCGTGAACAGCAGTTCGGTCTGCGCCGGGGTCGCCTTGAGCGACGCAGCGATCGCGGGGAGGATCGGGTCGACGAGACCGATGCCCATGAAGGCGACGACGCAGGCGAACGCGATCGCCCAGACCGCCGACGACTGCTTGAGGATGGAGCCGGACTGGCCGGCAGGTGCGTGGGCGTTCACGCGGTGGTCTCCGTTCTGGTCGGTGCCGTCCCGGTGGACGACGTCGCGGGGGTGGTGGTGTTCGTGCGCTGTGCGATCAGGACGGCCGCGTGGTGCAGGACGTCCCAGTCGTCGTCGGTGAGGTCGGCGAACAGCGGGCCGACCGTGTCGGTGAGCGTGGCGCGCCAGGCGGTGAGTCGTGCGCGGCCTGCGTCGGTGATCTCGATGAGCTGCCCGCGGGAGTCGTCGGGGTCGACGCTGCGCGAGACCAGGCCGTCGGCGAGCATGCCGGTGACGAGCCGGGTCATCGTGGGCTGCGCCACGCGCGAGGCGACCGCGAGTTCACCCAGTCGGAGCGGCTCGTCGGACTCGAGGATGCCGAGCGTGCGCCAGACCGCGGCCGACGTGGTGTTGCCCGTCGACTGCACGGCGCTGCGGATCAGGCGGTTGACGGAGACGAGGAGCGTCTCGATCGTCTGCGCACGCGTTGTTTCCATAGCTGAACTATATAGCCATGCTATGCAATGCGCAACAGACCGCAACAGGCACCGCCTGGTAGAAGGGACGCATGAGCGACATCACCATCCACGAAGGCGACGAGTACACCGCGATCTTCCACGGCGGCCCCTTCGACGGCACGACCGACACCCGCACCGCGACGAGCGACGCGCTGGACGACGAGGTCACGGTGTTCGCCGACGTCGAGGGCCTGCAGACGGCCTTCACGTACCGTGCGACCAAGTCGCGGCAGGTCCTCGACCAGATCTCCGTCGAGTTCACCTACGAGCCGGGTGAGTCCGACCCGGTGGACGACCTGGCCGATCGCGGCGACCGCAGCGGCGAGTTCGACCGGGAGTAGAACCCCTCGCCGCCGTGTTGCACGGTCACATGCAGCTCGACCTCTGGACGTCCGCTTTCTGTGCGCCGTGCGCCGCCGCCCGACGGGTGTCGGCCGAGGCGTCGGCACTCGTCCCCGGGCTCGCCGTGACCGAACGTGACGTGGCGTCGTACCCCGACGACGCGGAGGACCTCGGCATCCGTTCCACGCCCACGATCATCGTGCGGCGGGAGGACGGAGCCGAGGTCTTCCGTTCACCCGGGGTCCCCACCCGAGACCAGCTCCTGCTGGCGATCGCCAAGGCGCTCTGACCCGGCGCCCACCGTGCCGCCAGCGCCCGCCACGCGGCCCGCGCCCGCCGCGCGCTGCGACGTCGGCGCCGCCACCACGACCGGCTCCGGCGGGTCGACCAGCGCCCTCGCCTTCCGGGCCAGCCGCTTCACCGTGCGGATCGGGGCCCCGATCGCGAGTGCGAGCCAGCCGAGCGTCGAGCGGTCCGCACCGCCGAGGGCGTTCTTCCGCTCCCAGGCCCGGCGCAGCACGCCGCCCCGGCTGCGGCGTGCGGGTTCGCGGTCCACGAGCGCCCCGGCGTCCCGCCGTGCCATGAGCTCGGTCAGCCGCTGCTGCCAGTCGTCCTCCGAGGTCGGGTGGAAGTAGTTGTCCCGCATCCAGCTCGGTCGGACCGTGCCGAACCGGCCGTCCACCAGGTCGACCGAGTCGCCCTCGAGGCCGCTCGACACGAACACCTCGTTGATCAGGTGCCGTCCGATGCCGAAGTCCGTCAGGGTCAGCGCGGGCACACCACGGGCAGCCGCTTCGAGCACCGCCGTCGAGCTGATCGTCACGAGGGCCACCGCACGGTCGAGGTGCTCGGCCATCGGCCCACTCTCGACCACCAGGTTCGCCGGGGCGTCGGCCGGCACGAGGTCGGGGTAGGGGTGTTCCTCGCGGTGCGTCTGGTGTTCGCCGGCGGCCGCGCGGGTCTTGATCACGACGCGCCACTCCGGGTGCTGCCGCGCGGTCGCGACGAGCCACTGCACCACGAGGGCCCGGTCGGCGCGCTCCAGCGGGACACTCGGCTGGGCGGCGAAGACGACGGAGTCACGGACGGGCGCGCTCGCGCCGGTGGTCGCGCTGGCGCCGGTGGTCGCGCTGGCGCCGGTGGTCGCGCTGGCGCCGGTGGTCGCGCTGGCGGTCGCGCTCCGCGCGAAGGGCAGCGTGGCGAGCGCGAAGTGCGGCTGCACCCCGCCCTCGCGCGCCATCTCGTCGTACGCCCGGACCTCGCGGTGGCTGTGCAGCACGAACAAGTCGGCTCGGGCGCGGAAGAAGATGCCCTTCCACTTCGCCGGGAACGAGATCCCCGGCAGTCCCGACACCAGCACCGGCCGGTCCGGGATCCGCCGGTGCACCTCGTCGATGACGAGTTCGGCCACGGGGCCGATCAACGACACGAGGACGGCGTCCGGCGGGTCGACGCGGAGCTCCTCGACGACGGCGTCGACGTCCTTCGGTGCCGGCGGATCGTGGCGCAGGTGGGCGAGCCGCCGGTCCAGTCCGCGGAACGCCGACCGCAGCTGTTCCGGACTCGCAGACCGCGGGGTCGCCACGGTGCGCAGCTCCAGGTCCCAGTCGGCCGGGGCCGTCGCCAGCAGGTGCGCACCCCACTTCGCGAACGAATCGGTGTCGACCAGGCCGACCACGCGTCGGACGCGTGGTGACGCGTCGGACGGGAGGCGCGCCTCCCGTCCGCTGCTCGGCGCACCCCCGTCAGCCGGCGCGTCCAGGGCGCGGGTCCCGTCGACCGGGCCGCGCACGTGTGCACCGCTCACGTGTGCGCCGCGCACGTGCGCTCCGCTCACGCGCCGACGCGACGCAGCTTCGCGAGCGGTGCCTGCTCGCCGGGGAAGATCCTCTTGACGCCGTCGCCGAGTGCCGTCTCGATGATGCGGATGTCCCGCGCCAGGGTCTTCAGGCCGTGCGGCTCGAGCGAGGCCGCGTGGTCCGAGCCCCACATCGTGCGGTCGAGCGTGATGTGCCGTTCGACCGCGGTCGCGCCGAGGGCCACAGCGGCGATCGAGATCTGCAGGCCCGGTTCGTGGCCGGAGTACCCGACCGGCACGCCCGAGTAGCGGTGGGCGAGGGTGTCGATCATGCGGAGGTTCGCCTCCTCGGCGGGGAGCGGGTACGTCGACGTGGCGTGCATGAGCACGAGACGGTCGGTGCCGAGGGCGTCGACGGCGGCGTCGATCTGCTCGAGGGTCGACATGCCCGTCGACAGGATGACGGGCTTGCCGGTCGCGGCGACGGCGGCGAGCATCCCGAGGTCGGTCACCGATGCCGAGGCGATCTTGTACGCGACGACGTTGAGGTCCTCGAGGAAGTCCACGGACGGCTCGTCCCACGGCGACGCGAACCAGTCGAGACCACGGAGGGTCGCGTGGTCGCCGATCTCGATGTACTGGTCGCGGTCGAACTCGACGCGGTAGCGGTACTCCAGGTAGGTCATCTCGCCCCACGGGGTGCTGCGGGGCGTGTTCTTCATGTGCTCCGGGGTGGCGATGGCCGGGGTGCGCTTCTGGAACTTCACGGCCTGCAGCCCGGCGTCGGCTGCGACGTCGATGAGCTGCTTGGCGATGTCGACGTCCCCGTTGTGGTTGAGGCCGATCTCGCCGATGAGGTACGCGGGGTGGCCCGCGCCGATCGTGGACGTGCCGATGGTGACGGTCATGGTGCTCCGTTCAGTGCGGGGGCTGCCCGCGTCGGGGATGGGTCGTGGTCCGGGGTCTGGGGAGCGACGGCGCCGGCCGTGGCGTCGGCCGCGACTTCGGACCTGGCTTCGGCCGCCATCAGGTCCGTCTCGTCGTCGATGTCGATCGCGCCGGCGGGGTCGACGGCGATGAGTTCGACGCGGCCGTGGAAGCGGTGCCGGTGCTGCCGGAAGCCATCGGTCCGCATGACGTACGAGGCGCCGGTCTCGCGGTACTCGGCCGCGCGGTCCTGGCGACGCGGACGGGTGGCGGCGTCGTGGTTCACGGCGACGGCGGAACCGTCCGCGGCGACGCGCCACAGGAACGCGTGCGACGGCGCCGCGGCGAACACGACGTCGGCGTGCCCCTCCGAGACGCGCCGGATCGCGGTGTCGAGGTCGTCCGGGTCGATGAACGGCGAGGTCGCCTGCAGGAACACCAGGACCTCGGGCAGCCCGGTGCCCGCGGCCTCGAGTTCGTCGAGCACGTGGAGCAGCGCGGACTCCGACGACGCCTCGTCGCCCGCGAGGTCGGCCGGCCGTCGGACCACGTCGGCACCGGCTGCTCGTGCCTCCGCCGCGATGGCGTCGCCGTCGGTCGTGACGATCACGGCGTCGATCAGTGCCGCGCTCCGCGCCGACTCCACGGCCCGGCGGACGAGCGACCGGCCGGCGACCGTCCGCAGGTTCTTGCCCGGGATGCCCTTCGAGCCGGCGCGCGCGGGGACGACGGCGAGGACGGTGGGAGAGGAGTGCATCTCCCGGACGGTACGAAGTGCGGGTGTCCCGGAGGCGAACTGCGGGCAGACGCGGGCCGAACCGTTCCGGAACCGCTCGACCGGCGGGTCCCGGTTAGAATCGACGTCGCTCGCCTCCGTAGCTCAGTGGATAGAGCAGGTGGTTTCTACCCACCGTGCCGCGGGTTCGATTCCTGCCGGGGGCACGACGCGAACGGGCCGCCATCCGATCGGATGGCGGCCCGTTGCTCGTTCGTGCGGGTGCTGGGTGTCCTGGCCCGCTACTCGTCGTCGTCCGCTGCGCGGCGGCGGAGTTCGGCGGCACTGATCGGCTGCGTGTACGGCGCCTCGGACGTCTCGTTCGCGTCGGTCGGTTCCGCGGGGGCCTGGGTGATGCGGGTCGGGATGGACGTCGTGTTCGTCGTACCCGGGGTCTCGACCTTCGGGGCCGGGGCGGACGCCGGGGCAGCCGAGGACGACGGAGCAGCCGGTGACGCCTGGGCCGTCGGGACGTCGTTGGCGGGGGTCCGGTTGACGTGCGCGTCGGCCGAGGTCGGCGACGGCGTCACCACTGCGGACGACGCGGGACGGTCGGAGCTGCGGGCCGGGGTCGCCCGGTCGGAGTCGCCGAACGCCTTGGTGACGGCGTCGTCGTCCACGACCTCGGTGTCGTCGGTCCCGCGGCTCGGGGTCGAGCGTGTGGGTGACGTGGGGGTGCCGAGTGCCGGGCGTACCGGGGGCGCGGTGTCGTCGCCGTAGACGCGGGTGGTGTTCTCGCCGTAGGACCGGGTGGCGTTGGCGTCCGACCCACCTCGGGTCACCGAGAACTCGGGTCCTGCGGCGGGAGCTGCGGGAGCTGCGGGAGCTGCGGGAGCGGAGGCAGCGGGGGCGCCGCCGGCGGGGGCCGACCCGGCGTTGGCCGGGGTCGACGGTGCGGAGGCGGGAGCTCCTGCTGATCGCTGCGCCGGACGCAGGGACGTCGTCGTCGGCGTGGGGCGCTCGACGGGAGCCGCCGGGGCGGGAGCCGCCGGGGTCGGGCTCTGCGGTCGGGCGGTGCCGTTCTGGTCGGCGTTCCAGTCCTGCTGGCGCTTGATCAGGTCGGCGTCGGGGTCGGGGGACTCGAACTTCCAGCGCTCGAGGTCGGCCTTGAAGAGCTTGCGGGCGCGACCCGGGCGGGCCTGCCACTCGAGCAGGCGGTCGCGGAACTCGGCGAGCGACTGGTCGGCCTGGAAGCTGAAGGTCGACGAGTTCTTCTTGATGTCGGCGATCTCGTGCTGCGCCCAGCTGGCGGCGAGGGGCGCACCCTGCACGGGGAGCAGCCGGAGCCGGATGTCGGCGTCCTCTGCCAGGTGGTCCGCGTACCTGCGTTCGTCGTGCCCGAGCGAACCCCAGGCAGCGGCCTTGCGCGCCGCGGAGATGATCGCCGAGACGGCGGCGTTCTTCGACTCACGCTCCTGCAGGGCGACGACCCGCTTGGTCGCACCCCGTCCGATGAGCGCCGCGATCACGCCGGCGACGACGATGGCGACGAAGGGGATCACGGCACCCGAGATCACCCGCCACCCGTCGTCGGACGCAGTCCAGTCGGTCAGGTCGTTCCACCAGTCCATGCGCGCACCATACTCACGAAACGGTCAGGCCCCGGGGAGGACGAACGGCGTTCCGCACATCCGACCCCAGATGATTCCAATCTGGAACATCATGACCAACGGAGGCAGTCCACGGCGTCGTCTGCCGACCACACGTTCGGCAGCTCGACGAACCGACGCTCGGTGGCGACGTAGCGACGAGCGCGGTAGGCGGTGTCCCCGGCGACGTCGATGCGGTCCACGTACCCGACGATCTCGCCGTTGGCGCGGGTCACACGGCTCAGGTCGTCGCGGACGTCGAGGATGCGGTAGTCGCCGCGCGACCGGGAGAGCGGGACGGAGCGGATCCGCAGTGCGGGTTCGGTCGTGGTCTGCATCGTGGCCTCCTGGTCGGTGTGGTCCCGACGCTACGGGCCACCACCGACACGCCGGGGCTCTGCCGGCGCATCGTGGACGGTGGGACGGACGCAGCGCGCTGTGGAGGGGATGTCCCCTGTGCGGGCCGTCCGCTGTTCGATCCGCTGCCGGACTCCGGGAGGTAGGTTGTGGCCATGACCACGTTCGTGCTCGCAGGTGGATGTTTCTGGTGTCTCGACGCCGTGTACCGCACGCTCCAGGGGGTGCAGGACGTGGAGTCCGGCTACATCGGCGGTCGGGTGGAGAACCCCTCGTACGAGCTGGTGTGCACCGGGTCGACCGGTCACGCCGAGGCCGTCGCGGTCACGTTCGACGAAACGGTGATCCCGGCCGACGTCATCCTCGACGTCTTCTTCACGCTGCACGACCCGCGGCAGCTGAACCGGCAGGGCGCCGACGTCGGCACGCAGTACCGGTCGGCGATGTTCCCGGCGGACGACGCGCAGCGCGTGCTGTTCGAGCAGGCGATCGCGCGCGCATCCGAGATCTGGGACGGCGGCATCGTCACCACGATCGAACCGCTCACGACGTTCTACCCGGCGGAGGAGTACCACCAGGACTTCTTCGCGAAGAACCCCGGCCAGGGCTACTGCCTCGCAGTCGCGCTGCCCAAGGTGAACAAGGTCCGCAAGGCCTACAGTCAGTACATCCTGGCGTCCTGATCCTCGGGCGTCGGGGCCACGAGGAGGTGGTCGAACGATGACGAACAACACCGGGACCTGGGTCGCGATCGGTCCGGCCGGTGCGGTGGGCAGCATCCACCGTGCCGCGGACGGCTTCCAGGTCGAGCTCTACGGACGAGGGCGCACCGGCGGGCTCTACCCGTCGCTCGAGTCGGCGAAGGGCGCGGTCCACGCCGCGCTCGGGCCGCTCGCGGCGCGGCCCGAGTTCCGAGCGCACTAGCGGTCCAGGGCCGGACAGGAGGCCCGGGGGACTCGTCCTCCACAGGTCGCCTGATCGGGTCCACACGCCACAGATCGAGCCCGGGGCTGCTTCGGCAGCCCCGGGCTCGATGACGATCGACGCATGAACGACATCATCACCGTCTGCGGAATCGTCGCCACGGAACCCCGTCACCTCGTCACCGAGACCGGCATCGCCATCACGAGCCTGCGCCTCGCCTCACCGTCACGCCGATGGGACCGGGCCAGCGCCGCCTGGGTCAACGGTGCGACCAACTGGTACACCGTCACCGCGTTCCGCTCCCTCGCGTCGAACGTGTTCAAGTCCCTGAAGAAGGGCGACCGCATCGTCGTGTCCGGCCGTGTCCGGATCCGCACCTGGGAGCGCGACGGTCGCGGTGGCACGTCCGTCGAGATCGACGCCGACGGCATCGGGCACGACCTGGCCTGGGGCATCAGCAACTGGGTCCGGGTGCCGCGGCAGGTGAACGACACGACGTCCGGGCACGGCGGGGTGCGGGGCGTCGACCCCCGGACCGGCGAGGTGCACGGCGGCGGCCTGGTCGCTGCTCCGGCGCTCGACGGCCCGCGGCACGAGCACGACACCGAGCACGAGGCCGGTGCCGACCGCGAGGACGAGGACGGGGTCGACCCAGGGGCCGACCAGGGGAACGACTCCGGGATCGACCACGGACTCGACGACGCCGACCCGGTCGGGCCGTCGGAGCGCATGCTCGAACAGGACGGTGCCGCGTTCGACCCCGAGTCACCGGACGACGACGGTCCCCTCGCCAGGGTCGCGGCGTGAACCCGGTCAGACGCGCCGGACGGTCACCACTTCTGCGCGATCATCGCGATGCCGGACACCTGCTCGGTGTCCCAGTTCCCACCGCGCGGCAGCCCGGCGACCCGGCCGTCGATCTTGAAGCTCGCGCCCTGGATCCGTGGCTTGTTCGTCTGCGTCGCCTTCAGCCCGTGGAACGAGAAGCTCGTGTCCCACTTGCCGTTCAGCCCGATCTGGCCCTTGCGGTCGCCGACGGTGATGCGCGTGTTCTGCACGGTCGAGTGCACGACGTCACCGTTCAGGCGGGCGTTCGCCTCGGCGTTGAAGAACAGCCGGCCGTCCAGGTTGAGCTTGAGGGTGCCGATCGTCTTGTGGTTCACGATCATCGTCGCGACGTCGTTCTTGTACCAGCGCATCCCGATCGGCGTGAGCTTGTTCGTCGCCGGACCGAGGTAGCCGTAGGTGAACTTGCCGTTCTGCACGCGCTCCCAGATGTAGCGCGGCTTGCCCTTGCTCTCGGGGGACCCCTTGTCCGACTGGATGCCGAACGAGTAGGCGTTGTTGTGGGCGTCGTGGACGTTGATGTACGACGAGTACCCCGTGCCGGACCCGCTGGCGCTGATGCTCGCCGTGTAGAGCAGGTAGGGGTCGCCCTTCGGGACGGCTCCGGCGGCCGAAGCCGGCGCGGCCGGAGCGACGAGGGCGACGGTGAGCGCGATCGCTCCGACGAAGGGGAGCGCGAGTCGGCGCAGTCGTGTGGCGTGCCTGGTCATGGTTGTCATCCCGTCCGTGATCCTGAGCCGGTCCGCGTCGTGGTGAGCGACGGGCCCCGAGGTGGTTGGCGAGGACAACCTACGTCGTCGCCACGGATCCCGACAGACCCCCGTCCGGTCGGGTGCGCGAAGCGGCGATCCGGTTCCGGGCGCGCGACGCACCGGCGGTGTCACTACACTTGGGGCCGATATGGCTGAGTACATCTACCAGATGGTCCGCGCCCGCAAGGCGGTCGGCGACAAGCTGATCCTCGACGACGTCACGATGTCGTTCCTCCCCGGCGCCAAGATCGGCGTCGTGGGACCGAACGGTGCCGGCAAGTCGACGATCCTGAAGATCATGGCCGGTCTCGACCAGCCGTCGAACGGTGAGGCGAAGCTCACGCCGGGCTTCACCGTCGGCATCCTCATGCAGGAGCCGGAGCTCGACGAGACGAAGACCGTGCTCGAGAACGTCCAGGAAGGCGTCGGCGAGATCCACGCGAAGCTCGCCCGCTTCAACGAGATCTCCGCGCTGATGGCCGAGCCCGACGCCGACTTCGACGCGCTCCTCGCCGAGATGGGCACGCTGCAGGAGGAGATCGACGCCGCCGACGCGTGGGACCTCGACTCGCAGCTCGAGCAGGCCATGGCCGCGCTCCAGTGCCCCCCGGGGGACGAACTCGTCACGCACCTCTCCGGCGGTGAGAAGCGTCGCGTCGCGCTGTGCAAGCTCCTGCTCCAGAAGCCCGACCTGCTCCTGCTCGACGAACCCACCAACCACCTGGACGCCGAGAGCGTGCAGTGGCTCGAGCAGCACCTGCAGCAGTACCACGGTGCCGTCCTCGCCGTGACCCACGACCGGTACTTCCTGGACCACGTGGCCCAGTGGATCGCCGAGGTCGACCGTGGTCGCCTCTACCCGTACGAGGGCAACTACTCGACGTACCTCGAGAAGAAGCGTGCGCGCCTCGAGGTGCAGGGCAAGAAGGACGCGAAGCTCGCGAAGCGCCTGTCCTCGGAGCTCGACTGGGTCCGCAGCAACACCAAGGGCCGTCAGGCGAAGTCGAAGGCCCGTCTCGCCCGGTACGAAGAGATGGTCACCGAGGCCGAGCGCACCCGCAAGCTCGACTTCGAGGAGATCGTGATCCCCGTGGGCCCGCGTCTGGGCTCGCAGGTCATCGACGCCGAGAAGCTGCACAAGCAGTTCGGTGAGCGCGTCATCATCGGCGACCTGTCCTTCACGCTGCCCCGCAACGGCATCGTCGGCGTCATCGGCCCGAACGGTGTCGGCAAGACGACGCTGTTCAAGACGATCGTCGGCCTCGAGCCCCTCGACGGCGGCACGCTGAAGATCGGCGACACGGTCGACATCTCCTACGTCGACCAGAGCCGTGGCGGCATCGACCCGAACAAGAACCTGTGGGAGGTCGTGTCCGACGGGCTCGACTACATCCAGGTCGGCAAGACCGAGATCCCGTCCCGCGCGTACGTCTCGCAGTTCGGGTTCAAGGGCCCGGACCAGCAGAAGCGGGCCGGAATCCTGTCGGGTGGTGAGCGCAACCGTCTGAACCTCGCGCTGACCCTCAAGCAGGGCGGCAACCTGCTGCTCCTCGACGAGCCGACGAACGACCTGGACGTCGAGACCCTCGGCAGCCTCGAGAACGCCCTGCTCGAGTACCCCGGTTGCGCCGTGGTCATCACCCACGACCGGTGGTTCCTCGACCGCATCGCGACGCACATCCTGGCGTGGGAAGGCCTCAACGAGGACGGCACGCCGAACTGGTACTGGTTCGAGGGCAACTTCGAGGCGTACGAGGAGAACAAGATCGAGCGCCTCGGTGCCGACGCCGCGAAGCCCGGTCGCGCGACGTACCGCAAGCTCACCCGCGACTGACCCGCGTGGCGAGACTGCACGCTCCCATCCGCATGCGGTGGAGCGACATCGACGCCTACGGTCACGTCAACAACTCCGCGATGCTGCGCCTGCTCGAAGAGGCGCGCATCGTGGGGTTCTGGGGGCCGGATGCGGGCGAGCTGACGGATGACGGCAGCCTGCCCGAGCCGATCATCGACGGTCGGCCGGGCTCCGGCACGATGACGGTGATCGCCGGACAGCGTCTCGAGTACCTCGCGTCGATCCCGTACCTCCGCCAGCCGCTCGACATCCAGATGTGGATCGGACGCCTCGGTGGAGCGAGCATCGACGTGTCGTACGAGGTCTGGTCGCCGGTCGGGCAGCAGCCGGCCGAGCTCTACACCCGGGCGACGACGGCGCTCGTCATGGTGGACGCCGCCACGAACCGGCCTCGGCGGCTGACCGAGGCCGAGCGTGCGGCGTGCGAGCCGTACCTCGAGGCCCCGGTGGAGTTCAGCCGCCCGTAGGCACCCGCATCATGCCCTCCTGCGCGACGGTCGCCAGCAGGCGGCCGTCGCGGGAGAACATCCGACCGAACGCGAGCCCCCGGCCGCCCTGCGCGCTGGGGGACTCCTGCGTGTACAGGATCCACTCGTCGGCCCGACCGTCGCGGTGCCACCACATCGCGTGGTCCAGGCTGGCGCTCTTCACGCCGGGTGTGCCCCAGGCGACACCGTGCCGCCGCATGATCGGTTCGAGGATCGACAGGTCGCTGGCGTACCCGAGGACCGCGCGGTGCAGGGCCGGGTCATCGGGCAGGTCGCCCTGCACGCGGAACCAGACCGCCTGGTGCGGGACGTGTTCGCCCTGCACGTCGACGAACACCGGGCCCTCGACGTGCCGGAGGTCGATCGACCGCTCGGCCCAGGCCTTGGCGACGGGGTGGTCGATGGCGGACAGGATCGACGCGGCCGACGGCAGCGACTCCGGTGCCGGGGTGTCGACCGGGTACGGGTCCTGGTGCTCGACCCCGGTGTCCGGCACCTGGAACGACGCGATCATCGAGAAGATCGGGACGCCGCGCTGGTAGGCCTGCACCCGCCGGGTCGCGAACGACCGTCCGTCGTGGATGCGTTCGACGCCGAAGGTGATCGGCACGTCGATGTCACCGGGGCGCAGGAAGTACCCGTGCATCGAGTGGATGTCGCGCCCCTCGATGGTGGCCTGCGCGGCGACGATGCACTGGGCGAGCACCTGGCCGCCGAACACCCGCCCGCCGGGGGACCAGTGGTTCGCGCCGGTGAGGATCGTCTCACCCGTGCTCGCACCGGTGTCCTCGAGTCGGAGTGTCCGCAGGAAGTCGGGTTCGCCGTTCACGAGGTGCAGTCTACGAACACAGGGTGCGCCGGTAGGATCGGTGCGACATGGGCACCTCGTTCACGCTTCCCGACGCCGCCTCCCTCGGGGACCTCCGCACGTACCTCGGACGTGCCGCTCGGATCGAGGACGGCTCGGTCCGGTTCATCGCCGACTCCGGCGTCCTCGCGGTCTACACGGCGATCCTCTACCCGCTCGGGCTCCTCGACGAGCTGCCGACGGTCCTCGGACTCCGGACGTTCTCGCTCACCGAGCCCGCGACGATCGACGCCGTCGTGCCGCTGCAGTCCCTGCTCGAGCGGCTGCGACTCCTCGCCGAAGAACAGGACGCCGAGCACGCCGACGGTGCGGACCCGACGCGGGCCACCCCGATCGAGGTCGAGCTCCCGCACGAGGTCCACACCGTGACCTGGGCAGCGATCTCACCGCCTCGTGGTGGGTGGGTGCCGCTGCCCGACATCTCGCCGGAGCTGCTGCGCCGCGCCACCCGCGACGGCATCGCCGAGGTCGCCGACGCCGTCCCGACCAACGCGGGCGAGGCGATCATCCGCAAGGTGCGCTCCGAGGTCTGGGGCCGTCCGGTGCCGGGCATCGAGCACCTGCCCGCTGGCGCAGGCTTCGCGGGGGAGAGCCTCGGCTTCCTCGGTCACGATCCCGTCCGACTGTTCGAGACGGGTCCGTGGAGCCGTCTGACGACGTCGCGCGGGCACGTCCTCGTCAAGCGCCGCGCCTGGACCCTGAACCCGTAGCGAGCGTCGCGTCCTGCCCGGGTGGTTGGCTGGCGGCATGCACGTCTTCCTCACCGGCGCGTCCGGCTACATCGGTTCCTCCGTCCTCCGCGCCCTCGTCGCCCACGGGCACCAGGTGACCGCCATCGTGCGCTCCGACGAGAAGGCGCAGCGCGTCCGTGACGCCGGCGGGCACGCCCTCGTCGAGGACGTCACCGACACCGAGGTCGTCGAACGGCTGCTGCACGAGACCGACGGCGTCGTCCACACCGCGTCCGCTCCCGATGTCGACCCCGACTTCGTGGCGACGGTCCTCCGCGCGTACTCCGGCACCCCGAAGCCGTTCGTGCACACGGGCGGCATCTTCACCTTCGGCAACTCGACGGACATCTCCGAGCAGTCCCCGATCGACCCGCCCGAGCTGACGTCGTGGCGCACGGCGAACGAGGCAGCCGTCCGGGCGAGCGACGCGCGGACCACGATCGTCGCCCCGGGCATCGTGTACGGGCGCAGTGCGGGGATCCCCGCGATGTTCGTCAGCGACGGCACGCAGCCGGTCGCCCTGGTCGGCGACGGCTCGCAGCGCTGGACCACGGTGCACGTCGACGACCTCGGCGAGCTCTACGTCCTGGCGCTGGAGCGGGCCGAGCAGGACGGATACATCGTCGCCGCCACCGGGGACAACCCCACGGTGCGCGAGCTCGCCGAAGCGGGGGCGCACGGCGCTCCGGTCGTCCCCGAGAGCGTCGACGCCTCGCGTGAGCGACTCGGCGCGGCGTTCGCCGATGCCCTGCTCCTGCACCAGGAGGCTTCCGGTGCACATGCCCGCGCCGCGTACGGCTGGAACCCGACGCACCCGTCCCTCGTCCAGGACCTCGCCACCGGCTCGTACGTGCGCTGAGGACGACCAGCGGCCCTCGACGACGGCTTCAGCGCCGCCGAGGTTCCACAACACGCCGTGCACCGTTCGTCAAGGTTCCACGAACGGCGCGAGAGGCCGCCGAGATGTGCAGATTTTGGAACCTGAACGGCAGTCAGGACCTGCCGGCAGGCGGGACCCAGGCGCCGACGGCAGGGGTCAGTCGAAGGTGTTCGTCATGGCGTGCGCGGTGCGGTCGAGGTACGCCCAGAGCTCGGCCTCGTCCAGGGGCGCGAGCTCGAGTGACTCGACGGCCTCACGCATGTGGTGCAACCACCGCTCGCGGGCCTCGGACGTGATGCGGAACGGGTTGTGCCGCATGCGCAGCCGGGGGTGTCCGCGCTGTTCGCTGTAGGTGCCCGGCCCGCCCCAGTACTGCTGCAGGAAGGCCGACAGGCGCCAGATCGCGCCCTCGAGGTCGTCGGCCGGGTACATCGGCCAGATGACCTCGTCGTGCTGCACGCCCTCGTAGAAGCGGCGGACGAGCCGGTCGAAGGTCGGAGCGCCGCCGATGCGGTCGAAGAGCGAGCCGGTGGCCGAGACCCCGTGCTCGCCGACCCGCAGCGTGATCGGCTGCGCCGGGACGCCGGGCACGCCGAGGCCGCCAGCCCCGCCGGGCACGCCGAGGCTGCCAGCCCCGCCGGGCACGCCGAGGCCGCCAGCCCCGCCGGGCACGCCGAGGCTGCCAGCCCCGCCGGGCACGCCGAGGCTGCCAGCCCCGCCGGGCACGCCGAGGCCGCCAGTCACACCGGGCTTGCCGGGGCCGTTGCTCGGGGGAGTGAGATCGGTCACCGGGGGTCCTTCCCACCGTCGTGCTGGTCGTCGGTGCGGATCGGCTGCCCGAGCACGTTGCGCTTGGTGCGGCGCGGCTTGGTCGGTGCCGGGGTGGGCCGGGTCTGGACGGATCGCAGCCCGTTGATCGAGGTCGCGTTCTCCCAGCCCTCGGGCATGATCATCGCCATCGCGGGAAGGGTGATGCCGAGGCCGTCGACGGCGTGCTTCAAGCGGGCGCGGAGTTCGCGTCCGACGACGTCGAGCTCGGATGCGCGGGTCTTCACGACGAGCCGGAAGACCATGCCGTCCTCGGAGATCGACTGCAGCCCCCAGATCTCGGGCTTCTCGACGATGCGCTGGCGCCAGCGGGGCTCCTGCGACATGGTGACCGCGGCCGCGAGCAGGGCGTCCTGCACGGCGTCGATGTCGGTGTCGTAGGGG
This sequence comes from Curtobacterium sp. TC1, assembly GCF_019844075.1. Taxonomy (NCBI): domain Bacteria; kingdom Bacillati; phylum Actinomycetota; class Actinomycetes; order Micrococcales; family Microbacteriaceae; genus Curtobacterium; species Curtobacterium sp. TC1. The sequence goes on from NZ_CP081964.1 coordinate 1,242,988, forward strand.
ACCGTGATGTCGACGAGGACCCGTGACCAGCCCTGCGACAGGTTGCCGACGCGCAGGATCTGGCCGTTCGGCACGAACCACAGGATGCCGTTGACGTCACGCACCTGCATGACGCGCAGCCCGACGTTCTCGACCACGCCCGTGGCCTGTCCGGTGTCGACGACGTCCCCGACGCCGGCCTGGTCCTCGAGGATCATGAAGATGCCGGACAGCAGGTCCTTCACGATCGACTGCGCGCCGACGGCGAGGCCCGCGGCGACGAGCGAAGCGCCACCGACGATGCCGACTGCGGCGTTCGGGATCGCCACGGGGATGATGATCGCCAGGGCCACCACCACGACGATCACCGTCGCGAGGTTCTCGAGCACACTGCCCAGGGTGCGGGTCCGCTGCACCACACGCGCCGTCTGGACCGGCGAAGCGATGAGGGCCTGCGTGTCCTCGGCACCCTGACGCTTCTTCACGCCGTTCACGACGCGGTCGACGATCTGCTTGATCATGCGGCGGAGGATCACGCGCAGGATGATCGCCGCGATGATCGTGATCACGATCGTGATCGGGATGTGCCAGGCGTCGACGAACTGGGTGAACGCGTTGGATGCCCACTTGGGGACGTCGGAGGTCTCTGCAGCCAAGGTCATATCCGATCGATGCTAACGGCGGGGTCTTGGCGTCCCTGGAGGAACGCCCCGACCCCGCCGATCAGCGGTTCAGCGAATTCAGGCTCAGACGTCCGCCGCCTGCACCCGGAGCGCACGCTCCGTGCCCGCGACGCTCTCGGAGACGATGCGCCGCAGCGCCGGGGTCTCCGGGTGCGCCTCGAGCCACGCGTGCGCGGCGTCGCGGAGCTCGGCGGACGCGAGCGGCGCCGGGTACAGGCCCGAGACGATCGTGTCGGCCATGTGGTAGCTGCGCTCGGCCCAGATGCGCGTGAGCACCTCGAAGTACTTCGGTACGAGGCCTTCGAGCACGACGGGGCTGTTCACGTGCTGGAACCCGACCGTGGTCTGCCGCACGATCGCGTTCGGCAGCTCGGACGAGTCGACGAGCGACGCGAAGGCCGCGAGCTTGCCCTCGGCGGTGGGGATCGTCGCACGGGCGCGGGCCGCGGCCTGCTCACCCGACGCGGTCTTGTCCGCCGCGAGTTCGGCGTCGACCTCGGCGTCGGAGGCGGCACCGGCGAGGACGAGGCCCTCGAGCAGCTCCCAGCGCAGGTCGGTGTCGATCTCGAGGCCCTGCAGCGTGACCGATCCGTCGCGCAGCCCCTGCAGGGTGGCGACGTGCTCGGGCGTCGACGCGATCTGCGCGAAGAACTTCACGAACTGGAACTGCGCGTCCGAACCGGCCTCGGCCGAGGCCGCGAGCTGCCAGAGGGTGTCGCCCACCGTGCGGACCGTGGCGTCGACCTTCGACGGTGCCACGTAGTTGCGCGTCGTCAGGAGCAGCTGCGACAGGGTCGTGCGGATGGTCGTCGACTCGGACTCGGTCGCGATGTTGCCGAGCGCGAGCCGGACGTAGTCGCTGGCGGGCGACTCGGCGTCGCGCGTGGCGTCCCACATCGCACCCCAGACGATCGAGCGGGCGAGCGGGTTCGCGATGGCCGCGAGGTGCTCGATCGCCGTCGTGCGGGACTGCTCGTCGAGACGGATCTTGGCGTAGGCCAGGTCGTCGTCGTTGAGGAGCACGAGGTCGCCGCGCTGCACACCGACGAGCTCGGGGACCTCGGTGCGTGCGCCGTCGACGTCGATCTCGACACGGTGCACGCGCTCGAGCTTGCCGCCGGACGACGCGGTGTCGGCACCGAACGGCGCGGAGTCGTCCGTCCCGAACGCGTAGACGCCGATGGCGAGGCGGTGCGGGCGGAGCGTCGGGTGGTCGGCCGGCGCTTCCTGCAGGACGGCGAACGCGGTGATCGCGCCGGACGCGTCGACCTCGATCTCCGGGCGGAGCGTGTTGACCCCGGCGGTCTCGAGCCAGAGCTTCGACCACTCGGACAGGTCACGGCCGCTGGTGGCCTCGAGCTCGACGAGCAGGTCACGCAGCTCGGTGTTCGAGTGGTGGTGCTTCTTGAAGTAGGCCGAGACACCCGCGAAGAACGCGTCGATGCCGACCCACGCCACGAGCTGCTTCAGGACGGAGCCGCCCTTGGCGTAGGTGATGCCGTCGAAGTTGACCTGGACGTCCTCGAGGTCGTTGATCGTCGCGACGATCGGGTGCGTCGAGGGGAGCTGGTCCTGGCGGTAGGCCCAGGACTTCTCCATCGCCTGGAACGTGGTCCAGGCCTCGGTCCACTCGGTGGCCTCGGCGGTGGCGATCGTGGACGCCCACTCGGCGAACGACTCGTTCAGCCAGAGGTCGTTCCACCACTTCATCGTGACGAGGTCGCCGAACCACATGTGCGCGAGCTCGTGCAGGATCGTGACGACCCGACGCTCCTTGATGGCGTCGGTCACCTTCGAGCGGAAGACGTAGGTCTCGGTGAACGTGACGGCGCCCGCGTTCTCCATCGCGCCGGCGTTGAACTCCGGCACGAAGAGCTGGTCGTACTTCTCGAACGGGTACGGGACGTCGAACTTCTCCTCGTAGTAGGCGAAGCCCTTCTTCGTGGTCTCGAACACGTACTCGGGGTCGAGGTACTCGGCCAGTGACTTGCGCGCGAAGACGCCGAGCGGGATGGTGCGGCCGTCGCTGCTCGTCAGTTCGTCGCGGACGACCTCGTACGGGCCGGCGATGAGCGCCGTGATGTAGCTCGAGATGGTGGCGGTGGGCGGGAAGGCCCAGGTCGCGACGTCGCCGTCGACGTGGGGCTCGGGTGTGGGCGAGTTCGACACGACCTGCCACCGCGACGGCGCCGTCACGGTGAAGGAGAACCGTGCCTTGAGGTCGGGCTGCTCGAACACCGCGAACATACGGCGCGAGTCGGGGACCTCGAACTGGGAGTACAGGTACACCTCGTCGTCCACCGGGTCGACGAAGCGGTGCAGGCCCTCGCCCGTGTTCGTGTACAGCGCGTCGCTGACGACCACGAGCTCGTTCTGCTCCTGCAGGTCGTCGAGCTGGATGCGGACGCCGTCGTTCACCGCGGCGACGTCGAGCGCGGTGCCGTTCAGGGTGACGGAGTGCACGGTCTTCGTGATCGCGTCGATGAACGTGGAGGCACCGGCGGTCGCGGTGAAGCGCACGCGGGTGGTGCTGCCGAAGGTCTCGGCGCCGCGGGTCAGGTCGAGCTCGACGTCGTACGTCTGCACGCTGACGATGCCGGCACGTTCCTGGGCTTCGGTTCTGGTGAGGTTCTCTCCGGGCACGCAACGCTCCATCTTCGCTGGGGACGCGGACGATCGTGTCCGCGAGGGGAGTCCCGGCACGGCGTCGTGCACCGGCGGGACGATGGGTTCCAGCCTAGCGACGCCGCGTACGCTCGGAGCGTGAGCGAGACGACTGTGGACAAGACGACGGAACACCCGACCGGACAGACGACCGAACGAACCACCGTGGAGTTCTGGTTCGACCCGAACTGCCCCTGGGCCTGGATGACGAGCCGCTGGGTGGGCGAGGTCGCCGAGCACCGCGACCTCGACGTGACGTGGAAGGTGATGAGCCTGTTCGTCCTCAACGAGGACCAGGACATCCCCGAGGAGTACCGCGAGCGCATCCACAAGGGGCAGCTGTACCCGCGCATCGTCACGGCGGCGAAGCTCCGGCTCGGCCAGGACATCGTCAAGCCGCTCTACGACGCCCTCGGCGAGCACGTCCACCACCGCCAGGAGCAGGACCCCGACCAGGTCGTCCCCGCCGTGCTCGCCGAGCTCGGTCTCGACGCCGACCTGCTCGAGTACGCCTGGACGGACGAGGTCGACGCCGCCGTGCGCGCGAGCCACCAGGACGGCATCGACCGGGTCGGACAGGACGTCGGCACGCCCGTCATCGCGGTCGCCGGCACCGCGTTCTTCGGACCGGTCATCTCCCCGGCACCCAAGGGGCAGGAAGCGCTCGACCTGTGGGACGGCGTCGTCGCCGTGGCCAAGTACCCCGGCTTCTTCGAGCTCAAGCGCTCGCGCACCGTCGGTCCGGTCTTCGACACCACCGACTGACGGGAGGCGCGGCTCGCCACCGCCACGTCCGTCCCGTCAGGCGAGGGGCAGGCGCATGAGCGTCAGGTCCAGCCAGCGGTCGAACTTGCGTCCGACCTCGGGCACGACCGCGACCGTGCTGAACCCGAGCTTCTCGTGCAGGGCGATCGACCCGGTGTTCGTGCTGCAGATCCCCGCGATCATGACGTGCCGGCCCTCGGCGGTCGCCCGCTCGACGAGGGACCGCATCAGGGTCGAGGCGATGCCCCGGCCGCGGAGCGACTCGACCACGTAGACGCTGTGCTCGACGGTCAGGCGGTACCCGTGGTGCGGCCGCCACTGCGAGTACGTGGCGTACCCGGCCACGGTGCCGTCGACCTCGGCGACGAGCACGGGGTACCCGTCGCCCTGCCGTTCGGCCAGCCAGGTGTCGAAGTACTCGCGCGGGTGCGGCTCCTCTTGCCAGATGGCGGTGGAGTGCAGCACGGCGTCGACGTGCAGGGCGTGCACGACGTCGAGGTCGGCCGGGGTGCAGTCGCGGACCACGACCCCGTTCGTCGCATATGCTGTCGTCATGTCTCACATCGTAGACGACGAACCGGGCCTCGCGGAACGGGCCCTCGGCGAGCGGCTCCAGCGCCTCCGGACCGAACGGAAGTGGAGCCTCACCGAGCTCGCCGAGGAGTCCGGCGTCTCCCGCGCCATGATCAACCGCGTCGAGCGCGGGGTCTCCAGCCCCACCGCGACGATCCTCGGGCGGCTCTCCGGCGCCTTCGGCCTGACGATCTCGCAGCTCCTCGACGAGGCCCTCGAGCACGAGGTCCCCAGGGCGACCGATCCCGACGACGCACGCGGCATCCAACGCGGCGCGACCGCCGAGTCCTGGACCGATCCCGACACCGGGTACCGCCGCCGTCCGGTCTCGAGTGCGACCTTCCCCGCTGACGTCACCGAGGTGCGCCTCCCGGCCGGCCGCGAAGTGGCCTACCCGGCGTCCGCCTACGCGTTCCTGCGCCACTGCATCTGGGTGGTCGACGGCGTGCTCGAACTCGTCGTCGGCAGCGAGTCGACGCGGCTCGCCGCGGGCGACCGGATCGAGCTCGGCGACCCCGCCGACGTGGTCTACCGGAACCCGGGCGACGGGCCCACCCGGTACGTCGTCGTGGTGGTCCGGGGGCAGTAGCCGCAGGAATAGGATCGGTTCCATGCGCATCCACCTCGGAACGGACCACGCCGGCCTCGAGTTCAACCAGACCCTCGCGACGCACCTGACGGAAGCCGGGCACGAGGTCGTGGACCACGGACCGACCGAGTACGACGCGCTCGACGACTACCCCTCGTTCTGCATCAACGCCGCGCACGCCGTGGTGCAGGACCAGCGCGCCGGTGTCCAGGCGCTCGGCGTCGTGTTCGGCGGCTCCGGCAACGGCGAGCAGATCGCCGCGAACAAGGTCGAGGGCGTCCGCGCAGCGCTCGTCTGGAACGAGTCGACCGCGCTCCTGGCGCGTCAGCACAACGACGCCAACGTCATCTCGATCGGTGCCCGCCAGCACACCGAGGACGAAGCGATCCGCTTCGTCGACCTGTTCATCGCCGAGCCGTTCTCGGGCGAGGAGCGTCACGCCCGCCGCATCGCGCAGCTCGCCGAGTACGAGCAGACGGGGCACATCGCCGGCAAGCAGATCGACGGCTCGGCCGAGTAGACAGGTCCCATGCCCGAGGGTCACTCCGTCCACCGAATCGCCAACCAGTTCACCCGGCACTTCGTCGGCAAACGCTGCGAGGTGTCCAGTCCGCAGGGGCGGTTCGCCGCTGGGGCCGCGCAGCTCGACGGCAAGCGGATGATCGCTGCCCGGGCGGTGGCGAAGCAGATGTTCCTCGAGTTCGAGGGCGACCTGTTCCTCCGCGTCCACCTCGGCCTCTACGGCGCGTGGGACTTCGCGGGGGTGATCTCGACCGCCGAGGCACTGTCGGACGACGACGACCGCGAAGAGTCGCTCAGCTCGATCGGCGCACCGCGGCTGGCCCGGTACCGGATGGCCGAGCAGGAGAAGGCGGAGGACCCGATCGAGTCCTTCCCCCCGGACCCCGTCGGCCAGGTGCGCGTCCGGATCCTGACCGAGGACACCGTCGCCGACCTGCGCGGCCCGACCGCCTGCGTCGTGGAGACGCCGGCCGAGGTGCAGCGCGCCCTCGACAAGCTCGGCCCCGACCCGATGAACGACGACGGCCCCGAGGCCGAGAAGGTGTTCGTCGACAACGTCCGGAAGCGCAACGTCGCCATCGGGCAGCTGCTCATGGACCAGTCGGTCGTGGCCGGCATCGGCAACATCTACCGTGCCGAACTGCTCTTCCGGCAGCGCATCGACCCGTACAAGCCGGGCAAGAAGATCACCGTCAAGCAGGCGAAGGCGCTCTGGGCGGACTGGTCGAAGCTGCTGCACGACGGCGTCCGTGACGGCCTGATGATGACGATGGACGACCTGTCCGAGGCCGACCACAAGAAGGCCCTGCGCTCGCGCAAGGACCGCCACTGGGTCTACCACCGGCAGGGCGAGCCGTGCCGGCTGTGCGGCACCGAGATCCGGATGGCCGACATGGCTGGCCGGAAGCTCTACTGGTGCCCGAAGGACCAGAAGTAGCGCGCCTCAGAATCGAGAGCTCAGAGTTCGCAGTACGTGAACCGCCCGGCGATGGCGGTCGCGAGCACCGGCATCGAACGCAACGCGGACGACGACGCCGTGAGCGGGTCCGACCCGACGAGCACGAGGTCCGCGACGTCGCCGACGGCCACGCTGACCCGTCCGTCCGTCGACCCTTGCCACGCGGCGAGCGCCGACAGTCGTTCGGCGGGGTGCCACGGGTCGCGGCCGTCGCGGTCGCGCCCGACGGCCGCGGCCATCGACACCCACGGGTCGAGGGGCGCCACCGGGGCGTCCGATCCGAGCAGCAGCCGGGCTCCGGCTCGGGCGAGCGACGCGAACGCAAAGGCCCGGTCGGTGCGGCCGGCCCAGTGCCGGTCGGCGATGTCGCGGTCGTCCATGGCGTGCTCGGGCTGCACCGAGGCGGCCACCCCGAGCCTGGCGAACCGGTCGACGTCGGTGTCGACGAGCAGTTGCGCGTGCTCGATGGTGCCGCGGGCGCCGACGGCCTCGAAGACGTCGAGCGCGAGGGTGTTCGCCCGGTCGCCGATCGCGTGGATCGCGGGGACGAGGTCGGCGTCGACAGCCCGGCGGGTGATGGCCACGAGGTCGTCGAACTCCCACGCGAGCACGCCGGACCCGTCGGTCATGGCCGCGGTCCGGGTGCCGAGGGACCCGTCGGTGACGACCTTGAACGGCCCCATCGTCAGCAAGCCGCGGGTCCGGTCGACGACGTCGCCGGTGCGGAGCCCGCGGTTGATGACGGCATCGAGTTCCGCCGGGTAGACCCCGGACGCCACCCGGAGCGCGTCGGTGCCGGCGTGGATCCGGCGCGCCCAGCGGTCGAGGCCGAAGCGCATCTCGAGGTCGACGACGCCCGTCACACCGCGGGCGGCAGCGGCCTCCACCGCGTCGGCGACGTACCCGTCGAGCAGGTCGTCCGGCACCTGCGAGAGCGCACCGGTCACGTCGAAGGCGTCCTGCTCGCGCAGGACCCCGTCGGCACCCGCCTCGAGCGAGCGGCCGACGAGCGCGGAGAAGCGGGCGAGCGCGAGGGCGTTGCACCAGACCGCGTGCAGGTCACCGCTGATGACGACGGTCGGGAGGCCCGGTGCGGCCTGGTCGAGCAGCTCGCGTCGTGCGGGGGTCGGCCACAACCCGTCGCGGTAGCCGTGTCCGATCAGCACGCGGTCCGGCACCCCGGTCCGCGCGACCGCTGCGAGGAGGTCGGCGGTCGACTCCGCGGAGTCGCAGCCGGAGACGTCGACGCGGCGGCGCACCAGGGCCCACTGGTCGAAGTGCGTGTGGTGGTCGCGGAGGCCGGGGCCGAGCCACGCGCCGGCGGTCTCGACGACCTCGGTGTCGGGGCCTGCGGGGTCGAGCGTGCCGGCCGGCGCGATCTCGGCGACCCGGCCGTCGGCGATGCGGACGTCGGCAGGGGCCCCGGAGGTGCCCACCCTGCGGACGGTCCTGAGCAGGATCTCCGTCACCGTTCCTCCCGGTCGTCAGCGCGCGCAGCGTGCGCTCGTTCCATCTCGTCGGCGAGCGCCGGCGACGCGTAGGGGCCGTCGCCGCGCAGGCCGGCGATGATCCGGTCGACGACCTCGGGCGCCTTGTTCTGCGAGAGCTTCGCGCGGGCGTCGAACCGGGTGATCCGGATGCGGATGCCCACGGTGCCCTTCGCCATCCGGCGTGCGGTCTCCTCGTCGATCTCGAGGGACACCGGCTCGGGCATGACACGCTCGAAGTGGTCGACGAGCTCGCCGAGCACCCGGAAGTTCTCGTCGTCGGACAGCAGCTCAGGCGTGCCCCACAGGTGTGCGGTGACGTGGTTCCAGGTGGGCACGAACTGTTCCGGCGGGTACCAGGCAGGGGAGACGTACCCGTGCGGACCCTGCACCACGACCAGGACCTCGTGCCGGCCGAGTTCATGCGCGAGCTCGTCCGGACGGCCGACGTGCGAGACGAGCACGATCTCGTCGGGGTCGTCGTCCGGCCCGGGCGCCTCGAGCAGGAACGGGTAGTGCGACGCGACGATCCCGGCGTCGGTGTGCGACACGATCGTAGCCCACGGGTTGCCCGCGACCAGGCGCTTGACCTCGTCGACGTCCGTCATCAGGAAGTGGGGTGTGTGCCGCATGGTCCGAGCGTGGCACACGGCTCCGGCCGAGCGCGACACCTGTCGTTTCGCGAGTGTTTCAGACCGGTAAAAGTTTCAGAGTTCATTGAAAGAAGCATTGTGCCGGGGGTCGCTGCAGGCCTAGCTTCACTCATCAACGACGACCCGGAGGAGACCCCATGCGACGCAGGACCATCGCCACGCTGGCCACGGCGGCCACGCTGGCACTCGTGGTGACCGGCTGTTCGGCGAGCGGCACGGCCGACTCCGACGGCGGATCCAGCCTGGTGTACGCCACCGGCGAGCCCGACCACCTGACGCCCGGACGGCAGACCGTCGCGTTCGACCAGGTGCAGAGCCTGTTCGCGCCGCTGACGCAGACCGACGCGAAGGGCGAGCTCCACGACGTCGCCGCGAAGAGCGTCGAGAGCGACGACGCCACCACGTGGACCATCACGCTCCGGGACCGCTGGACGTTCCAGAACGGCGAGGCCGTCACCCCGGAGAGCTACGTGAAGGCCTGGAACCACGTCGCCTACGGACCGAACGCGTGGGAGAACAGCGGGCAGCTCGCCGCGATCGTCGGGTACACGGACCTCAACCCGGCGAAGGGCACCCCGAAGACGAAGGAGATGTCGGGGCTCAAGGTCACCGGCAAGGACACCTTCACGGTCACGCTCACCCACGCCGACAGCCAGTTCCCGCTCCAGCTCAGCCAGGCCCAGACGGCGTTCTACCCGATGCCGTCCGCCGCGTACGACGACCTCAAGGCGTACGACAAGAAGCCGATCGGCAACGGCCCCTACGAGATGCAGTCGGCGTGGAAGGCGGACAAGGAGTTCACCGTCACCGCGTGGAAGGACTACGAGGGGACGAAGCCGGTCACGAAGGACGTCACGTTCCGGAGCTACTCCGACATGAACACCGCGTACACCGACGTCCTCGCGGGCAACGCCGACGTGCTGTTCCTGCCGACCGACAAGATGACCAGCGCGGAGGCCGACTTCGGCGACCGCCTGCACTCCTTCGACGCCCCCGGCATCGACTACCTCGGGTTCCCGCTCTGGGACGACCGGTACTCCGACCCCGACGTCCGACGCGCGATCTCGATGTCGATCGACCGCGACGAGGTGAACACCGCCATCTACGGCGGCCTGTACGAACCCGCCACCGCGCTCACGCCGCCGTCGATGTCCGGCACGGAAGAGGGCATCTGCGGCGAGGCGTGCGAGTTCGACCCCGCCGCGGCCAAGAAGCTCCTGGCGAAGTCCGGCGGCTTCGACGGCACGATCACCCTCGTCTACCCCGGCGGCAGCGGCCTCGACTCGCTCTACGAGGCGTACGCCAACCAGATCCGGCAGAACCTGGGCGTCGACACCGTCGCGAAGGCCACCACCGACTGGGCCTCGTACTACTCCGAGCTGACGGACAAGAAGGTCGCCGGCCCGCACTTCGGCCACTGGGGCGCGCTGTACATCAGCCAGCAGAACACCCTCCGCGCCCTGTTCACCACGGCCGGCGGCTGCGCACCCTGCACCGGGTACTACCAGTCCGACACCGTGGACGCCCTGCTCGCGAAGGCCGACTCGGCCGGGTCCCAGGACGAGGCGAACGAGTACTACACGAAGACGCAGGAGGCCGTGCTCGAGGACTTCCCCGTCGTCCCGACCTTCTTCGACAAGTACTCCTACGTGACGAGTGACAAGGTCACGAAGCTCCCCGCGGTCGCCGGCAGCCCGGTCGTCACGCAGATCGCCGTGAAGTAGGGCACCGCATGGACCAGCGCACCATCCTCCGTCTGGCGGCCGAGGTCCCCGACCGCGACGGCTTCCCGTTCGTCGACGACCTGCACGCCCGGTTCGACGCGCTCGCCGCGGCCCACCCGGACCGGGTCACGGTCACCCGGATCGGCACCAGCCGGCTCGGTGAACCGCTGCACTCCTACCGGATCGGCACCGGGTCGCACGCCGCCGTCGTGGTCGGCGGCGTGCACCCGAACGAACCGATCGGTTCGTGGACGGCCCTGCACCTCGCCGAGACGATGACCACCGACGACGAGGCCCGTGCGCTCGACGTCACCTGGCACATCGTCCCGACGATCGACCCGGACGGCATGCGGCTCAACGAGGCCTGGTTCCACGACCCGCACGACCGGGTGTTCTACTCGCGGCACTTCTACCGCCCGGCCCCGGACAGCCAGGTGGAGTGGACGTTCCCGAACAGCTACCGGTCGGTGTACTTCGACCAGGTGCTGCCCGAGACGCTCGCGTTCATGCGGCTCATCGACGACACCGAGCCGGACCTGCTGGTGTCGCTGCACAACGGCGAGATGGGCGGGGTCTACTACTACCTGTCCGAGGACCTGCCCGACGTCGTCGACACCCTGCACGCGGTACCGGCCGCGCTCGGGCTGCCGCTCGACACCGGGGAGCCGGAGTCGCCGTTCCTGCGTGCACTCGCCCCCGCGGTGTTCGCGATGGACGGGATCGAGACCGCGTACGACTACCTCGAAGGACTCGGGGTCGATCCGGGCGAGCACATCCACGGGGCGTCGAGCGCAGCGTGGGCGATGCGGCACGGGGCGCTGTGCATGGTCGCCGAACTGCCGTACTGGAGCCATCCGGACGCCGACGACCAGACCCCGACCGACGAGTCGTACGCCGACCTGCTCCGGCGCTGCTCCGCCGAGCTCGGTGCCTCGGGCGAGGAACTCCAGCAGTTCCTCGACGAGGCGTCGCCGATGCTGACGATCGAGTCGCCGTTCCTCGAGGCGTCGCGCGCCTTCGTGCCGATGCTCGTCAGCACGGCCGACACCGACCGCCGTCGCGCCGACCGCGAGCCGGCCGAGCGGATGGCCACGGTCGCGGAGCGTTTCGGCTGCGAGGACCTGGTCCGCTGCTTCCGACTGCGCTACGGCGGCATGCTGCTCCGTGCGGTCGAGGCGGAGACCACCGCCGGCACGGCGTCCGCGCCGCTCCGGCGCCTGTGCGACCGCCTGGTGGAGCGGTACGCGCGCTGGCAGGCGGACGCGTCCACGGACGCCCAGCCGATCCCGGTGCGGAAACTGGTGGGGGTGCAGTACGGGGCGATCCTCGCCTGCGCGGCACACGTGTCGGACCCGGCCCGCGCCTCCCGTCCGCCCCTGGTCACCACGAGCAGGTCGGGAGGCGCGTGATGCGTCCGACGCTCGCCGTCGGTCGCCGGCTCGGCGGCCTGGCCATCGTGTTCCTCGGGGTGACGTTCCTCATCTACGCGATGACCTTCGCGCTGCCCGGCGACCCGATCAAGGCGCTCGGCGGCGAGCGTCCGCTCAGCGACGCGGTCGTCCGCACGCTCCGCGCCGAGTACCACCTGGACCAGCCGCTCTGGCTGCAGTACGTGCAGTACCTCGGCGGGCTGTTCCGTGGCGACTTCGGCACCGACTTCAACGGGCAGTCCGTCGGCGAGCAGATGGCGTCGCGCTGGCCGGTCACGATCACCCTGGCGCTCACCGCCTGGGCCCTCGAGATCGTCCTGGGCATCGGGCTCGGGGTGCTCTCCGCCCTGCGGCGCGGCACCGCCCTCGACAAGACGGTCCTGGTCGGCACCATCGTCGTCGGCGCGATCCCCGTGTTCGTCCTCGGCGTCGCCCTGCAACTGGTGTTCTCGGTGCGGCTGCACTGGTTCCCGGTCGCCGGCGTCACCGCGGGCTGGCCGACGGCGTACATCCTGCCGGCGTTCGTCATCGCGCTCTTCGGCCTCGCCGCGGTGTCCCGGCTCACCCGCACCTCGATGATCGAGACCCTCGACGCCGACTACGCCCGCACCGCACGGGCCAAGGGGCTCACGCCCGGTCGGATCGTCGGCGTGCACGTGATGCGGAACTCGCTCATCCCCACCGCCACCTACCTGGCGACCGACCTCGGGTACCTGATGGGCGGCACCGTGATCATCGAGGGCATCTTCAACCTGCCCGGCGTCGGCAACCTGCTGTTCCAGGGCATCCGGTCGCACGAAGGCGCGGTCGTCGTCGGCATCTCGACCGCGCTCATCCTGGTGTTCCTCGTCACGAGCGTGCTCGTCGACCTGCTGCACGCCGCCCTCGACCCCCGCGTCCGGACCGGAGCAGCCGCATGACCACCTCAGCGCTCAGCGCCACCGTCGAACCCGTCGTCGGCGGTCGCCGCCGACCCCTGCTGGCCGCGGCCCGGACCCCCGGCTTCTGGGTGCCCGCCTCGGTCCTGGTCGTCGTGCTGCTCGTCGCGTCGTTCCCGCAGCTGTTCGCCGGACTGTTCGGCCACGGCGACCCCCGGGTGTGCGACCTCGGGCAGAGCGGCGCCTCGCCGACCGGCGGGCACCCGTTCGGCTTCGACCTGCAGGGCTGCGACGTGTACGCCAACGTCGTGTACGGCACCCGGTCGTCGATCGCCGTCGCGGTGCTCACCACCGTGCTCGCCGGCATGGTCGCCGTCGTCGTCGGGACGATCGCGGGCATGGTCGGCGGGTGGGTCGACGCCGTGCTCGCCCGCCTGACCGACGTGTTCCTCGGCTTCCCGTTCCTGCTCGGCGCCGTCGTGGTGCTCAACAGCGTGGGGGAGCGCTCGGTGCTCACCGTGTCGCTCGTGCTCGCACTGTTCGGGTGGCCGACGATGGCCCGGCTCGTGCGGTCGAGCGTCCGCAGCGTGCGGAACGCCGAGTTCGTGCTCGCCGCCCGCACGATGGGGCTGTCCACCTGGCGGATCACCACCCGGTACGTCCTGCCGTCGTCGATCTCGCCGCTGCTCGTGCTCGCGACCATCACCGTCGGCGGCGTCATCGTGTCCGAGTCGTCGCTGACCTACCTCGGCATCGGGCTCGAGAGCCCCGCGATCTCGTGGGGACTGCAGCTCTCCGCAGCGACGGCGCAGTTCCTCCGCGCCCCGCACATGCTCATCGCACCCGCGACGTTCCTCGCCGTGACCGTGCTCGCCGTCATCGCGCTCGGCGACACGCTGCGCGCCGCGCTCGACCCGCGTCGGCGCTGACCCGCACGGCGCGCCCCGCGTCGTGGCGGGCACCGCCGCGGCCGACGCGCCAGACTCGCTGCAGAACCGTTCTCGAAAGGACCACCGTGACCGACACCCTCTCCGCGTACCGGAAGACCCTGCCCTACATCCGCGAGTGGGTGTCGTACAAGGTCTGGCAGCTCCGGGTGCCCGGCGTGCAGGTCGCCATCGGGTTCGGCGGCGAGGTGCTGTTCGACGAAGCCTGGGGCTACGCCGACGTCGAGGCCGGGCGTCGCCTGACCACCACCGACCTGTTCCGCATCGCCTCGCACTCGAAGACCTTCACCGCGACGGCCCTGCTCCAGCTCGCCGAGCGCGGGTCGCTCCGGCTCGACGACACCGTCGGCACGTACATCCCCGCCCTGGTCGACGGCGGCTCCCCGCTCGCCGACGCCACGATCCGGGAGCTCATGGAGATGGGCGCCGGGGTCATCCGCGACGGCCACGACGGCGACTACTGGTCGCTCCTGCGGCCGTTCCCCGACGAGCAGGAGCTGCTGGCGCTCGTGCTCGACCGCGGTCAGAAGGTCCCCACCGGGTCGTCCTTCAACTACTCGAACCTCGGCTACTCGCTGCTCGGACTCGTCATCGCCGCGGTCTCCGGCCGGTCCTACAACGACTTCGTCCGCGAGTCGATCACCGAACCCCTGGGACTCCGCAACACCGGCCCGGACTGGGACCCCACCCGTGCCGACGACTTCGTGGTCGGGTACACCGGGTTCCACACCGCGCGGCGCCGGCAGCGCATCGACCACGTGGACACCCGCGCGATGGCCGCCGCCACCGGGTTCCACGGCACCGCCTCCGACCTGGTCAGGTACTTCTCGCAGCACGTCATCGGGCACGGCAGGCTGCTCGACGACCACTCGAAGCGGCTCGCGCAGCGCAAGGCCTGGAGTGCCACCGACGACCCGGCCGCCCGCGGGTACGGCGCCGGCTTCATCGTCGACCGCATCGGAGGCCGTGAGGTCCGCGGCCACTCCGGCGGGTTCCCCGGGCACATCACGCAGTCGCTGTTCGACCCGGCATCGGGCCTCGTCGTCTCCGTGATGACGAGCGCTGCCGCCGGACCCGCCACCCTCATCGCCACCGCCGTCGTGCAGATGCTCGACGCCGCGGCGGACGCGTCCGCGCCCGGCACCCCCGTGCCCGACGACGTCGACACCGCCGCGTACACCGGCCGCTTCGCCAACCCGTGGGGCGTCAGCGACATCGCCCGCATCGGCGACCGGCTCGTCGAGGTCGACCCGTCCGGACCCGAACCGCTCGACACCCCCACCCGGCTCGAGGTCGTCGACGCGGACACGCTGCGGATGACGCACGGCAACCGCTTCGGTTCGATCGACGAGGACATCACCTTCACGCGCGACGCCGACGGTACCGTCCGGTCGATCCGCGCCGGTGGCGGCATGACCGAGGAACCGTGGACGATCCCGACCGAGTCGCCCGAGGTCGCGGCGGGGCTGGCACCGTGAGCGGCGTCGACGGTCGGGACGACGGTGTCGGGCACGACGACGTCGTGCTCGAACCCGAGCGGCAGGCGTTCGTCGAGGAGTTCGCCCTGATGCTCAACGACGGTGCGGGCATGCCCCTCACCGACGCCCGCGTGCTCGGCTACCTCATGATGACCCGCGCGCCGCACTCGTCCTCCGCCGACCTGCAGGACGCCCTCGGCGCCAGCTCGGGCTCGGTGTCGATGGCCACGCGACGGCTCGTCGACTCCGGGTTCGTGAAGCGCCACATCGTCGCCGGCGAACGCAGCCACTACTTCCGCGCCGAGGCGGACGTCTGGGGTTCCTGGCTCGCGAGCGAGCGGAAGTACCTCGACCGGCAGCGCGACATCATCGGCCGCGGACTCACCGTCGTCGAGGCCGCGGGCCGCACCGGCGCGGGCGACGTCGACGCCGAGGTCCGCGAGCGCCTGCTCAACGGCCGCGACTACATGCAGTGGCTGCAGGGGTACCACCGCAAGATGCTCGAGGAGTGGGAGGCGTTCAAGGCCGCCCGCGACCACACCGACCGTTCGGAGACCCCATGACCGACGTCCTGACCGTCGACCACCTGTCCGTGACCTTCGACGTCGACGGCGTCGAGGTCCGCGCGGTCGACGACGCCTCGTTCACGGTCGGCCGCGGCGAGGTCGTCGCCGTCGTCGGGGAGTCCGGGTCGGGCAAGAGCATCACCGCGATGACGGCGATGGGGATCGCCCCCGACGGTGCGCGCGCCTCCGGCAGCATCCGGCTCGGCGACCTCGAGGTCATCGGCTCCGACGAGCGCACCCTGCGCGGGGTCCGGGGCCGCAGCGTGTCGATGGTCTTCCAGGACCCGTCGGCCGCGCTCAACCCGGTGTTCACGGTCGGGTTCCAGCTGGCCGAGGCCGTCCGCCGCGCCGACGCATCGCACGACCGCGCCGCCGTCCGTGAACGATCGCTCGAACTCCTGCGCGCCGTCGAGGTGCCGGAGCCCGAACGCCGGCTCGGCCAGTACCCGCACGAGCTCTCCGGCGGACAGGCGCAGCGCGTGATGATCGCGATGGCGCTCGCCGCCGACCCCGACCTGCTCATCGCCGACGAGCCGACGACCGCACTCGACGTCACGGTGCAGGCCGAGGTGCTCGACGTCCTGCGTGCGCTGCGGGAACGCACCGGCACCGCGATCCTCCTCATCACCCACGACATGGGCGTCGTCGCCGACATTGCCGACCGCGTGGTCGTCATGCGCCGCGGTCGCGTCGTCGAGACGGGCACCGTCGCCGCGGTCTTCGCCGCGCCGTCCGCTGAGTACACCCGCGACCTGCTCGCTGCGGTCCCACGCATGGGCACCGGGTCCGGCCAGGAGGCCCGGATCGACACCGTCACGGAGGCCCCCTCGGTCGTCCTCGACGTCCGGCACCTCGTGGTCGAGTACGGCGGTGCGCTGCGCGGGCGGTTCCGCGCGGTCGACGACGTGTCGTTCACGGTCGGTCGCGGTGAGATCGTCGGACTCGTGGGGGAGTCCGGCAGCGGCAAGACCACCATCGGCCGCGCGGCCGTGGGACTCGCACCGATCACGTCCGGATCGGTCGTCGTCGCGGGCACCGACGTGGCGGTCGCCCGGCGAGCAGCTCGTCGCGAGATGCGGCGACACGTCGGTGTGGTCTTCCAGAACCCGCTCCGGTCGCTCAACCCGCGGTACACGGTCGGACAGACCGTCGCCGAGCCGCTCCGGCAGGTCCTGCGCCTGCCGTCGGCGCAGATCGACGAACGGGTGGACCGGCTGCTCGCCGACGTCGGCCTGGACGGCGGGTACCGCGAGCGCTTCCCGCACGAGCTCTCCGGCGGGCAACGGCAGCGCGTCGCGATCGCCCGCGCGGTCGCGCTCGACCCCGCACTGCTCATCGCCGACGAGCCCACGAGTGCCCTCGACGTCTCGGTGCAGGCGCGGGTGCTCGACGTCTTCCGGGAACTGCAGGAGCGCCTGGGCTTCGCGTGCCTGTTCGTCACGCACGACCTGGCCGTGGTCGACACGCTGTGCGACCGGGTCGTCGTGCTGCACGGTGGGGAGGTCGCCGAGCAGGGGACCCGCGACGCCATCCTCCGGTCGCCGCAGGACCCCTACACGCGCCGGCTCATCCAGGCCGCGCCGGTACCCGACCCGGCCGAGCAGGCCGTCCGCCGGTCCGAGCGTCTGGCCGCACGGGTCGGCTGAGGGGCGCTCGCGGCCTCGGCGCAGTTGCAGGCTCAGCGCAGCTGCTAGGTCGGCGTCCGTGTGGCGTCAGCGCACCTCGGCTGAGACCCACAGGGCGTTCGCGCCGCGGCCGACCGGACGCAGGAGCGGGACGGCGACGAGCACCGTCGCCGCCAGGTACGCCACGGTCTGCAGCAGCCCCGGGACGGCCAGCACGATGCCCAGCGCCTCCTGTGGGGTCGCCAGGATCAGCACCGTGTTCGACAGGAGCGCCGCGACGAACCACAGCGACGCCGCCACGGTGACGACCCAGCCGAAGGCCCGCTGCACGCCGTCCTCGTTCCGGACGGTGAGCACCCCGAACGCCACGAGTGCACCCTGCGCGACCACGAGGAGCACCTCGGTGGCCCAGCCCGGCGCCGGCCACAGGAGCGCGAACGCCAGGACCGACACCGCGAACGCGAGCGCCCGGCGGTCCCGAGCGCGCACCGCTGCGACGAGCACGACCGCAGCTGCCAGCCCGGCGAGCGCCGTGGCGACGAGGAGCAGCCCGTTCGGCAGGTCCCACGGCGCGAGCCAGATCGTCCCCACCAGGCCGCGCGCCCCGAACACGACCGCTGCGACGACTGCCGCGGCCGAGACCACCCGAACCCCCGTGATGTTCTGCATGCGCGCACACTACTCCCGCGCCCGTCACACCGCGATGGTGCCCCGGGAGCCGGCGGAACGGGGGATAACCCCACCCGGGGTGGGGAGGGGGCAGGATGGGGGAACGGCCCCGTGATCGCGAGGCTGGAGTCATGACCGACACCGACCGCCTCGACCAGGCGCGAACCGTCCCGCTGGACGACGTCACGCCCTCGCCCGACCAGGCCCAGACCGTCCCGCTGGGCGACTCCGTCCCACCTGGAGCCACCAAGCCGATGCCGCAGTACCCGCGACAGCACGACCAGCAGACGCCGCCGGCGTCGTGGGGCGCGACCCCGCCGAACGGATCGGCACCCGTCGGCGGCCACGGCCGCGGTCCGGGTTCCGGCATGACCGCCGGTGCGTTCTACCGCGAGTCCTGGAAGCGCCTGCCGCGCGACTTCGGCTACATGGCCCTGACGGCCGTGCTGCTGTGCACCCTGTACGTCGCGTTCCCCGCAGCGATCTTCGGTGGAGGCTTCCGCGACCTGTTCAACCCGTTCGTGCTGCTGATGTTCTTCATCGCGCTGTTCGTGGCGCGGTGGCTCGGACAGTTCGAGAAGCTCCGCATCGGATGGGCCGACCGGCGTCCGATCCGGCCGGTGGACTGGACGCCCCGCTGGCAGCAGAACTGGTGGACGCGCACGGGGTCCGCGGTCGCCAACCCGCACTACTGGCTCTACCTGCTGCACGCAGCGGTCGTGTACCCGCTCGTCGCCCTGGTGACCGTCGGTGCGGGGGCGATCCTGCTCGCCGGGTTCCTCTGGCCGATCGCCGTCGGCGGGTTGTTCCTGCTCAACAACATCCGGTCCGGGTACTTCCCGGACGGCATCGGGTTCGCCACGGGCGTCGGGTTCCTCGGGCTGCTGTCGATGGCGGCCTCGGTCGTGCTGTTCCCGCTGTGGGCCCGCGGTTCGGTCATCGCGCACTACTGGGTGGACTTCGGCCTGCTCGGCGGGTTCCGTGCGGAGCAGCTCGAGCAGCGCGTCGCCGGACTGCAGGCCTCCCGCGCCGGTGCGGCGACCGCCGAGGGACAGGCCCTGCGCCAGATCGAGCGCGACCTGCACGACGGCCCTCAGCAGCGCCTGGTGCGGCTCCGGATGGACCTGTCCGCCGCCGAGCGCGCGTTCGACAAGGACCCGCAGAAGGCGAAGCAGCTGATCGGCGAGGCATCGGAGCACGCGCAGGACGCCCTCGACGAACTGCGTGCGCTGTCCCGCGGGTTCGCCCCGCCGATCCTGCTCGACCGCGGGCTCGTGGCGGCCCTTGAGGCGCTCGTCGCCCGCACGCCGATCCCGGTCGGCCTCGACGTCCGTCTGCCCGAGGGCCTCGAGCTCGCGACGGAGATCCAGCGCAACGTGTACTTCACGGTGAGCGAGCTCCTGACGAACACCATGAAGCACGCCGGTGCGACGACCGCCGGGGTGTACCTCGGGCTCGTCGTCGACGCCTCCGGGCTCTGGTACCTGACCGTCAGCGTCACCGACGACGGCCGTGGTGGCGCCCGACCCCAGCAGGGCCACGGCATCGAGGGCCTGATCGGCCGGATGCGCGCGCTCGACGGCGACCTGGTCGTCGCGAGCCCCGAGGGCGGACCCACCGAGGCCACGGCCCGCATCCCGCTCGGCGCCCTGAACGGCGTCCCCACGACGGCGAACCCGCGGTCGTGACCCCACGGGAGCGCCCGCGCTCCCACTAGGCTGGTCGGCATGACAGACGGCCCGGATGCAGCACGCATCCGGGCCGTCGTCGTCGACGACGCCGTCCTGCTGCGCGAGGGCTTGGCCCGCGTGCTCGACGAAGCCGGCATCGACGTCATCGGGCAGTACGCCGACGCCCGCGCCTTCCTCGCGACGCTGCCCGACGGCGCTCCCGA
This sequence comes from Curtobacterium sp. TC1, assembly GCF_019844075.1. Taxonomy (NCBI): domain Bacteria; kingdom Bacillati; phylum Actinomycetota; class Actinomycetes; order Micrococcales; family Microbacteriaceae; genus Curtobacterium; species Curtobacterium sp. TC1. The sequence continues at coordinate 1,263,072 of NZ_CP081964.1, forward strand.
CGTCGTGGTCATGGACGTCCGGATGCCACCGACCTTCACCGACGAAGGCGTCCGCGCGGCCGTCGAGACCCGCCGGATCGCCCCGCGCACGGGTGTGCTCCTGCTCTCGCAGTACGTCGAGGCCACCTACGCCGAAGACGTCCTCGCCGCCGGCGCGACGGGCATCGGCTACCTGCTCAAGGACCGCGTCACACGGCTCGAGGAGATCGACGACGCCGTGCGCCGGATCGCGGCCGGTGGCACCGTGCTCGACCCCGAGGTCGTCACGCAGTTGATGAGCCGTCGGCGCGACCCCCTCGCCGCGCTCACCCCTCGTGAACGCGACGTGCTCGGCCTGATGGCCGAGGGGCGCACGAACGCAGCCATCGCCCGCGCGCTCGTCATCGGCACCGGCGCCGTCGAGAAGCACGTGTCGAGCATCTTCGGCAAGCTCGCGCTCGAGGACACCGGTGAGGACCACCGCCGCGTCCTCGCCGTGCTCGCCTACCTCGGATGACCCGGGCGCGCGGATGAACCAGGCCCGCGGCACCGATCGGGTCCCGGCTCCGCTGCTCGCCCTCACCGCGATGGTGTCCGTCCAGCTCGGCGCCGCGATCGCGAAGACCCACTTCGACGACGTCGGCGCGGTCGGGGCCGCGGCGCTCCGGCTCGTCATCGGTGCGGTGGTGCTCGCCCTGGTCGTCCGTCCCCGCGTCCGGCACTGGACCCGCGCGCAGTGGGTCGGTGCCGTCGGTCTCGGGCTGGCGCTCGGCGGGATGAACGTCTTCATCTACCTGGCGTTCGCGAGCATCCCGATCGGGGTCGCGGTGACGATCGAGTTCCTCGGCCCCCTCGCCCTGTCCCTCGTGCACACCCGACGCTGGCGGGACGCGCTCTGGGCTGCCCTGGCGCTCGCCGGCGTCGTGCTGCTCGGGGTCGGCCCGAGCGCCGTGACCGAGGTCGGCGGGGTCGTCTGGGCCGTGTTCGCGGCGGCGTGCTGGGCGGGCTACATCGTGATGAACCGGCACGTCGGCGCGGCGATCCCCGGGGTCGACGGCCTGGTGGTGTCGATGGTGGTCGCGATGCTCGTGTCGCTGCCGTTCGGGCTCCCGTCCGCGGTGGACGGCGTGGTCCGCGAACCCGTGCTCCTGCTGGTCTTCGGCGCGGTCGCGGTGTTGTCGAGCGTGCTGCCCTACGCCCTCGAGATGGCGGCGTTGCGGCGGATGCCGACGCGGGTGTTCGGCGTCCTGCAGAGCCTCGGCCCGGCGATCGCCGCGCTGGCCGGCCTCGTGGTGCTCAGTGAGGGGCTGTCGGTGCTGGAGACGGTGGCGCTGGTGTGCGTCACCGCTGCGAGCGTCGCCGTCACGCTCTCGGCGCGCCGCCGACGCCGCTGAACGACCGTCTACTCGTCGCCGAGGAAGTCGGCGCACGTGGGTTCCGTGTGCTCGCCCGACAGCAGGGCGGGGTCGTTGACCCGGGCCTCGACGTAGGCGCTGATGACCTCGGGCGGGGTGAGCACGTGGGCGACCCAGGACGGCACCGCGGTGTTCTTCATGGTGCCTCCTCGTTCCGGAGCGGCACTCGAACGAATGCCTCGATCAGTGAGTTACTTGCCGAACCGGTGTTCGCCAAACGATCCTCGGGGTGCGACCGGAAGTCAACGCGCTGCGTTCTGCGGACTCCGGATCGCGCGTTCCGCCTGGTCGGCGCGCAGGGTGCGGTGCTTCACGGCGGACCGCCACACCCACGCGTCCGCCTGCTGTCCGAACTGCGCCCACTCGACCATGACGGCATCGCGGGTCCAGCTCTTCGCGAAGGCCTTCACGCGCACGTGGAAGGTCGGGAACTGGATCCACGCCCAGACCGGCACCGGGGTGACGGCGTGGCAGACGTCGGGCCCGCGGGCGTCCTCGGACAGCGAGTAGGCGCGCGGACGTTCGACCTCCGGGTGTTCCGGGGGCTGCCACCGGTTCTCGCGACGCCGTCCCACGACGGTATTCGAACGTGTGTTCGAACGGGAGTCAAGTCCGCCGCGTGCAGTGGACCTCGGTCGGACGCCCGCTGGGCGTGTCGCAGCGGAGCGCCGGTGCGGCGTCTCAGGACCCGGCGCGCGCCGTCGACTCCCGGACGCTCAGTGTCAGCGGTGGCCCGGGGCGTGACGGCAGCGGCGCGTCGGCGTCGATCTGCGCGCGCAGGAGCGTCGCCGCCCGCTGCCCGAGCTCCACGGTGTCGCGGGTCAGCGAGGTGATGGACGGCCGGACCAGCTGGATCATCGCCGAGTCGTCGAACGACACGATCGAGACGTCGGTCGGCACGGCGACGCCCATCTCGCTCGCGACCCCGAGCCCGGCCACCGCCAGGACGTCGTTGTCGTAGACGATCGCCGTCGGTCGGCTGCTGCGGGACAGCAGCGTGCGGGTCGCACTCGCACCGGCCTCGGCCGAGTAGTCGGTCGGGATCGACACGGCGTCGGCGAGCCCCTCGGCCGCGGCGAACGCCCGCACACGGCCGATCCGCATGGCGGTGTGCTCGAACTCGGGGCGCCCGGCGACGTGCGCGATGCGTCGGTGCCCGAGCGCGTGCAGGTACCGCAGGACGGTGTCCGTCGCGTCACCGTCGTCGATCCACACGCTCGGTGCGGAGCCCTCGGGCGAGGGGTGGGACCCGACGACGACCGTGGGCATGCCGAGTTCGGCGAGCAGGGTCAACCGGTCGTCGTCGCGCCGCGGGTCGATGACGACCACCCCGTCGACGCGGTGCCCACGCCACCACGCCCGGTAGGTCTCGAGTTCCTCGGCGACGTCGCGCGCCACGAGCAGGTTCATCCCGACGTGGGTGCCGGCGAGTCCGAGCTGGATGCCGGAGATCAGGTCGCCGAAGAACGACTCGGTGCCGAGGGTGCGGGCCGGCCGGTTCAGCACGAAGCCGATCGAGCCGGCCTTGGCACCGCCCAGTGCGCGGGCTGCGGTGTGCGGTTGCCAGTCGAGTTCGCGGGCGATCGCGCGCACGCGAGCACGGGTCTCGTCGGACACGCCGGGGCGGTCGTTCAGGGCGAACGAGACCGCGCTGACGGACACGCCGGCACGCGCGGCGATGTCGGAGATCGTCGTTCGACGGTTCGCGGCCATGGGCTTGACTATAGCGTTTTAGTCCTTCATAGTCACTGCCACGAGCGGGTTCGGGGACAGGGACTGAACCGGTTCAGCACACTGACGAAGCAGGATGACGAGGGAGTCAGACGCCATGAGGACCACCACACGTGCGACGAGGAGCCGTGCTGCGGCGCTGCTCGCAGGAGCTGCCGCCACGGCACTCGTCCTGACCGGCTGCTCGGGCGGCAGCACCGCGGCCGACAACGGCGGCGGGGAGATCAGCGGGTCGATCACGCTGCAGACGTGGGCGCTCACGCCGACGTACACGGACTACCTGAACGGGGTGATCGCCGACTTCGAGAAGGCCCACCCGGACGCGAAGGTGAAGCTGCAGGACCAGCCGGGCGACGGCTACGCCGACAAGGTGCTCAGCCAGGCGTCGTCGAACTCGTTGCCCGACGTCATCAACCTGCCGCCGGACATCGCCCTGCCGCTCGCCAAGCGCGGGTTCCTGCAGGACGTCGCGAAGGACGACACCGAGCTCGCGAGCACCTACGTCGCCGGTGCGTTGGACTCGTACGAGTACAAGGGCGTGGACGGCACGTTCGGGTACCCCTGGTACCTCAACACCGACGTCGACTACTGGAACGCGACGATGTTCGCGAAGTGCGGCCTCGACGCGGACAACCCGCCGAAGACCACCGACGAGCTGTTCACGCAGGCGAAGACCATGCACGAGAACTGCCCGACCGACTACCTGATGAGCCGCAAGCCCGGCCTCGGCGACTTCACCCTGGCAGGCGTGAAGGTCCTCAACGCGGACGGCACGAAGTTCACCTTCGCCGACTCGTCGAAGGCCGCCGACCTGATCGAGCGGTACAAGGACGCGTACCAGGACGGCTACATGCCCTCGAACGTGCTGAACAGCGACTACCTCGGCAACTCGACGCTGTTCACGCAGCAGAAGGTCGCGTGGACCACCGGCGGCGCCACCTCGCTCGCGGACTTCGAGAAGAACAACCCGTCGCTCAAGGGCAAGGTCACCGTCAGCCCCGCACTCGACACCCCGCCGCTGTACGTGCAGGGGCTGTCGGTGTCGGCGAAGTCGAAGCACCTCGCCACGGCTGAGGCGTTCGCGAAGTTCATGACGAACGCGAAGAACCAGGAGGCGTTCGCGCACCAGGTGAACATCTTCCCGTCGACCACGTCGTCGCAGTCCGACCCGTACTTCTCGAAGGACGACGGCACCGTGAACGGTGAGGCCCGTGTCCTGGCGAACGAGGCCCTGAAGACCGCGAAGGTCCTCAACCCGGTCGAGGCGAACTCCGCCATGACGGACTTCCTCGACCAGCAGATCGCCCTCGCCATGAAGGGCCAGGTCGCGCCGGAGCAGGCACTGCAGACGGCGCAGACCAAAATGAACAGCCTGCTGGCCAACGGCTGATGCGCGCCAACCGCTGGTTCACGCCCTGGCTGCTCGTCCTGCCGGCCCTCGTCTGGCTCGTCGCGTTCAGCCTCTGGCCGTCGATCAACACCGTCCGGCTGTCGTTCACGAACGCCAGCCCGCTGGGGGGCGTGAGCCAGTGGGTGGGTCTTGCGAACTTCGAGACCCTGCTGGCCGATCCGCAGGTGTGGGAGGCGCTGCTCAACAGCGTCATCTACATGGCGATCTGCCTGCCCCTGCTGACCGTGCTGCCGCTGCTCATCGCGGTGCTCGTCCAGCAGAAGCTCCCGGGGATCGCGTTCTTCCGCACGGCGTTCTACACGCCCGTCATCGCCTCGGCCGTCGTCGTCGGGCTCATCTGGACCTGGATCCTCGACGACCGCGGCGTCATCAACGAGATGGCGCAGGCGCTCGGCGTCGTGCAGGGCAGCGTCCCGTTCCTGACCGACCGGTGGCTGCTGCTCCTCAGCGCGATCAGCCTGACGGTCTGGAAGGGCCTCGGCTACTACATGATCATCTTCCTCGCGGCCCTCGGGAACGTCGGCAAGGACCTGCACGAAGCGGCCGCCCTCGACGGCGCCGGATCGGTGCGACGGTTCTGGTCGGTCACCATGCCGGGGGTCCGCGGCACCATGACGCTCGTCGGGATCCTGGTGTGCGTCTCCGCGCTCCGGGTGTTCAGCGAGCTCTACATCCTCACCAACGGCACCGGTGGACCCGGCGGGCAGGACAACTCGCTCGTCATGCTCATCCAGCAGTACGCCCGCGGTTTCACCGGCAACCTCGGGTACGCGTCCGCCTTGAGCCTCCTGCTCTTCGTCGTGACGCTCATCCCGATGCTCGCCCTCGCGCGGATGAACAGCAAGGCGGACAAGTGACGAACACGACGACCACCGAACCCGCACTGGGCGGGGCACGCGGTGCAGCCAGCCCGACGCCGGACGTGACCGGCGCGACGGACGCGGGACGGGCCTCCAGGCAGAACGGACAAGACGGACGCAAGCGCCGTCGCGCGGTCTGGGGCGTCATGTCCACCCGCGAGAAGGTCGTGCGCTACGTCCTGCTCATCGTGGTGCTCTTCATCACGATCGGCCCGTTCCTGTGGCAGCTGTCCACCTCGCTCAAGGGCGCCGGCGAGGACATCTACACCGCGAACCCGTCCTTCATCCCGACCGAGCCGACCTTCGAGAACTACCTCAAGGTGGCTGCCGCGATCCCGGTCTGGCGGTACATCGGCAACTCGCTGCTCGTCGCCGCGATCGACGTGTTCGGCAACATCGTCTTCGCGACGCTCGCCGGGTTCGCCCTGGCGCGGCTGCAGTGGCGGCACCGCAAGCTCGTCCTCGGGCTGTTCCTCGCCACGCTCGTCCTGCCCGGCGAGGCGACGATCATCTCGCAGTTCGTCACCGTCAAGGACCTCGGCCTCGCCGACAACCTCGTCGGTGTCGCCCTGCCCGGGATGATCGCCGCGCTCAACGTGCTGCTCATGTTCAACGCGTTCCGGCAGATCCCGGAGGAGATCGACCAGGCCGCCGTGATGGACGGCGCGAACGCGATGCAGCGGCTGCGGTACATCTCGCTGCCCGCCGTGCAGGGGACGATCGCCGTCATCGCGATCTTCTCGTTCATCGGGGCGTGGGACGACTTCCTGTGGCCGCTCATCGTGCTGCAGTCGCCGGAGAACCTCACCCTGACCGTCGGACTGCAGTACCTGCAGGGCACGTTCGCGACCGACCAGCGCATGATCGCCGCCGGCACCATGATCGCGTTCATCCCGATCGCCGTGATCTTCGCCGTCCTGCAACGCTTCTTCTTCAAGGGCGTCGAAGAGGGCGGTGTGAAGGGCTGATGCGCTTCGGGGTCAACTACACGCCCTCGGTCGGATGGTTCCACTCGTGGCTCGACTTCTCGGCGTCGGACACCGCCAGGGACCTCGAGGCGATCGCCTCGCTCGGCGCCGACCACGTGCGGATCTTCCCGCTCTGGCCGGTCGTGCAGCCGAACCGGACGCTCATCCGGGCCTCGGCGCTGCAGGACGTCGCGACGGTCGTGGACATCGCCGGCTCGTTCGGGCTCGACGTCAACGTCGACGCCCTGCAGGGGCACCTGTCGAGCTTCGACTTCGTGCCCGCGTGGCTGGACAGCTGGCACCGCCGGAACATGTTCACCGACCCGGACGTCGTCGCGTCGACCGCGGCGTACGTCCGGGCGCTCGCCCGAGCGGTCGCGGACAAGCCGAACCTGCTCGGCATCACCATCGGCAACGAGGTGAACCAGTTCGCGCACGCGCCGCACCCCGCGCCGCACGACATCACGGCGGAGCAGGGCCACGCGTGGGCGGCGGCGATGGTCGCGGCGGCGCGTGACGGGCTGTCGGCCGGTCCGGCCGGTTCGTCCGGCGGGTCCGGCCTGGAGGCACGGCTCGGCCCCGCCACGTCTGCGCCGTCCGGCGCCGGGTCGCGTCCACGGCCGCTGGTCACCGTCGCGCAGTACGACGCCGCCTGGTACGACGACGCCCAGCCCTTCGGCCCGGAGCACGCGGCGGACCACGGTGACGCCACCGTCACGCACTCGTGGGTGTTCAACGGCTCGGCAGCGCTGCACGGCGCACTCGGACCGGGATCGGTGCGGCACGGTGAGTACCTGCTCCAGCTCGCCGCCGCCTGGAACCGCGACCCCGCACGGCCGAACTGGCTGCAGGAGGTGGGGGCGCCCACCAACGTCATCGCCCCGGAGGACGCCGCCTCGTTCACCGAGCAGACCATCCGGCACGTGCTCGGGGCGCAGCAGGTGCTCGGCATCACGTGGTGGTGCTCGCACGACGTCGCCCGGTCGCTCGCCGACTTCCCGGAGCTCGAGTACGACCTCGGGCTCTTCACCAACGACGGCCGCGTCAAGCCGGCGGGGGAGGCCTTCGCCGCCGTCGCACGGTCAGGCGCCGCCGCCGCTGCGCCGCCGGCCACCGCGCTCGTGCTCGACGACGTGCTGCCCGACGGCTCGGACCGGCACGGGATGCGTGCCGACTGCGCCCCCGGAGGCCGGTTCGCCGCCGCCTGGCTCGCCGTCGCGTCGGCGGACCCGGACGGTCGCGGTCCGCAGGTCGTCCTCCGTTCCCGACTCGGCGACACCGAGATGCTCGCCGCCCGTGGCATCGACCGCTGCGTGGACGTGCCCGCCGACCTCGACTCCACCACCATCCGCGTCGCGCACCCCGCGACCACGCCCTGATCTGCGGCAACGCCCCGACCCTGGAAGGCTCCATGCACGACGACATCCCCCTCACCACCGGACGGGCCCGCCGGGTCCTCGACGAGCGGATCACGCCCGCGGTGCACGCCACCGCCGTGCCGCTGGAGACCGCGTGGCACGAACTGCCCGGTGAGCCCGTCCCGCCGACCGAGGGCCTGCAGCTCACCTTCGAACCGTACGAGGTCGGCACGCCCTGGGGTGCGGCCTGGGGGACGACGTGGTTCCGGCTGACCGGGACCGTGCCGACCGAGTGGGCCGGACGACGGGTGGAAGCGGTCATCGACCTCGGGTTCGACAAGAACATGCCCGGGTTCCAGTGCGAGGGGCTCGTCTACCTGGCCGACGGCACGCCGGTGAAGTCGATCAACCCGCGCAACCAGTGGGTGCTCCTCACCGAAGCAGCGGTGGGCGGGGAGACCATCGAGCTCTTCGTCGAGGCCGCGTCGAACCCCGTCCTGCTCGACTACCACCCCTTCCTGGTCACCCACGAGGGTGACATCCAGACCTCGTCGTCGAAGCGGCTCTACACCTCGCGCCGGATGGACCTCGCCGTCTTCGAGTCCGAGGCGCACGAACTCGCGCTCGACATCGACGTCCTGCTCGAACTGCAGGCAGAGCTGCCCGAGGGCCCACGGCGGATGCGGATCCTGCAGGCCCTCGACGACGCGCTGGACCGGCTCGACCTGCAGCACATCGCCGCGACCGCGGGTGACGCCCGCGCGGCGCTCGCCGATGTGCTCGCCGCCCCCGCCGAGGCCTCCGCCCACACGATCTCGGCGATCGGCCACGCCCACATCGACTCCGCGTGGCTCTGGCCCGTCCGCGAGACGATCCGCAAGGTCGCCCGCACCACCTCGACGATGACCGAACTCATCGACCAGACCGACGACTTCCTGTACGGCATGTCGAGCGCGCAGCAGTACGCGTGGATCAAGGAGCACCGCCCCGAGGTCTACGCGCGGGTGCAGGCCGCGGTCGAGGCCGGCCGGTTCCTGCCGATCGGCGGCATGTGGGTCGAGTCCGACACCGTGATGCCGACCGGCGAGAGCATCGTCCGGCAGTTCTCGCAGGGACAGCGGTTCTTCGAGCGCGAGTTCGGCATCCGACCCAAGGGCGTCTGGCTGCCCGACAGCTTCGGGTACTCGCCGGCGCTCCCGCAGCTCATGCGCCGCGCCGGCTTCGAGTGGTTCTTCACGCAGAAGATCTCGTGGAACCAGGTGAACAAGTTCCCGCACCACACGTTCCTGTGGGAAGGCATCGACGGCTCGCGGGTGTTCTCGCACTTCCCGTCGATGGACACCTACAACTCCCGCCTGTCCGGCAGCGAGGTCGCGAAGGCCTCCCGCCAGTTCCGTGAGAACCGGCTCGCCACGGGCTCGATCGCACCGGTCGGCTGGGGCGACGGCGGCGGTGGCACGACCCGCGAGATGACCGGCACGGCCGCACGCCTTGCCGACCTCGAGGGCAGTGCGAAGGTCCGGTGGGAGCACCCCGACACGTTCTTCGACCGCGCGAAGTCCGAGCTGACCGACCCGCCGGTGTGGGTGGGGGAGCTGTACCTCGAGCTGCACCGCGCCACGCTGACCAGCCAGCACGGCACGAAGCAGGGCAACCGCCGGTGCGAGCAGCTGCTCATCGAGGCCGAGCTCTGGGCCGCGACCGCCGCCGCCCGCAGCGACTTCGCCTACCCGTACGACGAACTCGACGCCCTGTGGCAGCAGGTCCTGCTCCAGCAGTTCCACGACATCCTGCCGGGCACCTCGATCGCGTGGGTGCACCGCGAAGCGGTCGCGAAGTACGCCGAGACGGCCGCGGCCCTGACCGCGATCATCGACCAGGCGCTCTCGGCGCTCGCCGGCACCGGACAGGCAGCCGTCGTCGTCAACCCGGCCCCGTTCCTCCAGGCCGGCGCACCCGCGCAGGGCGCGGTCCTGGCGACTGACGTGCCGGAAGCCACCGCCGTGACCCTGACCGAGCAGGACGGCGGGTACGTGCTGGCGAACGAGCTGGTGCGCGTCACCGTCACCGACCAGGGGCTCGTCACGAGCGCCGTCGACCTGGCGAGCGGCCGCGAGGCGATCGCTGCCGGACAGGCCGCGAACCTGCTGCAGCTGCACCAGGACTTCCCGAACATGTGGGACGCGTGGGACGTCGACCGGTACTACCGGAACCGGGTCGAGGACCTCGTCGCGGTGACGTCGCTCGACGCGTCCGTCGATGCCGACGGCGTCGCGCGCGTCGTCGTCTCGCGGGCCTTCGGCGACTCGACCGTGCGTCAGGAGATCACACTCGCGCCGGACTCCCGCACCCTCGAGTTCGACCAGACGACCGACTGGCACGAGACCGAGAAGTTCCTCAAGGTCGCGTTCCCGCTCGACGTCCGCGCCGAGCACACCGTCGCCGAGACGCAGTTCGGAGCACAGAAGCGGGTGACGCACACGAACACCTCGTGGGAAGCCGCGAAGTTCGAGACGTCGATGCACCGCTACGTGCTCGTGTCCGAGCCGGGCTTCGGTGTGTCGCTCGTGAACGACTCGATCCACGGGTTCGACACCACCCGCGACGCCGTCGACGGGCACGTCACCACCACCGTGCGGCTGTCGCTGCTGCGGGCACCGCGGTTCCCGGACCCCGAGACCGACCAGGGCGTGCAGACGCACCGGTACGGCATCGTCATCGGGACGGACCAGCTCGGGGCGACGGCGGCCGGCGTGCGGATGAACGCCGGAGTGCGGACCGTCACCGGGGCGAACGGGTTCGCACCGCTCGTGCGCGTGTCCGGCGGGGTCGTGCTGTCGAGCGTCAAGTTCGCCGACGACCGCTCCGGCGACCTGGTCGTGCGGGTGTACGAGCCGGTGGGGCGGCGGGGGACCGGGGCGATCGCCCTGTCCGAGGGCGATGGGGCCGCGTTCGGCACGGCTGCCGAGGTCACCCTGCTCGAAGAGCCGTTGGCCTCGGCCGGCACCGTCGACGCGTCCTCGTTCGCCGTCGACGCCTACGAGGTCCGCACCTTCCGCTTCCCACACAACTGAACGACCGACCCATTCAAGGAGGAATGACATGAAGAAGTCCATGAAGTTCGGGATCGTGGCGGCCATCGCCGCGATGGTGGCGGCACCGCTGGTGCCGTCCGCAGCGACCGCAGCACCGACCGCTGCTGCAGCCGCCGGCACTGCCGCCGCTACGAAGTCGGGGCCGACGAGCATCGCCTACGTCGAGGTCAACAACGACCAGCTCGCCAACGTCGGCCGGTACACGCTGTCCGGTGGGGCGAACGCCTTCGACGTCGCGATCATCTTCGCGGCGAACATCAACTGGAACGGCTCCAAGGCCGTCCTGGTCAACAACGACAAGGTGCAGGCGACGCTCGACAACGCAGCGACGCAGATCAGGCCGCTGCAGGCGAAGGGCATCAAGGTGTCACTGTCGGTCCTCGGCAACCACCAGGGTGCGGGCATCGCCAACTTCCCGACCCAGGCCGCGGCGTCGGACTTCGCGTCCCAGATCGCCGCCACCGTGTCGAAGTACGGCCTCGACGGGGTCGACCTCGACGACGAGTACTCCGACTACGGCGCGAACGGCACCCCGCAGCCGAACCAGCAGTCCATCGGTTGGCTCATCACCGCGCTGCGTGCCCAGATGCCCGGCAAGCTCATCTCGTTCTACGACATCGGCCCGGCGTCGTCCTCGCTGTCGCAGTCGAGCAGCACCATCGGCTCGAAGCTCGACTACGCCTGGAACCCCTACTACGGCACGTACTCGGCGCCGTCGATCCCGGGGCTCGGCAAGGACCGGTTGTCGGCTGCCGCGGTGGACATCCAGAACACCTCGCAGTCGACGGCGGTGTCGCTCGCACAGCGCACGAAGGCCGACGGGTACGGCGTCTTCATGACGTACAACCTGCCGGGAGGCGACAAGTCCGCCTACGTCTCGGCGCTGACGCAGAAGCTGTACGGGCAGGCCGCGTCGTACCGCTGACGCGTTCGCGCTGCCGTCGCACCGAGTGTGGAACCTCGCACGGAGTTCCGTCGACCTCGCACCGTGCGAGGGATGCGGCCGTACGATCGCCGCATGGAGCTCGAGTTCCGCGGCGAGGTCGTCGAGTGGCGCGGGCCGTCGCCGTTCTTCTTCGCCGTCGTGCCGCCGGACGCCGCCGAGGTCATCGCCGACCTCGCACCGATGCTCACCTACGGGTGGGGTGTGATCCCCGCCCGGGTGACGATCGGCGCCGTCACCTGGACCACCTCGTTGTTCCCGAAGGACGGCGGGTACCTCGTGCCCCTCCGTGCTGCCGAGCGTCGCCGTGCTCAGGTGGAGGTCGGCGAGGCCCCGCAGATCACGCTCGAACTCGGCGGCCCCTGACATTCCTCCACAGCTCGGGCAGGCGTGGAGCATGTCCACAGTGCTCGCAAGCGCGCCTCGGTGTCGCTGCCGTTCTCCCTACCGTCGAACGAGTGGAAGGGAGGTGGCGATGGTCGAGCGACCTCGACATCCGAAGAAGGACATCGAACGCGTCATGCGTGTTGCGGAGTCGCATGGTTGGCGGTTCGCGAAGGGGAAGAAGTACTACAAGGCGTACTGCCCCTGCGGCGAGCACCTGCACACGGTCCACGTGACGCCGTCGAACCCCTGGTACGTTGTGCATCTGAAGTATCGGTTCGAGAGAACAGGCTGCTGGGACAGGAGGAGCTCATGACGAACTACATCGTGCGCGTCGAGTGCGCAGCACAGCTCGAGGCAGCGGACGACCTCCGCGCCGAGCTCACGGCGGACTTCGACGTCATCGCGGACGCGCTCTTCGATCTCGACGACGTCCACGATCAGGACCTGGCCGTCGACATCGCGACCGGCACCCTCAACTTCTCGATCGGGGTCGTCTCGGACGACGAGTTCGGTGCGCTCGACCGTGCGCTCGGGGCAGTCCGGACTGCGCTGCACGCCGCTGGGCGCGGCACCCCTGGTTGGGAGCGGCAGTACCGGATGCTGCGACAGGAGGTCGACGAAGAGCCGATCGGCGCGCTCTGACAACCGAGCATCGGCGCCGCTACCAGCAGGCATGCGTCACAGCCAGACGGCGACGCCTCCGTGCCCAGAGCAGGTTCCTCGTCGCGACTGGCTGAAGCTGTAAACGCCGTCGACGCACTTGGCTGTCGCGCCAGCGGGCGCACTCGAAGCCGCTTCTGGTCGACAGACCGTTGCTCCCGCCGCGTTGACGTAGGTGCCGTTCGTACACGTCGGGGCCGCGGGAGCGGCAGGTGCTGCGGGGGCAACGTAGGTCCCGACCGTGGTGACCTGCGTCACCGGCGGCGTCGTGACGCGTTCGCTCCGCAGAACACGGTCGGTTTCCACACCGTCCGTGTACGTGACGAGGTACGTCTTCGTGTTGACACCGCGGACCCCGGGCGTCGTCACTGAGGTCGTGCCCTGGGCCAGGGTCGAGCTCTGCACCGTCGTCGAGCCGAACGCGATCCGTGAGGTCTCCGTCACCGCCTTGGTCGTGACCATCGGCGTGGGGGTCGGCGTCGGCGTGGGCGTCACCGTGCGTGTCGGTGTCGGTGTCAGTGTCGGAGACGTCTTCGGCTTCGCGGCCACCGTCGTGCTCGGAGTCGTCGCGGCGACGACCTGTGCCGGTGCGTCCGGCAACGGGTGGGTCGCCCCGTAGGCGGAGGTGGATCCGATCAGTGCGGCGAGAGCGATGCCGGCACCGATCGCGGCAGTAGCGCGCTTCCTCGGGATCCGGAGCCACGTCGAGCGGCGGAAGGCGACGGCGTAGAGCGTCGTGGGCAGGACCACGAGCGCGATCATCATCAGCATTCCCCAGACTCCGCTCGATGCGAGGCCGGCGAGTGCGAGGACGGCGGTTCCCACGATGCCGATCCACGTGATGATCGGTACCCGTCGACGGGGACGTGGCGCACGTGGGCTTGTGGTCTGGCGGGGGTTCGGCACTGAGCTCCTTGGCATGACGAGGACCGCTCAAGTGTCGCGGAAACAGCTCCGCCGCCCCATCCCCAGTTCAGGGTGGTGCCGAAATGCACGGTGCGCCCGTGTTCGCTCCGTGCGGAGTTGATCGCTCGGTGCGCCAGAACGACCTCGCACCGAGCAACCCACCGTGCACGGACTGAAGAACACCGCTCCGTGCGGGGACAGCAGGTAGGGGAAGAAGAGAGGGGATGACGGGAATCGAACCCGCGTGGCCAGTTTGGAAGACTGGGGCTCTACCATTGAGCTACATCCCCGCGCTGCGCACGTGTCGCAGCCCGACCATCGTAGCGGACGAACGAGTACCGACATGCCACCCCGTGTGATGCTCCCGCCGACCGACGCCGGTGCACGGCGGATCAAGCGGTCGCGGGTGGTCTCGTACGCGCTGGTGGTCCTCGCCGCGATCGTGTTCTCGATGCGCCCGGACCTGTTCGGCGATCCGCAGTCGCAGCCCGCGCACGCCCTGCTGCACGTGTGGCGGATCGTCGTCGGGATCGTGCTCGGGGTGGCTGCGCTCGGGGTCCAGGTGGCGGTCGGGGTGCAGTGGCGGAAGGGCCTGCGACGCGCTGTGGAACACGACGACGTCCCTCCCGGGAACCGCCCGGCCCCGGACCGCTAGACTCATCGGCGTCGCGTGCGCCCTTCGGCGTGCGCGAACACCCTGGCCCAGTCAAACGGGGCGTAGCTCAGCTTGGTAGAGCGCCCGCTTTGGGAGCGGGAGGTCGCAGGTTCAACTCCTGTCGCCCCGACCAGGTCCTCGAGAACCATCGACCACACGAACGTCAACCAACAGGAGAACATCCCGTGGCCACCAGCACCGTCGACAAGGTGAGCGACACCCGCGTCAAGCTCACCGTGAACGTGACGCCGGAAGATCTCAAGCCGAGCATCGACCACGCGTACAAGCACATCGCCGAGCAGATCAACATCCCCGGCTTCCGCAAGGGCAAGGTCCCGCCGGCGATCGTCGACCAGCGCGTCGGCCGTGGCGAGGTCCTGAACCACGCCGTCGGTGACGCCATCGACAACTTCTACCGCCAGGCGGTCGAAGAGCAGGAGCTGCGCATCCTCGGCCGTGCCGAGGCCGACGTCGCCGAGCTGCCGAACCTCGCCGACTTCGCCGGCGACCTCGTCCTCACCTTCGAGGTCGACGTGCGTCCCGAGTTCGACCTGCCGGACTACTCCGCCTACGAGCTCACCGTCGACGCCGTCGAGGTGTCGGACGACGAGATCGAAGAGGAGCTGCAGAACCTGCGCACCCGCTTCGGCACGCTCGTGACGGTCGACCGTCCGGCGAAGACCGGCGACTTCGCGCAGATCGACCTGACCGCGAGCATCGGCGACGACGAGGTCGACTCGGCCACCGGCGTCTCCTACGAGATCGGCTCCGGCGACCTGCTCGAGGGCATCGACGAGGCGCTCGAGTCCCTGACCGCCGGTGAGTCGACGAACTTCGAGTCGAAGCTCGTCGGTGGCGACCGCGAGGGCGAGACCGCCCAGATCGCCGTCACCGTCACCGCCGTCAAGGAGCGCGAGCTGCCCGAGGCCGACGACGAGTTCGCGCAGATCGCCAGCCAGTTCGACACGATCGACGAGCTCAAGGCGGACCTGAAGGAGCAGATCGCGAAGTCCAAGACCTTCGGTCAGGGTGCCGCGGCTCGCGACAAGCTCGTCGAGAAGCTCATCGAGGACGTCAACATCCCGATCTCGGCGCAGCTCATCGAGGACGAGGTGCACCGTCACCTCGAGCAGGAGAACCGCCTCGAGGACGACGAGCACCGCAAGGAGGTCTCGGAGTCCAGCGAGACGGCCTTCCGCTCGCAGATCCTCCTCGACTCGATCGCCGAGAAGGAAGAGATCCAGGTCTCGCAGGAGGAACTGACCCAGTACCTCATCCAGGCTGCTGCGCAGTACGGCATGGAGCCGGCCGAGTTCATCAAGGTCATCGACCAGAACGGCCAGATCCCCGGCATGGTCGGCGAGGTCGCCCGTTCCAAGGCCGTCGCGACCGTCCTGTCGAAGGTGACCGTCAAGGACACCAACGGCGACGCCGTCGACCTGTCCGCCTTCACGGCGGGCGTTGCGCAGGCTCCTGCTGAGGACGCCGAGTAACGATCTCGACGCCACCAGAACGACGGACGGGAGGCACGGTGCCAGCTGGCACCGTGCCTCCCGTCTCGTATTTCCGCACCACCGCATTGCTGTCGGCGAACACACGCGAAGTGGTGCGTTGCAACCGATAAGTTCGACAACAAGCGACAACTGAACGGGAGCTTTTCCATGGCCGAAGCAACACTGAACCCCAGTGTTTTTGACCGCCTTCTGAGAGACCGGATCGTGTGGCTCGGCTCCGAGGTCCGCGACGACAACTCGAACGAGATCGCAGCCAAGCTGCTGCTGCTCGCCGCCGAGGACCCTGAGAAGGACATCTACCTCTACATCAACTCGCCCGGTGGTTCGATCACCGCCGGCATGGCGATCTACGACACGATGCAGTTCGTCCCGAACGACATCGTCACCGTGGGCATCGGCCTGGCCGCGTCGATGGGACAGTTCCTGCTGTCCTCCGGCACGCCGGGCAAGCGCTACATCACGCCGAACGCCCGCGTCCTGCTGCACCAGCCGTCCGGCGGGTTCGGCGGTACCGCTGCCGACATCCAGACGCAGGCCAAGGTCATCCTCGACATGAAGCAGCGCATGGCGGAGCTCACGGCCGAGCAGACCGGCAAGTCGATCGAGCAGATCCTCAAGGACAACGACCGTGACAACTGGTTCACGGCGCAGGAAGCGCTCGAGTACGGCTTCGTCGACCACCTCCGCGCCTCGAGCGCCGAGGTCATCGGTGGCGGCGGCACCGTCGCCGACGGCGAGACGCCCACCAGCGCGGCCGACCCCGACGCCCAGTCCTGATCCCCACCGAAGAAAAGGAAACGAGAATGCATCTCCCAATGCTCGGTGGCGCGCAGAACGTCCCGGCTCCGTCCAATCGGTACATCCTGCCGAGCTTCGAGGAGCGCACGGCCTACGGCTACAAGCGCCAGGACCCGTACGCGAAGCTCTTCGAGGACCGCATCGTGTTCCTCGGTGTCCAGGTCGACGACGCGTCGGCTGACGACGTCATGGCCCAGCTGCTCGTGCTCGAGTCGATGGACCCGGACCGCGACATCGTCATGTACATCAACTCGCCCGGTGGCTCGTTCACCGCGATGACCGCGATCTACGACACGATGCAGTACATCCGTCCGCAGATCCAGACGGTCTGCCTCGGCCAGGCTGCCTCGGCCGCGTCGGTGCTCCTCGCCGGTGGGACGCCGGGCAAGCGTCTGGCCCTGCCGAACGCGCGCGTGCTCATCCACCAGCCCGCGACCCAGCAGGGTGGCGGTCAGGCGTCCGACATCGAGATCCAGGCCGCGGAGATCCTCCGCATGCGCACCTGGCTCGAGGAGACGCTGTCCAAGCACTCCAACAAGACGCCGGAGGAGATCAACCACGACATCGAGCGCGACAAGATCATGTCCGCGCAGGAAGCCGTGGAGTACGGCCTGATCGACCAGGTCCTCACCAGCCGCAAGAACCTGCCGGCGCTCGTCAAGTAGCACCAGCAGGAACGACGAAGGCCCCGCACCGATCGGTGTGGGGCCTTCGTCGTGCAGCGGCGTCAGTCGTCGGCGTCGTCCGTCTCGGGCGCGGGGCGGCGCCGCAGGAGCAGCAGCACCGCGACGACCGCGGCGACGAGGACGACGCCGCCGGCACCGATCCAGAGCGCGTCGGTCGCGGCTGAGTCGGTGTCGCCCGAGGCGGTGCCGGTGGTGGCGGCCTCGGTCGAGTCGTCGCCCGCGGTGGCGCAGGTCGGCGGCGTCGACGATCCCGTCGCGGCCGAGAACCCGGACGGAGCCTTCCACGTGAAGGGGTACTCGTCGGAGACGGTGTGGCCGTCGGCGGAGACGATCTGCCACTCGACGGTGTACTCCCCGGAGTCGCCGAGCGCGGCGGGCGTGGTCATCGAGGAGCCGTCGACGGCGACGCAGCCGTCCTCGTAGTACTTCCCGTCCGGACCCACGACCCGGAAGGCGAAGCCCGACCCGGAGTCGCCGATGTCGAGCAGCTTGTCGTTCGTGGTGATCTCGAACGTCTTCGGCAGCGCGGTGAGCGTGCCGTCGACCTCCGGTGTGGACGCGATCAGGTAGTTGTGCGCGCTGGCGGGCCCCGCGAGCCCGAGGACCGCACCGCCCGCGATCGCGACGGCCGCGGCGGACCCGGCCACGAGCCTCCGGGCAGAGGACCGCAGTCGCGTCCGACGCGAGCCGCGCTGCGTCACTTGGCGGAGCTCCTGCGGCGCGTGCCGGCGACGGCGACGACCAGGGCGACGGCACCGAGGACCAGGCCGCTCAGGCCGAGGAAGCGGCCGACCAGGTCGGGGTCCGCGGGGGCCGTCGAGCCGGCTGCGGCCTCGGCGGTCGGCGTGGCGGCGACCGGGTCGCCGTCGTCGTCCGTCGCCTCGGCGGCGGTCAGCGTGATCGAGGGGGCCGGGTGCTCGGGCTCGGCTTCGCCGGCCTGCTGCTCCTGGTTCCACTCGACCGAGCCCTTCTCGCAGGTCTGGATCGCGGGGAACTCGACGAGGTCGCCGGCCTTGCCGTCGGGCAGTGAGAAGGACAGCGCGAAGGTGTCGCGCTCGTCGGCGGGGAGCGGGGTCTTCGCGGTGTAGGTGATGCTCGTGACGCGCTCGGCCTCGTCCTCGGCGTGCTCACCGTCGGCCGCGGCGGAGGGGCTCGTGTACGGCTCGGTCGCCTTCGTGATCTTCCAGTTCGGGTTCACGGTCGGGGTGACCTCGATGACCGACTCCGGCACCTGGAACTCGATCTTCGTGGTGGGGGAGCCGTCGCAGCCGTGCGGGACCGAGAAGGTCGCCGTGGTGTACGAGTTCGCGGCGGTCGAGGTGGCCGTCGCGGACACGTGCGCGCTGGCTGCGCCGGCGGTGCCGAGGACGATGACGGCCACTGCTCCGAGGGTGACGACGCCGCCGGCGGCGAGACGCTTCTGCATGGGGATCCTTCGGGGGTTGGTTCGACGGGGTTTCTACAACTTGTAGAGACGACGGGATCACGGTAGCAGGCCCGAACGCCCTGGGCGAACGCGCACGCGAAATCCCGCGGCGCCGCACGGTCGGTGTCACCGGTTGCGGTTAGGCTCGTGTCCACGACGAGGTGCCCACCAGCAGCGGTGCACCAGCGGCCGGTGCGAGCGCGCGGGCCGGCATGTCCAACCAGGGAGGCACGGCAATGGCACGCATCGGAGAGAGCGGGGACCTCCTCAAGTGCTCCTTCTGCGGCAAGAGCCAGAAGCAGGTGCAGCAGTTGATCGCCGGTCCGGGTGTCTACATCTGTGACGAGTGCGTCGAGCTGTGCAACGAGATCATCGAGGAGCGCCTGGCCGAAGCCGGCGAGGACACCTCGAGCGGTGACTTCGAACTGCCGAAGCCGCGCGAGATCTTCGACTTCCTGCAGGAGTACGTCATCGGGCAGGACCCGGCGAAGCGCGCCCTCGCCGTGGCCGTCTACAACCACTACAAGCGCATCCGGGCACAGGGGCAGATCACCGCTGCCGAAGACCGCGACGACATCGAGATCGCGAAGTCGAACATCCTGCTCATCGGTCCGACGGGTTGCGGCAAGACCTACCTGGCGCAGACCCTGGCGAAGCGCCTCAACGTGCCGTTCGCCGTCGCCGACGCCACCGCCCTGACCGAGGCCGGCTACGTGGGCGAGGACGTCGAGAACATCCTGCTCAAGCTGATCCAGGCCGCCGACTACGACGTCAAGCGCGCCGAGACCGGCATCATCTACATCGACGAGGTCGACAAGATCGCCCGGAAGGCCGAGAACCCGTCGATCACGCGTGACGTCTCGGGCGAAGGCGTGCAGCAGGCACTGCTCAAGATCCTCGAGGGCACGGTCGCCTCCGTCCCGCCGCAGGGTGGTCGCAAGCACCCGCACCAGGAGTTCATCCAGATCGACACGACGAACGTCCTGTTCATCGTGGCCGGTGCGTTCGCCGGGCTCGAGGACATCGTGTCCTCGCGCGTCGGCAAGCGGGGGATCGGCTTCGGGGCGCCGCTGCACAGTGCGACCGACCACCAGGACCTGTACTCCGAGGTCCTGCCGGAAGACCTGCACAAGTTCGGCCTGATCCCCGAGTTCATCGGTCGTCTGCCCGTCGTCACCACGGTGTCGCAGCTCGACCAGGCGGCGCTCATGCAGATCCTGACCGAGCCGAAGAACGCGCTGATCAAGCAGTACCAGCGGATGTTCCAGATCGACGGCGTCGAGCTCGAGTTCGACCAGGGAGCGCTCGAGGCGATCGCCGACCTGGCCGTGCTGCGCCAGACCGGTGCCCGCGGCCTGCGTGCCATCCTCGAAGAAGTGCTCGGCCCGGTGATGTTCGACGTCCCCTCCGACGACGACGTGGCTCGCGTGGTGATCACCCGCGAGTCCGTGCTCGAGAACGCCGCGCCGACCATCGTGCCGCGGCCTCGGGCGAAGCGCGTCGAGAAGTCGGCGTAGCGCTCCGGAACGCCACGAGGGCCCGCACCGTTCGGTGCGGGCCTTCGTCGTGGTGGGGCGGTCGGCGCGGTGCGCGGGTTGATGTCTGGTTCTTCCCATGACGGCTGCGATGGAAGATGAGATCGGGCGTACCTGGTCGAAAGTTCCGACCAGGTACGCCCGATTCGACCAGGTACGCCCGGAAGCGCCCGCCCCCGCGGCGCCCTACTCCAGCCCGCGGCGCCGCAGCAGCGGCCCGACCTCGGCGTCACGGCCGCGGAAGTCGCGGTATGCCTCGAGCGGGTCCTTCGAACCACCGACGCCCAGCAGGAGCGAAGCGAACCGCCTGCCCGCGGACCGGTCGAGCCCGCCGTTCTCGCGGAACCACTCGACCGTGTCGGCGTCGAGCACCTCGGACCAGATGTACCCGTAGTACCCGGCGTCGTACCCGCCCGAGAACGTGTGCGCGAAGTACGTCGACGAGTACCGCGGCGGAACGGCCTCGACGGCGATCCCGGCCGACTCGAGTGCCGAGCGTTCGAAGTCCTCGACGGACGTCACCGCGGCGGCCTCTGCGGCGGAGAGGCGGTGCCACGCCTGGTCGAGCAGCGCTGCGGCCAGGTACTCGGTCGTGCCGAAGCCCTCGTTGAAGCCCTCGGACTCGCTCAGGCCCAGGACGAGCTCGGGCGGCAGCGGGGCACCGGTCTCGTGGTGCTTGGCGTAGTTCGCCAGGACCGACGGCCACGACACCCACATCTCGTTCACCTGGCTCGGGAACTCGACGAAGTCGCGTTCGACGTTCGTGCCGGAGAAGCGGGGGTAGGTGGTGCGGGCGATGAGGCCGTGCAGCGCGTGGCCGAACTCGTGGAAGAGCGTCTCGACCTCGTCCTGGATGAGCAGCGTCGGCGACCCGGGTGCCGGCTTCGCGACGTTGAGGTTGTTCACCACGACGGGCAGCGTGCCGAGCAGCTCGGACTGCTCGACGACGGGGTTCATCCAGGCGCCGCCGCGCTTGCCGTCGCGCGTGTAGAGGTCGAGCAGGTAGAGCCCGACGGGCTCGTCGTCGTCGCCGGTGACCTCGAAGACACGGACCTCGTCGTTGTAGCCGTGCAGGTCCGGACGCTCGGTGAACGTCAGGCCGTACAGCGCTCCGGCAGCGTGGAAGACGCCGTCGTGCAGGACCCGGTCGGCCTCGAAGTAGGGCCGGAGCGCGGAGCTGTCCGCGGCGAACTGCTCTCCGCGCAGGATCTCGGTGGCGTACGCCCAGTCCCACGACTCGATGTCGAACCCGACGGTGCGGGACCGGACGGCTCGCTCGTCGTCGGCGTTCCGTGCCGCGGCGCCGACGAGCGACGACAGCAGCCCGTCGACGGCCTCGGGGGTCTTGGCGGTCTCGTCGGCGGTGACGACGGCGGCGTGGTTCGGGAACCCGAGCAGTTCGGCACGCTCGGCCCGCAGCCGCACGATGCGCAGCAGCACCTCGCGGTTGTCGTACTGGTTCCCGCGGCGACCGCGGGCGAGCGAGGCCTGCATGATCCGCTCGCGCAGGTCGCGGTTCGCCAGCGACGGCAGCCACGGGTGTCCGGTGTAGAGCGGCAGCGTGATGAGCCACCCCTCGAGCCCGCGGTCGGCGGCGGATCCGGCGGCGGCGGACTTCGCACCGTCGTCGAGGCCCTCGAGCTCGGCCTCGTCGGTCACGTGCACGGCGGAGTCGTTGGTGTCCTCGAGCAGGTTGCGCTCGAAGGTGGTGGTGAGCGTCGACAACTCCTGGTTGATCGCGGTCAGGCGCTCCTTGCCGGCGTCGTCGAGTCCGGCGCCCGCCAGGGTCATCTCGGCGTGGGTGCGCTCGACCAGTCGGAGCGCTTCGCCCTCGAGCCCGGCTGACTCGGCGCCGTCGAGCACGGACTGCACCCGGGCGTAGAGCCGCGAGTCGAGCGTGATGGCGTCGCGGTGGGCGGCGAGCAGCGGCGAGATCTCGGCTTCGAGGTCGTGCAGCTCCGGCGTCGAGTCCGCCGACGACAGCGTGAAGAACACGTGGCTGACGCGGGTCAGCAACTGCCCGGAGCGCTCGAGAGCGATGAGGGTGTTCTCGACCGTCGGTGCGTGCGGATCGGTGGCGATGGCCTCGACCTCGGCGCGCTGCTCGGCCATGCCGGCCTCGAAGGCCGGCCGGTAGTGCTCGAGTCGCACGTCGCCGAAGGGCGGCAGTGCGTAGGGGAGGGTGCTCGGGACGTCGAACGGAGTTGCCATGGTCACCACACTACGGACGTCGCGCCGTGACGGGACGGACGGGAGGCCCGTGGCGGCCTTGCCCCGCGCCTCCCGTCCGCCCTGTGGGTGCGTTCCTTCCCATCGCGACCGGCCTGGAAAGCGGAATCGGGCGTACCGGGTCAGAAGAAACGACCCGGTATGCCCGAACCGACCAGGGACCCGGTATGCCCGAACCGACCAGGTACGCCCGGAACGACCAGGTTCGCGCGTCAGCGGGTCGCGGCGTCGATCAGCGTGGCAGCCGCACGGCGGGCGTGCGCGGCCGGCGCCGTGGTGCCGGCGATGGCGGCAGTGGTCTGCGCGCCCTCGGCCAGCAGCGCGAGCTGGGCGGCGAGTTCCTCGGCGCGCTCCGGATCGGTGACGACCTCGGCGGTGAGTTCCTGCACGAACCGCTGGAACGAGTCCTTGTGCTCGCGGGCGATCTCGGCGACCGCGGGCGACGTGGCCCCGAGCTCCCCGAAGGCGTTGATGAAGCCGCAGCCACGGAAGGTGTCGTCCCCGAACCACGACTCGAGGAAGTCGTACACGGCGAGCAGCTTGTCGCGCGGGGTGGTGGCGGCCTCGACCGCGCCGTGCACGCCGCGCTCCCACAGGTCGTGGCGCCCGGACAGGACGGCCGCGATGAGCTGCTCCTTGCCGGGGAAGGCCGCGTAGAGCTTCTTCAACGAGACACCGGCGCCGGTGCGGATCTCGTCCATGCCGACCGACTGGATGCCGCGCGCGTAGAACAACTGGTCCGCAACGTCCACGATGTGTGCGCGGACGTCCGGCTCGACGGTGCTGGTTGCCATGACGTACCCCGTTCGCTGTGTGTTCACCGTTCCCGAGTTGCGCCGGGAACGATCGTTCTCTAGTGTAATCCACATCGGCGGAGAACGGTCGTTCTCCGCGATGCTCAGGGAAGGAACGATCATGGGTGCCATCACCGTCGGAACCGAGAACAGCGTCGACATCGAACTCCACTACGAGGACAAGGGGACCGGGCAGCCGATCGTGCTGATCCACGGCTTCCCCCTCGACGGCAACTCGTGGGAGGGCCAGACCCCGGCCCTGCTCGAGGCCGGCTACCGCGTGATCACGTACGACCGCCGCGGCTTCGGCCAGTCCTCGCAGCCGAGCACCGGCTACGACTACGACACCTTCGCCGACGACCTGCACACCGTCCTCGAGACCCTCGACCTGCGCGACGTGATCCTGGTCGGCTTCTCGATGGGCACCGGCGAGATCGCCCGCTACATCGGCCGCCACGGACAGGACCGGATCGCCAAGGTCGCGTTCCTCGCCTCGCTCGAGCCGTTCCTGGCCATCACCGAGGACAACCCGGACGGTGCCGGCCCGATGTCGTTCTTCGAGGGCATCGCCGCCGACGTCCAGAAGGACCGGTACGCGTACTTCACGAACTTCTACCAGGACTTCTTCAACCTGTCCGAGAACCTCGGCTCGCGCATCTCGGAAGAAGCCGTCCGCAACGCCTGGAACGTCGCCGCCGGATCGGGCTCCATCGCGTCCGCCGCAGCTCCGCTGACCTGGCCGACCGACTTCCGCCAGGACATCCCGAAGGTCACCGTCCCGGCACTCATCGTCCACGGCACGGCGGACAACATCCTGCCGATCGACGCCACCGGTCGCCGCTTCACCAAGGCCCTGCCGGCGGCGAAGTACGTCGAGATCGAGGGCGCCCCGCACGGCCTGCTCACCACGCACACCGCTGAGGTGAACGAGGTCCTGCTCACCTGGCTCGCCGAGTCCTGATCCCTCGGCGATCACGCGGGCGCCTCGGGGCGCCCGCAGCGTGAGCAGAAATGGTCGGGTCCCTACCAGGGACCCGACCATTTCTGCTCACCAAGCGAACAGCGAACCGCGAACCGCCGACCGCGCGCTAGTCCTCTTCCGCCGCGTCGTCGGGGTTCGTGACCTGGGCGTGCCCGGCATCGTCGAGGTGGATCGAGGTGCCGTCGTCGAGCTCGACGATCGGCTTGCCCTCCAGGAACGTCAGGGTCCAGCCCCACGCCCCGGTGTCGACCGACTCCGCAGCGAGCTCGTCCTCGACCCCCCGCACGGCGACGACCATCGCCTCGGGCAGTCGCGCAGGCGGCTCCCCACCCACGCCCCATCGTGTGCCCAACTGCATCCGTGCCTCCTGTCCGGTGGTGGGCGGGCCGGGTCGCCGACGCGACCCGGCCCGGACGGCCGACCTTACGCCTGCTGCTCCGCGAGCTCGATCTCGGTGACCGCGAGCTCGTCACCGTCGACGAACGACAGGTTCTCGATGCGGCCGACGGCCGCCAGGTCGACCGCCGCGCGCTCGATGAGCACCCGCGTCTCCGTCGGCGCGGCGACCACGGCGCGCGTCACAGGCGTCTTCTGGGACGCCTTCGCCGCCGTCTTCGCCCCGCGGATCCCGATGAGCGCCTGCCCGACGGCCGCGAGCAGCCCGGTGGGGGCCGCGTCGGTCGGCAGGTCGGCAGCGGTCGGCCAGGAGGCCCGGTGCACGCTCGTCTCGTGGGTCCAGGACCACACTTCCTCCGTCGCGTACGGGAGGAACGGTGCCAGCAGTCGGAGCAGCACGTCGATCGCGCCGCGCAGCGCCAGGACCGCGCTCGCCTGGGTCTCGTGCGTCGCGTCGGCCGCCGTGCCGTAGGCACGCTCCTTCACGAGCTCGAGGTAGTCGTCGCAGAAGGTCCAGAAGAACCGCTCCACGATCTCGAGCGCACGGGCGTGGTCGAACCCGTCGAACGCGGCGGTGGCCTGCTCGACGACCGCGCCGAGCTCGGCGAGCATGTCCACGTCGAGCGCCTCGGTGACGTCGCTCGCGCCCTCCGGCAGCGGGAACCCGTAGACGAACTTCGCCGCGTTCAGGACCTTGATCGCCAGACGACGACCGACCTTGATCTGCTTCGGGTTCTGCGGGTCGAACGCCGCATCCGTGCCGAGTTTCGACGACGCCGCCCAGTAGCGGACCGCGTCGGCGCCGTGCTGCTCGAGGATCGACAGCGGCGTGACGACGTTGCCCTTCGACTTCGACATCTTCTTGCGGTCGGGGTCGACGATGAAGCCGGAGATGCTCGCGTGCTTCCACGGCACGGTGTCCGCTTCGAGCTGGCTGCGGAGCACCGTCGTGAAGAGCCACGTGCGGATGATGTCCTGCGCCTGCGGGCGGACGTCGTACGGGTACACCAGGTCGTAGAGCGCCGGGTCGGTCTCCCACTTGCCCGCGAGCTGCGGGGTGAGCGACGAGGTGGCCCAGGTGTCCATGACGTCGAGCTCGCCCTGGAACCCACCGGCGACGCCGCGCTGGTCCTCGGAGTAGCCCGGCGCCGGGTCGGACGACGGGTCGACGGGGAGCTGCGCCTCGGTCGGGACGATCGGCTGGTCGAACACCGGGTTACGGTCGGCGTCGAGCGGGTACCAGACCGGGATCGGCACCCCGAAGAACCGCTGGCGCGAGATGAGCCAGTCGCCGGACAGGCCACCGACCCAGTTGTCGTACCGGACGCGCATGAAGTCCGGGTGGAACGCGATCTCCTCGCCGCGGGCGCGGAGCATCGCCTTCAGGGCTTCGTCGCGGGCGCCGTTGACGATGTACCACTGGCGGGTCGAGACGATCTCGAGGGGCTTGTCGCCCTTCTCGAAGAACTTCACCGGGTGGTTGATCGTCTTGACGTCGCCGACGAGCTCGCCGGACTCGGTCAGGGCGTCGACGACGACCTTCTTCGCCGAGAACACGGTCTTGCCGGCCATCTCGGCGTAGAGCGCCTTGCCCTGCTCGCTCTCGATCCACGCGGGCTCGTCGGAGCGGACACGGCCGTCGAAGCCGAGGATCGCGCGGTTCGGCAGCTGCAGCTCGCGCCACCACACGACGTCGGTGGTGTCGCCGAAGGTGCAGACCATCGCGATGCCGGCGCCCTTGTCCTTCTGTGCCAGGTGGTGCGCGAGCACCGGGACCTCGACGTCGAACAGGGGGGAGCGGACGGTGGTGCCGAACAGGTCCTGGAACCGCTCGTCGTCCGGGTGTGCGACGAGGGCGACGCACGCCGGCAGCAGCTCGGGGCGGGTCGTCTGGATCACGACGTCGTCGCCGCCGTCCGCACGGTGGAACGCGATGCCGTGGTAGGCGCCGGGCATCTCCTTGTCCTCGAGCTCGGCCTGCGCGACCGCGGTGCGGAACGTGACGTCCCACAGGGTCGGGGCGTCGGCCTGGTAGGCCTCGCCGCGCTCGAGGTTGCGGAGGAAGGCCCGCTGGGCGCTCGCCCGCGAGGTCTCGTCGATGGTGCGGTACGACTGCGTCCAGTCCACCGACAGCCCGAGGGTGCGGAAGAGCTCCTCGAACTGCTGCTCGTCCTGCACGGTCAGCTGGTCGCACAGCTCGATGAAGTTGCGGCGCGAGATCGGCAGCTGGTCGGCGGCCTTCGACGACTTGCCGTCGCCGCCCTCGAACGGCGGCGTGAAGTCGGGGTCGTAGGGCAGGGTCGGGTCGCAGCGGACGCCGTAGTAGTTCTGCACGCGTCGCTCGGTCGGCAGGCCGTTGTCGTCCCAGCCCATCGGGTAGAACACGTGCTTGCCCCGCATGCGCTCGAACCGCGCCTTGAGGTCGGTGTGCGTGTACGAGAACACGTGGCCGATGTGCAGCGACCCGGAGGCGGTCGGAGGCGGGGTGTCGATCGAGTACACGGCGTCGCGGTGGCCGGCGGCGTCACGGTCGAAGCGGTAGGTACCGTCCTGCTCCCAGACCGGCCCCCAGACCTGCTCGAGTCCGTCGACGCTGGGCTTCTCGGGCATGGGCTTGGTCATGGCTGCGCCTTCCGTGCGTGTGTGCGGCACCGAGTCCGTGATGAGGTGCCTGAGTGTCCCCGCGCGATGCGAGGTGTCCCAATCGTAGCGGGCGGGGCCGACGCCGTTCGCGGGCGGTCGGAGCGGTGGTTACCACACCGACCTGTCGGACACGCCGGACACCTGGTAGTCTGTCGGAGTTTGTCCGGCGAGCGCGGGTTCGCAGGAACTGCACCGTTGCCGTCCGCCGGACGCCCGAAGGACGCACCGCACACCGGAGGAACGACTTGGCACCGAACGACGCACCCCACCCGCACGGCGATCGGCCGTTGCCGCACGGCGACCGACCGCTGCGCTCGAAGGGCGCTGCGAAGCGCGCTCGGCGCAAGCTCACGAAGGACGACGTGACCGTCGTCGAGGAGTCGCTGCTCAAGCGCGCCGTGGCGGCCGCCGCCCTCGGCAACGCCATGGAGTGGTTCGACTTCGGCATCTTCGCGTACCTGACGGTCACCATCTCGCAGGTCTTCCTGCCGCAGGGCGACCCGGCCGCGAACATCGTCGCGACCTTCGGGTTCTTCGCCGCAGCGTTCATCGTCCGACCGATCGGTGGCGCCGTGTTCGGCCCGATCGGCGACAAGATCGGTCGGCAGAAGGTCCTCGCACTGACGATGATCCTGATGGCCGCCGGCACGCTGATGATCGGCCTGATCCCGTCGTACGACTCGATCGGCTTCTGGGCTCCGGTCCTGCTCCTCGTGGCGCGCTTCGTGCAGGGCTTCTCGACCGGTGGTGAGTACGGCGGCGCCGCGACCTTCATCGCCGAGTACTCGCCCGACAAGCGCCGCGGGTTCATGGGCTCGTGGCTCGAGTTCGGCACCCTCGCCGGCTACGTGCTCGGTGCGTCGATCGTCACCGGCCTGCAGTTCGGCCTGTCCGAGGACGCCCTGCTCAGCTGGGGCTGGCGCATCCCGTTCATCATCGCGGGCCCGCTCGGTCTGATCGGGCTCTACCTGCGCCTCAAGCTGGAGGAGACGCCGGCCTTCCAGAAGCAGCAGGAGCAGGCCGCCGAACGCGAGGGGCAGAAGACGCCGTTCCTCAAGCTCTTCGCCGAGAACTGGCGCTCGCTCATCATCTGCATCGGCCTGGTCCTGGTCTTCAACGTGACCGACTACATGCTGCTGTCGTACATGCCGACCTACCTCGAGCAGAACCTCGGCCAGAACGCCACGTTCGGCCTCATCCTGATCGTCGTCGTGATGCTGCTCATGATGGTCGTCATCACCTTCGGTGGCCGGCTGTCCGACAGGTTCGGCCGTCGTCCGGTGCTCGCTGCCGGCTGCATCGGCTTCATCCTGCTGTCCTGGCCGGCGCTCAAGCTCGTCCAGACCGGCACGGGCGTCGGGGTGTTCTCCGGCCTGCTGATCCTCGGTGTCGTGCTCGTCACGTTCACCTCGACCATGCCGTCGACGCTGCCCGCGCTGTTCCCGACGATCATCCGCTACGGCGCCCTCGCGATCGCGTTCAACGTGTCCGTGTCGCTGTTCGGTGGGACGACCCCGCTCGCGACGTCCGCGCTCATCAACGCTGCGAAGGACGCCGGCTACGGCTGGGCCGAGGACATCCCGGCCTTCTACCTGATGCTGGCCGCCGTCATCGGGCTCGTCGCGGTGTACTTCACGAAGGAGACCGCGGCCACGCCGCTCATGGGCTCCGGCCCGACGGTCGGTTCCGAGGACGAGGTCGCCGGCGTGATCGACGACTACAACGACCCGAACTCGGAGTTCGCGCAGTCCGACTGGGCGAAGGAGTTCGCGACGAGTGAGATCCCGATCATCTCGGGTGACACGCCGAAGAAGGAGTCCGCGGACTCCTGACCCCGGTCAGACCCGCCCTGGAGGCCCGGTGCACGTCCGTCACGGACGCGCACCGGGCCTCCGGTCACGTCCAGGGCCGTGGCCGGCGGCGAGCCGCTCGGCGGCCTGTAGCAGGTGCGCGGTCACCGGGTGTGCCGGGCGCGCGAACACCGTCGCGGCGGGGCCGTGCTCGACGACCGCGCCACGGTGCACGACCAGTAGGTCGTGGGCCATCCGGCGTACCGCCCGGAGGTCGTGCGACACGAACACCATCGCCACGCCGGTGTCGTCGCGGAGCCGTTCGAGCAGGGTCAGCACGGCGTCCTGCACGGTGGCGTCGAGGGCGGTCACCGGCTCGTCGAGGACGATCACCTCGGGGTCGGTCGCCAGCGCGCGGGCGATCGCCAGGCGCTGCCGTTGCCCGCCGGACAGCGTGCGCGGGGAGCGCGGTCGGAGCGCCGGGTCGAGGTCGACCTGCCGCAGGGCTGCGTCCACCCGGGCGGCGAGCGGACCCTGGGCACGTCGAGCGTCGCCCCTCGAGAACGCGTCGGCGAGGACCCGCTCGACCGACCACCGCTCGTCGAAGGTGGCACCGGGGTCCTGCACCACGGCCGACACCCGGTGTCGTCGGGGGCGTCGGTCGTGCTCGGGGAGCGGCACCCACGGTTCGCCGTCGAGTGCGACGGTGCCGGCGTCGGGCGTCTCGAGCCCGAGCAGCACGCGCGCGAGGGTCGTCTTGCCCGACCCCGAGGCACCGATCACCCCGAGCACCCGCCCGCGGTCGAGTCCGAACGACACGTCGTCGACCGCGCGGACGCCACCGAAGTCGCGCGCGAGGCCCTCGGCGACGAGCACGCCCCTCGCACCGTGCGAGGTCGCGCGCTGGGTGCCGCGGTCGCCGATCGGCGCACGGTGAGTAGACGTGCGCTCGGTGCGGGGTTGCCCGCTCGGTGCGCCGTCAGAGGCCTGCACGGAGCCATCAACCTCGCACCGGTCGACCAGATCGGCACCGTGCGCCGCGCGCACCAGGGCCTGCGTCGCTGCGTGCTCGGGCGCGGCGAACACCGAGGCGACCGGACCCTGCTCGACGATCCGCCCCTCGTGCATGACGGCCACGCGGTCGGCCCACCCCGCGACGAGCCCGAGGTCGTGCGTGATCACGAGCAGCCCCGCCCCGCGCTGCTGCGCCGCCCGCAGTTGTTCCATCACGGTGACCGCGACCCCGGCGTCCAGTGCGGTCGTGGGCTCGTCGGCTACCACGAGCGCGGGCGACCCGATGGTGGCCGCGGCGATGAGGGCCCGCTGCCGCATGCCGCCCGACAGTGTGCCGGCGAGTCGGCCGTCGGTCGCGATGTCCGGATCGAGGCCGACCGCTCGCAGGGCATCGCGCACGGCGTCCACGCGCTCGGCCGCACCCATCTCGGTGTGCAGGCGGAGGCTGTCGGCGACCTCGCGCCCGACCGGTCGCAGCGGGTCCAACGCACCCAGGGCCTCCTGGCCGACGTAGCCGACCCGCGACCCGCGCACCTGGCGCCACCGCCGGTCGGAGAACGCCCGGACGTCGAGACCGGCGACGGTGAAGGCGTCGGCGCGGACGGCGGAGCCGGGCGCGGACAGGCCGAGCGCGGCGCGCGCGGTGACGGTCTTGCCGGAGCCGGACGCGCCGACCAGTGCGACGCACTCGCCGACGTCCACCCGCAGGGCGACGTCGTGCACGATCGGCGTGCCCGCGATGGCGACGTGCAGCCCCTGGACCTCGAGGACGGTGGTCATCGGACGACTCCTGTTCGGCGGATCGCGCGACCGAGCACGGTGACGGCGGTCGCGAGCACCACGATGGCGAGTCCGGGGAAGGTGCTCATCCACGGCGCGGTCTGCAGGTAGGTCCGGCCGTCGGCGAGCATCGCGCCCCACTCCGGAGCCGGGGGCGGTGTGCCGACGCCGAGGTAGCTCAGTGCCGAGGCCCAGACGATCGCCTGACCGACGCCGAGCGTGGCGACGGCGACGACGGGCCAGAGTGCGGTGGGCAGGACGTGCCGGACCACGATGCGGACGGGGGAGCGGCCCTGCAGCACGGCCGTCTCGACCACCTGCGACGACCGGGCGGCACGGACGAGCCCACGGACGATGCGGGCGTAGCCGGGGGCGGTGGCGAAGCCGACGGCGAGCACGGCGGGGACCGGGCCGGGTCCGGTGACGGCGATGACCACCAGGGCGACGAGCAGCAGCGGCAGGGCGAACGCCACCTCGGTCACGCGGCCGATCACGGCGTCGAGCAGGCGGCCGAGCCGTCCCGCCCCGGCACCGAGCCCGGCGACGACGCCGAGCAGGACGCCCGCTCCGCCCCCGATCAGGGTCGCGGCGACGCCCACGACGAGCGATGCGCGGGTCCCCGCGACCACCCGTGCCAGGACGTCGCGACCGGACTCGTCGGTGCCGAACGGGTGCGCGCCGCTCGGGGCGGTCAGGGCGTCCGTGGGGTGCACCGCGAGCGGGTCGCCGCCGCCGAGCAGCGCCGGCCAGGCGGCCGCCACGACGGCGACGAGGACGACCACCGCCGCGGCGGTGCCGCCGACGCCGAGCGTCCCCCCACGGACGCGCTCGGTGCCGGCGGCGGTCTGGTGGCCGGGCGCTTCGGTCTGGAGGCCCGGGTCGGCGATCCCGCTCACCGCGCGTCCGCCGGTCGGCCGGGTCCACGGCGTCGCGCGGTGCCGCCGCGTGCGCCGCTGTTCCGCGCACCGCTGCCCGCCGACGTGCGCGGGTCGACGACGCGCTCGACCAGGTCGGCGACGGCCAGCACCACGACGTACGCGGCTGCGGACACCAGCGCGATCCCGGCGACGAGCGGCATGTCCCGCTGCGTGACGGCGGTCACGAGGGCGCGGCCGATGCCGGACAGGGCGAAGACGGACTCGACGACCACGGCTCCGGACACGAGCGAACCGAAGGCCCAGGCGGACAGGGCGATCCCGGGCAGCGCCGCGTGGCGGAGCAGGTGCCGGGAGAACAGCCCGAGGCGGGTCTCGCCACGGCCACGGGCGGCGAGCGCGAAGGCGGAGCGTTGCGCGTCGACGACCCCGTCGCGGACGGTCTCGGCCAGGTACCCGGCGACCGGGACGGCCACCGTCAGCACCGGGAGCACCCAGCCCCGCACCGTGCCGTCGCTCACCGCGGGCACCCAGCCGAGGGCGCTCGCGAACACCACGATGAGCACGCTGCCGAGCCAGAAGTGCGGCATCACGCTCGCGGTGACACTCAGCGCGCTCGTCAGTCCGGCCGCGAACCGGCCGCGCTGCGTCGACCACCAGGCCGCGACGATCGCCAGGACCCACGCGACGACGAGCCCGGCCACCGCCAGGGTCAGCGTGACCGGGAGCTGCTGGCCGAGCAGGGTGGAGACGGGGGTGCGGAAGGCGTAGGAGTCACCGAGCTGCAGGGTGGCGAGGCGACCGAGGAACACCGCGTACTGCGCGAGCACGGGCTGGTCGAGGCCGTACTCGTGGCGGACCTGGGCGACGGCCTCGGCGGAGGCCTGCGAACCCGGACCCCCGAGGATCGCGAGTGCGGGGTCGCCGGGGATCAGCCGGATCGCGACGAAGACGATCGTCGCGACGGCCCAGAGCACACCGATGCCCCCGGCGAGCCGCCGGACGGCCCACCAGACCCATCGCATCCGTGTCAGCGGTCGATCCAGGCGGTGCCGAACCAGGGCGTCGAGACGGAGGTCGTCTGGATGCCGTGCACGGCCGAGCGCACCAGGAAGTGGTTCTGCTGGTCGTACAGGGGGAGCACGGTGTCGCTCGCGAGGATCGCCTTCTGGGCCTGCTCGTAGAGGTCGGCGCGCTCGTCGGCGTCCGAGGTGCGGGCCGCCTGCTCGAGCAGGGTGTCGAGTGCGGGGTCGTCGAGCTGGGCCAGGTTCGCGAAGTAGCCGGACGGTGCGGGTTCGATGCTCGCGCTGTCGTACAGGATGCGCAGGACGTCGGGGCCGACCTTCGTGTACGGGGCGCTGACCACGTCGTACTCGTTCGCCGCGAGGGCCGCGTACCAGCTGGACAGGTCGAGCTCGTCCAGCACGACCTTGAACCCGACGGCCTTCTCGGACGCCTGGATCTGCTGGAACAGGCTGCGCTCGGCCGGCACCGACTGGTTCGTCGACACCGGGAACGTCACGGTGAGCTGCTGGCCGTCCTTCTGCCGGATGCCGTCCGACCCGACCTTCCAGCCGGCGTCGTCGAGCAGCTGCTTCGCCGTGGTGGGGGAGTAGTCGAACCGGCTCTTCTCCGAGTACGCCAGGGGCTCGGCGCTCGAGAGCACCGAGTACGAGCGCTTCGCGGTACCGAGGAACAGCGACTGCAGGCCCGGGTCGATCTCCGCGCCGGCGATGAACGCCTGGCGCACGGCCTCGTCGCGGAACACCCCGTGGCCGGAGTTCAGTTCGAGCCGGTTCGAGGCGCCGGGGCGCGGGGCGTCGAGGTCGCGGATCGCGCCCTTCGCCGACGCGGCCTTGAGCTGGTCGGGCTGCGCGTTGTCGATCACGTCGACCTGGCCGGACTGCAGCGCGGCGTAGCGCGAGGTCGAGTCGGGCAGGAACCGCCACGTGATGCCGGACAGGCGCGGCTTCGTCTTCCCCCAGTAGTCGGTGTTCTTCGTCAGGGTGACGCGGTCGCCGTGCTTCCAGCCGGTCACTTCGAAGGGCCCGGTGCCGACGGGGGACTCGCAGTTCGTCGCCTGCTTGCGCTCGAGCGCCTTCGGGGACTCCATGCCGACCCAGGGCTGCGAGAACGACTCGAGCAGCGCGCTGTCCGGACGGCTCAGCGAGAGCGTCACGGTGTGGTCGTCGGTGGCCGTCGCCTTCGTGATCGACTGCAGCGCCAGGTAGCCGGTGCTCGACGCGGTGGCCGGGTCCTGCACGTGCTCGATGTTCGCCACGACGGCGGCGGCGTCGAACGGGGTGCCGTCGGTGAAGGTGACGTCGTCGCGCAGCGTGAAGGTGAGGGTCTTGCCGTCGTCGCTCGTGGTCCACTTCGTCGCGAGCTCGGGCGTCGGCTCGCCGTCCTCCAGCCCGACGAGCTCCTCGATGTACTGCGTCGCCAGGAGCGCCTGCGGGTAGTTGCCGCCGACGTGCGGGTCGAGGCAGGTGGGTTCGGCATCGCCGGACGCGTACGTCAGGGTCCCGCCGCTCACCGGCTTGCTGCTCGTGGTGCCCGTCCCCGCGCCGCTGCAGGCGGCGAGGACGAGGACGACGGCGGTGGCGCTCGCGACGGCGGCGACGGTTTTCTGTACTGAGTCCAAGATCATGGCTGGACGAGTCTAGCGGTTTACTGGGGCCCATGGACGAACCGATCCGCCGCGGTGGGCGGCCCCGACGCTCGAGCGCCGAGGTCCTCGCGGACGCCGCAGCCGAGCTGTTCCTCGAGCAGGGGTACGGACGCACCACGGTCGACCAGATCGCCGTGCGGGCCGGGGTCAGCCGAGCGACGTTCTTCAACTACTTCACGGCGAAGTCCGACGTCATGTGGCTCGAGCTCGACGCCGCGGTGGCGGGGCTGCCCGGGTACCTGGCGTCCTCGACCGAGGCGAGTGCGGTGCGTGCGGTGGAGCAGGCCCTGCTCGCCGCGGCCCGGGCCCACGACCCCGAGCGGGTGCCGTGGGCGGTCGCGCAGGCCGAGGTGATGGGCATCGGATCCGAGCTCGTCGCCGGCGTCGCCGTCCGGGTGATGGCGCAGCACGGGGCCGTCGCCGCCTTCGTGGCGGGGCGCACGGGGGAGCAGCCGGGGTCGCTCTGGCCGCAGACCGTGTCGGGCGCGATGCTCGGTGCCGCCGCGGCGGCGTTCTGGGTGTGGGTCGCCGACGGGGTGGCGCGCCGGCCGCTCGTCGAGTACGTCGCCGCAGCGCTGACGCCGGTGGTCGCGGGCCTCGACGCGGGCTGACGCGGGCTGACGCGGGCTGACGCGGGCTGACGCGGGCTGACGCGCGGACGCTCACTCCGTGCGCAGGGTCCCCGCACCACCGGACGCCACGTCCTCCACGGTGCCGTCCCGCACGACCTCGGGCACGTCGTCGTCGGTCGGCACCAGGGAGTCGTCACCCGGGTAGCTCAGGGTGAGGACGGCCTCCTCGATGTAGGGGCTGTCCTCGAGCGACTTCTCGACGTCGCGCAACCGCACCGCGACGTGCTCCTCGTTCTCGTTGCCCGTCAGGTCGACGGCGGCGACGAGGTACACCCGTGACGGTCCGACGAACTCCAGGTGCAGGTAGGTGACGCGTTCGACCTGCGAGCGGCCGAGCAGCTCGACGAGCACGGCGTTCTCGAGCTCCGGCGACGTGCTCTCGCCGAGCAGGAAGCGGCGGTTGCGGTCGATGAGGACGATCGCCACGACCCCGAGCAGCACGCCGATCGCGATGGACCCGATCGCGTCGAAGACCGCCAGGCCGGTGACCTGGTGCAGGAACACCCCGAGGAACGCGACGACGAGGCCGATGAGCGCGGCGGCGTCCTCGGCGAACACGGCTCGCAGCGTCGGGTTCGAGGACTGCAGCACGTGGCGCAGCACCGGCACCTTGCGCTTCGTCGCGGCACCGTGCGCCTGGCGGTACGCCTGCAGGAAGCTCGTGCCCTCGAGGCAGAACGACAGCGCCAGCACGATGTAGTTGAGCAGGACGTCCTCGGCCGGGCCGGTGTCCCCGAGCTCCGAGATGCCGTGGTAGATCGACACGATGGCGCCGGCGGTGAACAGGCCGAACGCGGCGAACATCGACCAGATGTACGTCTCGCGCCCGTAGCCGAGGGGGTGTGCGGTGTCGCGCTTCCGCGCGCCCCGTCGTTCGGCGACGAGCAGGAAGACCTCGTTGCCGGTGTCCGCCCACGAGTGCGCCGCCTCGGCGACCATCGATGCCGAACCCGAGACGAGCGACGCGATGGTCTTCGCGAGCGCCACGAGCAGGTTCGCGCCGAAGGCGATGATGACGGTGAGGGAGGACTCCGGGCGTTCGCCGGGGGCAGAGTCGTCGGGCATCCCTCCAGCATGCTCCCGTCCGCTAAACTCGTGTCACACGAGCGTCGATCCGGCCATCACCGGGGAGCTCCCGGAAGAACGCGGTCCGCGCGAGCGGCTCGTCAGTAGAACCGGGCGGACCGGGCCGCGCCGAACCCGAACACGAGCGGTCGTGACGCGCCGAACAGCGCGCCACGGCAAGCGAGGTGGTACCGCGGAGCCCGCTCCGTCCTCGTGGTCCGAGAACCGGCAACCCACAGGAGCCCCGCGGTGCGCTACCCCTTGAACCGTCCCGACGAGCACGACGGCGCCGCAGGCGTCGTCCCCTCGCCGTCCTTCCCCGCCGTCGAGCGGGGGATCCTCGCCTTCTGGAAGCGCGACGACACGTTCCAGGCGTCCATCGACCAGCGCCAGGGCTGCGACGAGTGGACCTTCTACGACGGCCCCCCGTTCGCGAACGGCCTGCCGCACTACGGCCACCTGCTGACCGGGTACGCGAAGGACGTCTTCCCGCGCTACCAGACCATGCGCGGCAAGCAGGTGCACCGGCGCTTCGGCTGGGACACCCACGGTCTGCCCGCCGAGCTCGAGGCGATGCGCCAGCTCGGCATCACCGAGAAGCACGAGATCGACGCCATGGGCATCGACGTGTTCAACGCCGCCGCCAAGAAGTCCGTCCTGCAGTACACCGACGAGTGGCAGCAGTACGTCACCCGCCAGGCGCGCTGGGTCGACTTCGAGGACGACTACAAGACGCTCGACACCACGTTCATGGAGAGCGTGCTGTGGGCGTGGAAGCAGCTCTGGGACAAGGGCCTGGCGTACGAGGGCTTCCGGGTCCTGCCGTACTGCTGGAACGACCAGACGCCGCTGTCGAACCACGAGCTGCGCATGGACGACGACGTCTACAAGATGCGCCAGGACCAGTCCGTCACGGTGTCGTTCCCGCTGCACGGCGACCGCGCTGCCGCGCTCGACCTGACGGGCGTCCGCGCGCTCGCCTGGACGACGACCCCCTGGACGCTGCCGACGAACGCCGCGTTGGCCGTGGGCCCTGCGGTCTCGTACGTGGTGCTGCCGGCCGGACCGGGAGGCGCGGCTGACGGTGGTACCGCCGGTTCCGTCCACTACCTGTTGGCTTCGGACACCGTGGCCGCCTACGCGAAGGACCTCGGCTACGAGAGCGCGGAGGACGCCGGTGCCGCGGTCGTCCACACCCTGACGGGCGCGGAGCTCGACGGCGTGGAGTACGAGCGCCTGTTCGACTTCCTCGCGGACGCCGAGGGCTATGAGAACGCTTGGCGCATCCTGGTCGCCGACTACGTCGAGACCGGCGAGGGCACCGGCATCGTGCACCAGGCCCCGGCCTACGGCGCCGACGACCAGGAGGTCTGCGCCGCAGCCGGCATCCCCGTCGTGCTGTCGCTGGACGAGGGCGGTGTGTTCACCTCGCAGTTCGGCGAGGTCGCCGGCCTGCTCTGGTCCGACGCGAACAAGCCGCTCACCAAGGCCGTACGCGACGCCGGGCGTCTGCTCCGCCAGGCCTCGTACGAGCACAGCTACCCGCACTGCTGGCGCTGCCGGAAGCCCCTCATCTACAAGGCCGTTTCGTCGTGGTTCGTCCGGGTCACGGAGCTCCGCGACCGCATGGGCGAGCTGAACCAGGACATCAACTGGGTGCCGGACAACGTCAAGGACGGCCAGTTCGGCAAGTGGGTCGGCAACGCCATCGACTGGTCGGTCTCGCGCAACCGCTACTTCGGTACGCCGATCCCGGTGTGGCAGTCGGACGACCCCGAGTACCCGCGCACCGACGTGTACGGCTCGCTCGCCGACATCGAACGCGACTTCGGTCGCCTGCCGCTGAACGCCGACGGCGAGGTCGACCTGCACCGCCCGTTCATCGACGACCTGACCCGTCCGAACCCCGACGACCCGACGGGCAACTCGACGATGCGCCGGATCACCGACGTGTTCGACGTCTGGTTCGATTCCGGGTCGATGCCGTACGCCCAGGTGCACTACCCGTTCGAGAACGCTGCGTGGTTCGAGTCGCACAACCCTGCCGACTTCATCGTCGAGTACATCGGGCAGACCCGTGGCTGGTTCTACGTCATGCACGTGCTGTCCACGGCGCTGTTCGACCGGCCGGCCTTCAAGAACGTCATCAGCCACGGCATCGTCCTCGGCTCGGACGGCCAGAAGATGTCGAAGTCGCTGCGGAACTACCCGGACGTCTCCGAGGTGTTCGACCGCGACGGTGCCGACGCCATGCGCTGGTTCCTGATGTCCTCGTCGGTGATCCGCGGCGGCAACCTCGTCGTCACCGAGGAAGGCATCCGCCAGGGCGTCCGCGAGTTCATGCTCCCGCTGTGGTCGACGTACTACTTCTTCACCCTGTACGCGAACGCCTCCGGGCCGGACGGGTACCGGGCGTCCCGCCGCACGGACAGCACCGACGTGCTCGACCGCTACCTGCTCGCGAAGACCCGGGTGCTCGTGTCCGACGTGCAGCAGCACCTCGACGCGCTCGACACCCCGCTCGCGGCCCAGGCCGTCC
Source organism: Curtobacterium sp. TC1 (assembly GCF_019844075.1). NCBI lineage: Bacteria > Bacillati > Actinomycetota > Actinomycetes > Micrococcales > Microbacteriaceae > Curtobacterium > Curtobacterium sp. TC1. Next base: position 1,301,809 of record NZ_CP081964.1, read on the forward strand.
GCGACTTCGCCGACGTGCTGACGAACTGGTACGTCCGCCGGTCGCGCGACAAGTTCTGGACCGGCGCCGACGGCGTGGCAGCGGACGACGCACGTGCGGCGTTCGACACGCTGTACACGGTGCTCGAGACCCTGACCCGTGTGGCGGCCCCGCTCGCCCCGCTCGTCACCGAGGAGATCTGGAAGGGCCTGACCGGCGGTCGGAGCGTGCACCTGACGGACTTCCCGGACGCGGCCGAGTTCCCCGCCGACGACGCCCTCGTCGCGGCGATGGACCGCGTGCGCGACGTCGCCTCGAAGGGCCTCGCGCTCCGCAAGGCGACCGGCAAGCGCGTCCGGCTGCCGCTCGCCACGCTCACGCTCGTGGTGCCGGACCCGGCGGCGGTCGAACCGTTCGCCGACATCCTGCGCGACGAGCTGAACGTCAAGCGGGTCGTGCTCGAGGCGCAGGCCGAGGAATCCCTGGCGCAGTACGGCATCGAGCGGAAGCTCACCGTCAACGCCCGTGTCGCCGGTCCCCGGATCGGCAAGCAGGTGCAGCAGGTGATCCCGGCCGCCAAGAAGGGCGACTGGACCGCGACCGAGTCCGGCGTCACCGTCGGCGGTGTCGACCTGGTCGAGGGCGAGTACACGCTCGACCTCACCGTCGCCGACCCGTCGGTCGCGGTGGCGTTCCTCGACGAGGGCGGTTTCGTGGTGCTCGACACCGTGACCACGCCCGAGCTCGAGGCCGAGGGGCTCGCCCGCGACGTCGTCCGCGCCGTCCAGCAGGCCCGACGCGACGCCGACCTGGACGTCAGCGACCGCATCGTCCTCACCCTCGGGGTCGACGAGGCCGCCGACGCGTCGGTGCGCACCCACCAGCAGCTCATCGCGGGGGAGACCCTGGCGACGAGCGTCGAGATCGTGCCCCTCGGGGCAGGCGCCGCCACCGATGTCGGTGACGGCGCGAAGGTGACCGTGGAGGTGTCACGCGCATGAGCGACGACGACCAGTACGACGAGCACGACCAGCACGACGAGGACGGCATCCGGATCCCGGTGGGTCCGTCCGGTGACGCCCCGGTCGAGGCCGTGCCGTACGGCGGTGACGACGACGAGGTCAAGCGCGTCGAGGCCGCCCTGTACGCCCGGATCGGCGAGCAGTCGCCCGAGCACCGCCTGACCGCGACCCGTCGCGCCGTCGAGCTGCTCGGCGACCCGCACCTGGCGTACCCGGTGATCCACATCACCGGCACGAACGGCAAGACCTCGACGGCCCGGACGACCGAGAGCATCGTCCGTGCGCACGGTCTGCGCACCGGCCTGATGACGAGCCCGCACCTGGTGTCGATCCGGGAGCGCATCGTCATCGACGGCCAGCCGATCGCCGCCGAGCGGTTCGTCGAGAACTGGGACGACATCGCCCCGGTCCTCGAGCTGACCGACCGGGAGCTCGCCGACAAGGGCGAGCTCCCGCTCACCTTCTTCGAGGCACTGACCGTGCTGGCCCTGGCCTGCTTCGCCGAGGCGCCGGTCGACGTCGCCGTGATCGAGGTCGGCATGGGCGGCGAGTGGGACTCCACGAACGTCGTGCAGAGCCAGGTCGCGGTGTTCACCCCGATCGCCATCGACCACGCGAAGCAGCTCGGCAGCACCGTGGCGGAGATCGCCCGCACCAAGTCCGGGATCATCAAGCCGTCGTCCGCCGTGGTCTCGAGCGAGCAGGTCCCCGAGGCCCTCGTCGAACTCGAGCGGGCCGCCGAGCTCACCGAGTCGACCCTGGCCGTCGAAGGCGCCGGATTCAGCGTCGTGGACGTGACGCCGGCGGTAGGCGGTCAGCTCATCACCGTGCAGGGGATCGCCGGCCGCTACGACGACCTGTTCCTGCCGCTGTTCGGCCGGCACCAGGCGCACAACGCGGCCGTCGCGATCGCCGCGGTCGAGTCGTTCCTCGGTCGGGGCACCCAGGCGCTCGACGAGGACGTCCTGTCGGAGGGGCTCGCCGGTGCCACGAGCCCCGGCCGCCTGCAGCCGATCGCCACCGAGCCGACCGTGGTGGTCGACGCAGCGCACAACCCGCACGGCGCCAAGGCCCTGGCCGAGGCCCTGCCGGTGGCGTTCCCGTCCGAGCACGTCGTCGGCGTCGTGGGGATCCTCGGCGACAAGGACGCCCGCGGGTTCGTCCGCGCGCTGAAGGGCACCGTCGAGACCTTCGTCGTCACGCAGCCGCCGGGGGATCGTGCGCTCGACGCGGACGCCTTCGCGAAGGTCGTCGTGGACGAGGTCGGCGCGGACCGTGTCGTCGTCGAGCCGTCGCTGGCCGCCGCGCTGCAGCAGGCACGCGACCTGGCGGACGAGGCGGACGCCGAGGACGCCCTCGTGCTCGTCGCGGGCTCCATCGTGATGGTGGGTGCGGTCATGGACCTGGTCCACCGGGAAGGCGAGACGAAGTGACGGACGCACCACGTGCCTCCCGGCCGGGGCGTGCACCGCGCACCCGGAAGCCGCGACGTGACCGCGGGGCGCAGGAGAGCCTGCTGTCGATCGCGCTCGTGCTCGAGGCGATCATGTTCTTCTTCCCGATGCTCGTCGTGTTCGGCAAGGGGACCCTGCCGCCGGCCCTGGCGTTCGGCGGCGGCATCGGTGCGATGGTCGTGCTGGCACTGGCCTCACGCCTGACCGGCAACCCCGCCGGTGTATGGTTCGGGTGGCTGCTGCAGGCGGCCATCCTCGCCACCGGGTTCATCGAACCGTTCATGTTCGCGGTCGCCGTGGTGTTCCTGGCGCAGTGGGTCTTCTGCTTCGTCAAGGGCGGTCAGCTCGACCGTCAGAACGCCGCGCGCCGGGCCGCCATGGGCGAGGACTGACCACCCCTCCGATCCCGCGAACACACTAGGAGTACTGCGTGTCCGACCTCGAAGAGACCCTCGTCCTCGTCAAGCCCGACGGCGTCGCCCGCCAGCTCACCGGTGAGATCCTCCGCCGCATCGAGTCGAAGGGCTACGAGATCGTCGACCTGAAGATGCTCACCGCGCCGCGCGACCTGCTGGACGCGCACTACGAGGAGCACCAGGGCAAGCCGTTCTTCGAGCCGCTCGTCGAGTTCATGCAGTCCGGTCCGGTCGTCGCCGTGCGCGTCGCCGGCAACGGCGTGATCGCCGGCTTCCGGTCGCTCGCCGGCACCACCGACCCGACCAGCGCCGCACCCGGGACGATCCGTGGCGACCTCGGTCGCGACTGGGGTCTCAAGGTGCAGCAGAACCTGGTGCACGGATCCGACAGCACCGAGTCGTCGGCGCGCGAGCTCGCGCTCTGGTTCGCCTGAGCGACGGGGAGAGCATGACGAACAACGACCGACCCACCAAGAACGAACGTCGTCAGCACGCGCGCGAGGTCTCGCGGCAGCGCGCCGACGCCGAGAAGCGTCGCAAGCGCCGCAACAAGTGGTTCCTGCAGGGCGGCATCGGCCTGGGGATCATCGCGATCGCCGCGATCATCACGCTCGTCGTGGTGAACGTGAACAACGCGCCCGCCGTGTCCGCGGCCGGGCCGAAGAACATGGCCACCGGTGCGATCCAGTTCACCGGCGAGGGCGGCGAGGTCACCCCGGTGACCACGAAGGCCGTCACCGCGAAGGGCACCCCGTCGGCGGTCCCGACGTCGAACACCGACGGCGCCGTGGCGGTCACCGAGTACGTCGACTGGGCCTGCCCGGTCTGCAAGCAGTTCGAGGCCGCCTACGCCGACCAGATCCTGGACAAGGTGAAGTCGGGCGACGCGACGCTGGCCATCCAGCCGGTGTCGATCCTCGACCGCAGCTACCAGAGCTCGCGCTACGCCAGCCGGGCCGCGAACGCCGCGATGTGCGTCGCGAACTACGCGCCGGACAAGTTCCTGGACGTCCAGACGCAGTTCTTCGACAACCAGCCCACCGAGGGCACCTCGGGCCTGACGAACGCCGAGATCGCGAAGCTCGTCAAGGCCGGGGGTGCGACCGGGTCGAACGTCTCCGAGTGCCTGTCGACCGAGCAGTTCAAGGGCTGGGTGACCAAGTCCACGAAGCTCGTCACCGAAGACGCGGCGCTGCAGGGCACGCAGGGCTTCGGCACGCCGACCGTGGTCGTGAACGGCAAGCGCCTCGACGACCTCAGCACGGTCATCACGGCGATCGACGCCGCGGCGAAGTAGCGCCACCGACACGAGCGAAGGCCCCCGCTTCCATCCGGAAGCGGGGGCCTTCGCTCGTGGCGGGCGCCTTCGGGTCAGGCGGCGCCACCGTTCTGCTCGACGAAGGACGCGAAGGCGTCGGTGTCGGTCAGGGAGCCGGTGAACTGCTTCCCGTTCACGATGATCGTGGGGGTGCTCGTCACCTTGTCGAGCGACGAGTTCGGGATCGGGTCGTTCATCACCCGGTTCGTGGCGTCGGCGACCCACCCGGCGAAGTGCTGCCCGGTGATGCACGAGGCGATCTTGCTGCTCGTCGCGCCGGCCTCCTTCGCCAGGGATGCCAGCTCGTCGTTCGACAGTCCCTTGGTGCTCTCGGACGGCTGGTTCTCGTAGAGCGCCGTATTGTACGCCAGGAACGCGTCCGGGTCGTCGTTCGCGACGCAGGCAGCGGCGGCGGCGGAGCGCGTGGAGTACTTCGACCCGAGGGACACCCGGTCGAGCAGGTTGAACGGGTGCAGTTCGAGCGTCGCCGAGCCGCTCTTCACCCATTGCTGGATCTGGTCCATCTGCGCCGTCTCGAACTGGTTGCAGTACGGGCACATGTAGTCCGAGTACACGGTGATGTTCGCCACCGAGTCGTCCTGCTTCGTCGCCGTCGGGGTCCCGCCGTCGGGCGTCGCCTTCGTCTCGACGGGCACGATCTTGCCGCTCTGGCCGGTGAACAGGATGCCGTCGCTCGCCATGTTGCGCGGCCCCGGCCCGGCGGGTTGCACCGAGTTCGCGATCACCAGGACGACCACGGCGACGACCGCCAGGCTGCCGACGATGATGCCGCTGATGCCGAGCGTCCTGTTGCGGCGACGTCGCGCCTGTTCCTGCACCCGGGCTTCGCGAGCGCGCTCTCGGGCGGCGTCGCGACGGACCTTCTTGCTCTCGTTCTCGCTCATCGAGATCGAGCGTAGGTGCTGCCCGGACGCCGACCGGGCGTCCTGCCTGGGAAGCGCCCAGGAATTCGATGACGTGTCATCGACACGTCATCGACGCGTCATCGTCGCCGTATCGGGAACGCCCAGGAGCGGATTAGAAGACCGTCAGGATGGTCGGGAACTTGATGATGATCGTCACGATGATGAACAGGTAGTTCGCCAGCGGGAACGCCCAGCAGAAGGGGAGCAGCACCCGGCCGACGCGCTGGGTCCCCGCGCCGAAGCGACCCTGCGCGGCGTTCCAGATCGTGAACACCCAGAACATCGGGATCGTCATCGACCACACGAGCATGCACCAGGGGCAGAGCGCGCCGATGAACCACACGGTCTGGGTGAAGAGCCACGTCACGAAGACCCATGCCAGGAACACGCCGGCGTTGAACGCGATCCAGAACCACCGCGAACCGTTCCGGAAGCCCGCGAGCATCAGCACGGCGACGGCGATCGGCGCGACGAAGCCCATCACGCCGAGCAACGGGTTCGGGAACCCGAACAGGTGGCCCTGCCAACTGGCCATGACGTCCGAGCAGCTGATGAACGGGTTCACGTCGCACGACAGCACGGTGTCCGGGTCTGCGTACTTCTTGAACTCGTCGAGCACCAGGGAGAACGACCCGTAGAGGCCGACGATCCCGGTGATCAAGAGGAAGACGGCCATCGCGACCGGACGACGGGGGGCAGGCGCTGACGTGCTCACGCCGTCATCATCGCACGCGGGTTCCGGTCCTTTCCGGGAGCGGCGTGCGATACTGGCCGGAGGTCGTGCGGGCAACCGCAGACCGAAGAGAGCTTTCCGGGCGGTGCCCCACGGGGCAGTGTCCGGACGATCAGGTGCGGTGAGAGCGCACCGTGGTCGGGACAGCGTCACTCCGACGCCGAGCCGACCCGGGCCGGGTGCCCGGACCGGAACGGCCGCGGACGCAACGAGAAGTTGACGCAGACCGGTCACGAAGACAGCGAGCGCGGGGCGTCGACGCCACCGCCACAACCAAAGAATTCCCGCCGCCTGACAAGGGTGCGAGTGGGGCCGAGGAGTGCGCCAGTCCATGGTGGAGCAGAACAACGACAACACGACCAACGACGAGAACGCCCCGAAGCGTCGGACCCGCCTGTTCGGCGGACGCCGCGCCCGGTCGTCCGGCCTGCAGGGTCAGGCCGGTGCCGCGCAGGCGCCGGCCGTCGACGAGGCCGCCGCGCTGACGGACGGTTCGTCCGCCGACGCAGCGGACGCGGCCGAGCCGACCGGAGCCGACACGGTCTCCGTCGCGGTCGAGGCCGTCGCCGCCCAGAGCGCCGAGCCGGACGACGTGAGCACGCTGACCGGCGACCTGCCGGTGGTCACGGCCGAGCCGACCGAGCCCGCGACCGACGTGACGGAGGCGAGTGGTGCCTCCCGTCCGACCGAGACCGCGCCGACGACCGAGGCGAGCGAACCCGCCGCCCCGGCCGAGCCGTTCGTCCCGAAGGCGACGAGCACGCTCAGCCTGATCTTCCACGCCCCCGTCTTGCCGGAGCTGCCGCGCCGCGCCGCGCGGTACGAGCGCGACGAGGACGACCGTGACGACCGCTTCGACCGTTCCGAGCGCGAGGACCGGTTCGACCGCGAGGACCACGACGAGGAGCCCGGCGGCTCCCGCCGTCGTTCGCGTCGTCGGGGGAGCAGCGCCGACCGCGAGTCCCGTGCACCGCGCGAGCCGCGCGACCACCAGGAGCCCCGCCGCCGCGAGCCCGAGCTCATCACCGAGCCGCAGCGCATCAAGGGCTCGACCCGACTCGAGGCGAAGAAGCAGCGCCGCCGCGACGGCCGTGACGCCGGACGTCGTCGCCAGGTCGTGAGCGAGGACGAGTTCCTCGCCCGCCGCGAGAGCGTCGACCGTCAGATGATCGTCCGCTCCAGCTCGTCGACGATCGAGATCGGCGTGCTCGAGGACGGCATCCTCGCCGAGCACTACATCACCAAGTCCGAGAACGTGTCGCTCATCGGCAACGTGTACCTCGGCAAGGTGCAGAACGTGCTGCCCTCAATGGAGGCAGCCTTCGTCGACATCGGCCGCGGCCGCAACGCCGTGCTCTACGCCGGCGAGGTCGACTGGAACTCCGTCGACACCAGCCACGGCCGTCGCATCGAGGCCGCGCTCAAGCCGGGCGACAAGGTCCTGGTCCAGGTCACGAAGGACCCCGTCGGCCACAAGGGCGCCCGTCTGACCAGCCAGGTCTCGCTGCCCGGTCGCTACCTGGTCTACGTGCCGAACGGCTCCATGAACGGCATCTCACGCAAGCTGCCCGACACCGAGCGTGCGCGCCTCAAGAAGATCCTGAAGGAGGTCCTGCCGGAGCACGCGGGCGTCATCGTGCGCACCGCTGCCGAAGGTGCGACCGAGGAGCAGCTCACCCGCGACGTGCAGCGTCTGACCAGCCAGTGGGAGGCCATCCAGAAGAAGGTCGCCGGTGGCCAGGCCCCGGTCATGCTGCACTCGGAGCCCGACCTGCTCGTCAAGATCGTGCGCGACGTCTTCAACGAGGACTTCACGAAGCTCATCATCGACGGCGAGGCTGCCGGCGGCACCATCGACGAGTACCTGTCGGCCGTCGCACCCGACCTGAAGGACCGCGTCGTCCGCTACGAGGGTCCGGACTCCTTCGAGGAGTACCGCCTGAACGAGCAGATCGACAAGGCGCTCGACCGCAAGGTCTGGCTGCCCTCCGGCGGTTCGCTCGTGATCGACCGCACCGAGGCCATGACGGTCGTCGACGTCAACACCGGCAAGTTCGTCGGCTCCGGGGGCAACCTCGAGGAGACCGTCACGAAGAACAACCTCGAGGCCGCCGAGGAACTCGTCCGTCAGCTCCGCCTGCGCGACATCGGCGGCATCATCGTCGTCGACTTCATCGACATGGTGCTCGAGGAGAACCGCGACCTCGTGCTCCGTCGCCTGATCGAGTGCCTGAGCCGCGACCGCACGAAGCACCAGGTCGCCGAGGTCACCTCGCTCGGCCTCGTGCAGATGACCCGCAAGAAGATCGGTGTCGGCCTGCGCGAGTCGCTCGACGAGGTCAACGCGAAGGTCAACGACAACAACGCCGACCCGGGCCCGAGCAAGGGGCGTCGCAAGGGGCGCAGCGGTGCGGCCGGGAACGGCGGCAACGGGAACGGGAACGGCGGCAACGGCGGCAACGGGCACGGCAACGGCGGGGGCAACTCCGGCGGTGGCTCGGGTTCGTCGAACGGGCAGTCGAGCCAGGCGCACCAGATCACGGACGACGTGAAGAACGCGCTGTCCCGGATCGCGGCCTCCACGATCCCGCACGAGGAGTCGCCGGCATCGCCGACCTCGGCAGCGGCCCCGACCTCGGCCGACGCGCCGGCGGGGACCGCCGAGTCCGCAGACGCGGGTGAACAGCCCAGCGGCTCGAAGCGTCGGCGCCGTGGCGGCCGTGGTGGACGGGGCGGTGAGCAGCCGAACGCTGCCACGACCGAAGCCACCGAGTCGGCATCCGCCGAGTCGGCATCCGCCGTGGTCGAGCCGGAGCCCGTCGCCGAGCCGAAGCGCGACGAGCCGAAGCAGGCCGCGCCGAGTCAGGCTGCCGACCAGTCGGCGGCTGCCGCTCCTGCCCCCGAACCGAAGGCCAAGGCCCCGGCCCGCCGTCGGGTCAGCTCCAGCGCGACGGTGACCCCGACCGAGAACACGGTCGCGATCCTGGACATCCCGCTCAACGCCGCACCGAAGCGCGAGCCCCGCCAGGTGGCCCCGGACGCCGAGTCGCTGCTGGACTCCGTGCTCCAGGCGCTGCCGGAGCCGAAGCAGCCGGGCCAGGGCCGTTCGCGGTCCCGCCGCGTGTCGTCGCCGAGCATCAGTGCTCCGGCCACGACCGAGGACGCATCCGGCGACGACACCGACGGCTCCGTCATCCTGGGGAACTGAGCGTGGCGAACCCCGGTGACCCGCAGCAGGATCGTGGGTACTACGGTGCGGGCTGGCAGCAGCCCGCACCGCCCGGACCCGGGGGAGCCGGCGGTCCCGTGCCGCCGTACGGAGGGCAGCCCGGCGGGCAGCCGCTGCGCGGTGGGCAGCCGACCGCGGGGGTGCCCTACGCGCCGCCACGGCCGCCGCGCACGCCGGCCGATCCGCGTCGGGCCTTCGCGCCCGGCGCCTCGGTGAACAACACGGCCGGGGCGCTCATCGCCGTGGTGTCGCTCGTGCTCGTCGAGTTCGTGTCCGGCGTCGTCGGCCTGATCGGGACGTCGCTCGTCGTCAGCCCGTTCGCGCACTACGGTGCCGGTGCGAGCCTCGTCGGCAGCTTCATCGCCGGGGTCTTCCTCGCGCCGTTCCCGTTCTACGCCGGGGCCTTCCTGGCGCTGGCCTTCCTGACGCCGATCGCCCGTCGCAGCCCGCTGCCGACGGTGCTGCTCCGAGCGGCGCTCGCCGGCGCCGCGGGGACCATCGCACTCGCGCTCGTCGGCGTCTTCACCGGCGCGTTCGGCGCGATCACCTCGGGCGGGTCCCGTCTGGTCATCGACGTCGTCACGAACCCGCTCCGCAACGGGGTGCCGTACACGGTGATGCTCCTGGCGACCGCCACCGCCGCATGGCTCTGGCTCGGCCGCCCGCGACGGAACCGCGGTGCAGCGCCGACGTCCGGCCTGCCGGGCACGGTACGGCCCGCAGACGCCGTGCCGCCCGCGACCGTGCAGCCGGGGCCGCAGCAGCCGCACCAGGGCCCGTACGGACAGGGTCTGGTCCAGCCGGACCCCCACGGGCAGTACGGCGGTCAGTACGGCGCACAGCCCCGTCCGGACCAGCAGCAGCCGCCGGCCGCACCATGGGGTGGTCCGGCGCCCCGCTGACCCCCGGCCGTCGACGCGCGGTCGCTGCACCGTGCGAGGTTCTCCGGGCGGTGCGGCGTTCGTGGCACGGTGCGAGCCTCTGGCGCTGCACCGAGCCACCAACCTCGCACCGCCCGCTGAACCCCGGCCGTCGACGCGCGGTCGCGGCACCGTGCGAGGTTCTCCGGGCGGTGCGGCGTTCACGGCACGGTGCGAGCCTCTGGCGCTGCACCGAGCCACCAACCTCGCACCGCCCGCTGACCCCCGGTCGTCGACGCGCGGTCGCTGCACCGTGCGAGGTTCTCCGGGCGGTGCGGCGTTCACGGCACGGTGCGAGCCTCTGGCGCCGCATCGAGCCACCAACCTCGCATGCTGCGGGGAACCCCGCACGGTGCGGCCGGGAGGCCCGGCGCACGCCCGCCACGCGTCTCACCTCGCACGGTGCGACGCCACGTCCAGGGCACGTGCGCATCGTGCGAGGTTCCGGACACGGTGCGAGCCGCCACGCCCCGCGCCGAGTCCGGAACCGTGCACCGTGCGTGCAGGACGCACGCGGCCCGCGCGTCAGTGCGCGCGCTTGTCGCGCTGCGCCACGCGCAGCCCGCTGCGGATCAGCCGCAGCACGAGCTCGCGTCCGGACACCGCCGACGCCCCCGCGGCGACGAGTTCGTCGTACTTCGCGAGCGGCACGTCGTAGTGGTCGTGGTCGAACGCACGTCGCGGCACACCGGCGCGTGCAGCGAACGCGTGGAGTTCCGCGTAGGATTCATCACTGACGAGGTGCGACCACAGAGTGTCGTGAGCGGGCCACGTCGGTGGGTCGATCAACACGGTCACCGTGCAATCGTACGTGTGTCGCCGTTTGACCGGACCCATGGGGATCGAGTATTCTCGATCCCTGGTGTCAGCGGGCCGTTCTGCCTGCGTCGCCGATCGGGCCCGGCCTCCCGGGAGCCGCTCGTGCAGAAGTGGGCACCCGAGACTTCCCTCAAGCAGAGTTACGTAAGGATTTCCACGTGGTTTACGCAGTAGTGCGCGCCGGCGGCCGTCAGGAAAAGGTCGAGGTCGGCACCATCCTGACCGTCGACCGTGTCAAGGCGGACGACAAGGGCAACATCGACCTCGCCCCCGTGCTCCTCGTGGACGGTGACAAGATCACGTCGGCGGCTTCCGAGCTCGCCAACGTGACCGTCACCGCCGAGGTGCTCGACGACCTGCGCGGTCCGAAGGTCATCATCCAGAAGTTCAAGAACAAGACCGGGTACAAGAAGCGCCAGGGTTTCCGCGCTGAACTGACCCGCGTCAAGATCACCAAGATCGCGTAAGGGAGTCAGCTCATGGCACACAAGAAGGGTGCGAGTTCCACTCGCAACGGTCGTGACTCGAACGCACAGCGCCTCGGCGTGAAGCGCTTCGGTGGCGAGGTCGTCAACGCCGGCGAGATCATCATCCGCCAGCGTGGGACCCACTTCCACCCGGGCGCCAACGTCGGCCGCGGTGGCGACGACACGCTGTTCGCCCTCTCGGCCGGTTCGGTCGAGTTCGGCACCAAGGGTGGCCGCAAGGTCATCAACATCATCAACATCGTCAACGCGTAGTCGCGACGATCAGCTTCAGCGGGAGGGGCGGGCCGAGTGCCCGCCCCTCCTTCGCTTTTCCCGCCGACGGATGCCGTCGGCACAACGCGCTGACGGATCCCGTCGGCACAACGCGCTGACGGATCCCGTCGGCACAACGACCTTCCAGGAGTGGAACCATGGCGACCTTCGTCGACCGCGTGACCCTGCACCTCAGCGCGGGGAAGGGCGGCAACGGTTGCGTCTCGGTCCGCCGTGAGAAGTTCAAGCCCCTCGCCGGGCCCGACGGTGGCAACGGCGGTGACGGCGGCGACATCGTGCTCGTGGCCGACCCGCAGGTCACCACGCTGCTCGGCTACCACCGCTCGCCGCACCGTTCGTCCAAGAACGGTCAGCCCGGCATGGGTGACCACCGCAGTGGTGTGAGCGGTGAGGTCCAGGAGCTCCCGCTCCCGATCGGCACCGTCGTGTACGACGAGGCCGGCGAGGTCATCGCCGACTTGACCGAACCCGGGATGCGCGTTGTCGTGGCCCCCGGTGGGCAGGGCGGTCTCGGCAACGCGGCGCTCTCCACCACGAAGCGCAAGGCCCCCGGGTTCGCGCTCCTCGGTACCGAGGGCTGGGCGGGTGACATCAGCCTCGAGCTGAAGACCATCGCCGACGTCGCCCTCGTCGGGTTCCCGAGTGCCGGCAAGTCCTCGCTCATCGCGGCGATCTCGGCCGCGAAGCCGAAGATCGCCGACTACCCCTTCACCACGCTCACCCCCAACCTCGGCGTCGTCGAGTCGGGCGAGAGCCGCTTCACGGTCGCCGACGTCCCCGGTCTGATCGAGGGCGCGTCGGAGGGCAAGGGCCTCGGCCTCGAGTTCCTGCGGCACGTCGAGCGCTGCGAAGCCCTGCTGCACGTCATCGACTGCGCGACGATGGACCCGGGCCGCGACCCGATCAGCGACCTCGACGTCATCCTCGGCGAACTCGAGCGCTACCCGGTCCCCGAGGGCCAGGTGCCGCTGCTCGAGCGTCCGCAGCTCATCGCGCTCAACAAGATCGACGTGCCGGACGCCGCCGAGCTCGCCGAGTTCGTCACCGCCGAGCTCGAGGGCCGCGGCTACCGCGTGTTCCCGATCTCCACTGCGTCGCACAAGGGCCTGCGCGAGCTGACGTTCGCGCTGGCCGAGGTCGTCGAGCAGGGTCGTGCGAAGCGCGCGGCCGAGCCGGTCGTCGAGCGCATCGTCATCCGCCCCCGCGCGGTCAACGACCAGGGCTTCACGGTCCGTGCCGAGGGCGGCGAGGAGCACCGCTTCTACCGCGTGCGCGGTGCGAAGCCCGAGCGGTGGGTGCAGCAGACCGACTTCACCAACGAAGAGGCGATCGGCTTTCTGGCCGACCGGCTCGCGAAGCTCGGTGTCGAGGACGGCCTGTTCAAGGCCGGCGCCGTCGCCGGCTCGACCGTCGTGATCGGCGGCGACGGCGGCATGGTCTTCGACTGGGAGCCGACGCTCACCTCGACGGCGGAGCTCATCACGAGCGCCCGAGGCACCGACGCCCGTATCGGCGCGACGTCGCGTCCGACCCGCAACGAGCGTCGCGAGGAGTACTTCGAGCGGATGGACGCCAAGGCGGCCGCCCGTGCCGAGCTCGAGCAGGAGCGCGTCGCCGGCCTCTGGGTGAACGACGACGTCGTGACCAGCGACGACCTCGAGACGAGCGACGACCTCGAGACGAGCGACGACCTCGAGACGACCAGCGACCAGAAGGACTGACCGCGGCATGACCGACACGACCGCCCGCACCGACCTCGGACCCGTCACCCGGCGCGAGGACATCCCGCGTGCGCGGCGGATCGTGGTGAAGGTCGGCTCGTCGTCGGTCAGCGGTGACGCCGCCGGTCAGATCGGACCGCTGGTGGACGCCCTGTCCGCGGCGTACGGCCGGGGCACCGAGGTCGTGCTCGTGTCGTCCGGCGCGATCGCCACCGGGTTCCCGTTCCTCGGGCTCGAGGGCCGTCCGGACGACCTCGCCACGCAGCAGGCCGCCGCGGCGACCGGCCAGAACGTCCTGATGTTCCGGTACCAGAAGGAACTCGACCGGCACCGGGTCGTCGCGGCGCAGATCCTGCTGACCGCCGGTGACCTGCAGAACCCGACGCACCGGGTGAACGCGCAGCGCGCCGTCGACCGACTGCTCGCCCTCCGGGTGCTGCCGATCGTGAACGAGAACGACACCGTCGCCACGCACGAGATCCGCTTCGGCGACAACGACCGGCTCGCCGCCCTGGTGGCGCGGCTGCTCGGTGCCGACGCCCTGGTGCTGCTGTCCGACGTCGAGGCCCTGTACACGAAGCCCCCCGAGCAGCCCGGCGCCGAGCGCATCGACGAGGTCCCGTTCGGCGACGAGCTCGCCGGCGTCACCTTCGGCTCCGTCGGCAAGTCCGGCGTGGGGACCGGGGGTGCCGGCACGAAGGTCGCGGCCGCACGGCTCGCGGCCGAGGCCGGTACGTCGGTCCTGGTGACCGCCACGGCGCTCGTCGACCGCGCCCTGTCGGGCGAGCACGTGGGCACCTGGTTCCACGCGGCGCCCCGTTCCTGACACGCGTCGTCCACAGCGGTCGGGAGGCCGGGGTCGCGTCCGTCACACGGGATCGCGTCGGGCCTAGGATCGGTCCATGTCGTCGATCGCGCCCGCCCCGACCCTGACCGACACGCTCGTGGCGGCCCGCACCGCTTCGTCGGCCCTCGCGACCGCGACGACGGCGGTCAAGGACGCCGCCCTCGTGGCGATCGCCGCCGGCGTCCGCGCCGCCACGGACGAGATCGTCGCCGCGAACCACGGTGACCTGGTCGCGGGCGAGGAGAGCGGCCTGTCGTCCGGGCTCGTCGACCGTCTCCGGCTCGACCCCGCACGCATCGAGGCGCTGGCCACCGCGGTCGAGGACGTCGTCGGTCTGCAGGACCCGGTGGGGGAGCACCTCCGCGGCTCGCTGCTGCCGAACGGCCTGCAGCTGACCCAGGTGCGGGTGCCGTTCGGGGTCGTCGGTGCCATCTACGAAGCACGCCCGAACGTCACGGTCGACATCGCCTCGCTCGCGCTGAAGTCCGGCAACGCCGTCGTGCTCCGCGGTGGATCGGCGGCCCAGCGGACGAACGCCGTGCTCGTGGCCCGCATCCAGGACGCAGTGGAGTCGGTCGGCCTACCGCGCGAGCTCGTGCAGACCATCGACGAGTTCGGCCGCGCCGGCGCCACGGAGCTGATGCGCGCCCGGGGCCTGGTCGACGTCCTCATCCCGCGTGGCAGCGCCTCGCTCATCCAGACCGTCGTCACCGAGTCGCAGGTCCCCGTGATCGAGACGGGTGCCGGCGTCGTGCACGTGTTCCTCGATGCGTCCGCCCCCGAGCAGCGCGCCGTCGACATCGTCCTGAACAGCAAGGTGCAGCGGCCGAGCGTGTGCAACGCCCTCGAGACCCTGCTGGTGCACGAGCAGGCGGCCGAGAGGCTCCTGCCCGCGTTGGCGGACCGGCTCCGCGCCTCCGGGGTCACGCTGCGCGGCGACGACGCCACCCGGGCGATCGTGCCGGGGGTGCTCCGCGCCACCGACGAGGACTGGGCGACCGAGTCGATGGACCTCGACTTGTCGATCCGGGTCGTGCCGGACGTCGACGCCGCGATGGCGCACATCGCGCGCTGGTCCACCCACCACACCGAGTCGATCGTGACGAACGACGTCGACACGGCCGAGCGGTTCCTGGCGACGGTGGACTCGGCGGTCGTGATGGTGAACGCCTCGACGCGCTTCACCGACGGCGGCGAGTTCGGCTTCGGCGCCGAGGTGGGCATCTCGACGCAGAAGCTGCACGCCCGTGGTCCGATGGGGTTGCCGGAGCTCACGAGCACCAAGTGGATCGTGCGCGGGAACGGCCAGATCCGCGGCTAGACTGAACGGCGTCTTTCCCCGACCGAACGGAGCACCGAACGATGACCTTCCTCGCAGAAGCTGCTGAGCACGCCTCCGGGGCCCCGGCGTTCGTGTTCCCGCTCGTCGGTGCGCTGTTCTTCGTCTTCCTGGGCTTCGTCACCTGGAGCTTCCGCGACGTGGCGTACCGCCACTCGCAGAAGTTCGAGGCGACCCGCCACCACGAGACGGGTGTCGACGAGTTCGGCCACACCAAGATCTGATCTGCACTCGATGCTCGAGAGCACCGGACGACCGCGCATCGGGGTGATGGGCGGCACGTTCGACCCCATCCACCACGGTCACCTCGTCGCGGCGTCCGAGGTGGCTCGGGCGTTCGACCTCGACGAGGTCGTGTTCGTCCCCACGGGGCAGCCGTACATGAAGTCCGGCGTCACGGATGCCGAGCACCGCTACCTGATGACGGTCATCGCGACCGCATCGAACCCGATGTTCACGGTGAGCCGCGTCGACATCGACCGCCCCGGCCCGACGTACACGGTCGACACGCTCCGCGACCTGCACGAACAGCGGCCCGACGCGCAGCTCGTCTTCATCTCGGGCGCAGACGCCGTTCAGCAGATTGTCGACTGGAAAGACCATGATGGTCTCTGGGACCTCGCGCACTTCGTCGCTGTGACGCGTCCGGGACACGACCTGAGCATCAGTGGACTCCCCGAGCGAGACGTAAGCTTGCTCGAAGTCCCTGCACTGGCCATCTCGTCGACCGACTGCCGCGACCGGGTGAGACGTGGTTCCCCCGTCTGGTACCTGGTCCCCGACGGGGTCGTCCAGTACATCTCCAAGCACCACCTGTATCGGAGCGTTGCATGAGTTCGTCCGACGCGCAGCCGCCCCTGTCGCGGCGCCAGGCGCGCGAGCGGGAGCGTGCCGCAGCAGCCGGTTCGCAGCCCGCGACGCCGCCACCGACCGTCGCCGCACCCGCCGAGTCGACGGAACCCCGTCCTCGGCCCGGTTCGCACGTGGCACCCGCCCCCGGCGGTCCGACCCAGTCCTC